>DASXCL010000136.1:0-29964 GCA_036491195.1 Candidatus Angelobacter sp.
GTCTTGAACTGCAAAAACCAAAACCTTTGCAACACGGAGGAAAAGAGGTAAAGGAGGAAGCCAAGAATCCCGCAAGATATTTGCAGACCCTGGCTCGTTCGAAAACAAGAGGTTAGATTCGAGAGGCAACGTTCGATTTTAAAAGCTTTCCTCCGCTACCTCTGGTCCTCTGCGTTTCAAAGGTGTTTTGCCTTGGCTTCTGGTATTCTCGCGTTGAATGTCACGCAGACACGCGGACAAACCGACGATCACCCTGATTGGCGCAGGCAATCTTGCTCAGGCGCTTGGTCCTGCTCTGAAAGCCGCAGGCTATAAAATCGATTTTGTCGCTGCGCGGGAGACAGCCTCTTCACGGCGCCGCGCTGCGATGCTCGCTGGAAGGCTGGGCGCTCGCACGCGGTCACTGCATGAGGCGGGACCGGATTCAGACATCCTTTGGATCTGCCACACGGACGACGCACTTGCTGAAACCGCAAAGCTACTGGCGCGCAAACCGGGATGGTCCGGCAAGATCGTGTTTCATTCCAGCGGCGCATTGAGTAGCAACGTCCTGATACCCCTGAAGAGAAAAGGCGCAAACACGGCTTCCCTTCACCCCATGATGACCTTTGTGCCTGGCGCAACAACCAACATGGATGAGGTGCCTTTTGCCGTAGAAGGTGACAGTCGCGCTGTGCTGGTAGCGCGCAGGATCGTCCGTGATCTGGGCGCGGAAAGTTTTGCCATCAAGAAAGCGGCTAAGCCGCTCTACCACGCGCTGGGATCGTTTTCTTCACCGCTGATTGTCGCCACATTGGTTACCGCAGAACGCGTTGGCCGCGGCGCGGGGCTTAGCGCCAGCCAGACCCGCCGCGTAATGGGGCCGATCTTGCGGCAGACTCTTAAGAACTACCTGGAGCGCGGCGCTGCTGCGGCTTTTAGCGGGCCCATTAAGCGCGGTGACCTGAATACCGTGCTTCGCCACTTAAAAGAGTTGCAGCGCGTGCCCGGCGCCCGCGAAGTCTACCGCGCACTGGTGAAATCGGCTTTGATGGATTTGCCATCGGCAAAGAAGAAAGAATTGATGAGGATGGTGCGGTAGCACTCCGCCTTTAGCACTCAGAAAACTTAACCGCAACGTACGCGACGGTCGCAAAGAACTTTGGAAATTCAGAATTCCTTCTTCCTTTGCGTTCTTCGCGCCCTTTGCGGTAAATGGTGTGGCCGGCTGCTGACCGTTATCTGTCGGTGAACAAGTGACCCAACTTTTCTTTCTTGGTATTCAGATACCGTTCTGAAGCGGCGTGTGCTTCCACTTCGCACGGCACGCGCTCCACTACTTCAATCCCAGCGGATTCCAGCGCAGCAACCTTCTGGGGATTGTTGGAAAGCAGCTTGACCTGCTTCAGTCCCAGGGCTTTCAGCACTTCTGCCGGTAGCTGGAACTCGCGATGATCGGCCTTGAAGCCCAGTTCCTCATTCGCCTGCACGGTATCGAGCCCCTGGTCTTGCAAACCATAAGCTTGGAGCTTGGCCATCAACCCGATGCCGCGTCCTTCCTGCATCTCATAGAGCAGGACGCCCGCGCCAGCCTGCGCGATCATCGACAAGGCCATTTCCAACTGCTGGCGGCAATCGCAGCGCAAAGAGCCGAAGACGTCTCCGGTAAGACACTGCGAGTGGATCCGCACCAGCGGCGGCGCGGCGTGGATATCGCCCAATACCAGGGCCACGGCCTCTTCCTTGCGGCGGTCGTCCGTCGCCGAACCAGAGGCTCCCGAAGCTCCGCCGAAATGGCCTTCAAAGCCCATAATGCGGAAGTGGCCCCAGCGCGTGGGAAAATCGGCGTCGGCCATTTTGCGAAGAGTAAAGTCAGAACTCACGCATCTATTATAGAGGGTGCGGTGGTAACATTCTGACTATGGCTATCAACGACAATCGTGACAGGGATGGCGCTTTCCTCGTGCAGTCTTTCATGACCGGGGAGCAAAAAATCCTGCTCAGTCTGGAAATCAGCGAGTTTGACCGCCAGATCAGAAAGCAAAAAATCCGACGCGACCATCCTGAGTGGTGTGAGCTCGAAGTCATGCACGAAATCTTGCGCCAGTCATTTCGATCCGAACCAGTTCCGGAAGGGTTGGAAAAGCAGATGCAGCGACGAGTGCAAGAGTTCCGGGCCCGCCAATCTACCGGCCTGGAATAATCATTCTAGGGATTGCACTGCATCAAGGTAGTTCCCCAAGATAAGGAAACGCGTACCAGCCAAGCCATGCAAACAGAAGCCAATGCACAATCAGATTATTGATGAATGACGGTTTGTTCCCTCTCCACATAAAAGTCGTCCACAGAAGTACCAGCCATCCCGCATTCAATGCGCAAACACCGTAGGTAAATCTTGCTCCCTGATACTGCAAGCCATAACTCCAACTGCCGACAAAATAAATAGCACTCAAAACCGTCAGCACGGCTAGCAATATCCATGAGCGTTTCGGGACTTCTGTATGACCCCGAAAAAGGCCGGGATTCCACAGAAAGAAAAGAACCGTAGGTACAAATACCGCAGCCCAAATCAGCTGGCTCGACGATAAAAAGAATGCGGGAATAATTGTGATTGTCGGAAGTGGACACCGAAGCGTGGGAACTCCGTCCAACATCAGTCCGCAATATGCGGGTAGCGCAAGTGCAGCGCCAGCTGCGACCGTCCAATATGAGCTTCTCACAATTTGGGTTGTAACCTACCGGAGCGTCCGGCTGCAACAAGATATACTTATCGGTTCATTTCATGTCCCTGGAGGACCCTATGGCTTCATCCGCAGTCAGTTATGCCAGAGAGAACCAGCAGAAATTTTTGGGCGAGTTGAAAGACCTGCTCCGCATTCCCAGCGTGAGCACCGCTCCGGAGCACAAAGAAGACGTCCGCCGCGCCGCCATGTTCGTGGCCGACGAGATGCGCCGTATCGGCCTGGAAAACGTCGATGTGATTCCCACCAAGAACCATCCGCTGGTTTATGGCGATTGGCTGCATGCGCCGGGCAAGCCAACGGTTCTCTGCTATGCCCACTATGACGTCCAGCCGCCCGACCCACTCAATGAATGGCTGACTCCTCCGTTTGAGCCCACCGAGCGCAACCAGAACATTTACGCCCGCGGCGCCGTGGACGATAAAGGCCAGCTCTGGATGGAGATCAAGGCCGTGGAAGCTCTGATGCGCGGCAATGGCGGCAAGCTGCCGCTCAACGTGAAGTTCATTATCGAAGGTGAAGAAGAAGTTGGCGGCGAATCGATCGCGGCCTACGTCCGCGCGCAGAAAGCCAAGCTGAAAGCAGACTTTGCTCTTGTCTGCGATACCGAGTTGTTCGCGCCCAACCTTCCCACGCTGTGTGTCGGGCTGCGCGGTCTAGTCTATACGGAAATTGAAGCCGTTGGAGCCAAGACTGATCTGCATTCCGGCATGTACGGCGGTGCCGCGCCTAATCCGTTCTTCGCGCTGATCGAAATCATCAGCAAGCTAAAAGACTCCAAAGGCAAGATACTGATCCCCGGTTTTTATAAAGGCATGAAAGCCCCGAGCAAAGATGAACTGAAGACCTGGAAGCGCCTGCCTTTCAATGAAGAGCACTATCGCAAGACTGAAGTTGGCTCGAAAGTATTGACCGGCGAGCCCGGGTATTCGGTTCTCTATCGCACATGGGCGCGTCCGACGCTGGAAGTCCACGGCATGCCCGGGGGCTTTACCGCTCCCGGCGCCAAGACAGTAATTCCCGCCCGCGCCTTTGCCAAAGTCTCCATGCGGCTGGTGCCGAACCAGGATCCCGACGATGTTCTGAAGAAGTACACCAAGTACGTAAAGAAGCTCACGCCCAAAGGGATTGAGACCAATATCAAAGTCTTCAGCAAAGGTCCGGCCTGCGTGGTGGGCACCAATAATCCTTTCATCAAGGCCGCAACCCAGGCGCTGCATGAGGTCTTTAAGAAAGATACGGTATTTATCCGTTCGGGCGGCTCCATTCCTATCGTGACCGATTTCCAGGACGTGCTCAAAATCCCCAGCGTGATGATGGGCTTCGGCCTGCCCGACGACAACCTCCACGCCCCTAACGAAAAGTTCCACATCCCCAACTTCTATCGCGGGATTGAGAGCATCATCAGGTTCTTTGAGAAACTGGGAGCATAGTGATCGGTTGATATCCCTAATACGGAAATGGATTCGGGAACTGGCATTTCCGTGCGAACTCAACCGTCAGCTTCGGCGGGTTATGAACTGTGTGGAACAAATTCTGAAAACCTAGCGTGCCCAACGCTTGGTCCAGGGTCATGTCGTTCACTGACTTACCTGCTTCCTTGCCGTGTGGTGCTACCACGAAGCAGCCCATGTCGGGCTTTCCGGCAGCCTCTAACGTCAACGAGGTCTGGCAGGAAGTTGTGCCAGGCGGTAGCGTCGAAAGCTGTTTGTCGATCTGCGACTGAAGCCGTCTGATCATGTCGCGGGTCGTTGCCTGGTGAAATCCTTTGATGCTGACGTGAATCATGTTCACGAGCTCAAACTGGCAATCAAGCTGTCGAATGAGCGCCGGATCAGCATCTCCCCGGACCGACTCCCACAATCGCTGGAAGATCACGACGGAACAGCCCTCAGGGTCCTTTGTGCCACACGAGTCGCGCAAAGATTCATTATCTCCCCACAAACCGAACTGGTTGCGCACCCCAGTGCCGAACGGGCGGTAGAGCCGCGACACGACCTCATCCTTCGGATTCCGCAATATCCAGTCGAGGTCTTTCGGCTTCAGCCACTTTGCTTTCAGAACCTGAACTGCCTCATCCACTGTCTTCGGCTTTTGAGCTGGCGCCGCACCAGCGGCACAGAGAATAACAGCAAGTAACGCAGCATACGCAGTCTTCATATATTGGCGATAATCTTAACTCTCCCAAGCCCATCATTCGCCGCAGGATGGTTCTTGGATGTTCTTGGATCGAGACAACCGTTCCATCTCTTCCTCCGCGTCTCCGCGACTCCGCGGTGAGATCCGCTTCCCGCGATCACGCACGAATCCGGGCGATTCCGGCTATTCACCTTAATCCTTTCGTCCCTTACAACCCTGTGTACCAATTCGTGCCTTAATTTTCTTGCTTCGTTGCACCATTCGCGCTACAGTTGGAACAGCTCTGATGTTTCTTCCGACCTCGCAAGAACCCTCACAGGAATAATTTGGCCAATAGCTGCACAAGGGGTGCGACATCCTGTGGTCTAGGGCATTTATCCACAACATATTGTGGGCTTTACTCTTGACCCTGGGCTAACTCTCTGGGTACTCTAACTGGAACGCGGGTTAGCTACTCCAGCCGGTAGCCCGAAAGCGAAAATCGCACCCTGCCAGCCACAGTCGTGCGACCATTGGCCATTCCTGAAGGAGTAGGAAGTTGCTAAAACTTAAGAAGCTGCAAATCCTTGGATTCAAGTCCTTCTGTGATCGCACGGAACTCAAGTTTCCGGGTGAAGGCATTGCCGCCGTGGTGGGCCCCAATGGCTGCGGAAAATCGAATATTTCCGACTCCATTTCCTGGGTCTTGGGAGAGCAGTCCGCCAAGAGCCTGCGCGGCGTGCGCATGGAAGACGTGATCTTTGCCGGCACGCGTGACCGCAAGCCCACCGGCATGGCGGAGGTGTCGCTTACGCTGATCGATCCCCAAGTTTACGAAGGCGAGGTCAGCGGCCAGCCTGAAATCGACGTTCAGGACGACATGCCGTCCGACGATGACTGGGACGAGGCTTCTGTCCGTGCCACCGCCGCTGAAGCCACAGAAGCGCACGTCGCCGAAGTGCAGCCCGGTCCGCTCGACTGGAAAGAAGGCATGGAAGGCGAGACGGCGGATGGCCAAGCCACTGCCGCAGCGGAAGAAGCAATCGCGGATGTGTCGCAGGAAGCTTCGCCGGAAGCAGCCGCAGAGCCAGCTTCGATCGAGCCCAATGCACCCGACGCGCAAGCCGCGCAGACCAATGGTGCCGTAGTCCTCAAGATTCGTCGCCGCAAGTTCAAGCCCCTGGCCTTTGCCAAGGGCGAAATCATGGTCACGCGGCGGCTCTTCCGCACCGGTGAGAGCGAATACCTGTTAAACGGCAAGCTCTGCCGCCTGCGCGACATCCAGGACATCTTTATGGGCACCGGCTTGGGGCCGGAGTCGTACGCCATCATTGAGCAGGGACGCATTGGCCAGATCCTGAGCAGCAAGCCGTATGATCGCCGCGCCATCATTGAAGAGGCCGCCGGTATCACCAAGTTCAAGACCAAGAAGCGTCTGGCAGAGGCACGGCTGGAGCAATCGCGGCTCAACCTGGCCCGTATCAATGACATTTTTGACGAAGTGACACGGCAGATGAATTCGCTCAAGCGCCAGGCTTCCAAGGCCGAGCGCTATGCACGCCTGCGCGATGAGATGAAAGAGAAGCTGCGCGTGGTGCTGGCCAGCAAGTTTGCCCAGATGGGCCGTGATGAAACCGGCCTGAATGACTCGCTGGAAGCAGTTGGTGAAGAGATTCGCGGGCATGCTGATGCCGTCAGCGCCAAAGAAGCGGAATTTTCAGAACGCACGCAGCGGGGATACGCCATCGAGAGCGAAATTGCGCACAACAGCCAAACGATGAACGCGCTGGCCGTGGAGACTGAGCGTGCTATCTCCCGTCGTGGCTCGAACCAGGAGCGCTGCGCGGAACTGGACGCGCGTTCCGCCGCCGCACAAGCCGAGTTGGAGCGTGCGCAGACTCAGTTGTTTTCCCTGGTCGAGGAAGTGCAGACCAATCGCAGCTTCGCCGAATCGGCGGCGTCAGAGGTTGCCGCCGCGCAGCATGAATGGCAGGTGGCGCAACAGTCTTCGCAGGACGCGGCCACGGCGCTTTCCGACCTTGAGCGGCAGCAAGAAGCGCGCCGCCAGAACGTGATGGAGGCCATGTCCTCCGCATCGCAGGTGCGCAACCAGGTCATCCAGGCGGAAGAACACATGACCGCCCTGGAGCGCGAAGCTCTGCGACTGGATCGTGAAGCGTCTGCAGCGCAGGTGGACATTGAAAGTTTCGGCGGCAAGCGCGGACAGATCGCTTTTGAGTTTGAATCGATCACACAGACCGCTACTGCGCTGGGTACCCGTATCCAGGAAATTCGCAGCTTGATCGAAAGCAAGCGCAAAGAGGAAGAAGAAGGCAAGCGCAACCTTGATACCTTGCGCGCCGAATACGCCACGGCGCTGGGGAAGAAGAGTTCCCTTGAATCGGTCATCAACGAGCATGGCTACTCCACAGAATCAGTGAAGCGGCTGTTCCAGTCAAACGCGATGGGACATGGCTTCACGCCAGCCGGCGTGCTGGCTGACTTTCTTGAAGTCGAGACGCGCTACGAAGGCGTGGTAGAAGAATTTCTGCGCGACGAGTTGAACTACGTCGTAGTCAAGTCCTGGGATTCGGCCAATGAGGGCATGCGGCTGTTGCAGTCCGATGTTGATGGCCGCGCGACGTTTCTTGTCCATCCTGAAGACGCGCAGGCCAAGTTCTCCTTCGCCGCCAGCAACGCTCCGGCCCCGACCTCAGAGCGACACGAAGAGCTGGTCTCGCTAAAGAATTGCATCCGCGTTCTTGATGGCTTTGGCCGTTCGCTCGAAGTCGTGCTGCCCAAGCTGCGCGACGGCTACATTACCGCGGACGCCAACATCGCGCGCAACCTGGCTTTGGAAAATCCTGACGCCTATTTCCTCTCGGCCACGGGAGAGTGTTTCCACAATGTGACCGTGACCGGTGGCAAGCAGCGCAAAGAGGGCCCTCTTTCGCTCAAGCGCGAACTGCGCGAGATTGGGAAGATGGCCTCGGAACTGGAAGCGGCCATCCAAAACGAACAGTCACGGGTGCAGACCCTGGGGCGCGAGCTGACGGAACTGGGCAAGCTGCTCAGCACGCTGGAAGAAGAGCGTCGTGAAGCGGAAAAGCAGGCGCTGACCTCAGGTCATGCGCTCAAGCAAATGGAATCGGAGCTGGCGCGCACCGAGCAGCGCCTGAACACGTATCGTCTGGAAATCGAGCGAACTCGCTCTGAGAGAAACGAGAAGGAGCTTGTGGTTGCGGAAAAGCGCGAGCAGGCAGAAGCGCTCGAACAGAAGCGCCAGGCGCTCGAAGACGAAATGAAAGTAGCGCAAGAGCGGCTGGTTTCCTTGAAGACGGCGCGCGACGAAACGGCGCAAAGCGCTTCCCACGCCGCGGCGCACCTGGCCGTGGTGGAAGAACGCCGCCGGACAGCGGCATCCGCTTTGGAGCGGATTGAGTCTCTTTCCAGAGAGGCTGCGCAGCGGGTTGAATCTTTGCAGACTCAGATCCATTCTGCTGCAGCCGAGAAAGTGCAGCGCGAAGCGGAGAATTTCCAAATCGCCGACCGCTTGGAAGCACTGAGCGCCGAGAAGTCTGCTGCCGAAGCCACCGGAGTGCAGCTGCAACACGAGTCTGACCAAGTGCGAGCCCGGATTGCAGAAATCGATCACGAATTGAAAGCCGCGCGCCTTGAGTTGGATGCCGCGCGCGAACGCAAGAGCCGCATCGCGACACTGCTGGCAAAGCTGCAATCTGACCTGGCCCACATGGCAGAATCGTGCCTGAATGAGCTGGGCATCAGCGCTGATGACCTGCGCGCCAATGCCGAAATTCCTTTAGTGGAAGGCGAGCAACTGACGGTGGAAGAAAATTCCTACCGCGAGATGCGCACAAAGCTGGACAACATGGGCCCGGTGAACATGATGGCCCTGGAAGAATTCAAAGAGACCGAGACGCGCCACCAGTTCCTGGAGACGCAACGCAAGGACCTGCTGGAATCCATCGAGAACACCCAGGCCACCATCAAGGAGATCGACGAATTCTCACGGCAAAAATTCCAGGAAGCTTTTGACCGGATCAATGAGAACTTCCAGTTCACGTTCCGCAAATTGTTTGGCGGCGGCCAAGCCTTTATGCGTCTGACGGACGAACTGAACACCGCAGAAAGCGGGATCGATGTGGTTGCATCGCCTCCGGGTAAGAAATTGCAAAACGTGTTGCTGCTCTCCGGCGGAGAGAAAGCCCTGACCGCGCTGTCTTTACTGGTTGGGATTTTCCAGTATCAGCCGAGCCCGTTCTGCATCCTGGACGAAGTGGACGCGCCGCTGGACGAAGCCAATATCGGCCGCTTTACCGAACTGATCAAAGAGATGGCGGTACAGACGCAGTTCATCATCATCACGCATAGCAAAAAGACGATGTCGATTGCCCCGGTCATGTATGGCGTGACCATGCAGGAGCCCGGCGTGTCAAAGATCGTTTCGGTGAAGTTCGGCATGGAAAGCGGCATTCCCCGGGCAGTGTCGGCCTAGCCATCTCATACAGCCACATACGCGACCGCCGCTTCCATCTCCTGATCTCGCTGATAATCGGACTGTGCTGCGGGGCGGCGGCAAGCACTGTCCAGGCCGACAAGATCGTCATTGAAAAGTCCAAGCGAACCATGACGCTTTTGTCGGGAGGAAGAGTCCTCAAAACTTATAAAGTGGCGCTGGGGACCGTGCCGGTCGGGCCAAAACGCATTGAAGGCGACCATAAAACGCCCGAAGGCAGCTACGTAATCGATGCCAAAAACCCGCACAGCCTGTTCCATCTTGCGCTGCACATTTCCTATCCCAGCGCGGAGGACCAGCAGAGGGCCCGCAGCCTCCGAGTGCGGCCCGGCGGAGCTATCATGATCCACGGTCTGCCCAAGACGTTTGCATACCTGGGAGCGCTGCACCGGCAAAGCGACTGGACGGATGGATGCATCGCCGTCACCAATGCTGAGATTGAGGAAATCTGGACGTTGGTTCCGGTGGGGGCCAAGGTCGAGATACGACCCTGATTTCATCGAAAAGAAATAACAACCCAAAGAAACAAAAAAAAGCAGGCGGGTTTGAATGACTCTTTCCGGTTTCAAAGAGTTTTACTTTCGTCAAGCGATTTTTCTGAACGGCATTCAGGGGTCGCACGCCAAATCGACCCACTATGGAAATCACCGCAGCTATTTTTCGCATTTCTAAAAAATATTTTTTGCGCGAGTTTAATTTTAAGTAACTGGTACTACAAACTCTAACGAAAATCAATGCGATAAAGCCCTTCATCCATGCGGGTTTTACGACGTGTGAAAATCGCCCGTGGCTACCGCGCAAGACATTTCTCCTGGGCGTTTTATTTTGCGATTTCCACGGTTGACAAAAATAGTTGAGAGGCTAGAATACGACCTCGCCCGCGTATTTCTGCTATGACAAGTCAAAGCGCCCAAAGCCGAATTCTTTTACAGACAGATTTCCCGGAGCTCACGCTCCACGCTCGCGGCAAGGTACGCGACCTTTACAGTTTGAATGGGCAACTCCTGTTTGTCGCCACAGACCGGATCTCGGCGTTCGACTATGTTCTGGCTACAGGCATACCGGAAAAGGGCCGGGTGCTCACGCAGCTCTCGCTCTTCTGGTTTGATTTCCTGAAAGACGTGGTGAAGAACCACCTGGTCACAGCCAGGGTGGAGGAATACCCCGCGGCGCTCAGGAAATATAGCGACGACCTGAGCGGACGGTCCATGCTGGTGAATAAAGCGCAAATGATTGACATTGAATGCGTGGCGCGCGGATACCTCTCAGGATCGGGATGGAAGGAATATCAGCAGACCGGAGCTGTTTGTGGCATTCGGCTGCCCAGCGGACTCAGGGAATCCGACAAATTGCCGGATCCAATTTTCACCCCAGCGACCAAGGCGCTGAGCGGGCACGATGAAAATATTTCGCTCGAGGAAATGGCCAAGCGCACGGGAAAAGACATGGCAGAGAAACTGCGGGATTTGACGTTAAAGATTTATAAGAAGGCGGCAGACTACGCCGCCGGCCTCGGCATCATCATAGCCGATACCAAGTTTGAATTCGGCCATACATCGCAGGGCCTCATTCTTGCGGATGAAGTCCTTACCCCTGATTCATCGCGTTTCTGGCCGGCTGACAAATATCAGCCGGGCAAGGCGCAGGAATCTTTTGACAAGCAGTTTGTTCGCGACTATCTGGAAGCGATCAAGTGGAACAAGCAACCCCCTGCTCCCTCTTTGCCGGAAGATGTGGCGCGCAAGACCAGCGAGAAGTACATCCAGGCATACAAGGTTCTTGCAGGGCGAGAGTTGCCGGCAGGTTGAGCCGCCAAATGGCATGAACGCGCTGGATTGGATCATTCTCGTGATCATGCTGTTTTCGGCGCTGCTGGCGGCGGCGCAGGGCTTCTTTTTTGAGATTATCTGCCTGGCCGGCGCGGTGGCAGGTTACCTGCTGGCGGCATGGGGTTACGGCAAGTTGTCCCCATGGTTTGTGCAATACGTCAAGGTACCGGCTGTTGCGGACTTGGCTGGATTTTTGACGATTTTTTTGTCGGTGGTCCTGTTAGCGGGAGCAATTGCAAGGATAACCCGCTGGATGGTGCACGAAGCGGGACTCCGATCAGTTGATCGCGCGCTGGGAGCAGCGTTTGGTTTTATTCGCGGAATGGTGATTGTGACCGCCGGATTGATGGCAATCACAGCTTTTGTGCCGGAGTCTGAAGAGTTGTCTGGCTCACAACTGGCAGGTTACTTTCTGGTGGCGGGACGCGGCGCAAGCTGGCTGGCGCCTTCCGATGTCCGCCAGAAGTTCCGGGCCGGGATCATCAAGCTGCGCGGCGGGCCCAGTCCGGGAGCGACCAGCAAATAGACACGAGACAAGATTAGAAGATTGGCGCATCTGGAAAGTGAGGAGACTCTGTGAAGGACCAGCTCGAAGCACTCGTAGCGCAGATGCACAGCAGCGGCATTCTTTATTCTGAGGCCGTGCGTGAATTCAAAAAGCGCTTCATCATGAATGTCCTGCAGCAGAACCGGGGAAACCAATGCAAAGCAGCCCGTGAATTAGGCATGCACCGTAACACACTCAGCCGCACCATTGCTGAGCTGAAGCTGGACGTTCGCCAGTTGCGCGATGGCGGACGCCGGCCGGTGCGCAGCGAAAAGCCGCCGATGCTGGATAAACAAAAGCTGGTCCGTTAACGCGCTCGGCAGCTTCGCTCTCCGCCATTTGAATCCAACTTAAGGTGTCAGATCTGGCTCCAGATACCGCTGGAAGAGTCTTCGTACGTTCCGGATTCCGCTGGGACGCGGCCGACGCCTACCTGTTCGACATCGACGGCACCTTGCTCAACAGCCGCGACGCTGTCCACTATCTTGCTTTTCACTACGCCGTCCGCAAAGTGCTGGGAATAGACGCCAGCATTGAGGGCGTGCCTGTCCACGGCAACACTGACGTTGGGATCTTGCGCGCAGTACTGCAACGCGCCGGTCTGAGCGACGCAGTCATCGATGAACACATGCCGAAGATCGTCTCTGAGATGTGCGGCGAGGTGAAGCGTAACCGGGAGCAACTACGCCCCGAGCTTTGCCCGTCGATTCTTGACTTGATTACGCATCTCCAGGCGGAAGGCAAGCTTCTGGGAGCCGCATCGGGAAACCTTGAGACCGTAGGCTGGCTGAAGCTGGAGAGAGCCGGTATCAGGGCGATGTTTGCGTTCGGTTCGTTCTCTTTTCCGCGCGAAATCCGGGCAGACATCTTCCAGCACGGTATTGACCTTGCCCGCCAGCGTCTGGGGGGGCGGGCAGCCGTGACGGTTATTGGCGACACGCCCGCCGACATTGAAGCGGCACGCATCGTCGGCACACCGGTAATCGTGATAGCGACCGGGATTTTCAGTTTTGACGAACTCAGGGCCCACGAACCTGACGCATGCTTCGCTTGCTGCACAGATCTATTAGCTTTCACCGGCTGATTGGCCGTTCGAAACGGAAACTAAGGTAATGCGCGCAATATTCCCGCGGTGAATCGTTCTTAATGACGGTACAATGATCGTTCCCAGATGAAAAAGATCTTCGCCATTCTGCCGCTGTTGCTCTGCCTGGTCTGCATGGCCGCGGATAAGCAAAAGTCTGCTGTTTCCAAAGAGGACAAAAAGTCGGCGGAAAAAGCGTTCAAAAGCGCCCTGGACCTGCAACGGGCCGGCAAGCCCCAGGATGCCCTGCTGGAGGTAGTGAAGGCCGAACAGCTTATGCCCGGGAACATGGAATTTATTACAACGGGCGAGATGTTACGCCAGCAAATTGTGGGCGAGCAGATAGAAGCAGGCAACCGGCTGGCGTCCGCTGGCGATACCAGCGGCGCACAACAGCGTTTCCGTGCCGCCCTTTCCGTTGACCCGCAGAGCGCCTACGCGGCACAGAGGCTGCATGACGTGCTTCCTGCAGACGTAGATCCTGAACATAAACATGTGCTCGAGTTGCTGGCTTCAGTCGACCAGATCACTCTGCAGCCTGCACCCGGCAAGAAAAGCTTTCATCTGCAGGGTGACACACGCCAGATCTATACGCAGATCGGGACCGCGTTCGGCGTCTTCATGCAATTTGACCAAAACCTGAACAGCCGTATCCTGCACTTTGACCTGGACAATGTTGACTTCTATACGGCGACCAGTCTTGCGGGAAAGATGACAAAAACTTTCTGGGCGCCGGTTGCCAGCCATGAAGCCATTGTGGCCACCGACACGGTAGAGACCAGAAAGCAGTATGAGCGCCTGGCGCTGCAGACTTTTTACGTGGGAAATGTATCGTCGCAGACGGACCTGAATGACCTGGTCAATGTGATGCGGAATATTTTCGACATGAAGCTGGTCAGCATTCAGCCAGGGACAAATACCATTACGGTACGCGCTCCCAGAGAACAGGTGGAAGCAGCATCCAGCCTGCTGGATAACCTGATGGACGCCAAGCCGGAGTTGCTGCTTGAGATAAAGGAATATGAGATTGACACCGACCGGCTGCGCGACGCCGGCTTGGACTTACCCACGAGCTTTCAGGTTTTTAATATTCCTTCAGAAATCAGGCGCGTCCTGGGGCCGGACGCACAAGGCGTGATCGACCAGTTGAACCGCACCGGAACCATCGATCCCAGCACCATCTCGCCTTCCGCCCTGGCCAATCTGGCGGGTTCGCCGCTGCTGGCGCCGTTCCTGGTTTTCGGGAAAGGATTAGGGCTGACCGGTATTTCTTTACCTACTTCGATCAGCGGGAAACTCTCCATGAACTCTTCCATCGCCACAAACCTGGAAAATATGACGCTCCGGGCCATAGACGGCGAAGCCGCTACCTTCCACGTGGGCACGAAGTTTCCTATCGTGACTGCCACGTTCAGCAATGTGCAGTTGAGTACTCGCGGCCAGGTGCAGGTGGGAAACACTCCGCAGTTCACCTATGAAGACCTGGGAATTATTCTGAAGACCACACCCCACTATCACTCTGACGGGAATATAACCCTGCTCATGGACCTGAAGGTCCAGGGACTGGGAACATTGCAAGTTAACAACATTCCTGACATCACCACCCGGTCCTATGTGGGAACAATTACAGTGCCCGATGGCGAACCTTCTGTGATCATGGGCTTGATGACCGAGCAGGAACAGCGCTCGGTTCAGGGCCTTCCGCTGCTCAGTCAGTTGCCGGGCCTGAAAACGTTCCTGGGCACGAACTCAAAGGATAGAACTCATAACGAGTTGGTAATCGTGATTACGCCGCACGTAGTGCGCAAGCCCTTCCACGACAAAGGCAGCAGCGTTTTCTGGAATGTATCGCCGTAAGGCCGGGCACTATTTCCCGGCGTGGTCGATTTCAAACTGCACGAGCTGCTTCAGCTGTTCATACGGAATGTTGGCAACGCCCGGCACCCTGCGGCCATTGATAAAGACCGTGGGCGTCTCATTAACATCTAAAGTCTGCCCCAGATCCATCGACTTTTTGATCCTGGCGTCGGTTTGCGGAGAGGCGGCGCACGCGGCGATCTTTGTTGCGTCCAGCCCGCTGGCCGTAGCGAGTTCCTTCAGTTTGTCATCGGCAGTCGCCAGTGCGATTCCGCCCTGGTTTTCGAAAATCGCGTCAACGTACTTCCAGAATGCATCTTTATCCATCTGGCCCGCGCAATCGGCATACTGTGCCGCCTTCATCGCCCATGGATGCAGGCTGGCGGGCAAGGGGAACTGCTGGAACGTGAACCGGATTTGCGGAAAATCGGCCATCAGTTTTTCCAGGATAGGCTGCGCGGCCTTGCAGTGCGGGCATTCCAGGTCACTGAACTCCACGATGTCGATGGGCGGATTGGCGCCGCCGCGGCTCGGTCCAAATGCGCCTTTCAGATTGGCGCGCGCCGCGGCATACGGATCCGGACCAAACGGAATCATCTGTCCCACGATAGCGGTTTGTGCTCCCGGATCCAGATAGAGATGCACTGGTTGTTGCTTGTTCATTGAGACCAGCACTTCCGCCAGCCCGGGAATGTTGGATTCGCGGATATCAAGTATCTGCCAGGTGACCGCCGAATCGTAGCCGAAGCTCCGCTTCATGGCGGTCTCTACTTCCTCAACGGTGGGCAGGGCGGCCTTTTTTTGAGTGCCTTGAGGCGTTGCCGGCACGCCAGCCGTGTGGGTTGCCGGTTTTTTCGGCGTAGCGGTTTGAGCGTTTGCCATACCGAAAGTAAAAAAAGCCAGGGTTAAGAGAGCAGCGGTCGTTAATTTCATTACGGATTTCATCATGAATGTTTTAGACTTCCGATTTTTGGGCGATAGGAAAACGGCGGCCAAAGCCAAATGCCTTTGGCGTAATCTTCAATCCGGGCGCCGCCTGCTGGCGCTTATATTCACTGTGCTCGATCATGCGGATTACATCGCGGACCAGACGCACTTCATAGCCACGGTCGGCGGCAATTTGCTCCGCGGTGCGGTAATCTTCGATATAGTCTTCCAGAATGTTATCCAGGACTTCGTAAGGCGGCAGTGTATCAGAATCCTTCTGGCCAGGGCGCAATTCCGCGGATGGAGGCTTGTCAATGGTGGATTGCGGAATCACCGGCTTAAGCGAATTCACGTATCGGCTCAGATCGTACACCATGGTCTTGGGGACATCGGAAATCACGCCGAGTCCACCGACCATGTCGCCGTAGAGCGTGCAGTAGCCGACCGCAACCTCTGATTTGTTGCCTGTGGTAAGCACCAGCGCGCCAAACTTGTTGGAAAATGCCATCAGTATATTGCCGCGAACGCGCGACTGGATGTTTTCTTCCGCAACATCTTCCTGCATGCCGGCAAACAACGGCGCCAGGGCTTTGCGATAGCCGTCAAAAATGCCGGCGATGGGCACCACCTCAAAACGGATCCCCAGCTTACAGGCCAGTTCACGGGCATCTTTGATGCTGTGCTCGGACGAGTACTGGCTGGGCATGGCAATTCCGGTCACATTCTCCTTGCCCAGCGCGTCCACGGCAATGGCGGCGGTAAGAGCGGAATCAATGCCTCCACTCAACCCGATCACCACCTTGCTAAAGCCGCACTTGCGGACATAGTCGCGCGTGCCTAATACTAAGGCGGCATAAGCGCTGGCGTCGCCGACGGCGATCTGGTCGTGCATATCGCCCTGCATTGTCTCCGTATCGAAGACAACCAGATCTTCCGCAAACGATTTGGCCTGCGCCACAATGCGGCCGTCCGGCGCGATCACCATGCTTGATCCGTCAAAAATCAGGCTGTCATTGCCGCCCACCTGGTTCACAAACAGCACCGGCACCTTGTTGTCGCGGGCAATGGTCTCCAGCATCTGACGCCGGAGTTCGCGTTTTCCCAGGTGGAAAGGCGATGCGGAAATATTGAGCACCACGTTGCCGCCCGCATGCAGAAGCTCATCCACCGGATCAACGCGGTACAGGCGGCGATGCCAGAAATGCTTGTCATTCCACGCATCTTCGCAAATCGTCAACGCGAACTGCTTGCCGGCCAAAGATAGCAGTTTCTGGGATTCGGCAGGATCGAAATAGCGGACTTCGTCGAATACGTCATAAGTGGGCAGCAGCATCTTGGATTGAACGAATTGCACTGCGCCATCACGCAACACTGCCGCCGAATTCATGACCGACTTTCCGGTTTCCACTTTCGCGGGAGAAACGAACCCGCAGACGATGGTGGTCTGCGGAACGGCCTGCGCGATTTCATTCACTATCCGCTGGCTGCGCTCGACAAAGGCGGGTTTCTCCAGCAGGTCGCGTGGCGGATAACCGCATACAGCCAGTTCGGGAAAGAGGACCATCTCCGCACCCAACGCATGGGCCTGGCGCGAAGATTCTATGATCTTTTTTGAATTGCCGGTGAAATCACCAATTGTTGGGTTGATCTGCCCGAGAGCAATCTTCACATCTCTAGTTTAAACCGCAGCTCCGTTTCGCGTCAGCCCTCTCTAGAGCGGAGGCTGTTTAGGTTGCTCCTGCGGCGGCTTTTCCTGGCTGTCAGAAGGCTGCTGACCAGCGTCTGGACCGGGCTGCTTGCCGTTGGTACCCCACTGCGGCTCTTCCTGATGCTGGGACGGCGTTTGCGTTACTCCGCCAGTCTTTGTCTGGACCATCGGATCCGGCTGCTCGTCGGGGCGCTTCAACGTAGGACGATGGGCGGGCTGATCTGGCTGCGGAGCGCCGTTCACGTCCTGGGGCGAACCGCTGGACTTCAGGGCAGCCAGTGTGGGCACACCATCTTTGACATCGACTTCTTTTTCGGTCTTGACCACGATCTGCCCGCCGACCTTTGCGGTCTTTACCTGAATAACTTCATCGCCCACAAAGCGCACAAAAACCACGTCTTGCGGCGGAGTGCCGTAAATCCATTCTTCGTAATCTTTGCCTTTGTCGTCTTTGTCGCGCACTTTTTGTGCCGGACGATCTTTAGCCATCACCACCATGTCGTGGTTCATGCCCACAAGGACTTCATGTCTTTTAACGGCTTCCCGGATTTTTGGAGGCAGCGTATCGACAAACACTTCGGCAGCCGATTTCACGGAAAAATCCAATACCGGCGTTAAAATATCCTGCAGCTCCGCTCCCGTCATCTCCGGCACATGTTTCTTGAATTCCACAGTCAAGGCCGCGCCCGTGGGTTGGGCCTGGTTTGGGTCGACTCCCCCGGTGCTGCCTCCCATCCCGGAAATCTCAATACGCTGGTACCACTTGGTTTTCTTTTTTGGGCCGCCGTTGATTTCGAAGTAAATCGATTTTTCACGGATCACGATGTTTGTGATCTGAACGCGGTCGCCGATCTTGGCAGCCGCGCCGTAACTCTGCGCCATCCTGTAGAGCTGCGCGTCGCCGGGCTTCACCAGGCCATCAGGCGCGATGACAAGGTCCTTTTCGCCGACCGGTAAGTTCTTGCGCACGTGAACAAACTCAGCATCCATGACCCGGATGAGCTGCATTTTGGTGCCGTCGCTCAGATTTTGCCGATTGTCCAGATCGATTGGCTTGAGATGCGGACTAGTATCCGCCTGCGGCTGGGCATCATGAGCATTGGGCAGCTGGGGAATACTTTGTTGGCCGGGGGTTACGGTAATGACGGATCCAGGCGACCCTGGAGGAACTGTAACAGGATTAGGCGGGGCAGGGCCGTTACTGGGCGGTGGCTGGGACTGGCCCGCAGCCAGGCTGCAAGCGATCATGGATAAGCAAAAGCTGATTGCGGCACGGCGTAGCATGGGAATACCTGTGGCTGCTTGCTGTCTCTATGATTCGCTAATTTGCACGAATTTTCAACCTATTTAGCAGCCATCGGGTTAGATGCGAAAGCAGGAGAGGACGTGCAGCTTTCCATGCATTTCGTCCCTGCCCCGACACGCGAAAACCGCGCGTGCCCGGGGGCCCGGTAATTGGCAGAATTGAAGAATAATCCTTCCTTCACAATGCCATCGCTGCGGAAGACCGGCCAACGCTTGAGCACCTTCTGATTTCCTGCCTTCCACCTGGAATAATCGACCTGGAATGTGAGCCATGGATCAATCCCGACGGTGAGGTCGGTGTTGTCCTGGAAGCGGATGGAGACGCAGGGAAAGTCGGAGTCGGTGCTGAGCACAACTTTCTCGACTGTCCGGCCCCTAGCCTCCGGGAACTGCACCAGGCGTGAGTGTGAGGCTTTACGTTGCCTGGGGGCGCGGCGGGCCTTTTGAGGCGCTTTCTTAGCCGATTGTATCTTCGTGGCGTCGTTGCCAGCTTTCTTGTTCATGGGCACACCTTACCACATTTGCTCAATATATTGAGCAACATTTCTGCTAAATCTGCACGAAATGGAAATAGCCAGAATCGTGCATCGGAAGCTTCGCGAGGCGCAGGGCGAATTGACCCAGCGTGCCTTTGCCAGGAAATTAGGCGTTTCCGTCGGCTCGGTGGCACGGTTGATCACTGGACCGGAAAATATGAGCTTGGCGACGCTTGCGAAAATCAGCCGCGCCTTACACGTTACGCCATCGCAACTCCTGGACGACTCTGACAGCCACCATCGCAAAGGCTGAAGAATTCACAACCAGCGCCAGAGGCGCGAAATGAGTTAGCCCAGACCGGTAGGTCTGGGTGCAAATGCGATAGGATATTGAGCCCCGTAGGAGGCGACACATGTCCCATAGTTATTCGCAAAACCATTTACACATCGTCTTCAGCACCAAAGACCGGCAAAAGCTGATCGAGCCTGCGATGCGGCCCAAGCTATGGTCGTATATGGCGGGAATCGGCAGAAACCATGGATTCCTGGTGTTGGCGAATGGCGGCATGGCGGACCACGTACACCTGCTGATCCAGTTGCCGCCTGTGCTGGCGCTGGCCGACGCCATTTCCGTGGTCAAATCTAATTCCGCGAGATGGATGAACGAACATGGAATGGAGTTCAACT
Organism: Candidatus Angelobacter sp.; assembly: GCA_036491195.1. Classification (GTDB taxonomy): domain Bacteria; phylum Acidobacteriota; class Terriglobia; order Terriglobales; family Acidobacteriaceae; genus Angelobacter. The sequence goes on from DASXCL010000136.1 coordinate 19,796, forward strand.
GGCAACAAGGATATGGCGCGTTCAGTGTTAGCGCGTCGAATCTGGGCACGGTGGAACGTTACATTGCAGACCAGGAACGGCATCACCGGAAGAAGACCTATGAGCAGGAATTCGAGGGTCTTCTCAGAAAACATGGAATTCCATTCGATCCCAAATATGTGTTTGGGTAGATTGGTGTCGCCGCCTACGGGGCTCACGGCATTTCCTAATGCCTACCCAGACCTTCCGGTCTGGGCTAACTCATGTCGCGCCTACGGCGCTTGGTTGTTCGCGGCTATTGAATCGTCGTCGTGGCTTTGGCAGTCGTCGCTTTTGCAGTGGTTGCTTTGGCAGCGGTTTCTTTGGGCAGGCCCAAATCTGGCAGGGCGTTTACGATCTTGACGGTTTCCAGGCTCACGGTAATAACTTGGCCGATGAGGCGGAGGATGTATTCCTTATCGTCTTCGCGGTTGGGATCATTGGCGATGCCGGAGCGCTTGTCGGTTGAGACCTGATATTGGTCAATCACCCATTCCAGCGCGGAGCGGTTGCCCAGACGGTAATCGTAGGTTTCTTTGGGGATGCCGGTGAGAGTGAGGAAGTCGTTGTACAACAACGTCTGTTTGTCTTTGCTGAGGCGCATTTTTTCCACGCGCAGGTTGAGTTTTTCGCCGGGCTTCTCGCGGCGCTCCAGCGGATATTCTTTCTGCTTCTCGTAATCCACGTGCAGCTCGGCCAGCCGCTTGCCGGCCTTGGCGAATGGGTGGAAATCAGGCGCGTACGGGATTCGGGGCAGCTCGCGCTTCAGGTTGGCGGCGTAGCGCGTGCGATATTCCGGGTGATGCAGCACAGCGTAGGTGTAATAGAAGATGTCCCACTTGGTGATGCATTTGTCTTTGTAGTGCGAGCGGAACTGGTCAAGCGCCCAGTCGGTGATGTTCTCACGGCGGTTGGCGGTCTCATGGCTGATGTTGAGCTGCCCGAACTGGTTTAAGGCCTTGTAGTAGTCCTTAACCTTGGCGTGCGAGGGTTTGAGGGATAGTTCCATGAGGCCGGTTTAGCCGGAGTCTAACACAGGGGATGGCAGGTTATTGCATTGCTAAGTTGAAGTTCCGAAGTGGTTAAGAGGCTTTTGGGTGGTTTTCTAGCGCGCTCCGCCTACGCTGCTTTTCCTTAAGTCGCTTCGCGCTGCGCGACGGCCGGCGGCGCAAGGAGGACCTTTGTTCTTTGTTCTTACCGCAGGCATAAATGTGTTCAGTTTCATGACATCCTTTACACAATGTTCCGATACATCCTTTACACTCCCGCCCGAACGGAGCGAGGGCGCGGGAGTAAATCAGCCCTCTCCGAAGAGGGCAAGGATGGCTTGGGGAATGAAAGATATTGGTGAGCAACGGGTACGGTTTGTAGTGGCAGTCAGCCGGAGAGAAAAGCCCTTGGCCCAGCTATGTCGAGAATTCGAGATCTCGCGACCGACGGGGTATGTGTGGATCAAGCGTTATCGCGAACAAGGGATTGCGGGGTTGGAAGAACACAGTCGTCGACCACAGCACAGTCCGCGACAAACGACAGAGGCTTTAGAACAGCGGGTAATCCAGATGAGGAGCCGGTGGCCGGACTGGGGAGCTCGTAAGATCGGCAAGAAGCTGGAAGAGGTGGGGGTGAAGCTGCCAGCCAGTACCGTGCATCGCATTTTTCTGCGTCACAACCTGGTGCGGGAGCAGGACCGAATCCCGGCGGCAGTCAAACGGTTCGAGCGGGAAGCGCCCAATCAGCTGTGGCAGATGGATTTTAAGGGGCCCAAAGGCTGGCATGAGCCGGTGGGGCCGCTTTCGGTGTTGGATGATCATTCTCGCTACGTGACGGCGCTGGAGCGGACCGGTTCGACCCAGGCAAAAGGTGTGCAAGAGGCCTTGGAAAAGGCTTTCTGCGAGTGTGGAGTTCCGGAAGAAATGCTAATGGATCATGGAACGCCGTGGTGCAACGGGCAAGGGTATCGGGGCTGGACCAAACTCACGGTGTGGTTGATGAATCAAGATATTGAGCTGCACTTGAGTGGCTTGCGCCATCCGCAGACGCAAGGCAAGGTGGAACGGTTCCATGGCTCGATGGTAGCCGCTCTTCTCCGTCGCGGAAGCCCGCGCGGGGAACATCGGCAGGTTTGGTTAGATCAGTTTCGTTATGAGCATAATTATCTCCGTCCCCACGAAGCTTTAAAGATGAAAACTCCGGCCCAGCTATGGCAGAAGAGTGGTAGGGAGTACCAGCTTCGTCCAGCACAATGGATCTATCCCGCAGGGACGGAGGTTGCGGAGGTGGACCGTAGCGGCTCGATCCGTATCGATGGCCGGCGTTGGTACCTCACGCAGACACTGGTGGATCAGCTAGTGGGTGTAACTGCAGTGGGACCACGATTTTTAGTTCATTATCGGCGTACACTGATCGCCGAAATCGACCCGCTCAAGTCCCGATCCACGGCCGTGGATCGGGACTGAGCGGCTTTACTGGGAAACCAAAGTGTAAAGGATGTGTCGGAACGTTCTGTAAACGATGTCGTGGAACTTTACACATAAATGCCTGCTCCACCCCGTGGGAATCACGATTTTTTATGAGACGAAAGGTGGTTTTTGCTTGACATTAAGGCGAACAAATGGTAAAGTTTAAAATTCGCTCCAGAGCGGAAAAGTTGTGCGGTGGACGGTCTTTGACAACAGAAGCTTCTAGCTCCTAGCCGCTGGCCATTAGCGGAAAAACCCCAAACCTTTAACCACAAAGGACACGAAGGAGCACAAGGTGATCTGGTGATCGCGCGTGATCCGGTGATCGGAAACCTAGCAAACCCACGCCAATCTGGGATGGCCTGGGATGACGTGGGATGGTCCGGGAGGGGGGAGGGGTAGGGCGCGGAGCTACTCTGCTCCTAGCGTGCGTCCGCTCACGGTCAATCCGTCCCTGGCGACCATGGCCGGCAAAACCTGTCCGCCGTAACTGCGGAGGGCCGCCGAAATATGCTCGCGGTTCTCCGGTTCGGTGAGAAAGACCACGCAGCCGCCGCCGCCCGCGCCGCAGACCTTGGCCGCCAGAGATCCCTGGCGCTTGGCCACGGCCACAAGTTTTTCGATCATGGGCGTGGTGATCCTGGGGGAGTTGGTTTTGCGCAGCTTCCATTCTTCGCGAAGCAGTTTCGCCACCTGCTTCCAGTCCGCCAGGGAAAGCGCATGATGCATGGCCCGGGCTATTTCGCCGATCCGCTCAAAGTTGTGGAAGATCTTCTTGTCGCCATTAATGTGCGCCTTGAATACTTCCCAGTTGTTAATCCCGGATTTGCGCGGCGCGCCGGTATAGACCAGCACAAATCGCCGGTCCAGTTCCTCAGGGGCCACGCGCACCGCCGCGTGATGGATGCCGTCAGGATCAAGATGGATTGCACTCACGCCGCCGTACAGCGCGGGATAGTAATCCTGGCAGCCGGTGGGGACTTTGATCAGCTGGGCTTCAACGTTCTGGGCGATCACGCGAATCTGTTCGCGATCGAGCTTTTTGCCGGTGTAACGCGCCAGGGCGGCCGTGGTGGCGATCATGAGCGCGGATGAGCCGGAAATCCCTGCTCCTGCCGGCGACTCAGAGTTGGTCTCGACTTCGAAACCGCCATCCGGAGCAAAGAAGCGCACCAGGTGGGCCGCCAGGGGATGCTTGAACTTGCGCGTCGAGCACAGCTCCTCAAAGTTGCGGAACTCTTCTTCCGCCCGGGTGTCGATCGACTTCAACCTGATTTTGTCGTCCGTAAGGCGCGTGATCTTGCAGCGGGTGAGAATGTTGACGGCAAAATTGACGGTAACGGCGCCGGGATGAAAAAGATAAAGCGGCCAGAGATCCAGGGTACCGCCAGCCAGATCCACCCGGCAGGGGGCGTGGGCAACGATCGTTCCGGGAGGAGGCAAATGTTATTCCGTATAAAACTGGGCCATCTGGCGGAACTTATTGTAACGGCCGTCAAGGAGCTTGTTCACCGGCTGGTGTTTCAGCTCGTTAAAGTGCTTGAACAGGACCTCATCCACCATGGCGGCCGCGGCATCGTGGTCCAGGTGCGCGCCGCCGTCGGGCTCGGGAATGATCTCGTCAATGATTGCCAGTTCTTTCAGGTCGGGAGCGGTAATGCGCAGCGCCTGCGCCGCAATTTCCTTCTTCGCGGCGTCGCGCCACATGATGGAAGCGCAGCCTTCCGGCGAAATCACCGAGTAGACTGAGTTCTCCATCATGAACACACGGTCGGCCACGGCAATCGCCAGAGCGCCGCCGCTGCCGCCTTCGCCGGTGATGGTGGTGATGATGGGCACTTCAATTCGCGCCATCTCGCGCAGGTTGCGCGCAATGGCTTCCGCCTGGCCGCGCTCTTCCGCGCCCAAGCCAGGATAAGCGCCCGGAGTATCGACGAAAGTGAAGATGGGGCGGCCAAATTTTTCCGCCATCTTCATGCAGCGCAGCGCCTTGCGATAGCCTTCAGGATTGGCCTGGCCGAAGTTGCGATAGACGCGCTGCTTAGTGTCACGGCCTTTCTGGTGGCCAATCACCATCACGTTCTCGCCGCGATAACGCGCCATGCCGCACATAATCGCCAGATCGTCGCCAAAGCTGCGGTCACCGTGAACCTCACTCCAATCAGTGAAGAGCCGATCAACATAGTCCATGGTGAAGGGTCGCTGGGAATGGCGGGCCAACTCCGTTTTTTGCCAGGCATTGATGTGGAGACGGATCTGTTCGCGCAGGAAGTTGATCTGATGTTGCAGGTGTTTCAGTTGCAGGCGGGCTTCATGGTCACCGCTGGCGCGAGTTTCCAGCAGGGCGACCTGCCCTTCAATGACCTCTAACTGCCGCTGCGCTTTCACTGCTGGATCCAAAAAAGCTCCTGGGTAGCTGTGCGCTACTAGTTTCTAGCTGCTAGCGAATATATGCTGCTCGCTGCTGCAAAATGTTCTGCCACGAAAATATTTCCTCTGTGCCGACGAAAATGTTTCCTCTGCTGATAAAAATCTATCCCTGTCATCCTGAGCAAGTTCGAGGGAGCCATGCGACCGAGGACGAGTCGAAGGACCCCGAGAATATTTCGCTGACCATGCCGCGTCAGGGAGTTCTCACGAAAATCTGTGCCGACCCTAAAGGGGCTTTCTCGTTTCCACGATTATCCACCTTCGGCTTCGCGTTGCCTGCAGCCAAAGCTAGTAGCTAGCAGCTCAGTCAATGACCCGCACCGCACCGCGACCGAACAATTCTTCCACGCGGGTAATAAAACTGCGGTCTGGACAAATATTATATCCGTCCGCTTCCATCACCACCATGAAGTCGCCGGCACGTTCCACATCAAACAACACTTTTGCCTCACCTTTGCGTTCATGGCAAATAGCGTGCAGCGCGTCCACGGTGGCTTCGGTGGCGTTATCCAGGGGCACGCGAATACGGATGGAACGCGGCAGCTTGGGCTGCGCTTCGTCCAGCGGCGTGAGCTGGTTGATGATCACCTTCGGGTTAGACCCCTCTTCCACCCGTATACTGGCCCGCACCAGCATGGGAATCTCTTGCTTCAGGATGGTTTGCAGCTTCTTGTAGGCGTCGGGGAAAACGACGGCTTCGATGGTGCCGGTCATGTCTTCCAAGATGGCTTGCGCATAAAGATCGCCTTTGCGCGACTTCAACACCCGAACGTTGGAGACCATGCCGGCGGTGTTGATCAGTTCGTCGCGGCCCGTGCCGGTGGTCATGGAACTAATGGTTTCGACCGACAAGGCGCGAAAATCTTCCAGCTTGTCTTTGTACTTTTCCAGCGGATGACCAGTGATGAAGAAGCCCAGGACCTCTTTCTCGTTGGCCAGGCGCAGATGTTCGTCCCATTCGGGAACGCTGGGCAGCTTCTCTCCTGAGCCATTGGACTGCTCTTCATCAAAGACGCCGAAGAGCCCGTGTTGGCCCATCTCTGCGTCGCGCTGTGTTTTCTGTGCGCGCTCAATAGCTTTATCGAGCACCGCCATGATTTGGGCGCGGTAGCCAAAGTCGTCCATGGCGCCCGCCTTGATCAGCGACTCCAGCACGCGTTTGTTCAACATGTGGAGATCGACCTTCTCACAGAATTCGAAAATCGAGCTGAACCGGCCAATCTCTTTGCGTGCCGCTGTGATCGACTCAATGGCGTTGCGCCCCACGTTTTTGACTGCCGCCAGGCCAAAGCGGATGGCGTTGTCGTGGGGCGTGAAATAGGCGTCGCTCACATTGATGTTGGGCGGTTCCACCGGAATTTCCATCTCGCGGCATTCGTTGATGTACTTGACCACGTTATCGGTGTTGCCCATCTGCGAGGTCAGCAACGCCGCCATGAACTCCACGGGATAATGCGTCTTGAGGTAAGCAGTCTGGTAAGCCAGCAAGGCATAGGCCGCCGAGTGCGACTTGTTGAATCCGTAACCTGCAAACTGCTCCATGAGGTCAAAGATCTTGACGATCTTCTTTTCCGGGAATCCGCGCTCCACCGCGCCTTTTACAAAGCGCTCGCGCTGCGCGGCCATTTCTTCAGGATTCTTTTTACCCATCGCTCGCCGCAGGAGATCAGCTTCGCCCAGCGAGTAACCGGCCAACACGTTGGCGATCTGCATGACCTGTTCCTGGTAGACGATCACGCCGAGCGTCTCTTTCAGCAGCTCTTCGAGTTGCGGCAGCTCGTACTCGACTTTTTTGCGCCCCCACTTGCGATCAATAAAGTCGTCGATCATGCCGCCTTGGATTGGCCCCGGGCGATAGAGTGCGTTGAGCGCCGTAAGGTCGTCAATCGAGCTTGGCTTATAACGCCGCAGCACGTCCGTCATGCCGCCGGATTCAAACTGAAAGATGCCGGAGGTCAGGCCGGTATGAAAAACGCTTTCGTAGGTCTTAGGATCGTCGAGCGGAATCTTTTCCAGATCAATGGCGGTGCCTCGCTGCGCAATCAGCTTTAGTGCGTCATCCACGATGGTGAGAGTGGTGAGCCCCAGGAAGTCCATCTTAAGCAGGCCCATCTTCTCGATCGCCTTCATGTCATAGGCGGTCACAATTTCGTCGTTCTTGGTCTTGTGAAGTGGGACCAGATCAGTGATCGGCATGGGGGAGATCACAACGCCTGCGGCATGCACGCCGGAGTTGCGCACCAGCCCTTCCAGCTTGAGCGCCGTATCGATCAGCTCCCGCACCTGAATTTCTTTTTCGTAGGCTTCCTGGAGAGGGCCTGAATCGTCGAGCACCTGGGGCAGCGTGATCCCTATGGTGTTCGGTACCATCTTGGCGATGCGATCCACGTCAGCATAAGGAATATCCATGGCCCGGCCCACGTCTTTAATGGCCGCCTTGGCCGCCATGGTGCCAAAGGTGATGATCTGGGCCACGTTTTCACGCCCGTATTTCTGCGTGACGTAGTTGATCACTTCCCCGCGGCGGTTCATGCAGAAGTCAATGTCAATGTCGGGCAGCGACACGCGCTCAGGATTCAGGAAGCGCTCAAACAGCAGTTCATGCTGCAAGGGATCAATATCGGTAATGCCCATGGCGTAGGCGACGAGCGCTCCCGCAGCCGATCCTCGGCCCGGGCCGACGGGAATGGAATTCTCGCGCGCGTAGCGGATGAAGTCCCAGACAATCAGGAAGTATCCGGAAAACTTCATCTGCTGAACGATGGCGATTTCGCGCGCCAGGCGCTGATCATAGTCTGCGCGGGACTTCTTCAACTGGCCTGCCGCGTCCCTCGGGCCAAGGCTTTCCCACCGCCGCGCAAAGCCCTGCCGCGCGACGTGCTCAAAGTAGCTGTCCAGGGTGTAGCCATCCGGAACCGTAAATTCAGGGAACGGATTCTTGACCTTGTTCAGCTTGAAATTGCAACGCTCGGCAATGGCCAGCGATTGCGCCAGCACGTCTTCGCGTCCGTTGAAAAGCTGCTTCATCTCGTCGGCGGTCTTGACGAAAAACTGGTTGCCGTGAAACTTCAGCCGGTTCGTGTCATTGACTGACTTGCCTGTCTGGACGCAGACCAGCACGTCCTGGGCGTGGGCGTCATCTTCGCAGAGATAGTGGCTGTCATTGGTGGCCACCATGGGGATGCCCAGCTCTTTTTCCAGACGCATTAAGTCGGCGTGTATGCGGTGCTCTTCCGGCAAGCCCTGGTCCTGGATCTCCATAAAGAAGTTGCCTTTGCCAAAGAGATCACTGTAAAAAGCAGCAGCGGCACGGGCCGCGTCATACTTCCCTGCCAGCAGGTTCTCACAGACTTCTCCTGCCAGACAGCCGCTCAGGCCGATCAGCCCTTTAGAGTGCTCCGCCAGGAACTTTTTGCTGATGCGCGGCTTGTAATAAAATCCGTGCATGCTGGCTTCAGAAGTGATCTTGATAAGGTTGCGATAGCCTTCTTCATTTTCCGCCAGCACCAGCAGGTGATTGTAGGTATCGCCTTCAGGCGGGGCGCGATGGTCATCTTTTTTGCAGACATAAAGCTCGCAGCCGACAATCGGCTTGATGCCTTTTTTCTGCGCCGCCTCCACAAACTCAACCGTGCCGTAAATATTTCCGTGGTCGGTCATGGCCACGGCTTTCTGGCCGATATCGGCCACGCGCTTGATCAGGCCATCGACGCCGCAGGCCCCGTCCAGCAGAGAGTAATCGGTATGAAGATGGAGATGGACGAATTCAGACATGATTGGTTCGCGTGCTTGTCTTCTAATTATAGCGATTTGAGCGGCTGAGCGTTCCTGTGCAAGTGTGTGGAAAACAAGGAGAATTGCCAGAAATGCCAAAAGTGGCAAAGAATGCCAAGAATTAAAATCTATAGCCTCGGCATTTAGAATTTTGTAGCAAGCGAAATTCAATAATCTCTGCGATCAAGCCTGCGCACTTTAGAATTGTCGGTTTCAATTTGGATTCTTTGGCACTTTTGGCATTTTTGGCAATCACTTCTTCTTGTCCATAACAATGTCGTGCTTGGCTTGGCATTCCGTGGCGGGATCCATGGTCGCCAATCCGATCAGGTCGTCCTTCTTGGCGCGAAACTCAATCGGCGGCTTCTTCACCTTGGCCGGGATTCCGGTGAAGCGGGCTTTGCCTGCTGCGTTTGTGTAAACGCCCATATCGAGCTTGTGCGCGCCAAAGGCTCCGTAGGCCATATGAACGTCGATTCGCGCCGCGTATACCGGCTTGCCATCTGCATCAGTCACCGAGAACTCGATGGAGCAAGGGCCGGACGTTCCGTCGGTTACGGGGATATCGTCAGGCTTCTGTGGTGGGGTAGGCTGCTGTGACTGCGCAGCGAGGGCGAGAGTTACACCCATCATTAGGAATGCATTGGCGAGAATAACGTGAAGAACTTTTCTCATAAGCTTGCTCTGATTATAAGGGCTTCGCTCGCGAGTCCCTGCCGATGGGCGCAAACTGCACGGGGTTGAACACCGACGGGTCAGTTGGCCACAGCTTTCTTCGCGCTTTGCAACAACTCCTGCATTGCCGCATTTACGGCATCTGGCGTTTCAAGGCAGCTGCTGTGGCCAGCTCCAGGAATACAGACTACCTTGGCGTCGCGAATGCCCTCGGCCATGCTCTGTGAATTCCGAGGGGGCTGGGCGGCATCGTCTTCACCGGTAATGATCAGCGTAGGGCAACAGATTGCTGCCAGCTCGTCCTTCCGGAACTCGCGCCGGCTCATGACTGCTAATAAAGAGCGGGCGATGTTGCGTGGACGCGCCCGTAGCTTCCCGGTCCATTGTTCCAACATGGGGCGACGCTCTGCGCTCTTGCGCGTGGTCTGGCCGAAAAGTTCTTTCACCGCTATCGGCGTAAACGGCGCCGGGCTGAATATCTTTACCATCTGCGCGAGAAAGGTGTACTTGATCCGGTTCAGCGCTTTTTCCCGAGACGCCGTGGTGTTCATCAGCGTGAGTGTGCGGACCAGATCGGGATGGTGTGCAGCCAGCCTCATGCCGACAAAGCCTCCCATTGACAAGCCGGCAAAATGGCAAGGCGCGACATGCAGAGCTTTGATGAGCGCAGCGGCGTCGTCGGCCAGGGTATCCATGTCATAGCCGTACTGGCGATCCGGTGAGTTGCCTCCGGCAGCGCCATAGCCTGGATCGTCGGAAAGCCCCTGGGCGCGGTGGTCATAGGCGATCACGCGGTATTGCTTCTCAAAAGCA
>DASXCL010000137.1:0-34670 GCA_036491195.1 Candidatus Angelobacter sp.
ACGCGGTCAATAAACGTCTTGACCACTTTGAAGTTGACGTCGGCTTCCAGCAGCGCCAAGCGGATTTCTTTCAGCGCTTCCTGGATGTTTTCTTCGGTGAGCGTGCCCTGTCCGCGCAGGTTCTTGAACGCCCGTTGCAGTTTTTCCTGAAGATTTTCAAACATAGATAATGGCTTTATTCACGCAAAGAAGGTCCAATCTTTGGATGCAGGTCTAAGCCGTATTGTAACAGCCCGGAGCGTGGGCAAGGCTCTGCGAAGCAATCCCCAAGACCGCGGTATAACAGCGATAACAATCAACGAAACGGTCAGTCGCGCTGGCACGCCGTACAACATCCTGAACTATGGAATCACCGCATCCCGCAACCTGGCGGTAGCTTTATCGAATGTGGCAAACGGCAGGTGACCTTCCGCACGGGCCAGTTCGAGGGCCAGACAATCGGAAAAATCAGCCTTGCCGGAAGCGTAAGCGGCGATGGCTGCGCGGACGGTCTCTACGGATTGAAAAGCAAAGTCCCGGCTGTTGCTGGCGGTTTCCAGCATGGCCACAATCTGGGCCTTGGACCAGCCATATACCGCGGTCAGCACCCAGACCGTTTCCACCAGCACCACGGTTGAAACCCACAGGGGATGGCGAGCTTCCAGATAGGCGAGCGCACGCCGAGTCTGCGCCGGATCATCGGCCACCAGCAGGCGCACGAGAACGTTGGTATCAACGGCGGCCATGCTTACTCCGGACGGCACGGGCGATCCCTGCCTTCATGTCTTCAATCGTCACACCCGCAGGCGTCTTTGATGTGCCCCCAGGTTTGCCCACAGTTCTTTCCGCGGCGGCAACGGCTGCCCGAATGTCTTCCAGCGTGTTCGTACGTCCGCCGGAAACAACCAGCCGTCCTTCGGCGTCCAGGCTCCAGACCAGGCTGTCCCCGGCATGAAGGTCGAGCAGTTGGCGCACGACCTTGGGAACGGTGAGCTGTTCTTTGCTGGTGAGAGTGCTTTCAGCGAGGATCTTCATGAGCACCTCGATTTAGATTTCCTTACTATTGTAAGGAAATATCGCTACCGTTGCAAGGAGCGAAGTCGAAGCATTCCGGCAATATAGCGTTCCATGGGCCCGGAGAGCGGCGGCATATTTTCAACATGCCGAACTGACGGCAGCCTTACCCACTCTTTTTCTGCTCCACGCCCAGATAGCTCAGGAAGGCGCGGACGAGCTCGCGTTTGAGCGCCTGGTCGTCCTTGGGCAGAAAAGATTTCCACGCGCCAATCTCGAGCGGCATAACCACCCAGTCATACAAGGTGCTAGAGATCATCATTATTCCCAGTGAAATGGCAGTCCGCGGATCAGGATGTTTAATTTCCCTGCGGTGGGCCATAAATAACCCCACGGCATGCTCAAAGGCACGCGTTTCCAGCTTAATGGCTTTCTTATAGAAAGGAGTATTGGCCCGGCTCTGGACGAACATCCGCATGGCCCGCAACAGCGAGGCGTTTACGCGATAGCTGAGGACCATGCTGCCCACTACTTGTTCCGCAAACACCGGCAAAGGGATCTGGCCTGCAGCAGCCGGTGTGAGGCTGGCCTTCATCCTTTCTTCCTGACGTTCAAAAATGCCAAGGATTGTGGCCTCCAGCAACGCCTCTTTGTCATGAAAGCGGCGATAGATGGCCCCCGGCGTCAAGCCGGCGTGTTGCGCGATGCGGGGAATCGTGGCCCCTTCCACTCCGTGCTGCCCCAGGACTTCAGCCGTTGCCTTCTGTAATTTGCGCAGGGATTCACGGCTGCGCTGCTGTTGGGGGGCAAGTGTCTTTTTTGCCATGGGAAATATTTATACCAACCTGCTCGAAATTCTACTTGACAACCATGTAAATGTAAATGTAAATTTACATTTACATCTGAAGGGAGGGTTGACAAATGGCAAATCACGAACAGCAGCAGCGCCAAACAGAGAACCGCAAAGAACGCTTCTTGCAGATGGCTGGTCTGATCGGAACGTTTGGGGCAGGCGCCTTCGCTGGTGCGAAACCTGAAAAGCTAGTGCTGTCAATGAATACAGATGAAGTCAAGCAAGTGGACCTTATGGTGGAGCAGAAACTTTACTCGAGCCGCGAGGATTTTTTGCAATCCGCAGCGCATAACTTGCTACGCGAGCACGGTGTTGATATCCGGCAGACGACAGGCCAGCTGACAGTAGCTGGGATCATGATCCATAACCGCAAGAGCCTGGAAAAACTTCGCACTGCCGGCAGGCAACTTGAACTCAACGTAACCGGCATCCTCCGGCTTTCTGCCGACGTGACTCCTGAGCTTGCCTGCGCCGTCATCAAGTCATTCAAAGTCTGCGGAGCGTTCCAGGCAAGCCCTGAAGTAAGGGCAGCTCTGATGGATCGCATCCAGTAGCCGCTTGAAGGAGACATGCATGGCCGTCGACGCACCAGATATTCGGAACGACATTGATGCAGGACTATACCTGCGCGCCCGGAGGCAAATTCGGTCATGCTCCTGGTCCTGGGGTAAGAAGAAATTGACCAACGTATCGGAAGCCGAAATGGAAGGCCGCTGGGCTGGTGTGGCAGAGTGGTTGCGTGTGGCGCACTCACTTCTCGACGACAAAACCATGGAGTTGCCTCGCAACGCTGATCGATAAGGAGACATTTGTGGCTGCCGCCAGCATACCTGCACCTTCAGCTCCACCGGCCGCGCAACATCCGTTGCGTGAACGCAACTTCCGCATGCTTTGGGCGGGCTCAGCTATTTCTGCCGTAGGCGACCAGTTTTATCTGGTGGCGCTGCCCTGGGTGGTATTGCAATTGACGGGATCAGCCGTGGCCGTCGGCACTATCCTGATGGCCGTGGCCATACCGCGGGCGCTGCTGATGCTGTTTGGCGGCGCGCTGACGGATCGCATTTCCGCGCGAAAAATCCTGATGAGTACGGCTTCGGCCCGCACGCTCCTGGTTACGGTCATCGGATTTCTTCTATGGTGGCATTTGCTGCAGCTTTGGCAGCTATATGTTCTTGGTTTCTTCTTCGGCGTGGCTGATGCCTTCGCATGGCCCGCTGCCACCACGCTGCTGCCCTCGCTGGTCAAGCGCGAACAACTGGTGGCCGCCAACTCGGTTTTTCAGACTACCGGACAATTGACGACGACCGTGGCGCCTGCGCCTGCGGGACTCCTGATCAAAGCCCTGGGCACCGCATGGGCATTTTTCATCGATGCCATAAGTTTTCTGTTCATCATCGCTGCGCTATGGCGGTTGCCCGATCCGCCCAAAGGTGCGTCTGCGGCCAGGCCTCCCCTGTGGCGATCGATCCTGGATGGAATCGCTTACGTTCGACGCGACGTGCCATTGCGTTCGCTCATGTTGGTGGCCGCGATGCTCAACTTTTGTATCAGTGGCCCGATGGGCGTGGGGTTGCCGTATTTGGTGAAAACAAAATTCGGTTCAGCCGCCGCGTATGGCCTGGTAATTTCAGCCATGGCGGCAGGCGGCCTGATAGGCGCGCTACTTGCGGGAATATTAAAGATCAAACGGAGAGGCCTGCTGCTTCTGGGCGCGTGCGTGGTGATCAGTGCCGGTATTGCATCCATGGGCCTGCTCGGCCATCTGTGGTTGATTGCCGCGGTGTTGCTGTTGCTGGGTTGCAGTGCAGGCGTGGCCAACGTGCACATTGCTGCGTGGATCCAGCAACGGATTGACGCCACGGTGCGTGGCCGCGTCTTCAGTGTTCTGATGCTGGCCAACTTCGGCTTAATCCCAGTATCGCTCGCCGTCGCAGGCCTGCTGATTGCGTGGAACCTCAAGCTGATGTTTCTGATCGCCGGTGTGTCAATGTTGCTGATCACGGCTTTTGGAGCATCGCAAGAGCAGGTCCGCGCGATTGAGTAGAGCATTGTGAGCTGAACTCGCGTGCTGGTGCGGCTGCCGCTATACTGTCTGTCTGAAGCAGTCTTCGAGAGTTGCTTATGACAGACGTCTTCAACACCGCTGTTTCTGATTCGCCCGTTTGCTGGCCGGCTTTGCCTCTTTCCGAGTGGCAAGATACGCGTGACACGCTGCACATGTGGACGCAGATTGTGGGCAAAGTGCGCCTGGCGCTCACGCCCAAAACCAATCACTGGTGGAACGTGGCGCTTTATGTGAGCGCGCGCGGCCTTACCACGTCGGCCATTCCATATGGCGATCGAGTGTTTGAGATTGAGTTTGATTTTCTTGAGCATCAGCTCATCATCAAGACCTGCGACCCGGCAACGAAAATTATTCCGCTGGGACCGCGCTCCGTGGCCGATTTTTACCAGGAATTCATGGCAGCGTTGCGGGCGTTAAAGATCGACGTCACGATCTGGCACATGCCGGTGGAGATCGTCAATCCCATTCCATTCGACCAGGACAAAACTCACGCGTCGTACGACAAAGAATATGCGCGCCGCTTCTGGCGCACGTTGGTTTCCGTGGACGACGTGCTGAAGGTTTTTCGTTCGCGCTTTGTCGGCAAGTCCAGTCCGGTACATTTCTTCTGGGGCAGTTTCGATCTGGCGGTCACTCGTTTTTCCGGGCGTCGAGCGCCGGAGCGCAATGATCCCGATCCGGTGCTGCGCAAAATCATGCAGGAAGCTTATTCTCACGAGGTGATCAGCGCGGGCTGGTGGACGGGCGGCGGTGACGTGAAAGATGCCGCGTTCTATTGCTACTCCGCGCCCACACCGCAGGGCTTTGCCGAACAGAAAGTGCGTCCCAAGGGCGCGTTTTATCATCAACAGCTGGGAGAATTTTTGCTGTTGCATGAAGATGTTCGGCGCTCTGGCTCGCCCACCTCGACGGTGCTGGAATTTCTGCAAAGTACCTATGAAGCCGGCGCGTCGGTAGGAAAGTGGGACCGCACGGCACTCGAACGGCCCCAGGAACCCGCCGCTGGTGCGGCTTAAGGAGATGGCATGGCGCAAGGTTGCTCTCATTTGAAAACCATGAAGCTCAAGTCCACTGACAAGGACGTTTGTGAAGACTGCATCAAGACCGGCGACAGCTGGGTCCATCTGCGCCTGTGCCTGGAATGCGGGCACGTGGGCTGCTGCGATTCGTCCAAGAACAAGCACGCGACCAAGCATTTTCACCGCACCAAGCATCCGCTGATTCGCTCCATCGAACCCGGTGAAGCATGGATCTGGTGCTATGTAGACGAACTCTCGCCGGGCGAGATTGCAGCCTAAGGCCGCCGATCACCTGCCGTTCAACCAGACAAAAATCCAATGGATGGCCGAAAGCCAGATTGCCAGCAGCATCAGGTTCATGCCAATCAACATGGCGATGACAATCAGCATGAGCCCGCCGGCCACGGTGAGCAGCGGCACAATGATTAGATAAAGCAAAGTCATGAAGACGGTAAGCACCCATCCGCCTGCTCTTACTGGTGCGATCATGTGTGAGCCCATCTTCTGCAGCCGCTTCGCCCTTTTCACCAGCGGTGGATGAAACGCAACAAAGCTCTGCATCTGCAGGCCGGTCTGGCCGCGCTTTGGCTGGGATTGCCGCCTACCTTGCTGCGCCTGCCTTAAGCGCTGGATAGCAGCCATGTCTCCGTGGCTGGCGGCTTCAATGTCGGCAAAATTGGGTAGGTCGCCAAGACCAACAGGCAATCTTTCGCCCATCATTTCTGCAATCGCCTGCAAGCGCGCTACTGCCCGCTGGTCGCCCGTGGCTGCCGCTTTTACGGTGGTGATTATTTCCTGGCGCACGCTGGGCCAGTCATTTCCTGCAACCTCTGTTCCAACCCGTGCCGCAACTGGTGCGTCATAGAGGTTCGCCGCATCCTGCGCCGACATCATGTGTGCCGTCGATGCCCATGCCTGAATGGCTTTGGCCATTTGCTCCTGGCTTGGCTGCTGCCCGCGCAAACCGCTATCTCCTTTTGGATTCACAACGAAAAGGTGCGAGGCCCAGCTACCGCTGTCCAGAGCAGTGTTGTCTTCGCTCAGGCATTGCAGCGCGCGGGCCAGCGCATCAGGGTTGCGCGTGAGTTCCACCGAACTGGCGTCGGCCAGGTAGCGGCGCGTGCGCCACAGCAGTGCCATGCACGGACCTAATAGCAGGTTCAGAAAAAACCATAGCGTAATCTCAATCGCCATGTTGGTGAACATGAGCGGGAACATGATGAAGCGATAGATTTTCTTGATCAAACCGGGATTGCCCTGCTTGAAATAGTTGTCCATTTCAGGAGTGTCGCCGTCGAGCGAGGTTGCCAGTGACTCGGCAATGTCCGCTGCGTCTGCTGCTCTCTTTTCCGGCGTGCCGCCGCCCAGCATATATCGCGCCACGCGCCACAGCCGGCTGCGCGACTCCTTTCCAAACGGAGCGTTGATCAGGTTCACCAGCAGGCCGCAAGTTTCAAAAACGCTGGTCACGGTGAACGCGATCCCCAGGTCGCCGTTGCCGATGGAGCCAACCAGGTGCGCCAGTATCGCTTGCAACTGGTCGCGATCAAGATCGTCGAGCAGGCGGCGGGAAAGCACGATGCACGCGTCATGCGCTGACGTGCCGACGGCAGCCGCATTCGCGCCGATGGAATCCACCAGCATGATCTTCGGCGCCGGCAGTCCGGCGGCGATGGCCATCTCCTGCGCTGCGTCCACAAGCTGAAGCTCTTTCAGGTCAGAGGGATGCGGCTCGCGCGCGTTCATGCTGGCCAGCGTGCCGCCTACGCCGCCGTGGCGGAAGAGAGCCAGCATCGCAAACCACAGCCCAAAGGCGACAGCCATTCCCGGAAGCAAAACTAATATCAGGCCGGTCGTCAGTTCGCCGGGATCGAGCGTGCCTTTCTGGTTGATTACGTAGTCGGCCACGCGCAGGCCAAGCTTGGCCAACCCATCGGCGTATTGCAACAGCTCCGGCTGCGGCGAGAAATGGTTGACGATTTCCAACGCTATCATCGCCATGACATAGAGCAGCGGCGTAAGCACCAGCGTGAGCGGAATGCCCATGATGAAAGCGGCAAAGGTGCAGAGGGCGGACATGCGCCACGTCGCACGGCGGTTGCGTTTCTGCGCGGCGAAAAACGTCTCTGGATTGAGCGGGCCGAAGTTCCTTGCGCTTTTTGTGGCTTCCATGGGGTCCATGAGGGGTTGAGATTAGCACCGAGTCAGGGCCGGAGCAACCTGCACTTTCCCGGCAGAGAATGCGGTCTCGCGATACAGTGGTAACAGCGCTCTTTTGCCATGCGGATTGATTTCATGCGGAATTTTCTGTTATTGATCGTACTGTCATTTCTGATCGCGATCGCCGGCGCGCAGCCTGCGGCGCAGTCGCCTGCTCCAGCGCCATCTTCTACACCGACGCCTGAAGACCGGCCCACGCTCAATCGGCCGGGACAAAACGGCGAGCTACGTCCTGCGCCAAGTCCCACGCCTACGCCGGCAACTTCTCCATCGACCACCGCTGCACCGGCGCAGCCGGGCACGGCGGAAGAATATCCCAAGCCTTCCTATCCTGACCTGCTGCCGCGCTTTGACTATGACAGCAAAAGCGGCTTGGACATGCGCGAGACCGACGTACAGAAGCGCGGCAACATACGGCTGATCGAACTCAATTATTCCGGCGCCAACGGCGACCGCGTGCCGGCCTATCTGCTCATTCCTCCCGGCAATGGCCCGTTTCCCGCCATCCTCTGGGGACACTGGCTCAAACAGGGCTCGCCGCTTGCCAACAAAGACGAGTTTCTGGATGAAGCGCTCATCCTGGCCCGCTCCGGCGTGGTCTCTCTGCTGATTGACGCGCCCCAGGTGCGCCATGACTGGGTGGAAGACAAAGACGGAACGCTGGCGGCGGTGAAGCAGCAGAGTGAAGCCGCTTCGCACCAGGTCATCGATCTGCGCCGTGGCGTTGACCTGCTGATCGGCCGTGCCGATGTGGACCGCCATCGCATCGCCTATGTGGGCCACAGCTTCAGCGCGCATGTGGGCGCAATCCTGGCCGGCGTGGAAACTCGCATCAGCGCGTACGTGCTCATGGCCAGCGGCTATTCCGACGAGGAAGACGCCTTCGCCAGCAAGGACCCGAAACGCATCGCGCAAATCAAGGAAGCGGGCGAGGAAACCGTCCGCGAATATTTCCATGAATACGCCTGGGACGATCCGGTTTATTTCCTGGGCCATACCGACCGTGAAGGCATCTTCCTGCAATTTGCCTCGGGCGACGGCATCACCCGGGCGATGGCCCAGAAGTATCTTGACCGCTTCAGCTCCAAGGATAAAAAGATGGAGTTCTATGACGCTCCGCATGCCCTGAACGCCGCCGCCCGCCTGGACCGCGACCGCTGGCTGCAAAAACATCTGGCGATCAAGAAGATTGACGAGAAGGAGTTGGGGGAGATTGAGCAGCTGAAGTAATTTTCAAAAGCTTTAACCACAAAGGACACGGAGGAACACGAAGGACAAGATTGCCAAAATCGCCGAAACTGACAAAAATTGAATAAGATTGCCAGAAGTGAAAATTGAAAGCAAAAGGTTACTCAAGCTTTTACGTGATCTTCCATTCGTGATTCTCGTTGCTCAGTCGCCGCCCCCCGGCCTTGCCTTGCTCTTCCTTTGCGTCCTTCGCGTCCTTTGCGGTAAAGCTTTCCTCCGTGTTCCTTCGTGTCCTTTGTGGTTAAAGATTTTCGTTTATAGTTCCCATGAGGTGTCCCCATGCGAGGACTGAGCTTCGGAGAGCTGCTGGATTACAGCGCGGAAGAAAGCAATCACTGGCGCGATTTCTTCAAGCAACGTCCGGACGCTCTCGACCTGCCATGCGACATCGCCGGAACAAAGACCGTCCGCGAAGTTGTGCTGCACATCGCCATCGTGCAGGTGCGCTACGCCGAACGCCTGCTGAACATGCCCATCACGGAGTATGAATCGCTGGCGGCCCGCCTTTCCCAAGGAAAGCCCGGTGAAGAGCTGTTCGCGCTTTCGCGCAAGAGCCTGGAAGACCTGCGCAGCTTCGCCATCGCCGCCAACGATGCTGACTGGGACGGCCTGCTCACTTTTCCCACACGCTCCGCCGGAGAGCTCACGGCCAGCCGACGCAAGATCTTTATCCACGCGCTGCTGCACGGCGTCCGGCACTGGGCCCAGCTCGCAACCTATCTGCGCCAGAAAGGCTACAAGCAGGACTGGCAGCATGATTTTATTGCTTCTGGGGTGATCAAGTAGAAATCAGTCCCTGGCGGAGAATGTCTGACGGCGGCCAGGCCGTGATATTTTTCCGTAGCGTTTTTATCTACCTAATCGGGAAAGTGAATTTTGCGACAGTACTCCGCGGGAGTTGCAGAGAAATAGGCGAGCGGATGTTGATTCTGGCGCTCAGTAATATTCTCCTGTTCAACAATCCCAATTACCCTCCCTCGTTCGTTTAAAACGGGGCCGCCACTAAACCCCGGCCTTGTGACGCTTGCAACTATTAGCGACACTAAATCACTTCCTAGCCGCTTCGGCATTGAATGGAGCTCAGCTCGGGCATGGTGCAATGCAGGATAGTGATTCGGGTAAGGTGGATAACCGAGAATCACTAGTTGTTGCAAATGTTTTACGTATTGTTGGTTCCATTCGATACTCAGTGAAGAGGCGCCATTGGCACCTGCAAATCGGACTACTCCGAGATCGACTTCTGGCGGTGCAATAAGAACTTCGAAGGGACCTGCGGAAACCAGGGTACCGTTGCGATCCAAGATTCTCAAGATATGCTTTCCAGCGATCACGTGGGCCGCTGTAATCAGCCATCCTGGGTAATCAGACGAAAAAAAACCTGAGCCGCCACTTTCTTCTTGGTTCTCACCTCGCACGATAATGTGAACGGTCGCGGGAGCACAACGCTCTCCGATGTAAGTCAAACCGAGCGCCATATCTAAAACACAGCCGTCTTCAACGGCTGCTCGGCCTTGCGGGGTAAGCGCTACAGAATCATTCTGAAAAGTAGCTCGGATCAGGTGAGTCTCGCGCAACAGGTGGAGAGCCTCATCGACATCGAGATTAGCGTGACCGGGCAAAGCCGCATAGACTTCCCCAAGAGGAACCATTCGGTCAGCTGTCCTCAGAAACATCGCGATAGCTAAGAGAATTTCGTTCACAGGCTAGATGCGCTCGTTAACCACCTTTAGAATGCCGGCTCGAAGGATGAAACTGGCGGCCTCGCGTAGCACATCTGCGTAATTGACCGCGGGGCCTGAAATAGAGTCACGCATTTTGCGATTTATCCACTCATTGGGTACCCATCCCCCATGAACCAAGTGATTTCTCATTGTGAACAAATCTTTGACTATATCGCTGACTAAAACAGTCTCAGCATGATAAAGGTCCCTATCGGCGAAATCCCTGTAAATGTCTTCTGAACCGATTGCATCTTTGATACGGTTCTGAACTGCAAGGGGTTCATGCACATTTTCACTGCCCGAAAAGAGCGACTCGATCCCCATCATCCACACAGTGAATTGAAGGACGGGGTCGTGCAGTTCGGAATAGCCCGTTTCGTAGTAACGGATAGCGCGGCGGACATACTCAGTATCTGTGGCTGAATCAACTGCAAAGAACTTCGGCAGCAGATCCCTCAGTTTCACTAGGTCGTTGCCGTTAAAATGATTTAGAACTTCGGACTCCGGCAAAATAAGCGAGACAGGATCATCGGCTTCTATGAAACTGAATACGTCCGGTTGGTGATCGTCCTTCAGCTTGAATTGAACAACGGCAAACGGTGTTCTAGTAGGCCTTATCATCCGCAGGCAAACAAAAATCTTGTGTAGCCTGTCCTTGGACTCTTCTTCTTTCTGGCCGGTACCTGGCGAGGAGTAAAAACGGTGGACTAGCGCAGAGTCCATCTGCGTAAAAAATTCAATCGTGCGTTCAGCAACAAATTTATCCCAGACCATGAAATTGTTCGTGCTCAGCCTGCCCTTTAAGGAATCGACTACTATGTCGGACGTAAGCTGGAAGGGAATGTTCGGCCGTGCGTTGAAGTCGAAAAAGAGGGGCACAGCAGTAAACTTTTCGATTTTTGTGCCAGATAGTTCCAAAGCAGGTACCTCATTGTCAGAAAACGACAAGCATTTTAACCGAGAAGTATACGCCCGGGGCTCCTGGAGGTTGGATCGCAGACTCCACTTAGAAACAGCCGCCAACTCCTCAACTCCACCACTGTTACACCCACTCCGACTTCGTTCTGTTTGCGGTTCGGCCGCGGCGGCCCGCCGCGAATACCCCTAGAAACCGCATGGCATGGCGCTTAATTCCAACGCATTTTCGCTTGCTTTGTTCGTGCTGTATTTGCTATATTTACTCTGTATTTTCGCTGAGAAGAAGCCTTTAGCCGTTAGTACTTAGCCATTAGTAATCAACAACTTAGCCAGTAATATTATCGACTTCGCGTTATCGGACGTTGAAATCTAAGTTCTAAAGGCCCCGCAGCACCCCGTAGGCGCAAGAAACTCCCAATTTTTGGCTTCCGCAGTATTGCCCAAGCAATCAAGTTCCGAAGTTAAGCAGTGCCAGATTTTTCCTGAAAACCCCTCCCAGGAGTGAAAGCCATGTCCCGAGTAGAAATCCTTCAAGCCATCCGTTCGTGTGCCAGGAAACTTAAACACAATCCAACCCGCCGAGAGCTGCGCATGACCGCGCGCGTTTCAGAAGAGGCGCTGCACAAACATTTTGGCGGCCTGAAAGGCGCGCTGGAAAAAGCCGGGCTGCGACCGAGCGGCTCGGGCTTTCGGCAGCAGGAGTCCACGGTGCTGCTGGACTGGGCCGGGGTCGCGCGCAAGCTGGGCAAGATTCCCACGGTGACGGAGTACGAGAGCCGGGGCCGCTTCAGCGACATGCCCTTCCACACCCGCTACGGGAACTGGACCAGCGTGCCTGATGCCTTCCAACGTTTTGCCAGGAAGGAAAAGATCCAGGGCAAGTGGAAAGACGTGCTGGGGATGATTGGCGCGCAGGCCTGCAGCAAGGTAAAGGTACGCGCCTCACACGGGCGCTCACGCAAACAGGACATCTTTCAGGACCGTCCGCTGTATGGCCCGCTGATGAATCTGCCGGAGATGGTCCACGAGCCGCTGAACGAACTGGGCGTGGTGTTTGCGTTTGGACTGGTGGCGCGGCAACTGGGATTCAAGGTGCTGCGGTTCCAGGCGGCCTTCCCTGACTGCGAGGCGTTGCGGGAAGTGGTACGCGGACAGCTACAGCGGATGAAACTTGAGTTTGAATTTGAAAGCCGAAATTTCCTGCGGCACGGGCACAGGGTGGATGGCTGCGACGGGATTGTGTGCTGGAAGCATAACTGGAAGGAGTGTCCGCTGGAGGTGATTGAGCTGAGCAAGGTGTTTCAGGAGCTTAACCACAAAGGACACGAAGGAACCCGAAGGGAAAACCTTTCACCGCAAAGGACGCAAAGGAATTTACCGCGGATTAACGCGGATGAGCGCGGATAGGGCAGAAAACCTTTACCACAGAGGACACAGAGGAACACAAAGGACAAGATTGCCAAAATCGCCGGAATTGCCAAAAAGTGAAAATTGAAAAGCAAAACCTTTAACCGCAAAGGACGCAGAGGACGCAAAGATAGAAAAGAAAAACTTACCACTGATGAACCCGGATAACCCTGATTGGGGTGAGGGTTAGGCGCGAAGGTTTATGACGGAGTTTCAAACAAGCTAACCAGCGGTTAGGCTTTGTCTCTCCGGATTTTCTCCGCGTCTCCGTGCCTCCGTGGTGAGGTTTTGCTTTCTGCCTACTCCCGCAACTCTACCACCGTCGCGCCCGCGCCGCCTTCGTTCTGCTGGGGCTCGGCGACGGTGGCTACGTGGGGATGTTTTTGCAGGTATTGGCGCAGCGCCTTGCGCAGAATTCCCATGCCGCTGCCGTGGACGATGCGCACGCGCGTGAGGCCCGCCAAAAATGCGCGGTCAATAAATTTTTCTACCGCGCTGGTGGCTTCGTCCACGTTGCGGCCGATCACGTTGATTTCTGTGGGGGCGCTGGAATTGGAATCTTCTTTGAGCGTTACTGAGATACCACGCGCGCGGGCCGCTGCAACGGGATTAGTTGCACCACGGGCCGCCGCTCCGCCCGGAGAAAAAACCTCGGCCACGTCATGCCGCGGAATCTTCATCTTCATGTTGCCGATTTCAACCTCGAAGGTATTCTCGTCCACCTTGCGCTTGATCAGGGCATTGCGCCCGAGCGACTTGAGCTTCACGGTATCACCCTCAGAAATATGCTTGACCTCATGCGGACGCGCGTTGGGATCGCCCTGGTCTGCGCCGGTTTTGTGCGCCACCACGCCGGCATCAAACTGCTCTTTGAATTCACGGCGCAGCTTGGCGATGCGCTGCTCCGCCTGCTTGGACATTTTTTGCGCGGCGGCGCGGTCCTGCACGGCGCTAATGGCCTCACGCACCTGGTACTCAAAATCTTTGATGAGCGATTCCATCTTGCGCTCAAATTCGCGGACTTTCTGCCGCTGCTCCTGCTGGCCTTCAGCTTCAAGGCGCTTCAGTTCGCGGGCCAGGTCCTGTTCGCGCTGCTGCGCCGCCTGGCGTTCACGTTCAAGATCGCGCAGCTCAGAGTGCAGCTTGTCCAGAAATTTGCTGACGTCCTGCGTCTGTGTGGTCAGGCGTTCACGCGCGGCGTCAGTAATTTGGCGATTGAGGCCGAGGCGCTGCGCAATGTTGATGCCCGCCGAAGCTCCGGGCACGCCGACGCGCAGCTCGTAAGTGGGCTGAAGAGTTTGCTCGTCAAAACCCACGGCGGCATTAAGAACGCCCGCGGTATTGGCGGCATAGACCTTGAGCGAGGTGTGATGCGTGGAAATAATGCTGAGCGCGCCGCTGCGGCGGAAATGGTCTGCAATGGCCACGGCCAGCGCCGCGCCTTCTTCAGGATCGGTGGCGGAGCCGAGTTCGTCCAGCAGGACGAGCGAATGCGCGGTTGCGGTGCGCGAGATGAAATCAATGTTGGTGACGTGCGCGGAGAACGTGGAAAGATTCTGCTCGATGGACTGGTAGTCGCCAATATCTGCCAGCACGGAATCAAACACCGGCAGCCGCGCAGTGGTGGCAGGCACAGGAATGCCGGCCTGCGCCATGAGCGCCAGCAGTCCAAGAGTTTTGAGGCCCACGGTTTTGCCGCCGGTGTTGGGCCCGCTGATGATGAGCTGGCGATGGCCGCTATCCATTTCAAGCGTGAGCGGGACTATTTTACGCCCCACAAAGCCAACACCGGGCTTTGCGGGGACCCCGGCTTGGGCTCTGAGATTTCGTTCGAGCAGCGGATGGCGCGCGGCGCGCAGCTCAGTGAAGGCTTCGGTTGGTTCAGAACTGGTGAGCTCCGGGCGGACACAATCGTAGTCCACGGCAAAACGCGCCTTGCCGATTTGCAGCTCGACCTCGGCCATCACGTTGGTAGCGGTGGCAATGGCTTCACTGTGCTCGCCCAGGCGCTCGGTCATCTCCTGCAGGATGCGGCGGATTTCGGCCTGCTCTTCTTCCAGCAGACGGACGAGATCGTTGTTCTGCTCGATGGTTTCCAGCGGCTCAATGAACATGGTTTGTCCGCTGGAGCTTGCGCCGTGAACGACGCCATTGACGCGCTTGCGCTGCTCCGTCTTTACGGGAATTACGAAGCGCTCACCGCGGATGGTGACGAGTTCATCCTGTACTGCGCCGCCTTCAGCCAGCCGGCGCAGATAGCCGCGCAACGATTCCTGGATGGAGCGCTTTTGCTTTTCTACGTCACGACGGATGCGCGTGAGCTCAGCGGAGGCGCGATCGTCAAGCGTGCCGTCCGGCTGGATCTTGTTGCGGAAGTGGCGCAGCAGCAAAGTGAAGTCGGCAATCTGCTGAGTGAGTTCCAGCATCCCGATCCAGTGTGGTTTAACGGCGTCCGGCGGATGCAACGCCATCTCACGCCACTCAGAAGATTTATCGACCAGAAGGACGAGATCGCGAATCTGCTCGATTTCAAGCGTCGCGCCGGGAATGCGCGCCTTGGCCAGAAGATTGTGCGCATCGAAGAGGCCAGTGAATTCAAAGCGTCCACCGGAGGAGTAAAAGCGGCGCGATTCGTCGGCAAGCTGCTGCTGATGGTTAATCCATGCGCGGTCGAGCGAGGGCCCCAGTTGCGCGACGCGGGCCTTGCCCAGCGGCGAGCTGACGTATGCGCCCAGAACGTCACGAAAGTGCGTGAATTCCAGGACGCGGGCGGAAGAGTGCTGGAGCGGAGACGGGACCATTACCTTAATATTAGCGCACAGTAATACCGCATCGCTGCGATACTAAGCTTCGTGGATGGCGGTTCGCAGGGCGGCGATGACCGCGTTATCATGCAACAACATGCCGGAAGATAAACCAGTTACGAACGCCGGAACGCAGGACGCGACCACTGCACCGCCTTCGCCGGGCGATGCCGAAGTAGAATCCCCGCCACCTACGAAACAGGGAGAGCCGATGGAGATCCACGCACCGGACAAACCGATCCATTCAAAGAAAGATTTTTTGTTTCATATGCTCACCGTGGTTCTGGGTATCCTGATTGCGCTGGCGCTGGATGGCATCGTCACGTGGGCGCATCATCGAGTGCTGGTACGGGAAGCGCGGGCGAACATTGCTACTGAGTTGCGCGAAAACAAAGAGGCGATCCAAAAAGCCCTGCCTGAAATACAGGACAAGCAAAAGCAGGCGCAGCACATCCTTGCAACGATTGAGGAAGTTGAAAAGAACCCGAAATTTGATGTGAAAGAGCTTCATTATAGTTTTGAAAGCTATGACCTCTATTTCACGGCATGGAAGACGGCGTCGGTAAGCGGAGCGGTGACTCACATGAACTATGAAGAGCTCAAAAATTACACTGACGTGTATGACCTGCAGCAGGATTTCATGACGTTGCAGAGCCAGGGCTTTTCACAAATTGGCGATCTGGTTGCCGCCATGCACGTGCTCAATCGAGACAGAAACAAGATTCCACTGGAAAGATTGGACGATATCCAGCGGGCGGCGGAACGGATCCTGCTGCTGCAAAAGACGCTGGAAAACGTGTCGGTGGGCTTGGTACAGGGGTATGAAAAGGCGCTGAAATAGCGGAAGCCCGGAATCTTTGCGTGTTCCGATCCACTCCGTGCCGGGGCTAAAACTCTGCTAAACTTTGCTTAATCATGTCCTTTCCCGTTACACGCCTTCGCCGCATGCGCCAGACCGACTCGCTGAGGTCGCTGGTGCGCGAAACCCGTCTCACGCCTACGAACTTTATTTATCCGCTGTTTATCTGTCCGGGCGAAGGCGTACGCAAAGAGATCAGCTCAATGCCGGGCGTGTTCAATATATCGGTGGACGAGGCGGTGAAAGAAGCGCGCGAGGCGAAGCAACTGGGCGTGGGCGGAATTATTTTGTTTGGCCTGCCGGAGAAGAAAGATGACGTCGCGACCGGGGCATGGGCCGAGGATGGAATTGTGCAGCGGGCCACACGGGCCATCAAGCGTGAAGTGCGGGACCTGGTGGTGATCGGCGATGTTTGCCTGTGTGAATATATGTCGCACGGGCATTGCGGGATTGTGCAGAAGAAGAATGTTGCGGGCGGAAATGGTGCGGCGTCGAAGCGGGGAAGCGGTAACGGCGGAAGAAGCGCTGTGGCAACGCAGGCCGCGGCGGAAGTGGAATATGAGATCCTGAACGATCCCACGCTGGAGATCCTAGCCAAGACTGCTGTGTCACAGGCCAAGGCCGGCATGGATATTATTGCTCCTAGCGATATGATGGACGGCCGCGTCGCTGCAATCCGCAAAGCTCTGGACCACGCCGGCTTCATCAACACGCCCATCCTTTCTTATGCCGCCAAATTTGCTTCAGGATTTTACGGGCCCTTCCGCGAAGCTGCTGACTCAACTCCGCAATTTGGAGATCGCCGCTCTTACCAGATGGACGGCGCCAACCTGCGCGAAGCCATGCGCGAAATTTCGCTCGACATCAAAGAAGGCGCGGATATGATCATGGTAAAGCCCGCCATGCCCTATCTCGACGTAATCAGCGAGGCCCGCCGCCGCTTTGATCTGCCAATCGCCGCGTATCAGGTTTCCGGCGAGTATTCCATGCTGCAAGCGGCCATCCGCAATGGCTGGCTGGACCGCGACCGCGTGATCATTGAGTCGCTTACGTCAATCCGCCGCGCCGGCGCGCAGCTGATACTTACTTATTTTGCGAGAGATGCGGCGAGAATGCTGGGTTAGCCGCAGATTTGCGCAGATGAGCGCAGATCAGAATTTCATCGCACAACCAAAATCATTTACGGACGATAGTGTGATCTTGCGGTGGCTCTTTGTCATCATCCTCTTCTTCCGGATTCTCCGCCGCCTGCTTTAGATAGCTCACGTTCTTCACCGCGCCGATCGCCAGCCAAATCACCGCAATCATCAGCAATCCCGCCAGTGGAAACGCCGCCCATCGCCAGCGCAGTTGATCTTCTGTTTGCTCCAGCGTTTGCTGCGCCTGATGATATCCATTCTCCGCGGTTATCTCAAAGTTGATGATCTGAAGATCCTGCGGCGCGGCTCGATACTTGGTCAGAAAATCTTCCGGCAATCCCTGGCCTGCAGCCAGCTTACGCCGCTCCTCGATCAACGGCTGGACTGCTTGTCCGTACCATTTCTGTTCTGCCGCCACTAGTCCCTGCAAGAGCTTGTCATTCTGCGCGTCAGCATTCGCCTGCGCAAGTTGCTCGATCCTCTGCTTGTCTGCCTGGATTAGTCCTGTATTCGCGGAATTCCCATCCAGCAGATAGCGGTTGAACGCCGCTTCCATATCGCTGAGCCGATCAATCGTCTCCGTCCTCATCTGGTATTGCAACACCGCTTGCTGGTATCTGTTCACTTCCGCGCTCAAACGATGCAGCTCGTAGCCGTAAAATGCCAGCGTCGCGGCAGCCACCAAGCCAAGCAGCAGCAGGCCGATGACGCGAAGCCACGCCGCGCGGGCCAGCTTTACAGGCGGAACGGGAATGATCAATTCGGATGACATAGCGAGCCAAGGCTAGCACAAGAAAGGCCGATTTCAACCGGCGGCATTGAAAATGGCAAGACGCATCCCGGAGAGACGTAGCATTGCTATGTCTCCAGCCTGTAACGCCCATGGAGCGCCACGAATCCTTCCCGCCCCAACCTTAATCTAATGGCTACGGAAAAATCTCTCAGGCAGACGGGGACGTGGTCCACGTTTTGAGAGTGAAGCCTTGTCCGGTTTACAATCACCTGTTTGCCTTCTCACCACTTTCCGACCAGAGGGAGCGCTACTGTGCCAGAGACCATTTATGACGTCGCCATCATCGGCTCCGGACCCGGCGGATACACTGCCGCATTCCGCGCCGGCCAGCTTGGACTGAAGACCTGTCTTATCGAAAAAGACGACAAGCTCGGCGGCACCTGCCTGCACGTTGGCTGCATCCCGACGAAGGCGCTCCTGTTCAACGCCGAAATCTATGACCATCTCAAGGACGCCGAAGAGTACGGTATTGACGGTCTGGGCGCGGGTAAGCTGAATTGGAAAAACATTCAGGACCGCAAGAACAAGATCGTCGCCAAACACACCAAGGGCCTCGATTTTCTGGTGCGCAAAAACAAGGTTGACCGCGTGCTCGGCTTCGGACGCCTCACCGGCCCCGCCAAAAACGGCGTGCATACCGTTCAAGTGGAAGGCGGCAAAGGTTCCAGCCAGATTCAGGCAAAGAACATCATCCTCGCCACCGGCTCTTTCGCTCGCATGCTTCCCGGCATGAAAGCGGACGATCGCATTCTCACCAACATTGAAGTGCTCAGCCTGCCGGCCCTTCCCAAATCGATGGTCATCATTGGCTCCGGGGCCGTAGGCGTGGAATTTGCTTCAATCTATCGCTCGTTCGGCGCGGAAGTCACGGTCATTGAAATGCTGCCGCGGCTGGTGCCAGTGGAAGATGAAGACGTCAGCAAAGAACTGCTGCGATCGTTCAAGAAGAAAGGCATCAACTGCTTCGTCAATACCAAGGTCGAAAAAGTTGAGAAGACCAAAAATGGCGTCTCCGTAAGTTTTACGCCGAATGGTGAAGCCACGCAAAAGCTGGAAGCTGAAAAAGTCCTGGTTGCCGTGGGGCGCGGACCCAACACTGAAGGAATCGGCCTGGAGAAAGCACCCGGCATAAAAGTCGAACGTGGCTTTGTTCACACCAATGAGTGGATGGAAACCGGAGAAAAGGGAATCTATGCCATTGGCGATATCGTTGCCGGCATGCCGCAGCTTGCGCACGTAGGCGGTATGTGCGGCATTGTGGCCGTCACCCGCATCGCCGGCAAGCCTGCTAAGCCGGTCAACAAGAACCACATCCCCGGCTGCACGTACTGCGAGCCGCAGATCGGCAGCGTGGGCCTGACGGAAGCCAAAGCCAAAGAAGCTGGACACCAGGTGAAAGTCGGCAAGTTCCCATTCACCGCAAATTCCAAGGCCACCATCATCAACAATCATGAGGGGTTCATCAAGGTGGTGTCAGACGCGAAGTACGGCGAGATTCTGGGCGTGCACATCATCGGGCCCATCGCCACAGAAATTATTGCCGAAGCGGTGACTGCGCTCGAACTTGAAGCGACTGTGGAAGACATGATGTTTACTATCCATGCCCATCCCACGGTGGCCGAAGGACTTCTTGACGCTTTTGGCGCCGTGGAAGGCAAGGCGATTAACGCGTAGATTTTCTCCGAAGTCCCGAGCGGAGCGAAGGGATCCCTATGGCCGCGATTCTTTCTTAGGACGCGGCTATGCTTTGCGCGAATCGATGGGTCTCCACTTTATCGTCAAGGGCTGTATTTGCGTTCCCGTGACGAACGCTAATTGGGGGTAGCTTTCTAAATTCGTGTTCATTCGCGTTCATTCGCGGCTCATTTTTTTCTCGTAAAGATTTTCTCACCGCTCCCGGATTTCGGGATTTCACCGAAAAGCCAGCGCTGGCTTTAGTTGGGCTAATTGCCATTTGCTAATTGCTAGCTGCTTTTCGGGAAACGTTTCCTGCTCTTGCGGTATCAAAGCAACAGGAGGTACCTGCCATGCCTATCGATCCAGTCTGCAAAATGGAAATCAGCATCGCCGATGCGGCCGCCAGCCACGACTATCACTCTGAGACGCTCTATTTTT
The DNA here is from genome assembly GCA_036491195.1 of Candidatus Angelobacter sp. Classification (GTDB taxonomy): domain Bacteria; phylum Acidobacteriota; class Terriglobia; order Terriglobales; family Acidobacteriaceae; genus Angelobacter. The sequence continues at coordinate 20,155 of DASXCL010000137.1, forward strand.
GTTCGATAGAATGTCTGCGGGAATTTGAGCGCGACCCCGCCGTTTACATGGACGACATGGGCGACGAAGAGCGCGTAGCCAGCTGAACGTGAAAAAAGGTCAGGTCAGTCGCCTGGCCCGTGCCTTTGCTGCTGGCGCACTCGCCTTCTGGTCGCCAGTAATCATTGCCCGCTTTGCATTTGGTGAAGACCTGGGTGTGCTCCTCACTATTGCGCCGCTCACACTGGTTCTCCCGGTTCTGGTGTGTCTCGCTCTGGACTCTCTGGCGCAATGGTGGGATGGGCCTCGGCCCCGGCTTGCCTTGGCCATGATCACGGGCATTTGGGCCACTGGACCTTTCTTCATGATGCTGGCGCTCACCTTTACGCCGGGCGAAGGCTTTCATCAGGCAGGTGCATGGAACTCCGTAGGTTTGGGAACTGCTCTGTTCCCGGTCTACACCTTCATGATGGCCGCCTATGAAGGCTCGCTTTTTGCCGTCATATTCACCACCATAGGATTGATAGTTTTTGCCTTCAGTCATTGGAGCTTCGGTCGGCTTAAGTTGAGCTGATGGGGGCTGATGAAGAGCGCGTAGCCAGGTGAGGACCCTCAGGAACACGGGAACGGAAATCTAAACAACCAGGAATCAGTGCCATCCGTGTTATCCGTGGTAAAGGTTTTGCTTTGGCCAACTGCTAATTGCCGGTTGCCAGTTGCCAGTTGCTAATTGCTGGTTCTTAAAGCCTTATTGTTACCAAAGTGATGGTCCTAGGTGCCAATTGTTTACGCTGCGCGACTTTTATCGGTCTATCATTTTCCCCATGTCGAAGCGCCGTGAAAGACGCCTTACCGTGCCCATTGCCGTCAGGCTATGGGGCCTGGACAGCAATGGCAAGGTGTTCTCGCAGAATGCAAAAACGCTGGACATCGCCACCAATGGAGCGCGGCTTTTTGGTGTGACTGCCGCCCTGGAGCGGGGCTTCATCGTCGGCCTGCAATGCGGAAACATGCGGGCGCGCTTTATGGTGGTCTGGGTAGGCGAGAAAGGCAGCCCGCGCGAAGGCCAGATTGGCCTGCGGGCCGCCGAAAACGGCATCTGGAGCGTGGCCCTGCCCCGCGCCTCTGATGACGACTATTCCGCCTGGCTGGCAGAAAACTATCTTGAAGCTGAAACCGTAGTCTGATTCTTACCGCTGATTTTCACTGACAACACTGATCAGAAAAGCAATTAGCAACTCCAATTCCTGAGACATAGCGCCCTGCCTTGTTCAAATCAGTGTCATCAGTGTCGATCAGTGGTTAAAATTGAATTGTGCAGCTAAGAGTCATCAACGTCCTGTACCTGGGCCGCGTGGACTATTCCATCGCTCTGGAATTGCAGCAGACGCTCGTCGGCCTGGTCAAAGAAGGACGTGTCACTCATACTCTGCTTTTGCTGGAGCATCCGCCGGTCATCACTCTTGGCCGCAATGCCGGAGCGCAGAACATTGTTGCTTCGCGTGAATTCCTGGTCGCCAACGGCGTTGAGCTGCATGAGACCGATCGCGGTGGTGACGTCACTTTCCACGGCCCTGGCCAGATGGTTGGCTATCCCATTTTCGATCTCCGCGCGTTTGCGCCGCGCATCGGCGCTGTAGACTTTATACGCAAGCTGGAAGAATCGCTCATCCGCACCTGCGGCGACCTTGGCGTGGTTACCGGGCGCATCCCCGGCCTCACCGGTGTGTGGACCCAGAATGACGTTCCGGGAAAGATTGCCGCCATTGGCGTGCATATCTCTCGCGCGGTCACCTCGCACGGCTTCGCCCTGAATGTGAATACCAATCTCGATTACTTCAAGCTGATCGTCCCTTGCGGCATCCAAGACAAACCAGTGACCTCGCTGGAGCGGGAGATGTCCCAGAGCTCGCTCAGCCGCGACCGTAAACTGCCGTCACTTGAGGACTTGGCCCAGCAGGTGGCCCGCAACTTCGGCCGCGTTTTTGGCGCGCAGACCCTCTGGCTGGAATCGTTGGACGCGCTATTTGCTTCGTCGGCTTCGTCCGTACCCTCGAATGGCGAGCCGCTCCCCGCCAATCAGGATACGCCCGCCCAACCGCCGTCAGAGCTGCGCAGGCTTGCCGGCGATGAAGATATTTACCTGGCCTGAGCTGATCTATCGCAAAACGACCAGCATGTGAGGCTGGCCCAGCATCTAAGTTGGTGTGAACAACGTATCTTCAAGAATTCCAGGCAATGGATCGCCACAGTCCAACCGCCGGGAGAGAGCTGAATCCGGCAGCAGCCGTCCGTCCGGCCCGAAGCAGAGTGGAAAGTCGCCACTGGATAAGGCCCGGGAGCAAATCGTCAAGACCAACAGCATGAATCTCTGGTTCAGCCGCCTTGCCAGCCGGACGGCTCAGCTTGTGGGACATCCTTACATGTTCCTGTTCGCCGTGGTGGTGCTGGTAGTATGGGCGGTTAGCGGCCCGTTCTTCCATTTTTCTGATACCTGGCAGCTCATCATTAATACCGGCACCACTATCGTTACGTTCCTGGTCGTTTTCCTGATTCAGAATACGCAAAACCGCGATGCCAAAGCCCTGCACCTCAAACTGGACGAACTCATCCGCTCCCACGTGCCCGCCCGCAATGACATGATCGATATTGAAAAACTTTCCGACGAAGAATTGGACGAACTGGAAAAGCGCTACGCCGCGATTTGTGAAGAAAACAGGGCGCGGAAGGCGCGCACTCGGCCCAATATCCAGCAACCATCAAAAAACAAGCCCGCCGCGTAAAAACACTCAGCAGTTTGCGATCAGTACTCAGCCAAAAGAACTCAACCGCAACGGACGCAAGGGTCGCAAAAGGAATTGGAAATTGGACACTCTGTTTTCTTTTGCGTCCTTCGCGCCCTTTGCGGTGAATTGATTTCGCCTGACTGCTGAGTGCTAAACTAATAATCGTCTGTATGCCCACGAGACCCAAATCCCCTAAAAACTCTGCCAACAAACCGGGCACCAAAGCCACATCGAACGGCAACCGTGGCAACGGCCCCGCCAAGGCCCCCGCCGTCCGCGTGAATCAATACGGCATTCCCGACTGGCGTCTGGAGCAGCCGGAATTTGAGGTCCGCGAAGTCTCCGACGGCCCCGAGATCCATTACGAGATCAAGGGCAAGCTCAACACGCCGGTGCCGCCCATCCGCGAATCGAAATACCTCACCAAAGATCAGCACCTGGAAATCTACCGCTGGATGGTGATGAACCGGCGCATGGAAGTGGCGCTGGAAAACCTTTACAAGCAGAGCAAGGTTGTGGGCGGCGTTTACTTTGGCTTGGGACAGGAAGCCTGCTCCTGCGCTTCCGCTTATGCGCTCGGCCCTGACGACTGGTTTGCGCCCATGATCCGCAACCAGGGCGCGCAGCTTGTCCGCGGCTTTCACTCGCGCGACATCATGATGCAATACATGGCCAAGGCCGGCTCACCCACGAAAGGCAAAGACGGCACGTCGCATTATGGCGACATCGAAACACGCCACATGGTTTCGCCCATCTCCATGCTGGGCGATCTACTGCCGGTGATGGCCGGTGTCTCTCTTGGCGCGCGACTTCAGGGCAAAGAACTGGCCTGCCTCACATGGATCGGCGACGGCGGACAATCTACCGGCGTCAGCTATGAAGGCATTAACCTTGCCGCTGTGCGCAAGCTGGGCCTGGTGCTAATCATTGAGAGCAACTTGTGGGCGTATTCAACCCCGACCGAGTATCAGGTCGCGGTGAAAGACCTGGCCAATCGCGCCATCGGCTATGGCATGCCCGGCATGATTATCGACGGCACAGATGCCTGCCAGGTGTATGACGCCACGTATGAAGCCGTGGAGCGGGCGCATCGCGGCGAAGGGCCGACCTTGATCGAGGCCAAGCTGATGCGTATGAAAGGCCATGCTATTCACGACGCCGCAGCCTATGTTCCCAAAGAAATGCATGAGTTCTGGCGCAAGCGCGACTGCATTGATCGCTTCCAGAAATATCTGCTGGAGAAAAAGTGGCTGACGCCGGCGCAGGACAAAGAGATGATTGCGGCGATTGAAAAAGAAATCGACGCTGAGCGCGAGTTTGCTGAAAACTCTCCTATGCCGGAGGGGCACACCGCCGCCGAAGGTGTCTTCTGCGACGGCTGCCATGAAATCAAGCCGAAATACGGCATGCCACAGAAAGCCCGCCGTAGCGAGGGAAAGCTGAAGGAGACTGAAGCGGCGATACATTTCAAGTAGCAGCTAGCAACTGGCAATTAGCAATCAGCCAAAACAAAAATCTCACCACGGATAAACACAGATGTCACCGATTTTTCGAAACTGATTTTTCTGGATACTGAATTGATCCGTTAATCCGTGTTCATCCGTGGTAAGAAGTTTTTGGATCTGCGTTTATCTGCGCGATCTGCGGCAAAGGGTTTTATGGCTCAAGCAACATATCTCGAAGCAATCCGGCAGGGACTCTGGGAAGAGATGGAGTCAGATCCCACCGTCTTCTGTATTGGCGAAGACATTGGTATTTACGGCGGTGCATTCAAAGTGACTGACGGTTTTGTCCATCACTTTGGCCCGCAGCGCGTGATTGACACGCCCATTGCCGAGTCCGCCATTGTCGGCGCGGCGTTTGGCGCGGCACTAACCGGTTTGCGCCCGGTGGCGGAGTTCCAGTTCATGGACTTCATCGGCTGCGCCTTCAACCAGATCGTGAACATGGTAGCCAAGTCACATTACCGCTGGGGCGCGCCCGCTCCGCTCGTCCTGCGCGGACCCTGCGGCGGTGGCGTTCACGGCGGGCCATTCCACTCGCAGAATCCGGAAATGCATTTTGTCCACACGCCGGGAATGAAAGTCGTTGCCCCGGCCACGCCCAGCGATGCTAAAGGACTGATCAAGTCCGCCATTCGCGACAACAATCCCGTTCTTTTTCTGGAACACAAGTTCCTCTATCGCCGCATTAAAGAAGATGTGCCGGAAAACGGCCATACCGTTCCTATCGGCAAGGCGCGCGTCCATCGGGAAGGGCGCGATCTCAGCGTCATTACCTATGCCGCGATGGTCCATACCGCGCAGGAAGCCGCCGACATCCTGGCCAAAGAGGGAATTGAGATTGAGATTCTGGACCTGCGTACGCTCTGCCCACTTGACCGCGAGGCCATTACCCAGACCGTGAAGAAAACCAACAAAGCCATCCTTCTCCATGAAGACACAAAGACCGGCGGCCTTGCCGGCGAACTCGCGGCCATCATCAATGAAGAAGCCTTCGACGATCTCGACGGCCCTATCGTCCGTATCACCGCGTTAGATACGCCGGTGCCGTTCTCTCCGCCGCTCGAGCATTTCTTTTTGCCGAAGGTGGAAGATGTGGTGAGAGAGGCGCGGAAGCTACATAAGTACTGAGCCTTTTTCTGTAATCCCGACCCTGAGCTTTGCCGAAGGGGAGGGAGCCCTGTCGCCGCAATGCCCTCGTACCAAAGAGGACAAAACCTAGCCGCGAATACACGCGAATGAACACGAATCTAAAAAAATATTTAATGTCTTGATTCGCATCTTTCGCGTTAATTCGCGGCCAGATTGTTCCCATTACTGGCTCACTACAGGTAATTCCACAAAGCTGGCCTGTCCCGGCTGATGGTAAATCCGCTGTGTGGCCTTCTTGTAGTCTCCCGGCTTGGCCCAGAAGATATTCGGCACAAACGTCTGTGGATTGCGATCATAGAGCGGGAACCAACTTGACTGCACCTGCACCATGATGCGATGTCCGGGCAGAAAGACGTGGTTCGTCGTCGGCAACTCAAAGCGATAGACCAGCGGTGTGTCAGCCTTGATCGGCTTAGGCGTCTCCAGGCTCTCGCGATAGCGTCCACGGAAGATGTCCATCGACACCGCCAACTGGTAGCCTCCCATCTGTTCCTGGCCCGCAACTTCGTCGGGATAAACGTCAATCACCTTCACCACCCAGTCAGAATCCGTGCCGCTGGTCGAAGCCACCAGGTTAGCGACTGGCTGGCCGCTGATCTTCACGGGCGACGTGAGCACATCAGAAGTAAAAGCCAACACATCGGGACGGCCTGAGGCTTCGCGCTGGTCATCCACCAGCCACAGCGGCCAAGTCAAACCTTTTTCAACGTCATAGCCCACTGGCCGAATCGGTCGCTTCCGGAACGGTACCGGTTTCGAAGGATCGGAAACGTATTCCTCGTAGGAAGGATCGCCCTGCTTCGGCGCGGTAAAGCTGAGTTTAAGCCCGGAAGCTAAATAGAGCGGCGTTGCCTTGGGAACGCATGGTCCCTGGCATGCTGCGTTATTATTCGGCGGCCATGTGGCATAGAACCGCCAAGTGTTGGTGCCGGTTTCAAACGCAGAAACCGGCGACACTTTTTTGACCGGCTCGCCTTTGAGATATTGATCGAGAAATGCCGCCAGAATTTCCCGGCGAAAATACAGTCCGGTATCGCTATTGAACTTGAGCGCTCCCAGGCTGCTGCCGTCCCCGATTTCCTGCCCATGGTGCCACGGGCCAAGCACCAGAAAAACTTTGTCATTGTCCTTATCTTTCGGCTTGATCGCCTTGTACACTGCCATCGCGCCGTAAATATCTTCTTGGTCCCACAGGCTGTCCACCAGCATTACTGGGACTTTCAGCGGCTGGGCGGCAAGGATCTGGTCCACGGCTTGGTCGCGCCAGAACGCGTCATAGCTGGGATGCTCAAGCACCTTGCGCCAGAAACCGATCTGTTCCAGCCCGTGCAGCTTTCCCAACTCGCCCGCCGACCCGGACTGCATATACATGTCGTAATCATCAAAATGGTCGGTCCACCACTTGGCATCATTTTTGCGCGTGGCTACCTGCTCATAGATATAAGGCATGTTCTGCTGGCGGAATGCGCCGTTGTGGAACCAGTCATCGCCGCGCCAGCCGTCCACCATGGGATTCATAGGCACTGCAACCTTGAGCGCCGGATGCGGATTTACCAGCGCCATCAGCGGCAGAAAACCGTCATAAGAAATTCCCAGAATGCCCACCTTGCCGTTGCACTCAGGCACGTTCTTCACCAGCCAGTCAATCGTGTCATAGGTATCGGTCGAGTGGTCCACCGGAGTGGGGTTCTGCGGCCCATGCAGCGGACGATTCATCACATAATCGCCCTCGGAGCCATATTTGCCGCGCACATCCTGCACCACGCGAATGTAACCGCCTTCCACGATCACTTCCGTAGCATTGTCATAACCCCAGAGCGCAGGCCCCAGATGAGAACTGTGGGCGTGAGTGGTAAGTTCGTCCGCACTGTAGGGCGTGCGCGTCAGCAAAATTGGTGCAGGCTTCGTCTTGGTAGCACTGCGCGGCACCAGGATTACCGTGTGCAGCTTGACTCCATCGCGCATGGGGATCATTACTTCGCGGCGCGCGTGATCAAAACTCGAGGTCGCCGGTTTCAGTTCCTCGGGCGTCTCGCTGGGAAAGTTGGGATATTTAGGCGTGCTCTGTGCAGGCGCTGTCGTCTGGGCATGCGACGTGCCAATGCAAGCGGCCAAAAGCGCGACAACGAGCAGGGTCGGCGTGCTTACTCGGTTCTTCAGTTTCATAGTGCCCGCGATTATAGACGCTTCAGCAGCAACTTGGTTGCCGTCAGTTCAACCTCAAAGAATTTCCTTCGCGTCTCCGCGCCTCCGTGGTGAAATTTCTTCCGTAGTGAAATAATGTTGCTGCCATGTTCTACCTACTCAAAACTGAACCCACCGTTTACGGCTTTGCCGACCTGCAAAAAGAGCAATCCACCATATGGGACGGCGTGACCAATCCTGTCGCGGTGAAGAACCTGCGCGGCATGCAAAAAGGCGACAAACTGGTGATTTATCATACGGGCGACGAGAAGCGTGTGGTGGGAACGGCCGCCGTCGAGTCCGTCAGCGCGGACGACCCGAAAAATCCCCAGGTCAGGATCAAAGCCGGACGGCTGATCTCGCATCCAGTGACACTGGCAGAAATCAAGGTCAGCAAACTCTTTGAAGGCTCTCCGCTCGTTCGCCAGGGCCGGCTTTCCGTTGTCCCGTTGAGCAAGGAACAATATGACTGGCTTACGGGCAGGTAGCCGCCGCACGGCGTCGCTGGGCTGATTTATAATCATGGGTTGATCTAACCAGCGGAAACACACCTGTGGAAGGAACTCATGGCAACTGATGTTGTAATGCCCCAGATGGGGGAATCGATTTTTGAAGGCACCATCACCAAATGGCTCAAGAAGCCCGGCGACAAAGTCCAGCGCGATGAGCCGCTGTTTGAAATTTCCACCGACAAAGTTGACGCCGAGATTCCCGCGCCCGCAGCCGGTGTCTTGAAAGAAATCAAGGTCAAGGAAGGCGCCACGGTCCAGGTGAATACGGTTGTCGGCGTGATTGACGCAGACGGGACAGCCGCTGCCGCAGCTCCGCCACAGCCAGCGCAATCCGCTCAAACAAAACCTGTCCAGGCCGAGTCTGCTCTCGCCAAAGCTGCGCCTCAAGCTGACGGCGCGCCCGCAGCCCAGCAGCCTCCGGCCACGGAAAAGTCAGCGCTGGTGCAAGAAGAAAAAAGCTCTGCTCCGAGTGGCGCCAACGGGGGCGCAGGCACTGACGTGGTGATGCCGCAGATGGGGGAATCGATTTTTGAAGGCACCATCACCAAGTGGCTGAAGAAAGTCGGCGACAAGGTCCAGCGCGACGAGCCGCTGTTTGAAATTTCCACCGATAAAGTGGACGCCGAGATCCCCTCGCCGGCAGCCGGCGTGCTGCGCGAAATCAAAGTTAAGGAAGGCGCCACGGTTCAGGTCAACAGCGTGGTGGCCGTGATCGGTGGAGCAGGAGCGCCGGGCGTTGCTGCGGCACAACCAGCCGCTCCGGCAAAACAGCCGCCGGTCCAGCCCGCCGCCCAGCCGCAGGCAGCGCCGACGCAGCAATCCGCACCGCAGCAGCCGCAGCAGGTGGTCAGCTTCCCGGCCAGCGATCGCGGCCAGGATGGGGAACGCCTGCGTTCGTCACCGCTGGTGCGCCGCATGGCGCGCGAAAACAACGTCGATCTCAGCCAGGTTTCGGGAACCGGCCTGGGCGGACGGATCAGCAAGAACGATATTCAAAGCTTTATCCAGCAGCATGGCGCAGGCCAGAGCGGAGGCAGGCCGCAGGTGGTAGGCGCGCCGCCGCAATCGCGCCCGGCGCAGCCGCAGCAGCAACAGGCACAAACGCAACCAACTCCTTCACCGCGTCCGCCAGCCCCGCAGCTTCAGACTGTGCCCGGCGATCTGGTTCCCATGACGCCGATGCGCAAGAAGATCGCCGAGCGCATGGTGGAGTCCAAGCACACCAGCGCGCACGTGCACTCGGTTTTCAAAGTAGACATGACGCGGATCGCAAAGTTCCGCGAGAAGAACCGCAAGGCCTGGGAAGCGCGCAACGGCGTAAAGCTCACGTTCCTGCCGTTTATCGCCAAGGCGCTGCTGCATGGAATTCGCGTGAAACCGATCATCAACGCATCAGTTGTAGGCGACGCGATCCAGTATCACAAAAACGTGAACATCGGCATTGCCGTGGCGCTCGAATGGGGACTGATCGTGCCTGTAGTCAAGGGGGCGGAGAACCTGAGCTTCGTCGGATTGCAACGGACCATCGTCGATCTGGGCGAACGCGCGCGCAACAAGAAGCTGGTCCCAGACGACGTCCAAGGCGGCACCATCACCATTACCAATCCGGGGATTTACGGACCGCAGTTCGGCTTGCCCATCATCTTGCAGCCGCAGGTCGCAATCCTGGGCATGGGAGGAATCTTCAAGGAACCGGTGGTTGTGACCGATGAAGACGGCAATGACTCAATCGCCGTGCGGCACATCATCCGGCTTTCCGTGGGCTACGACCATCGCATCATCGATGGCGCCGATGCCGATCAGTTCATGGTGGCGGTAAGAGAATATCTGGAGAACTTCGACGAGGATATTGGATAAACCGTCCCAGATCTTTTTTCAGTATGGGGCGGCAGGCTTCAATCAGCTTGCCGCTTTCTTCTTTTTATCCAGATTTTACAAATCGCTCCCAACGCGCCCCCATGCCGGCAGCGTATTTGCAAGTAGCTGTAAATACAAATATTTAGATAGGCCCATCACATCCGGCGGTGACTCTGCATCTAAAAGTTACGGACGTGCCGCTACTCTGGTTAACCAGCCAGTGACTGGCGTAAAATTTTACAGACGTTTTGTCCTCCGCGTCGCAAGTTTCTGATTGAAGAGGTTATAGCCATGGCAAGAATTACCGGCATCCTGTTTGGGGCCATCATCCTGATCGGGGCAATCGGCTGCGGCGGCGGCTCCAGCATGCCCGCGCCCACGCCAACACCAACACCGAGCCAAATCTTCCCGAACAATGAGTCTCTGGCGCAGGCAGCTCCGGTGAAGGTGGGCACATCGGGTGGCAATGCTAATGATGTTGGCGCCAAAGTTTGCTGCATCGGCACGCTTGGCAGTTTATGGACAAAAACGGGCGTGACCAGACCCGTGATCCTTAGCAACAATCACGTCTTGGATCGGTCAGACAAGGGCGTAGCCGGCGAGGCAATCAATCAGCCTCTGCAACTTGCATGCGCAGCGCCCACGGCTTCTCCGCTTACGGTCGCCAACCTTACTCAAGGTGTTCCGCTGAAACCGGTCGCTAACGAACCCGGGCAATGCCCCGGATCAACCGCACCGCTTTGCGGGCACGCTCCAAGCAATGTTGATGCTGCCATTGCAGAAATCGTGGCCGGCCAGGTCGATCTGACCGGCACGATTCTGGATCTTGGTCCGGTGGGAACCACGACCATCGGGGATGAGCCGCCGTCCGCTACCATTGGCACGCCTGCCCTGAACGAAGGAGTGGGAAAGAGCGGCAGGACGACAGGTCTTACCTGTTCCACCATCCAGTCGCTCAATTTGAGTATCGAAATCAACTACGATGCCACTTGCGGGGATACCACTCCGGCCTTCACAGCCATTTTCACCAATCAAGTCACAATTGCCGGCGGAAGTTTCAGCGCCGGCGGTGACTCAGGATCCTTAATTGTCGATACTGCCACTTCCCGCCCGATTGGTCTCCTTTATGGCGGCAACACCACGAGCACAGTCGCTAATCCGATCCAGGACGTAATCAATGCATTTGGCGGCAGTGCTGCGTTCAGCATTGTGGGTGGTCCGGATCACTCAGTCAGTTGCGCCCATACCGCTACTGCCAGCGCCACGCAGGTTGGATCTACCCAGGCAGGCTTGGTCCCGCAGGAACGGCAACGTGCCACGGTAGTCCAGCAGCGGCGCGCGGCACAACTGATGCAAGATCCATCCATCAAGTCCGTGACTGTCGGCGCCAGCGCGGACAACCCCAGCGAAGGCGCTTTGTTAATTCAGGTCTCGGGCAGCACTATGCCGCGGGTCCCGGCAACCGTCGATGGGGTACGTACACGACTGATTTTTGACGCTTCAGCCAACCGGCAAACTTCTGTCGGAGCGCAGGAGATTGACCGCGCCCTGATCGTGAAAGATGCTCACGTCGGCAGTCTTTTCGGCCAGCCCGGCATTCAGGGCGTGGGTGTCTCTCTGAGCCTGGATAATCCGGCAGAAGCCGCAATTTCCATCTACGTGGTCAAAGGAGTGGCGCATCAGCCAATCCCCGCGGTCATCGACGGAGTGCGGACACGCGTCTTTGAAGGAGACCGCTTTAGAGCCTATTGATCCGCCAATCATCCATTCCAGCAGCCCTGGCCGCAAAGCCAGGGCTGTTCTCTTATCCGAATCTATCCGATTCCCAGTTCCCGAGCCGCCTCGCGTGCAATCGCGGGCATGGTGCCGACCGGGGCGATAAGGATCTCGTGCTGTTCGAGAGTCTCGCGGGCAAAAGCTATAGCCTCATCGTCGGACGGAAGATCGTCTTCCACCACAGCGGTGAGCAGCGCCTGCTTGCCTGCGCTTTTTCTTATGCCTTCGGCCAGCTGCGGAAAACTGAAAGCCAGGACTTTTGCAGCATTCACGTCGGCTCGAAGCGCCACGGCATGAAAAAGCTTTACCGTTCCGTTGGGACTGTAGCCGCAATCGATCTTCAACGGATCGCCGTTGCGCGTGTATTGCGCAACCGAAATATTTTTCAGCATCACTGGCCACACTCCAGCAGCTTCAAACTCTGAGCGAACACGCTTAAAGATCGCCACACGCGCGCTCGATTCGCGGCCTGGCTGGCGCCGGCGCGGACGTTCCAGATAGAGCCGCGCCAGTTCGTCGGCTTCAGCCGCGGGCGATTCGGCCAGGCAGGCCTGAAATGCCGTTGGCTGAACCGCATTCGAGAATGAATCCTGGATGCGGCGCAGAATGAAGTCGTGGTCGCCGTTCATCTCGCGCAATTTGTCCCGCAGATCGTTTTCCAGGCTTTGCAGAACCTCAACATCGGCGTCAGGATCCAGGCAAAGGACACGCGACCAGTCATGGGTAAAGCGCACTTGCGCGCTTCCGGCAGGCGGCAGCAGTACAAGGCCAAAGTTTACGAATTCGTTCTTCACCGCGTCCGGGGCGTAACGCAGCACAAAGAATCGGCATTGGATTTTCTCCGTCATTTATGCTCCTGGCTCTCCAACCCGTCTGGCGTTTTCAGAAACTGAATCCATGGTCTGCACCCGAACGGATCGGCTCAGCGCGCAAAGCCCGCTTTGCCGATAGCCGGCTACATCAACTTTGCCGGCATCTCACGTTTGGGCGCCGGCTGACCCCATGCAGGGAACGGCCGGCGCGTGGAATTGCGAAATGCTGTGATCAGCTCCCGTACCTTGCTCCTTCGCTCTACAATCTTATCCACCAGTTTTTCCGTCTCGGCCCAGTCATTGCCTGTCCACGCTGGCGGGACCGCGCCCGCAATCTCATGAATCATCGCGGGAGCGCAATTTTCAATGCGCGCCAGCCATGGCTCAAAGGATTCCCATCCTCGCACTTCCTGATATACGAAGTTGCGCGCATAGACGCCGCGGAGCGCCGAATCGGGAAAATCCCACTCGCCCGCATTAAAACAATAGCCCTGATCGATGAAAGTAGCCGTGTATTTTCGCTCCTGGGTCTTTTTCCAGAAGACGGCCTGCCGCCCGTTGGCGTTTCCCAGCCATTTATCCAGCGCCAGCATGCCGGCAAACGCCGCAAGGTTTTTTACTTTGGGCAACATGCTTTCTGGAAGATAATCGAAAACCTGGCCTTCGGCCGGATCGCAAACGTAGCGCGCGCCAAATTCCAGGCCGGGTTTGCAGTGCGATGAAAGACCGGAAACATCCATGCGCAGCTCCGCCGTGTTTTCGATCAACCATGGCTTGACCTCCACAATCTCCGTTACCGGCACGGGCAGCCCAATGCTTTCAGCCAGGCGGGTGGCCAGCAGCTCATTGGCCAGCACGCGCAAGTGCTGCGGATTGTTCTGGAATTTCACCACGTAGAAGTGGCCGTCGTCGGCGCGCATCAGGTGCGCCTGCGCTCCGCCGCGCATCCGTCTCACGTGCTGGACTGCCTCTACCGGCATAGCGGGATTCTAGCATTCAGCAATCGGCCCCTGAGAGGGGCTCGTGGGACAAACGAAAACCTTCAACACGGAGGAATGGAGGGAGCGGAGGGGCTGAAAAGGAGAAGCGTTGGTTCCGCATTTCCGTTTACTCCTTTCCTCCGTGTTTCAAAATATTTTCGCGTTCGTTGGCGAGAGGCCAGCACTGTAGGTCATTCTGAGTTTTGACTGCTGAGCGCTGAATGCTTATCTAGGATTCGTGTTGGCCCCTTCATAGACCTTCACAAAGTTTTCTACGCTCTCAACATAGCATTCGGCTAAGTCAACCACGTACCTGCGTTCCTGGATCAGGTCTTTGGCTTTCTGGAGCGGCCATCCCAGTACGCGCAATATGGCCAGAGTCATCATGGGCGCGCGGTGCACTCCGGCGGCGCAGTGTATATAGACTTTGCCATCGGGATCATCCAGGGCTTCCAGGGCAAAATCCACGCCTGCCTGAAAAAGTTGCGGAGGTTTGGGCATGAAATCGTCATCGGTGGGATTGAAAAGGACCTTTACGTCATACGGCTCGGCCAAAGGGCGGTCGTCAAACTCAATCTGCATATCGATGATATGCGTGACCCCGTGCCGCACCAGCTCCGCCATATTGTCGTCATTCCAGATGCCGCCGCCGACCGCGATCCGGTCAGTCACCCACGTCATGTCCATATCAAGATGTTAGCATCCGGGTTACTTTCTCTCATCCCGAGCGCGGCATCTTGTCCGCGACTTATTCATGGCGCAACGCCTGCGTGGGATTCACCCGGGCGGCGCGGGCCGCGGGAATGTAACCGGCAATTGCCGCTACCACGGCCAGAATGGCGACGGCGCTCAGCACGGCCACGGGATCAAGCGCGCTTAACCCAAAGAGCCTGGACTTGATGAGCTGGACGCCAATGGCAGTGAAAATTACGCCTGCCACCACGCCCAGAGCGATCATCACGCCGGTCTCGCGCAA
>DASXCL010000138.1:0-1920 GCA_036491195.1 Candidatus Angelobacter sp.
GCGCTGCGGAATTGGCGGTTCCGCGGGAGAAGATCGTAATTCACGATTTGGGCACGCCGCTGGACCTCGGCCGCAGGTTTGATGTGGCGATTTCGCTGGAAGTGGCTGAACATCTGCCTGGGTCAAAAGCTCGGGGTTTCATTAAAAGCCTTTGCAATGCAGCCGATAGGGTACTGTTTTCAGCTGCGATTCCGGGGCAGGGCGGACGGCATCATCTGCATGAGCAGTGGCCGAAGTACTGGGCTGAACTCTTCGGCGAACTTGGGTACGGGTGCCATGACTTAGTGCGTCCGCAGGTCTGGAGCAATACCCGGGTGTGCTGGTATTACGCGCAGAATTGCCTGTTATTCGTTCGTGGAGGAACGGCTTCAGGATTGGGCCCTCCTGCCGAGCCGTTGCCGCTGGTGCATCCTGTTGCGTGGTCCGCCCAGATAGCACGGTGGAATTCCCCCGGCAAGCTGCTGGAACGGCTTCCCAAGGCTATTTTCAACCGAAAAAGGGCCGGTAGATAAACCAGCCGTTACGTTCGCCGTGATTACCAAAGTTTCAGAATGCTGACCCTGCCCGGCTAAATGCAGGAACCACAATGCTATCGTGAGAAGGCTCAATCCCCGTAGGGATGCACCCTGCAAGGGCTGTTCGCCCCCAAAGGCCGGAGGCCGTACAGATTTATAAGTTCAGATCGTGATTAGTAGCGCTCAGGAAGCGGATGCCGCTGGGGGCCAGCGTTCACCGCAATAAATGCTCAACAACTAGTTCTATGACTATTCGCAAGAAGATCCTGTTATTTTCGGCCCTGGCGCTAGGCGCCTTCCTGGCAACTGTGTACCTGCTTTCACGTTTTGCTCTGCTCACAGCTTTTGCCCGACTGGAGAGCGATTCGGCCCGCGAAACCATCAGTCATATGAAAAGCGGGCTGCGCAATGAACAATCTCATCTCGAAATCTTAGGTGTCGATTATGGGCAGTGGGACCAGACCTACAACTTCATGCAAAACCGGGATCCTGCCTACGTCCGGACCGAACTCACTCCCGATTCGCTCAAAGGAATCCAAATCAATTTTGTGGTTTTGCTCGATCGCGCCGGCCAAGCGGTGGTCAACCAGAGCAGCGGGGCTTTGACGGTCGATGACGAGGACATCCGCAACATTGAAGAGGTGCAGAAACGCACCGAGGCTGTCGGGTTAAAGGATGCGCCCCTGAGTGGCATTCTGGAGTTGAAGGGGCGGCTGGTGATGCTTTCCTATCGGCCCATTCTCAACACTCAGGGCGAAGGCGTTTCAAGAGGAACCCTGGTGATGGGGCGGGAATTGGACGAAAGCGTGACTTCTTCGCTGTCCCGCTGGATGGGCTACCCGGTGTGGCTGGAACCGGCAGACATCGTGCCCAGTAATTTGCCGGGAATGCTGTGGACGGATGGCGCGAACATGGCGCGGGCGGAAGGCGATTCCACGTCATTGAATTATGTTGCAGTGCGGGACCTCGCCGGTAAGACTCGCCGACTGCTGGTGGAGCGAACTCCGCGCTCACTCTTTCTGGAAGGCAAGATAGAGATCCGCTATTTGTGGAGCTTGCTTATGCTGGCGGGTGCGGTGTTTTGCGGCGCCCTGTTTTTCTTTGTGGACGAAGTTCTGGTGACGCGGATCGCCGGCCTGAGCAATGATATTGCGAAGGTTACAGTGAGTGGAGACTTGGCATTACGGCTTAACGCCGCAGGCCGGGACGAACTCAGCGATCTGGCGCGGGCAGTGAATTCGATGCTGACCGCAATCCAAAAGGCAAAAGCGGAATTGCTCCAGGCACAAGAATCATTACGTTTCCACGCCGAGCATGATGCATTGACCGGGGTACTTAATCGACGCGCCATTCGCGACGTGCTGCGAAAAGAACTCGCGCGTTGCCGACGCGACAAGAATACGCT
>DASXCL010000139.1:0-12573 GCA_036491195.1 Candidatus Angelobacter sp.
GATCAGGCAGGTTACGCCGCACAAAATGCCATCACTCTGCGCAAAATGGTTTTTGGCGCCGCTACCCTTGCACTGGAATCCCAGCAAGCTGCCTGATAATGCTTAATGGGCAAATAAGTATGGAATAAATTCTCCTCCAGCCGGTTATTAAGTTAAATTTACTTGAGACCGATAACCATAGCTGGGGGAGCTTTACTTGCGTAAGACGCGTGTCAGCCTGTTCCTATTTCTTTTCGCGGCCGCGGCCTGTGCGCAGGAAGCCAATCCCGGACGCCCCACCGTCGCCACGCCAGCCACGCTCACACCAACCGGGTATGTGCAATTTGAAACTGGCGTGCTCGGCTCTGAAGATTCACCTGGTCTTGCCAACCAGTTTGGCGTGAATGAGGTAATCAAATTCGCGCCTACGTCGCGCCTGGAATTCATTGTTCAGAATCAGCCATTCGTCCACACCGATCTTGGCCCTGCCCGCACAAACGATCCTGACGATGTCTCACTCGGCCTGCAAGCCGTGCTTGTCACCGGAACCAGGAAGCGGCCAACCATCGCCGTAAGTTATTTTCACCGCGTGTATGAAGGTACCGCGCCAGACCTCGATATCGGCTCGAACAGTCAGTCGGCAATTTTTCTGGCTTCAACCGATGTTCTGGGCTTCCACATTGACACCAATGTGATGTTTAACGAGCAGCTAGAAAATGCGGTGCGCCGTGCGCAATTCGGCCAGACGCTCTCTCTTGCGCATGGCCTTCCGCATAAACTGGGATTGGGCGGCGAACTCTGGCACTTCACGCAGCCGTTTCTGAATGGAAACGCCGTGGGCTTTCTCTTTGGCCCCACTTACACGCCAAAGAAAGATTTAGTGTTTGACGTGGGCTTCAATCGCGGACTTACCTCCACCAGCACACGCTGGGAGGTCTTTGCGGGATTCACCTATCTCTTGCCGAAAAAGCTGCTCTAGCTGTGAGCTTTGCTCGCCACTTCCAGCCGTGTGTTCGCACGGTCTAACGCCGCTTGCGCATCTTTGTTGCCTTCAACGCCGGCTTTCTGTAGTTCAGCTTCAGCTTTTTTCTTGGCAGCTTCAGCGCGCGCGGTATCAATGTCTTCCGCTTTTTCCGCCGTCTCCGCCAGGATAGTGACTTTGTTTTGCAGCACTTCTGCAAAGCCCCACGCCACGGCCAGCCGCTTGGTTTTGCCGGCGTTGTTATAGCTGATGGCGCCTACAGCCAGCTCTGTGATGAGCGGCGCGTGGCCCGGCAGCACGCCGAGATACCCGGTCTTGCCGGGAATCTCAATGTACTCAGCCGTGTCATTCACCACCAGCCGCTCCGGCGTTACGATTTCGAGTTGGATAGTCTCTGCCATTTGGGTGAATGCGTTTACGCGACCGACTTCATCTTCTCTGCCGCTTCCAGCACTTCTTCAATTGCGCCCTTCATGTAGAAGGCCTGTTCCGGAACGTCATCGTGCTTGCCTTCAATAATTTCCTTGAAGCTGCGCACCGTGTCCGCGATTTTCACAAACCGGCCATCCATGCCCGTGAACGGCTTGGCCACAAAGAACGGCTGTGAGAGGAACTTCTGCACTTTGCGTGCGCGAGCCACCGTCAACCGGTCTTCTTCGCTCAACTCTTCAATACCCAGAATGGCGATAATGTCCTGCAAGTCGGCGTAGCGCTGCAAGATTCGTTTTACGGCCTGTGCCACGTCATAATGCTCCTGACCAACAATGTGCGGATCAAGAATGCGCGAGGTCGAAGCCAGCGGATCTACAGCCGGATAAATTCCAATCGCGGTCAGCGGACGGGAAAGTACCGTGGTCGCATCCAGGTGAGCAAAGGTCGTGGCCGGCGCGGGATCGGTAAGATCGTCGGCGGGCACGTAAATCGCCTGCACTGAGGTGATCGATCCGCGCTTGGTCGATGTGATGCGCTCCTGCAGTTCGCCCATTTCCGTGGCCAGGTTCGGCTGATAACCCACGGCGGACGGCATGCGGCCCAGCAATGCGGACACTTCAGATCCCGCCTGCGTGAAACGGAAAATGTTGTCGATAAAGAGCAGCGTGTCCGCGCCTTCTTCATCGCGGAAATATTCCGCCACGGTCAGGCCGGTCAGGGCCACGCGCAGACGCGCTCCAGGAGGCTCAGTCATCTGGCCATAAATCAAGGCAGCTTTCGAATTGTCCGGATCGCCCGGCTTGATTACGCCGGATTCGCTCATTTCCAGCCACAGATCGTTGCCCTCGCGCGTACGCTCGCCCACGCCGGCAAACACTGAGTAGCCGCCGTGCTGCTTGGCCACGTTGTTGATCAGTTCCATGATCACAACCGTTTTGCCTACGCCGGCGCCACCGAACAGGCCGATCTTTCCGCCCTTCAAAAATGGCTGGGTCAGGTCGATCACTTTTACGCCGGTCTCAAACATCTCGGCCTTGGTCGATTGCTCGTCGAACGCCGGGGCCTGGCGATGGATCGGCAGCCGCTTGGTCGCCTTTATCGGACCAAGCTGGTCTACCGGCTCGCCAATCACGTTCATCACGCGGCCAAGAGTTCCCTTGCCTACGGGAACAGAAATGGGACCGCCAAGATCGGTGGCATTCATGCCGCGCACCATGCCGTCAGTGGCCTGCATGGCCACCGTGCGGACGCGTCCCTCGCCCAGATGCTGCTGCACTTCCAGCACAACATCAATGGGGTCCGGCACTTTAAAGCCTTCACTGGTCACCCGCAACGCTTGGTGAATGGGAGGAAGATGCCCTTCCGCGAACTCCACGTCAACCGCAGGTCCCGAGATCTGAATTACCTTGCCAACATTTTGAGTAGCCATAATGACCTTTAAATTCCCCGGAATTTCTTTTCCCCGATTCGCATTATTCAGACTCGGGGTGGAGCAGGCATTTATGCCTGCGTTTTCAAACTCAACCACTGACCGGCTTTAGCCGCTGCGTTACTGCGCTGCCGCTGCGCCGCTCACAATTTCAATAATCTCTTTCGTGATTTTCGCCTGGCGGGCGCGGTTCATGGCCAGCGTAAGCGAATCAATCATGTCAGACGCGTTGCTGGTGGCCGAATCCATCGCCGTCATTCTAGCGGCGTGCTCAGCGGCTTCAGACTCCAGCATGGCCCGGTAAATCTGTACGGAAATATAACGCGGCAGCAAGTCGCGGAAGAGCTCTGCCGGCGGCTGCTCGTAAATGTAATCAACGTCTGCGGTGGCAAAACCCGCAGCTTTTTTATCAATCTCTGATGTGTCCGTGGCGCGGACGCCCACACCAGCATGTTTGGCCGCTTCCAGCCGCTCTTTCAACTGTGCTTCTGTTGCCTCTTCCGTCATCGCGTGCGACTGCTCGCCAATCGCGCGGATCGGCAACAGATCGTCCACCACCAGGCGCTGCGCAATCACTGATTTAAATTCGTTATAGACGATATAAACCGAATCCACTTTCGCTTCGGTATAAAGCTTGGTTACCTGCTCGGCAATTTCCCGCGCGCTGGCAAACTGCGTGCGGTTCATCAGGCCTACATGTTCAGCCGCAACCTGGATCGCGCCTTTGCGCTCATCGCCAGACTCAGACGCCTGCGGATAACGGCGGCGGAAAAAATCTCTCGCCTTGCGGCCCACCGAAACCACGTCAATATTTTTGTCTTTCTTGGTGTCCAGGAACTTGGCTGCGGCTTTCAGGATGTTGGAATTAAACGCGCCGGCCAGCCCCTTCTCGCCCGAGACCACAATCAGCAGCGTCGTCTTTTCCGGCCTGCGGACCAGCAATGGATGGAGCACTTCGCCGGTCTCTTCATCGTAAATATCAGTCCGCGTTACCAGCGACTTCAAAACATTGGTCAGCATCTGCGCGTACGGACGCGCTGCCAGCGCGCGCTCCTGTGCGCGACGCAGCTTGGCTGCCGAAACCATCTGCATGGCCTTGGTGATCTGCCGCGTGTTGCGCACGCTGCGAATACGCCGCCGGATGTCTAAAAGGTTCGCCATATTTTTATCGCCTACGCCTTGGCTGTTGCCGCTTGCCGCTCGCTCACAAAACGCTGCTTGAATTCCTTGAGCGTCTTCTCAATGTCCGCCTTGATGCTGTCATCAATCGACTTCTTCTCCATGATCGCAGCCAGCAGCTTCGGATTCATTGACTCAACATATTTGTTCAGCTCTTCAGAGAACGTGCGCACGTCTTCCACTTCCAGATCGTCCAGGTAGCCGTTGGTTCCGGCAAAAATGATCATGATCTGCTTGCCGAAAGAAAGCGGCTGGTATTGGTCCTGCTTCAGAATTTCCACCAGACGCTTACCGCGATTGAGCTGGGCTTGTGTGGCTTTATCCAGGTCAGAACCGAACTGCGCAAAGGCCGCAAGTTCGCGATACTGCGCCAGCTCCAGCTTCAACGTGCCGGCCACCTGCCGCATGGCCTTGATCTGCGCGGAACCACCTACGCGGCTTACTGAGATACCCACGTTTACCGCCGGACGTACGCCGGAGTTGAACAGATCGGTTTCCAGGAATATCTGTCCGTCAGTGATGGAAATCACGTTCGTGGGAATGTATGCGGAAACGTCGCCCGCCTGCGTTTCGATCACCGGCAGGGCTGTGAGCGAACCACCGCCCTTCTTGTCAGACATTTTGGCCGCGCGCTCCAGCAAACGGGAGTGAAGATAAAACACGTCGCCCGGATACGCCTCGCGTCCCGGTGGACGGCGCAGCAACAAAGAAATTTCGCGGTAGGCCGCAGCGTGCTTGGAAAGATCGTCATAGATCACCAGCGCATGCTTGCCGTTATCGCGGAAATATTCGCCCATGGCGCATGCGGCATAAGGAGCCAGATACAACATTGGAGCCGGCTCAGACGCGGATGCCGCGACGACAATCGTGTACTCCATTGCGCCGTAATCTTCCAGAACTTTTACTACCTGCGCAATCGAAGAACGCTTCTGGCCAATCGCGTTGTAAATACAAATCAGGTTGTTGCCCTTGCTGTTGATGATCGTGTCCAGAGCCACGGCAGTCTTGCCGGTCTGGCGGTCGCCGATGATCAGCTCGCGCTGACCGCGACCCACGGGGATCATGGAGTCAATGGCTTTAATTCCAGTGGCCATG
Organism: Candidatus Angelobacter sp.; assembly: GCA_036491195.1. Taxonomy (GTDB): domain Bacteria; phylum Acidobacteriota; class Terriglobia; order Terriglobales; family Acidobacteriaceae; genus Angelobacter. The sequence goes on from DASXCL010000139.1 coordinate 5,097, forward strand.
GGCTCACGCACTGGCTGGCGATCGATAACGCCCGGAGCAATACGCTCAATGGCAATCTGCTCCTTCGAAGCGATAGGACCTTTGCCGTCAATCGGCTGACCCAGAGCGTTGACCACGCGGCCAATCATGCCATCGCCCACAGGAACGGACATGATCGTTCCGGTGCGCTTCACCTCATCGCCTTCTTTGATCTCGGTAAATTCGCCCAGCAGCACCGCACCTACCTGGTCTTCTTCCAGGTTCATGGCCAGTCCGGATATGCCATGACCGAACTGCAAAAGTTCGCCGGCCATAACTTTGTCCAGGCCGTGTATGCGGGCGATTCCGTCACCCAGAGAGATGATGGTGCCCACTTCGTCCACGGAAACCTTGGACTCGTAATTCTCAATCTGGTCGCGGATGAGCTTCGTTATTTCGTCTGCCTTAATCTGTGCCATATAACCTGTTTTCCCCTGCGGTCAATCTCGTTTTGAGGTCCTTCTACTCGCTTGCGCTCGTTCAGGATTTCGACAGCAGGCTCCCGCTTCGCTCACGCCTGCTAATCGCCTCAACTTTAATTTGTGCCATAGATGCCTTTTGTCTAAGACCCCAACGTTAATGCTGATTTGGTAATTGGGTAAATTGGTAATTTGGTAAATCAGATCCTTCGCTTATGCTCAGGATGCCGCGGGCAACACGGCTCAATTTACCAACTTACCAAATTACTCATTTACTAAATCTCTTCTAGCTTTTTGCCAAATCCTGCCGCATGCGCTGCAAACGGCCATGGACTGAGCCGTCATAAATCGTGCTGCCCACGCGCACGGTCACACCGCCCAGCAAACTCGCGTCTTCCGCATAAGTTGCCCGGATCGTCTTGCCCGTAAGCGTGGCCAGCTGTTTTTCCAGCGAGCTTTTTTCCGGCGCAGTCAGCTCTCTCACTGACTTCACTTTGGCCTCGGCAATACCCATGCGGCGATCCAACTCGCGTTTGAATAGCTCCACCAACTCCCCAAGATTCGCAATACGCCGATGGTCAATCAATACAGCCAGGAAATTACGCAGCAGCTTGCCTGCGTCCATGCGGGCGATAATCGCGTCCAACAGCTTCAGCTTCTGTTCCCGGTTTACCGCGGGGTTCGCCAATACGTTTCGCAGTTCGCGGCTGCTGCTCATGAGCGCAGCCATCTGCTCCAGCTCGGCCACGGCTTTTTCCACGTGGTGCTTGTGCTGCACCACAACTTCAGCGTAAGCGCGCGCGTAACGGCCAAGGACTGCTGCCATTTAGTTGCCGTCCTTTCCCATTTGCGTGGTGAATGCCCGCACCAGCGCTTCGTCAGCGTCTTTGCTCACGCGGATCTTTTTCTCCGCCAGCTCAATCGCCAGCTCTGCAACATACGATTTCAATTCGCGGCGCGCGGCGTTGGCGGTCATCTCAATTTCCTGCTCAGCCGAAGCCACAATGCGGCGGCGCTCTTCTTCACCCGCGGCCTGTAAGCGCTGCTCTTCAGCTTTGGCGTTTTCATCCGCTTCACGCTTCATGCCGGCAATCTCTGAATCCAGCCGCGAGAGCCGGCCTTCAACATCAGACAGCCGCTGCCGCGCTTCTTCACTCGCCTTGCGCGCCTCTTCAATGCCCTTCTGGATCGTGGATGTGCGTCCACGGAAATAGACGGGTAGATTCTTGCGCAACAGCCATGCCATGGCCACAAAGATCACGCCGAAATTGAGGCCGATGCACAGCCAATACGCCTGGTCATCGGTCAAGCCAGTGTGACGGGAGATAAGCTTGATAGCAGGCGAATGGCGAATGGCATCGGCTGCGCCGCCTTCTTTTTCTTCCTGCCTGCCTTCGGCCTTGTCCGCCTGCTCAATGGCTTTATTCACTGCTTTCTCGGCTTTTGGATCGGTTTCAGGCCTGTCCTGCGCCACCATGGCACTGCCGGGTATCAGCACGGCAAAAAGCACAACCGCCAGCAGCATTTTCATCCATTGTCTCTTGCTGGCCATGCTTACCGTCCCCCCGCCGTTGCGGGCTTCAAGACTGATTCAATCACCTTGTCAGCCAGGGCATCTGCCTGCTCACGCAGGGCAGCCTTGGATGTAGTGACAGTGGCAGCCACACTCGCGCGTGCTTCCTTTACTTTGTCGCCAGCCTGTTTGCGCGCTTCCGCCAGTGCGGCGGTACGCGCATCCATGATCTGCTGCCGTCCGGACTGCTGTGTTTTGTAAATCTCTGCCCGCGCCTCACGTACCTTCTGTTCATATTCCGCCGTGCGCGCCTCTGCCCTGGCAATTTCCTGCTGCGCGCGCTCAATGGCGCCCTGGGTCAGGGCATGCCGCTGCTCCAGCACCTGATGCAGCTTCTTATGGACGAGAAAATAGTAGCTCGTCCACACGATCAGCAAGCTGATGATCGTGGGGATGGAAGAAATCAGTAATTCGCCTATTTGCCTGAGTATCGCGTCCATGCAAAATTATTCTTTAAGTTGTAGTGAACTGGAGCGGATTGGAACGACTACCAAACTCTTTAAACTATCATCCGTTTCGCGGCAGTGTCAACGTTTGCCGCCAATTTCAGCCGTTAGCTGCGGCAGCAAAATCGCGATTCCGAGGCAATCCTAAAGACAATTTAAAACAAGACAATTTAAAACTAAAAAATTCTTGACAGCACGTGCCTGAGCAATTTCTTCCGCTATGATTCCGCCCATGACTTTGCTCTACATATTACTCAGCCTGGTCGTGGATGTGCTTTCCCGGATTGTCGGCATCGGCGGTGGCCTTTTGATTGTTCCTGGACTCGTTTATCTCTTTCATATGGACCAAGTATAAAGCGCAGGGAACCTCCATTGCCGCCCTGCTTGCACCCGTTGGCGTGCTGGCCTTCTGGGAGTATCACAAAGCCGGCAATGTTGACTTAAAAGCCGGTCTGCTCATTGCTTTGGGATTCACGCTGGGCGGCTATCTTGGAGGGCCAGTGGGCGCAACACATTCCCGAACTGCTTCTGCGCCGGATATTTGGAACTTTGGTGGTAATCATTGGTATCCGGCTGCTACTTGGCCGATAAAAACACTCTTAGAAAAAGTCTCATTTTGAGCCGTTTTCAACGCACCCTGAACTGCGGCTTAACTTTAAGACTTTCTTGCTTTTAGCCGCATTTTCAGCGGCTCTGATGCAGTGTTGCTCAATGAGTGAAGTAAGTAAAAAAAGAGTTCGCAGATCGCTTGACATCGCCTTGGACTGGCCTAAAATGTACATATCACCTCCGATCCGTTTCAGGATCGAATGGGCTTGTGGCCAAGGAAACCGTCACCGCTTCTTGGTCTCAGGCCCATTTTGATTGTCTCCAGCCTCCCGGCGCATTTTCAGTGGTTCCGCAAACACTGGCGACGTTTTCCCAAATTGATGGGAGGAAGGTTCGAAATCATCTGTCGGTTTCTCCGGGAAAACGGCGGATGCCACTAAACAACCCTCCAGGGACTTGCGAAACCGCTGGCGTCACCGGACAGCAGGAATTCTAATCTCAATATTTTGGATTCTCCTTCTTTTGGTTCTGGTTTCCCTTTTGCCGATGGCCTGGGTCCTGGTCCACCACTTCCCGTTCAGCCTCTCCGGATTCGGGATCGATCCCGCGAGAAGGGTTCCCTTCCGGCTTTCTTTTTATCTTCGTTGCGTTCGCGTTGGTCACTTGGTTGTTGTTTCATGAAGGGTCGGATGACAGCTCCAGTTTGCATGTCGCTCCTGCTGGAGGCACCCTTTCACCGTTTTGAACCATAATGGTGTATGATGAATACATGGCAGCTCACAAGCAAATTCGACGGAGCGTCACGCTTCCCTCACAAATAGACCGGCAAATCGAAAGCATTGCCAGGAACCGCCGCCTCAGCGGCAACCGTGTTCTCGTGGAATTGGTAGAATTGGGTCTCGAGGCCCGCGCGCAGAAGGAAAAGGCGTTTTTTGAACTGGCGGAGAGGTTCCGCAGCGCCGCTGATCCGGCAGAGGTAAAGCAATTGGGCAACGAACTGGGTCGTTTCATTTTTAGTGAGTAATGCCACAGATTGAAACGTGGTCTCGGCTTCCCCAAGCCATTCGCCAGCATTTGATCGAGCGCATGCATGATCGAAAAATCGGATTGAACGATCTGAATCAACTCCGTATTTGGCTGGAAACGAAACCAGAGGTGCCGGAAGGCCCTTGGTATAAGGACTTTGGTTCATTTAAGCTTTGCGGAGAAGGCGGGTACCCGAAGACATTTCTTTCTGCCTGGACAGCTTGCAACCGGAACTAAACTCTAATTCCCCAGCGCAACTTTTCCCACTGATCGGTGTTTACTCATATATAACGCTCTGATTTTTATCTGAGCTTGTGGGGAAGGGTTTCCCAGGGGAACGGAACCTTTCACTGCGGAAGAGCGATGCGAGAAGCGGCCGCGGGCTATCTGTGGCCGCTTTCTATTAAAATCGACCTTATGTCAAATCCGGGGCCGTTGTTTCGCCCGTATGACAAGCTGGTGAAGATCACCCTGGGGGAGAAGCAGTTCGAAGTCCCCGACGGAAACATGCTGCTGCGCGCGTTACAATTTCTCTCTCCCGAAGACGTCTCCTATGGAAAATTCTGCTGGAATGAAGAGTGCCAGTATTGCCGCGTGAATTATGATCTGGGGCCGGACACTCCGAACCGGACCGCGATCTCATGCAAGCTGATGGTACAGGACGGAATGCGCGTTACTGAAGTGGCGCAGGAGATCAAATATTGTTTGCGGAAGCTGGGGCTGGATCTAAAGGTGAAAGAGACGAAGTAGCGGCTTAGCGATGGCTAGGCGAGGGGCGGGCAGGTTTCTTGGAGGCTGCGCCCGCAGCCCCCAGTTTTGTGAGTCGGTCCCGGGCTTGCAGGGCCTCAGGGCTTTTCGGATAACGGCTGATCAGGCTGCGCAATTCCTGCACTCCAGCATCGCGCTGGCCAAGTTCCAGCAGGGCATACGCTTTCTTCAACTGGGCCGCGGCAGTTTTATTCCCGCCTGGATACTGGTCCAGGACTTTGTTGTAAGCCTGTACCGCGCCACCGAAGTTATTCTGGCGATAGGCAATTTCCCCCAGATAGAACTGCGCATTGCCGGCCAGATCGGTATTGCCGTAGGCCTGCAAATACTGCGCGAACTCCTGTGAGGCCAGGTCATTTTTATTGGCGTTGTAATCACGCAAGCCGTCGTTATAAAGCTGGTCGGCAGGCGGGGCCTGGGGGACGTTGTTTGCTGCGCCGCCCGGTGCACCACCCGGTTGCCCGATTGGCGGAGAACTAATGTTCTGCTGCGCGGTCTGCATATCGTCGAGCTGCTTGCTCACTTTCGCCAGGCGCGCTTTCAGTTCGTCCACCGCGTCATGCAATGCCTGTACCTGTCCTGAAATCTGATCCACCTTGGTGCCCGCGTCGTTGCCCTGCTGGCCCAGCGTTTTTTGCAGGTTCTGGACGGTCGTGCCCATTTTGTTCACGTTATCGATCTGCTGGGTAAGCAGGTCTTTCATCACGCCCATGCGCTCATCGAACGACTGCTGCATGCGCGACATGTTGTCCTGCATGAGCTGGAGCTGGGTCTGGATCTGGATCAGCTGTGACTTGGTGTCCGCGGCGGCAGCGGTGTGGCTGGCACATGCGGCAAAAAGCAGCAGAGCGAGCACGACGGCAAAACTTTGTTTCTTCATAGGCATTTAACTCGTTAGATGCAGAATAGCTGTTGGACCCTGCAGGTATTTTCTTTTGACGAGGAGGCGCATTCCCTTTAGTTTGCACCGGAAACAGGGCTAAGCGCGAATCCAACCTGGGGCACGTACCAAACTTGATAAGCCGGACGGGCCTTAACCCGTCCGGCTTATGGTTTTTTAGTGTAAGAGCGTGAAGTGATCGCGGCGGTTTTTCTGCCAGCAATCTTCGGCCGCTTCAGTGCATTGCGGCTTTTCTTTGCCGTAGCTTATGGTCTTGAGCGCGTCCGCGCTTACGCCATTCTGCTGCAGCGCCTGCTTGGCCGAGTCGGCACGATGCTCTCCCAGCGTGAGGTTATATTCGGTGGAACCGCGGTCGTCGCAGTTGCCTTCGATCTGCACCTTCCAGCCCTTTTGCTTGATGAGTTGGGCAGCCTGCGCCAGCGCCTGTTGCGCGTCGGGACGCAGATCGGCCTTGTCATAGTCGAAGTAGACGTCTTTGACCATCTGGGCAAAGAGCTGATCGTCAGTGACGGTTGGGGTAGGCGCTGGAGTGGGAGTCGGTGTCGCCCTCGGGACTACCGCAACCTGGGCGGTAGCTTCCTGCGTTCCGGCTGCACCCTTCGCGCTCAGGTGATACGTGGTGGTTTGCGTCGGCGAGACGGTCTGCGAGCCGCTGGGATCAACCTTGTTGCCATCCAGGGCGACATCGGTTGCGTTCTCCGTGCTCCAGGTCAGCGTGGCGGATTGGCCAGCTTGAATGGAAGTCGGATTGGCGGAAAGTGTGGCGGTAACTGGTTTCGGCGGCGGCGGCGGTGGCGGCGGCGTTTCTTTCTTCTTACATCCGCTTGCCACCATCAACAACGCGAGCACCCCCAGGACGACGATCCGATTGCTCTTGCTCTTGTTCACCTCATGTCCTCCAAAAAAATAATGCAATTTACTATAAGGCCTATTTAAAACTCCAATTGGGCTGGCTATTGCGGCCCTGGCGGGTGAGTTGCTGTAAATGCGTGCCATCTGCCAGGACACTCCAGATTTGTTCCGTGCCACTACGATTCGACTGAAATGCAATGTGTCTCCCATCGGGAGACCAGGTGGGAAAGTCATTTCGGCCGCCATCGTGGGTCAATTGTACGATCTGTCGTGATGCGATATCCATAAGGTAAATATCTTGGCCGCCCAAAACGCCAGGACCATAGTTTCTTACCCAGGCAAACGCCAGCAGCAACCCGTTTGGAGACCATGCCGGTGAAACAGCATAGCCCTGCTCGGTCATCCTTTGCACGTTACTCCCGTCCGCATCCATTACGTAAATCTGGGGTAGTCCGGAGCGTCCGCTTACCCAGGCTATCTGGCCGTTAGTTTTAGGATTGAAGACCGGTGAAACGTCGCCTTTGCCGGTGCTCAACCTGCGCGCGCCTCCGCCTGACGCATCCGCCACAAATATCTCTGAAAGCCCGCTATGCATGGAGGACGAAAAAGCGATTTTAGTTCCATCCGACGCCCATGCGGGAGAAAAATTGTCTCCAGTCGATCGCGGGAATGCTACGGTGCGGCCCAGGTCCATCGAGTACATCTTGATCTGCCATGAATCGTTCGTCAGGGCGCTGAAAGCCAGGCGTGATCCGTCCGGGGAGATGCGCGGTGAGAGCGCAATCGTGCCCGACTTGGTGAGCTGTTTCTGGTTTGCGCCGTCGTAATCCATCGACCATATTTCTTTATTGCCGCTGCGATTGCTCACAAAGTAAATCTGGCTCTCTGCGATCCCGGCAATGCCGCTGCCCAGGCGGGCAATAAT
>DASXCL010000140.1:0-26466 GCA_036491195.1 Candidatus Angelobacter sp.
GTCGGTTCATCGCATCCTGGAGCTGTAGAAGGTTCCAAGGGTTAGGCTGTTCGCCTATTAAAGCGGTACGTGAACTGGGTTCAGAACGTCGCGAGACAGTTCGGTCCCTATCTGGTGTGGGCGTAGGAGATTTGAGAGGGCCTGTCCTTAGTACGAGAGGACCGGGATGGACGAACCTCTTGTGTTCCAGCTGTCATGTCAATGGCACGGCTGGGTAGCGAAGTTCGGTTGTAATAAACGCTGAATGCATATAAGCGTGAAGTACTCCTCAAGATTAGATCTCCCAACCCTCAAGGGTAATGAAGGGCACAGGAAGACCACCTGTTTGATAGGCACGGAGTGTAAGGCCAGTAATGGCTTCAGCTTACGTGTACTAATCGCCCGTTCGGCTTGACCATAAAATTTACTCAGGGCATACGCGTCCGCAAAGACGCGCTGGCCCTTGGCAATTAGCCTCTAGCACCAGCCAGACCGGATTCATTTCCGGCCCGGCAGAATGCTCCTGGCAATGGCAAGCGCCAATGTAGTTAGTTCGACAAAAATCAATCTATTCAGTTGTGAGGCATCGTCCTCACGATCTTTGAAAAATCAGCAGTTAGCAAATAGCACTTAAACCTTTGGTCTTTCCTTACGTGAAATGACCCTTTGCGCGGATCCAACACGATGTAGAACCTGACTCGCGCCGCGCAATGACAATATCTGCGGCTAGCTCCTAGCCTCTAGCTACCAGCTAGAAGCCAGCAGCTAGCAGCCGCGCCGAAGGCGCGCTAATTTTGCGGTGATCTTACCGCGGGGGTTCCACCCGTTCCCATCCCGAACACGGAAGTTAAGCCCCGCAGGGCCGATGGTACTGTACGCGAAAGTGTGTGGGAGATTAGGTCGTCGCCGCATTAAATCTAAAGGCTCCATTCAGAAATGAATGGGGCTTTTTGTGTTTCCACCCAAAATGTGGCTGGACCAGGTTTTCGTGAGTTGTGTCATAATGTTCCCCGATCTGTTGGGAGTTGGTAAGACGATGGCACTCTCACAAAAGACCAATGTTCGTGGCGGGAAGGGCTCTTCTCTCTCGGGGTTTCATGTTGCTGTTCTAATGGTCCACGTTGTGGGAGGGCTTGTTGGGATTGTGTCATCTGCTACCCGGCAACCGCCTGCGGAAAGCCAAGAACCAACGCTGCAGTCCATTGACATGTCTTCGTTCATCGACTCCAGCCGGTCCGCTCAGACCCAGCTAAGCCGGCATTCTTTCCCGGTTCTAAGTGTGCCACTGAATATCAAAGTTCCTGTCGCGCCCCAATGGGATACCGCCGGGCTGCAAGGGGAGTTGCGCGATATTAAACCCACCTCGCAAGAAAACAACCCGAACGACTACGTAATGCAGATTCAACCGTACTTTCTGCAGCCGCAGCCGTTCAAAATTGCTGAAAAAATGGACATGACCCTCAAGTTGGTTCCGCTACAGTTTACCCAGCGCTTTCAGCCTTCCATGCGCACGGACGCACCGCCTGCAAAGCTCCTGGCTAAACAAAACCTCACCACCGATCCTTTCCCATAATGGTACTCCTTTCCCATAATGGCACGTAAGTGCGCACTATAGTATTAGAACTAAAACAGCTTATAGTGTTCCCTTCTTCCATTTTTTACATGATACTTAACGGACGTCGATTTACATTGACTGAAGTTATCATTGCGTACTACACTCTGCGCTCGCCTTATATTTCCAAGCTCGGCGATCAAAGAAGCGAAAGAGGTACCAGCATGAAAGTCCAGTTCTTGTTACGGCTAAGTAGCCTATGTATTTTACTTCTACTGTCTATGAATACCAACGGTTTTGCTGCATGTCTTGTTCCGGTTAGTTTGAACACTACCGGAACGACGACTTCCTTCCCGGCAACCGAAGGAAGCAGCTCATTCACAATAAGCACCGGCGCTAATGGTGCTGGAACGAGCTGTATATGGACATTGTTCCCAACACCACCTTCTTTTATTTCTGTATTCCCTGCGGGCGGAGGCGGGGGCAGCACTTTCGTTTTCAATGAAACTTTTACCGTGTTCGCGAACCCAAATCTCGCTGCGAGGGTGGGTACGATCACGGTCCAACAACAAGATTCCACGACCGCCTCTTTCACTATTACGCAGGCAGCAGTAGGCGGGGGGTTTACTGTATCGCTGTCTCCCAGCAGCCAGACTGTAACCGCCGGCAATAGTACGACCTATACCGTCATGATTGGGCGGACCGCACCATTCGCCGGGGCGGTTTCCCTGTTCCCGATAGGCCTTCCTACAGGCGCCAATGGCACCTTCAGTCCTAATCCTACGACCGGCACCAGTTCGACGCTTACGGTAACAACCGCCGCCAACGCTACTGTCGCAGGCACGTATTCATTTTTCGTCAGAGGCGTCAATGGGGCCGTTACTCACAATACGACAACAGCCAGCCTGATAGTGAATCCGGCGCCCACGCCTACCCCCACTCCAACTCCCAGCCCGACTCCCGCACCGGCATTCCCGGGCAGTGGCTCGAGCGAGCTTTCCAGCTTCCTGGATGTAACAGGAATATCGACGGGCGCCCCGGGTGGTCAGGCAATTTTTTACCGGGCTACCGATCAGGCTGTACACCGCATTTACAGCAACACAACGTGGTTAACGGATAACCCAACGTCAATTACCGGTGCTCCAGCAGCGGTGAGCTCAAGTTCTATTACCAGTTTTCTTGATCTTACCGGCATCACAACTGGAGCACCGGGTGGTCAGGCGATTTTTTACATTGCCGCTGACCAGCACGTGCACCATCTTTTCTATAACGGCACCTGGCATACTGATGATCCTTCGGCAGGAGCTGGCGCTCCGCTGGCGGAAACCGGCAGTCCACTTACTAGCTTCCTTGACGCTACCGGCAAAACTACTGGAGGATTTCCGGGCCAGGCCATTTTCTACATAGGCACGGACCAGCATGTTCATCACCTGTTCACAGATACAACCTGGCATGCCGACGATCCAACTGCTGGGGCCGATGCGCCACTGGCTGCAACCAACAGTTCGCTTTGCAGTTTCCTGGACGTCGGCGGAAAAACAACCGGAGGGATTCCGGGTCAGGCAATTTTCTATATAGGAACGGACCAGCATGTCCATCACCTCTATAGCAACACAACCTGGTTCACCGATGATCCCACTGCGATCACGGGCGCTACCCTTGCTGCGTCTGGAAGTTCTCTTGTCTGCTTCCTTGATCCGACAGGAAAACTCACCGGAGGAACTCCGGGCCAGGCGGTCTTTTATATAGGAACAGACCAGCATATCCATCATTTGTTTAGTGATATTTCATGGCATACCGACGATCCCACCGCAGGATCCGGCGCTCCATTGGCTGCCACAGGAAGCACGCTTACCGGCTTTTTCGATCCTACTGGTGCAACTAACGGAGGAATTCCCGGCCAGGCGCTCTTCTTTCTGGGTACGGATCAGCATGTCCACCACGTATTCAGCGATACTACGTGGCGTAACGACGATCCTACAGCAGGGTCGGGTGCTCCATTGGCTGCTGTCGGAAGTCCACTTTCCAGTTTTGTAGACGCGACCGGCAAAACGACCGGAGGAATTCCCGGCCAGGCGATCTTCTTTATAGGAACGGATCAGCATGTCCATCATCTATTCAGCGACACTACGTGGCATAACGACGATCCTACAGCAGGGTCGGGTGCTACATTGGCAACATTCTGAGACAGGCACCATTCCAGGCCCCCCTTCATCAGTGAGGGGGGCCGTTATTTTCCTTAGGTAGCTGTGTTGACTCCGTCTGGTAAAGCTCCTTGTTTCCATGCCTTGAGCCATCCACCCCGTTCTCGCCCGCGAACTCCGCCAGTCCAAACGCCTCCAGAAATTCTTCGACTCCCTTCCCGAATCCTCGCGCCACCAGATCGACCGCGAGGTCCGCGAAGTCAAAAAAGAAGAGACGCGCCTGCGCCGGGCCCAGCACGCCGCTGAATACCTGATGGAAGCCATGGAAGCCGAACTCGATCCGCCGCCGCTGATGAAAGCTGCCTTCGCCCACAACGCCAAAGCCCGACAGGGATGGGAACTCATGCCGCAATCCCTCCGCCGCCAGTACCTTATTGCCATGTTTCGCAGCCGCTTTCCCGACACTCGCGCCGCCAATCTTGCCCACACCCTGCTTGAGCCGCCCAATACGCCGACACACACCGGGAACGCCACGATCTCGACGTAGAGACGTAGCACCGCTACGTCTCATCAGTGAAATCCGTGTCATCAGTGTCATCCGTGGTAAGGTTTGCTACCCTATCCCAGTGAAAAGATTTCTCCTCCTGCTGCTCTCCTTCCCTATGTTTGCCCAATCTCCCGTTGTCCTCCACCAAACCATCCAGATCGACGGTGCCAATTACCAGACGGATCATCACCAAACCAGAAGCCCCCGGAAAACATCCTGCGGTCTTTCTCATCGGCGGACTGGGCTGCTACTCCCTTGATAACCTCAAGCCCGACGACCCATTCTCTCAACTTCTCTCCGGCCTGACCCAGCGCGGATACGTCACCATGCGCGTGGATAAAAATGGTGAAGGCAAAAGTGAAGGTCCGCCCTGCGACAGCCCGCAATCCGATCTTCAACTCGCCGTCAAAAGATCGCTCGCCGGCCTGAACGCGCTCGCCGCCGCCGACTTCGTCGATCGCGACAAGATCTTTATCTTTGCCCATTCCATTGGACCGCTGGAAGGCGTGCTAGTGGCGCAGAAATTTCCCGTCCGCGGCTTTGTCGCCGCCGAAACCATCGGCCGCAGTTGGTTTGAATATCAATTGGAAAATGCGCGCCAACAAATGCACATCATCGGCCTGCCCTACGATTCCGCTGATCGTACCGTCCGCATAATGGAACGCTGCCAGCACCGCTTCTTCGTCGACAAGCAGACCCCGGCGCAGATCCTGAAGACCTCGCCCGAGTGCAAAGACTCGGTCAACACCTTCGGCGTCTCTTACACCTATCTGCAACAGATCGCCGACCTCGATCCGGCTGTCGAGTGGAAAAAATTTGATGTGCCCGTCCTCGTCACCTACGGCGCCTCCGATCCCGCCACGTGGGCCGAAGAAAACCGTTACCTCGCTGACATGATCAACAGCTTCCATCCCGGCCGTGCATCGTACATTGAATTCCCCGGCATGGGACATGGCCTTGATCTCTCGCCGTCTCCGCGCGCCTGGCTGGAAGCCATTCGCAAGCATGAGCATGGCGCGTTCGATCAGGAATTCCTCAAGCAGGTAGCAGATTGGCTGGACAAGACGCTTATGGCCGCTCGGTCCCACTGACATCTCGCCGAATCTCAGATCGTCGAGCAGAATGCAATATGTATATTTTCTGCCACGCTGTCTTCTTTCTGCCCACGTTCCTCATAAAAGCGCACCCCGCAAAGCCCATTAAATCAGCAGTTTAACCATTGGTCTTCTGCCTGCATTGACTCCTATCGCTGCTACTGCAGTGGAGGCCAAACGTCATGACGCACAACGATCCAGTAGTCAATCAGAACCAAGTCCACAAAAGTCTCGTTCCCATGCTCCGTACCTGGACTCGCAGCATCGGCTGGACCGTCCTGCTCTCAGCGCTGCTCGCGATTCTCTTCGCCCTGATCTGCGATGGTTGCTCCGGCGTCCATTAGCCTTCTTCTATCAGCGCTTATCTGCGCAACCTGCGGCACGACTGTATTTCTTCTCCGCGCCTCAGCGGTGAAAACTTGATTTCGTATTCATTCGCGCGATTCGCGCCTATCATCGTCTATTTTGTTCGTGATGTCGGCTTCCTCACGCAATCGATGACGCGCACTGGCCTACGCACTCAGGCAAAGATTGTTTTCCAAAGTTGCCGCTGGTTTCGGATGCAAACCAAGGTCATCGCCGGCCATCTAAAGATCAAGAGGTGTGCCATGGTTTGCTTTCAGTGCGAAAGTTGCGGGCGTTTGAAAGGTGACGGAGAAGTTTGGATTCTGGGTTTTGCCGCCGAAAATATCGGCGTAACCTCCGCGCGCCGTGAAATTTCGATTTCCAGTTCCTGGGACCGTCCGCGCGCCGTGGAATCATTGGCCGTTCATTTTTGCTCGGATGAATGCCGGGCCATTTATATGAATGCCTTGTTCGGCGAATCCCCGGACACTCTTGGCGGCGCAGCTACTTCCACCAAGCGCCGTATCAAGCGCGTTGTTCCGGGCGCTGTGGTTGATACCGTCGTCTCGGAGAAGGGCCGCCCCAAAGCCACGCGACGGACAACAACCCGCCGCAAGAGTGCCTGATTTAAATTTCAAGAAATCTAAAAAAAAGGCCAGGCTCCTTGAGAACCTGGCCTGCGTGTCACCGCGATTTCTTAGCACTTATCCCTCCCATTTACTGCTGAGGGTTACTTGCCGGCGCCGAAGGCGCAGCCGGCTCGCTGGTTGCCACCACCGGAACCGGTTCAGACTTGATCTTCACCGTGGTCATGATCCGTTCCAGTTTGTCGAACACCTGCAAGTGGTCCATCGGTTTTGTGGTTCCGGGCGCGTCTTCCACGCCCAGCGCGAATTCGTAGCATGCGCCGTTTTCAAAGTGATGGTAGTAGCGCGCCTCGCTCTGCTCGGTAACGCTTTCGCTCTTGGCAAACTCCACGCCCAGGATGTTGGATTTTACCGGCACGATAGAGTCGTCATCGGCGTCAACCGGTGGATTGGTTGTGGCTTCCGTCGGCTCCGGCGTAGTAGCGAACTTGCTGCACTGCTCCGCCGTCACGCCTTTGTTCACGCTCGTCTTGAAGTAGGACGAAGCGCGCGTTCCGGGCAGCACCAGCGTGGTCAGCGTTTCGCCGCCGGGCTCGGCAAAATTCATCGCCACCGGATCAGGCCACGCCGATTCTTTGCTGTCTTTCTCCGGCATCAGCATCGTGTAGGTCTTGGGATAACGGAACGAGATCCCGTACGTGCTGTTTTTATACGTTGCGGTTGAAGCGCGCTTGATCGCTTTCTTCTTCTCGATCACCGCTTCAACTTTTTTCTCCAGCTGGTCCGCCGGCTGGCTCTGCGCCACCACTGGAGCGCCGTTGGTCTGTGTGGTTGGGTTTACTTGCGCGTTCTTGTTGCCGGCTTTGGAACAGCCGTTGAAGTCGAGCACCACCATCAGCGCCAGCACCGCTGTTGCCGCCGCGGTCGCTGCGCCGCCAATCATCCGTGCCCGCCGGGTCGAACTGTTCACGATTGGGTTTGCATTGAAAGATTTCAGTTCTGCCATTTTTGTTTCACCTCCGCCGCCCTGGGGCAGCACCCTTTGCTATGGCACGGAGGCAGCCATTCGTGAAGCAGTTGATTCTGCGCGGGTTACAAGAAAGTGGGGATCGTGTTGCGCGTGGCGGGCAAAACACGATGTGTACGGCCAGACACAGTCTGCCGCCGGAAACAGAGCGCGCAGGAGGGATACGAAAGCGGTGAGCCGCTACTTCATTTTCGTCCACACAACGTCTTCATTGTTTCTGCGGTCGATAAGCGATGTCACTGTGCCGCCTTCGCCTTGGCCAAATAGAGTCCGGCCCTCAACGCCTTTGCGAAAGAAAATATCACTGGCTTCCGGAATCAGTTCTTCCCGCGGATGTCCATTGCGCTGCGCGAAAAGATGACTGTCCTCAGACGTGATTGTCATCGTCCGTTCCGGCCCCAGTTGATACGTCCCGACATAACCTAGAAATTTGCTGGTGTCGGCCTTGCCCGGAGCCGGATCTTCGTAGTACCGCAGCACCTGCCCGGCGACGATCTGCCACTTGCCGGCGCGGCGCATCCATGTATCGGTCTCGTGGTAGCGGGCCGTCATGTTCTGGCCGAAGATTGTCTCTGTCTCGTCCAGGTCATAGCTCAGGATGGCGACGTTGCCTTCAATATGGCTCTTCGGCCGCACCAGTTTGATCGTGCCGGAATAGCCTTTCGGCATTGGCTGGATGTCCTTCACCAGCGCTGCCTTGTCCATGCTGCGGCCTTTTTCGTCAAAGAACATCGCGTCTTCGGCAAAATATTTCTTGAACGGTTCGGCGTTTCCCGGAGCGACCGAATCGAACAATTCCTGCGTACGCCGTACCAATTCGTCTTGCATAATCGCCGGTTCATTTGCCACTCCACGCCACGCAACCGCTGATGTTGATGCAACGAACAACAAAACAAAGTATTTGGCTTTCATCGCATTCTCCCCAAGTACGCGTCAGGCTTTTACCGCAGCGGTCTTATGCTCGCCGTCATTTCTTTTCCAGGCTATTCTTCACCACTTCGCCGCCCTTCATCACAAATTGCACGCGCTCCAGTTCCGTTACGTCGGCCAGCGGATCGCCTGAAACGGCAATGATGTCGGCAAATTTTCCTGGTTCCAGGACGCCGATGCGGTCCTGCCAGCCCAGTGACTCTGCGGCATTCACGGTGGCGGCGCGAATGACATCGACTGGAGTCATTCCCAATTCCTTCAGCGCTCCAAACATGATTGCGGTCGCCTGGCCGCGCGTCCTGCCCGGATACTCAAACCACATGTCTGAGCCGGCAGTGAATTTCACTCCCGACTTCAGTATCCGCTGGATGCGCGCGGGTGTCTTCTGCCGTTCCATTTGCTCGTATACCGTGAGCTGCTCTTGGATCTCTTGCGGCAGCACATACCTCTTCTCGATCATCGTGCGCAGGCGTCCGCCAAAAAGTGTCTCGGTAATATCCAGGAAAATGCCTTTCTCGCGCATCGTCTTCAATTGCGCGTCAGTGATATCGTCGCCGTGTTCAATGGAATCAACCCCGGCGTCAATCGAGGTCTGGATGCCTGTCACCGTCGTGGCGTGTACGGCGACCTTTACCTTGGCACGGTGCGCCTCTTCCACAATAGCTTTCATTTCCTCGGGACTGATGAATCTGTTGTCGTCATCCGCCACTACCTTGATCAAATCCGCACCGTACCATAGGTTTTCGCGAACTGCTTTGCGTGCACTGTCCGCACTGCCGACCTGCAGAAACTCCTGGTCCACAATTCGGTCGGCCACCGCCGGATTCAAGTGCAGCGCTTGTCCGCCCGGCGGCGCCAATTTGCGTGCCGCAGCCTGGACGCGCGGCCCCGGAAGCCATCCGGCGTTGATCGCTTCACGCAATGACACATCGCCATCGATGCCGGAATGTCCGACCACGCGCACCGTCGTGAATCCGCCTTCAAGATCTTCACGCGCGTTGTGCGCACCCAAAATGACACGCGCAGTTGGGCTCATGCCGGCCGTCGCGTTCAAAATGTTTTCCTGGGATGAGATGCTGGTTCCGGAAATGAGCAGATGTGCGTGGCAGTCAACCAGTCCCGGCAGCAGCGTTGCCGTGCCAAGGTCAATGATCGCGGCGTCTTTCGGAGCATGCGCCCTCACCTGAGCCAGTGATCCAACTTCCTTGATTTTGTCGTTTTCTACCAGCACACCCGCATTCGGCACATATTTTCCACTGCGGACATCGAGGACGCGTTCCGCCTTCAGCAAAATGCTTTTGGCGGGCGCAACCGGCTGCGCCCATTCCAATGCGCTGCACAATGTAAGTAGTGTGAGGACGAGGATTTTTCTCGGCATGTAGGCTCCTGACGAGCATTTGACACCGGCAAGCCAAATTCGGACAACGATGGGACGAAATGCACTCGACCGCACGGCTAAGAAACTTGTGCCGACGAACAAGACACTAGCTCATGTGCAGCTTGTCGCGCCTGCGCCGGTCGGTACGCGCGAATTCGATGATTTCCTTGATCATGTCCGCGTATGATCGCCCGGATTTTTTCGCCGCCATAAAGAATTCTGAATTGCTGGAGAGCCACGGATTGGGATTGGCCTCAATCACGTAGACCTTGCCCTTGTCCGTCAGTCGCATGTCAATGCGTCCGTAATCGCGCAGTTTGAGTATGCGATAGGCATTGAGCGCCGTAATCGATAGCAATTCCTGCATCTCTTCATCCATGTTTTCCACCGGCGCGGACTTAGTGAGCTTGTACGCTTCGCTGTCTTTCTCCCACTTCACTTCCATGCCCGCGACTTTCGGCATGCCCTCCGGCAACTTTGAAAGGTCCATCTCCACCAGCGGCAGCACTTCAGGGTTCTGGTTTCCCAGAATGCCCGCATAAATTTCCCGTCCTTCAATATATTCTTCAATCAGCGCCGGCGAATTGAACTCCTCCTGCACGTAATGGATGCGCTCCATCAGTTCCTTTACGCTGCCCACCACCGCGCCCTGGTCGATTCCCAGCGATCCATCTTCCGCCTCCGGCTTCACGATCAGAGGAAAGGCAATTTCCTGCGAGTGGTCAAGCTTGCCCTGGTAACAGGTGGCGAAATACGGAGTCCGAATGTTGTAAAACTGAAACAGCTTCTTGGCCAGGCCTTTGTCCTGCGCCAGGTAAAGGCCCTGCGGCCCCGCGCCGGTATAAGGACGCCCCAGCAAATCCAGGTACGCTGCAACGTGCATCTCCATCGTGTCGTCGCCCGCGTATGACTCCACAATGTTGAAGAACAAGTCAGTCTCCTGCTTGGCCAATGCCAGCAGAGACTTGTCTTCGCCATCCAGCATCATGTAGCTGGGTTCGTGTCCCAGCTTTTCCAGGGCCTCAAAGATCTCTTCGCGGTCGTGCTTCTCCCTCTTCTTGCGCCGCTTCTTTGTGCCGCGCTTCTTCTTTTCCGGCTCCGGAGCGGCTTCTTCCTCGTCTCCCCAGCTCTCATAAAGGACCGTGATTTTCAATTTACTGTCCGTCATATTGGTTCCCGCGCAGATTGTTTGTCTCGCATATTGATGTCTGGCATATCGCTATTGTGTTCCGATGGTGCGTCTCATGTCTGCATAAACTTTCCCCGCGTCACGTAATTCATGGCCAGTGCGGTCGCGTAAACCGTCAGCTCTGTCAGGCATTCTTTTTCCTGCTTAATGTTCACGCGCAAATCCATTTCACCCACGCGCGTCTCAATTGATTCCACCAGCTTCTTGATCAATGGCCGCGGCACTCCGCTCCAGTACGTAAGCTTATCCACCAGCGACTTGTGGCTTTCCCGCAGCAGCTCCACCGCCGGACGCACGCCTTTTTTGCGTCTGCGTCCCGCGTTAAAGATGTCTTGCAGGTCGGAATCCAGCGGCAGGTCGCCCGGCGACGGCTGCTCACTCAACGCCGCCTCATAGAAATCTCCCACTGTGGTCTCCATCTCTTCCACGGTAATGTCGGTCCGTCCGCGCGGACGCACCGGATCGATGCTGCCAAGCTTGCGGAACGTCCGGTCCACATAGCGCAGCTTCTCCAGCGCCGGCCATCCTTTATATTTCTGCCGCCAGCGCGAACCCGGCGTCAGCCAGACCGCAAAGGTTTCGGCAAAATCTTCGTCCGGATGCTTCTGCGCGTACCAGCCTTCCATGTGCCGCACAAAGCTGCGCGAAAATGGAATGGGCCGGTAAGCGTCGCGGTAGGGCTTGCGATACGGCCCGAACAGGTGCTTCCACTCCGGCGTCTTGTGCAGCGCGTAGGCGTAGTTGATAGCGTGTCCAGCCTCATGGCGCAGATACATCATGATCTGGCGCGAGTCTTCCAGATCGTTCATTTCCTTCTCCAGGCGTGCCAGGTTGGGGTCGGCCAGATAAAAAGGAATGCCGATGATCGGCTCGCCCGAAGGGCATCCCCACTCGTCCGTGAGGTAGCATGCGGGACGGAATTTCTTCAGCCCCTTGCGCTCAAGTTCGCAATAGAGCTGCTGCACAAAGCGGTCCAGCGGCGACCCTTCCAGCTTCAAACCCAGGTCGCGAATGGGTTTGCCCAGTATTTCCTGGACTTCCGGCGGTGCTTTTTCAAAGGCGGCGCGCAAGCAGACTCCGCCAGAAGAGTAGCACATGCCCTATTTCTGGAGCAGTGCCTCCCGGCATACCCCAACGGTAATCTCGGCGCCTCTGGTGCGCCTGCAAATCATTTGCGCTGGCGCGGCCGATAAAGCAAAATGTCATCAATGCGCTCATCCATATCTCTTCTTGTCCTTTTTCTAGGGGCTGGCGTCCATCTCGCGCTCTGCCAGTCCACCATCGCCGATCCCGGAGCTAAGCAGATGTGTGCCGCGGTCAAGGATGTTGAACTGCCCGCCGCTGATAAACCCACCCCCGCCGAAGAGAAGGCGCTGGCAAACTGCGTCTCCGTCGATTCGTATTTCGGCTTCGGACACCCCGCCGATCCGGTCAAAGCCCGCAAATGCGCCTACGCGGAAATTGACCGCGACGCCAGAGCTCCGCTCGGCGGCAGAGCCATTTTGATGATGGTGTATGCCAATGGCAAAGGCGTGCCCCGCAACTATGACGCTGCCATTAAGCTCGCCTGTGCCATCGGCGGCGCGCCCGGAGACGACGCGGGTCGCGTTTACCAGCTTAATCGTCTGAAGAAATCGAATTGGGCCGGCGACAACTTCAGCGTTTGCGATCACAGCAGCGGCCGCGAAATGTACGAGCAGTGCGCCATCCTTTCCGAACGCTTTGACAAAATCGAGCGCGACGAGAAATTCAACCAGCTCATCTCCGCGTGGACAGCGCCGCAGAAGAAGGCCTTTCACACGTTCATGCAGGAAGTGGACAGGTTTGTGAAGGTACAAGCGACCAACGGCGTGAACCTGGAAGGCACGTTTGAAATCCAGGAAGAGATATTTATACGCAACAATCTGCTTTCTTCCCTGGAAGGCTTTGAGCGCGGTGAACTGCCCAAATATTCCCCCGAGGAATTCGCGCGCGCGGAAGCGGCTGAAAACGCAGCATATCAGCGCACGCAGACCGGGGCCGTTACACAGTGGGGAACGGTGACGCGCCAGAGCATTCAGAAGAGCGAAGAGGAGTGGCATCGCTACTGCAATGCCTGGATCGCCTTAGGCAGGCAGAAATATCCCGGCGTGACCGGGCAGAGTTGGAAAGCCTGGCTCGATACTGATCGCACGGTTCAGTTGAACAGATTTTTACACTGACCCGTCAGGCTGCGCTCGGGCTTGCGTCATCGTCATTATCAAAAAATCCGCGTTCCTGAAAACAATCTTTTCAGCAACGCGCGTGCTGATGCCAGCATCGATAAGGGAGGAGCAAAATATGGCAACCCACGCATCTCAGTCTGCGAGTGATCCCGGCCGGCAGCTTCTGCGGCACACTCTGGCGACCCTGGCGTATCGTGCGGGCAAAACGCTTCGCGATGCCCCGGACAGTTTTGCCGCCTTCAGCACCGGCGAAAAAGGCAGGACGCCTGCGCACATTCTGGCCCATATGGGCGATCTTTTTGACTGGGCGCTTTCCATTGCCCAGGGCAAGCAGGCGTGGATTGATTCGAAGCCTCTGCCCTGGTCGCAGGAGGTAGCGCGCTTCTTTAAAACGCTCCAATCTTTCGACGATTATCTTTCTTCAGACGCACCTCTTGCTGCTCCCCTGGAAAAGATTTTTCAAGGTCCCATAGCAGACGCCCTGACTCATACCGGGCAAATTGCCATGCTGCGCCGCATGGCCGGCTGCCCCATGCGCGGAGAAAATTACTACCGCGCGGAAATCGTTGCCGGCCATGTCGGGCTGGAACAGGCCGCACCCGTCCGTGAATTCTGATTCTAGTGCCGCCGTGTGAACCACTTGCCGGATGAACGTTTGCCACGTTTATCCGCCTCAATCGGCCGCTGAGGTTTCCGCCACGTAACTTCCACGCTCTTTCTGCGTATCATTACCGTCCAGGCCGCCGATGATGGATTTCCATAGCCTCTACCAAAGCTATGCGCCCCAGGTGCATCGCTTTGTGCTGTTCCTGTGCGGGGACGCAACCCTGGCTGACGACATCACTTCAGAGACTTTTGTGCGCGCCTGGACCGCGCGCGGCAAAATCCGGGAAGCCACGGTCAAGGCCTACCTGTTTACCATCGCGCGCAACTTGTACCGCGACCATCTCCGCCGCAACAACCGCCTCACCGAACTGGAAGATTCCATCCCCGACCCTGCGGTAGGTTTGGCGACCCGGACTGAACACAAAGCCGAACTGAGCGCGGTGATGGACGCTCTGCGCCAGCTCTCTGAAGTGGACCGCGCCGCGCTGTTAATGCGCGTGCAAGAAGAAATGCCGTATGAAGAAATCGCGCAGGCATTGAAGCTTCCCGTGACCACGGTGAAAGTCAAAGTGCATCGCGCGCGCTTGAAATTAATGCATGCCAGAGAAATATTCCAGGAGGTGCGCCCATGAAGCTGGAGCGTGAAGTCATTGTCGATCTGTTGCCGGCCTATTTTTCCGGCGAGGCCAGTGCGGCCACACGCGCGCTGGTGGAAGAATTTTTCCGCGCGAACCCAGACTTTGAAAAGTCGGCCCACTCAGCCGGTGGCGCGCTGGAAAGCCTTAAGGTCTCTCCACCTCAACTGGATCCTGAAAAAGAGAAGCTGACTTTGGAGCGGGCCCGCCTGGTGGTGGAGACGCGCAGTTCATTCTTCTGGCTGGCTGTGATCAGCACCCTGATGCTGCTTCTTTTTCGCATTCAAAACGGCAAGATCGTCTGGATTGTCTGGAGCAGTCCCGCTTCCGGTTCAGGCAGCCGGAGAGCGATATTCATTGCGATGGCGGTGTTCTTCTGGCTGTTCTATTTCTACGCTCGCCGCCGTACTACTCCACTTCCGGCACATACAAAATTTTTATGGATGGCCACGTTTTATACTCTTCTGGCTGGTCTCTTCAAGATTGAGAACCACAAAATCGTCTGGCTCCTCTTTAGCGGCGACCCGAGCGGGGGAATTTTCATAGCAGCCTTTGCTCTGGCTCTTTGGTTTATCTACTTCATCCAGCGTTGGCAGTTCAAGCGTACCGAGGAATGACCTCCTTTAAGGTGTGGTGGTAATCTCGCCGATGTTTGCTACCGTGTCGCCTTTTTTCATCGATGGAACGCCGCAGATGTACAACACCACTCCGGCAGCAGGCGTGTGGGCTTCATAAATCGTCTTGCCGAAGTAGTCGGTCACGTAACCGATCTTCATTCCAGCCTCAACGTAGGTTCCGCGCTGCACCAGCGGATAGAAAATACCCGGCTGATCGCTGGCGACAGTATCAATCTTGCCGAACCACACAGGATGTTCCACCATGGTCGGCGCGCCCGGCAACATCTTCAAATATTTCATCAGGCTCAGTGTTCCGCTTGCCAGCAGGGCCACATCGTCTGTCTGGACAGTCCCTGAGTATCCTGCTTCCACTGCGATTGCCGGCTTGCCGCGCGTGTTGGCGGTGTTGTCCAGATAGCGAGACGCTGCCGGATCTTTGGGGCGGTCGCTCCACACAATGATGTGGTCCAGGCCAAAGGCCAGCGCCATGTCACGCGTGATCGCGTCTTGTTTGGCGTCCCCGGACTTTGGCCAATAGGCGTAAGGCCGCAGGTTTTCGTCGATATCTCCGCCGTGGTAATCCACCAGATAGTCGCAGCGTTCAACCACTTGCTTCGTGATCGCATACGACACGCGCTCAGTCTGCGTGCCATCCTGCTTGCCCGGGTAAAAACGGTTCATGCTCTTGCCATCCACCGGGTTCACGTGCGGCACCTTCTGCTCAAACGACGCAATGTTGACCAGCGGCAGAATCACGACCGTGCCGGAAATCTGCGCCGGGTCAAGTGACTGAATCACCTTTTCCAGCGCAATGATCGACGCATATTCGGTTCCGTGAGCGCCGGATACCAGCGCCAGTACCGGTCCTGGCTTGTTACCGCGGAAAACCACAACTGGAATCGATGTTGCGGCGTCCGTGCCGGCTGCAACTTCCAACGTTCCGGTAGCTTTTTGACCTGGTCCGGCCGTCGCCGTGCCGATGGTAAAACTATTTTGCGCCAAAAGGCAGATGGAGCACAACGCGATCAGGTTAAACAGGCAGAGAATGCGTATGAGTTTCATGGCGGAAGCAGTATAAGCCACCAGGCGGAAAGGCGCTGGGGAATCGTGCTAGTATAGGCGCGCTTCGATCTGGATTCAGCCGGTCTATTTAACCGGTCTTTTCAAACTCTTCGGGAGGGCATTGTGATGAAGGGATCCATGATGGATTACCCGCTCACGCTGCAGGCAATCCTGGTCACTGTTTTCTGCCACTGCCATTCCGCGAACCGCCTGCGCAGCTCCACGAAGCCCTAAAGCGTAATTTCATATTGCAGATGCACGGCCCAATAGTAGCTGATTTGACAGTTTATCCGTGGAAATCCATTTTGATCCGTGTTCATCTGTGGTGAGGTTTTGGACTCGATGATTAAACTCTCTCCAACCGCACCGGCACGCCCGGTCTTGGCTGTAATGTCACAGAAGGCTCTGGCCGCACCGCCGCGGGATCAATCGCCAACTTCAAACGGAAGCGCTGTAGCAACAGCGTCAGCGCAACCAGAAGCTCCGTCATGGCGAAGTTCAAGCCGATGCATGTGCGCGGCCCGGCGCCGAACGGCAGATACGCGTAGCGCGGCCGGGCGGCTGAATTTTCCGGCGCAAATCTTTCCGGGCGGAAAACATCGGGATCTTGCCACCACTTGGGATGGCGTTGCGTGATGTAAGGGAAGATCAGAATCTCAGATCCCGCGGGGACCCGGTAGCCGCCGATCTCGTCCTCATTCACCGCTGTCCGCGCCAGCGTCCACACCGGCGGATACAGGCGCATGCTCTCTTCCACCACCATCCGCGAATACCGCAGCTTTATCAGGTCTTCATAAGCGGGCGTTCGCCCGTTGAGGAATGCCGCTTCGGCGGTCATGCGTTCCACCACGTCAGGCCGTGTGCCTAAAAGAAAACACGTCCACGCTAGCGCGAGTGTCGTTGTCTCATGTCCGGCGGTGAGCAGCGTGATCACTTCATCCCGTAGCTGCTTGTCAGACATTGGATTACCGCTCTCATCGCGCGCTTCCATCAGCATGGTCAGCAGGTCAGAGATTCGCGCGGGTTCGCGGCATCGCTCGGCAATGAGGCGGTCAATAATTCCATGGATATTGGCCAGTGCGCTGCGATATTCGCGATTGCGGCGCGTGGGAATGCTCAGAGGCGGCGGAAAAATCGACCATGCGCGGTCCACCGAATAGTCGCGCCCAATGTCGAGCGTTCGGCGGATCGAATCCGCGTCCTCCTCCAGATTGGCGGTGAACAGCACCTGCGACGCAATGTTGAGCGTGAGGCGCATAAAGTCCGGCACAACGTCAAAGACCTCATTCTCCGCGGCCTTTCGCTCCCAGCGACGCAGCATGGCCAGCGTGTTCTCCGCCATAGTGCCTACGAATGAAGCCACTTGTTGTCCCTGAAATGAGGGTTGCGTCATCTTGCGTTGCCGATGCCACAGCGTGCCTTCGCTGGTCAGCAACCCTTCGCCCAGTGAGAGCTTGAGGATCTTGTAACCGCGTCCTTTGCGATAGTTGGCGACATTGCTTTGCAGCACCTGCTGGATATGGTCGGGATGACTGAGCTGGTGTGTGACCCACGCGCCTTTGTAACGCACCACATCGCCATAGGTCAGGGCTGCACGAAAGAAGCCTCCAAGAGGGTCTTTGCGGAATTTTGGCAGGTCAAGCAAAAACCGCAGCTTGGCAGGCCCTGGCGCTTTGCTCAACTGGATCGCACGGGTCAACACTCTTAATTTTACCCGAGCGTCCGGTCATGCATGACTGACGGCGGAAATATGCATCGCCGTGTGCTTGTTGGACGCAGTTGCCGGCAAAAGGTCAGCACGAAAATGGCCAGTAAATATGCGGTCATAAGCGAGTGTTCATTCCCGAACACTGCGATGCCGAAAGCGAACACTCCCGGTCCCAGCCCTGATTAACACGCCATCCCATTCCTGCATGGATTCAATCATTTGCATGATCGCACGCGTTTGGCACTGCAGATGCCATTACTCACGGCAGGAATCGCCGGCAAAACCCGCCGGGATTCAAAATTTAGATTTCGGGAGTCAGGAGTTCCTTATGTTCGATGCCAAAAATAATCGCATCCTTGATAGCCTTTCATTCCGTCTGGCTGTGACTGTGGCTGTTTTCGCGGTCTGGTTCGGCGCTGGCTATGTGCTGCTCTCCCTGGCGTAAGCAATGGGGAAATGAGGAATGGCAAACGTGAGCCGCAAGAGATTTCAACCCACGAGCTTCATATATCGATGCAGGGTCCCAGCCGCGTTTTACGAAGTTGAGGGCGTCGGTGCAACGTTAGAGTTAAAGGCAGGATGTCGCGCAGTGTCCGGTCTCATAACTTTCACGCGACGATTGCACGGGCGCCCGCAACACTTCTGATGTGCAATGGCGCTAGTAGCTTCCGTACAGTCCGGTTCCCTGGATTGAATCCTAAAATGAGACGATCGAGGGCTTCGTGCGTCAGGCCACCTGGCTGCTCGCAAACCCAAAGTTCCATCGTATCCCTTCGCGCTTTGGATTGGATGGCTCTGGCCAGGGTTGACCTGCCAGCCGCTGCAAGGCGAGCGATTTCGCCTCGATCACGTCCTGAACGGGGCAAGCGAGAAAAGCCGAGCATTCGCGCAGGGAATATCCTTCCAGCACCGCCATCACGAAAACAAACCTCTCGAATGGGCTCCATGCGGCAACGGTCGCTACATTGTCTTCCGGACTGTTGCCACGCTGCACGCCTTCTGCTGGCTGCCAAGGATGGGTCGGCGCGGGCGCAATCATCTTGATGGCATTCTGAATGATCGCCCTTTTGCTCCAGGCGCGCGCCCATTGCCGGAACACAGGGTTGCCGTGAATGCTGTCTTCCAGCCCGGCCACAAAGCATTGTTCCGCCTTGGCCTCATCCGCGGTCAAGAGAAACGCGAGACGATGCAGCCCCACCATATCTTCCGTAAAAATCTGCTGAAAGTCTTTACAGGTTGCATATTCTGTGGCCCGTTCGCGGGCACGTTTGCTGTTGCTGCTGAACATCTGGTTCTCCCTGCCCGGTCAACGTACGGGTACAGACCGGGAACATCCCTGACAGAACAGACCGGGCACATATCTGACACTGTGAAACGATGGCAGGCTCGAGTAAAACAGAGCGCATGCCATGGAAAAAGAGCAGTGTTATGGAAGAGAAGCTGAAGTTTGTCTTCGAATATCAACAGCGGCAGCGGACGATGACGGAGCTGTGCCAGAGGTACGAGATCTCACGCGAGACCGGATATGTGTGGCTGAGGCGCTATCAAGCAGTGGGGTGGGAAGGGCTGGTGGAGAAAAGCCGGGCGAGGCAACGGCAGGAGAACCAGACGCCGGAAGAGATCGAGGAGATGGTGCTGGAACTGAGAGAGGCGCATAGCCGATGGGGACCGAGGAAGTTGAAACGGGTGCTGGAGGACAACGAGCCGGGACGAGTGTGGCCGGCCGCGAGTACGATCGGAGCGCTGCTGAAACGAGAAGGGCTGGTGGTAGGGCGGCGGAAACGATACAAGACGCCGGCCTACACGGAGCCGCTGGCGCATGCGGATGGACCGAACCGGGTATGGTGCGCGGATTTCAAAGGCTGGTTTCGCACCGGGGACGGAGAGAGGATCGATCCGCTGACCATCACGGATGCGTACAGCCGGTATCTGTTTCGCAGCCAGGCAGTGGACAAGATGGATACGGCGCGGGTGCAGGCGATCTTTGCAGCGGTATTTCGCGAGTATGGCCTGCCGGAGAGGATCCGGACCGATAACGGGGCGCCGTTTGCGTCCCGGGCGCTGGCTGGGTTGTCACGGCTGGCGGTGTGGTGGATGAAGCTGGGGATAGTGCCGGAGCGGATAGAAGCGGGGCATCCGGAACAGAACGGGCGGCATGAGCGGATGCACCGGACGCTGAAGCAAGAAACGGCGACGCCGCCAGCAGGCAGTCGGCGGGAGCAGCAGCGGGCCATGGACAAGTTCCGGGAAGAATACAATCAAGTACGTCCGCACGAAGCCCTGGAGATGCAGACACCGGCAGCGGTGTACGAGGCTTCGCCGCGGAGATTCCCGACGCGGCTGCCGGAACCGGAATATCCAGACACCATGCTGGTACGCACGGTGCAGCATAAGGGCGAGTTCATCTGGAAGAAACACAGAGTCTTTGTGAGTGAAGTTCTGTGGGGCGAGCGGATCGGATTGTTGCCGGTGGACGATCACTGCTACACCGTCTACTTTGCCCAGTTTCCCATAGCGCGTTTTGACACTCGGCACGCGTATCTGACGCCGTTGCCCAAGCAGGGGTTGACTACAAAGACTGATGCAGGGAAAGGGGACGCTTCCCCTTCCCCTGCACCCCTTCCCCTCAATCAAGTGGACGAGAAAGTGTCAGGGATGTGCCCGGTCTAAAGTGTCAGGGATGTGCCCGGCCGTTCATTTCAACATTCCCTGTAGGACGTTTAGACAAGGCCAATATCGACCAAGGTTCAATATTTTCTTCGGCAGAGTCTCACCTGACCTGAACGGTGACACTGGTCCGTGGGGTTACGGTAGTCTGCCTGGCAGGACACTCGTACCAGGCCGGATCCATTTGCTCGCTAGGCCCCTTTCATATGATCGTTTCAAAGAATTCTGCGGACGCCGGCGTCAGCTCCCGGAAAGATGCAGCAGCTCAAACGGAGCACCAGGAACTTTTTCGAAGACCAGGACACGCGTTTTTGATCGTCGTCATCAGCTCGCGGAACGATGCCGGCGGCAAAGCAGAACTGCTGCCAGTCGCCGCAGATATCATGCGCTTCAGGAGAAAAGCGCGGTCCAGTCCTGACAGCAGAGACGAGAATCCCTACGGCTGAGAACCTACCGCAGCACCATTACGGTAGCCCTTTCCTTCCGTGCCGGGGGGCGGGTTCCAGATCCAGCATGTTCACCGTCCCGGTAGAGATCCGACGATAAAGATCCATGAAATTCCACGCCGGACGACGGCCGGAGAGATCGATGATCGGACGCAGGTAGACCGCAGCGAAGTCCATGGCGTCAAACAATTTCGGTTTGAACTCAAGGGCGAGCAGGGTGACTTGGACAAACCTGCCCTCTTCCACCTGATTTGACTGGGAAACGCACAAAACCATCAATGCGAGTGTTCATTTTCGCGCAGCGTTGCACGTTTGTGAACAGCTGACTAGTTCCTGATGGGTCAGCAGTCGTAGGCTAAAGCCTTGTCTAATCAGAGTTTTAGCCATATTCTGTGCTTTCGGTGTCTAAAATGCACTTCCAATTCCATTTATAGCCGTCTTTTACTATTGCAAGCGCGGGAGCCCTCAATACCAAGAATGCAGCAAGCTTGCATACGTACAAGACAGGCGCAATTGGACCGTATTCAATAGGGGATGGTAACTCTCAATCGTTCGGAGAGGAACTTATGAGTTCATTCTTTCAGGACCTCCGTTTCGGAATTCGCATGCTGCGCAAGAACCCCGGCTTTACGCTGGTGGCATTGGTGGCGCTGGCGCTGGGCATCGGCGCGAATACGGCTCTTTTCAGCGTTGTATATGGCGTTTTGCTGAAGCCGCTTCCATACGCGCAGGGCAAGGAACTGGTTGTGTTGCAACAGGCGTT
Source organism: Candidatus Angelobacter sp. (assembly GCA_036491195.1). Lineage (GTDB taxonomy): Bacteria > Acidobacteriota > Terriglobia > Terriglobales > Acidobacteriaceae > Angelobacter. Next base: position 21,481 of record DASXCL010000140.1, read on the forward strand.
TCCCAAGGCCAACGCAACAAGGGTGGGCTTCTCGGTGAAGGAGTTGCAAGACTATCGCGAGCAGGCAAAAACCCTGGCGCAGATAGAGGAATACCACCAGATGTCATTCATTCTGCTGGATGGGCAGCAGCCGGATGAAGTGCGAACCGGCGTGGTGTCAGCGCATTTCTTCGATCTGTTGGGGATCAAGCCATACCTGGGGCGATTCTTTACTTCAGCCGACGATGTGCCCGGCGCAGACGCTGTTCTGGTGCTCAGCTATCCCTACTGGAAGACGCGCTATGGCGGCGACCGCAGCATTATAGGGCGGCATTTCCGGATGAATGACAAGGTTCACACTGTGGTAGGCGTGCTGCCGCCGGTGCCACAGTATCCGCGGGAAAATGACGTTTACATGCCAAGCGTTGCATGTCCGTTTCGCTCGTCGCCGGGAACGATTGCCAGCCGCAACGCGCGCATGCTGAGCGCCTTTGGACGACTGAAGCCCGAAGCGGACGTTCGCTCCGGCAACATCGATCTTGGGCTGGTGGCCTCGCGGCTGCAACAGCAGTATCCGGCTGACTATCCGGCGTCGCGTGGTTTCAGTTCCAGCATGGACGGGCTGCAAAACCAGCTCACGCGGGAGGTGCGTCCCATGTTGCTGGTGCTGCTTGGGACTGCGGGCATGGTGTTGCTGATTGCCTGTGCCAATGTAGCCAACCTGGCGCTGGCGCGGATCATGCGCCGCGAGCAGGAGATGGCCGTGAGAACCGCGCTGGGCGCGAGCCGCGGCAGGCTAGTCCGCCAGCTTCTTACAGAGAGCATTTTGCTAAGCCTTGGCGGTGGTGTGCTGGGTTTGCTCATGGCTTCCGGATGCCTGGAACTGCTGGTGCGCTTTGTCGGGCGCTTCACCACGCGCGCGGCTGAAGTTAGCATCAGCCTGGAAGTATTGCTGTTCACCCTGGGCGTTTCGATTCTGACCGGCGTGATTTTCGGCTTGATCCCGGCGCTCTCGCAGCGGCTGAACCTGGTGGCATCACTCAAAGAAGGCAGCGCGAACGCGACGGTGAAGGCCAGTGGAGTTCGTTTGCGGAACGTGCTAGTCGCCGGCCAGGTGGCGCTAAGCTTTGTGCTGCTGATTGCCGCAGGGCTGCTGGTCCGCAGCTTTGTGAAACTGCAGCAGGTCAACGCCGGCTACAACCCGGAGAACGTGCTGACGGCGAACGTTCCGCTCAACTTCAGCAAGTACAGCAGCAATCCAGACACGATTCATTTCTTCGACCGGGTCATGAGCAAGCTGGAAGGAACGCCGGGAATTCTGGCCGTGGGCGTAAACAGCGGAGCGCCTCTGGCCCCGGGCATGCCCATGGGCGCCACATTTCTCGTTGAAGGCCGGCCGCTCAGCGATCGCGAAACGTTGCCGAGGACCGATGTCAATTGTGTCACGCCGGAGAGCATGCGATTGCTGGGCATTCCACTGATCAGCGGCAGATTTTTCACTCCGCGTGACAACGCAGATTCGGCTGACGTCGCCATCATCAGCGTGTCATTTGCGCACCATGTTTTCCCGAATGAAGATCCCATAGGGAAACGGGTCTCCGGGGACAATGGAACGACCTGGACGAAGATCGTAGGAGTGGTCGGGGACGTGAAATATCACGGTCTTGAGCGTCCCGCGATGGACACGGCCTACATCCCTTTCGCGCAAGCTCCCATGGGCGGCACTCTGCTGCTCAAGACGGCCGGCAATCCCATGAACTATGCGCAGCAAGTACGGGAAGCAGTTCTGTCGGTAGACCCGGAACAGCCGGTCAACGGGATAGAGACGCTAAGTGAACTGCGCGGTGACGCCCTGGTGCAATCACGGCTCACCACGCTTCTGCTGGCGTTGTTTGCAGGTCTGGCGCTGGCCATAGCTGCCACAGGACTGAGCGGCGTCACGGCGCTGATGGTCAGCCAGCGCACGCGCGAAATCGGCATTCGCATGGCCCTGGGCGCACAACGTAACGAAGTGCTGCGCATGGTCCTGGTGCAGGGCATGCACGTAATCGTTTTAGGAGTGACCATTGGTATTGTGGCTGCGCTCATTTTTTCGCGCGTGATGAAAGCCCTGTTATTTGAAACTACAACAAACGATCCCGCAACGTTCGCTGGAGTGGCGCTGATGTTTCTGGCCGTGGGCCTGGCCGCCACTTACGTGCCCGCGCGCCGCGTAACGAAAGTGGATCCGTTAATAGCGTTACGGAGCGAGTAGCTGGGAGAATCACTTCAGGAATCCGGGTTTTCTTTTCTCCACAAACGCTTTGATTCCTTCCTGACCTTCGGCGCTGCCACCTGTTTCTGCGATGGCCCGGCTCTCCAGTTCCATCTGCGTTTCCAGCGTCTGGTTCCATCCACCATGCAGCAGCCGCTTGGCCGAACCAAAAGCTCCAGTCGGCCCTTGGGCAAGCGCTCGGGAGAGTTCTTCTGCGCGCGCGGCCAGACTTTCAAGCGGCACGACTTCCGTCACCTGGCCCCAGTCGCAGGCTTCGCGGGCTGAAAGTATGCGATTGGTCAGCGTGAGTTCCATCGCGCGCTTGATTCCCACCAGGCGGGGAAGGAAGTACGTGGATCCTCCGTCGGGCGTCATGCCGATTTTGGAATAGGCCATCAGGAATTTAGCGGATTCGGCGGCAATCACCAGGTCGCAGGAGATCGCCAGTATGCTGAAGCCGCGCAGCTCTATCGCGACTACCTGGCCCTTAAGCCGGATGCTCCGAATGCTGATACGTTGAAAAAAGAAGTCCAGCGGCTGGATGGCTTAAGCGCGGCCAAACAGTAATCGGAGCTGGATTGTTCAGCACGGGATTTTCCATCGCGCGATTTTCACACACGCGTGAAGCCAAAAGGCGTACGATTTCCTTTGTCGGTCCATCATCTTCCGGGGCGGCATGCCGTCTGGTGGCTCCCGTTCGTTGCATTTAAGAATTCTGCGGCTTGCTGTGCAAGCCAATAGGAGGGTGCAATGGGTCTCAGCTCCTCTCTCTTCAGGACGTGTGCAGCCATTGGCATTGTCTTGCTGGCACAATTGGCCATGGCACAGCGTGGTTCAACCGGTTCTTCCGGCACCGGATCCAGATCGGTCACTCCGCCGCGCACAACAACCACGCCGGACTCCTCGACCCAGCCGGTGTTCGTTTCCGGAAAAGTGCTGCTGCAAGGCGGCGGCGTTCTGCCTGAACCAGTCCCCATAGAACGTGTTTGCAACTCGGTCAGCCGCCGTGAAGGCTACACTGACACCAAAGGGCAGTTTGAATTTCAACTCGGCCAGAACACCACGTTCCAGGATGCCAGCGAGAGCGATTCGCGCATAACCCCGGCTTCCACGCCGCGCCCTGGAAGCAACTCTGGCCGCAGACCTCTTGATCTGACCGGCTGCGAGCTGCGTGCCGTGCTGGCCGGTTATCAATCCAGCGTGGTGGTTCTTAGGCTCACCGGCGGAGACACCTGGCAATATGAAGTTGGCACAATTTTCCTGCAGCGCCTTGGCAACGCCCCCGGCACCACCATCAGCGTAACCAGCATGGCCGCCCCCAAGGACGCCATGCGCGCCTTTGAAAAGGCGCAGAAGATCAAAGCGGAGAAGCCGGAAGAAGCGGAGAAATATCTCAAGAAAGCAGTCGAAATCTATCCTCAATTTGCCGCCGCCTGGGCCCTGTTGGGAGATATCCACCGCCAGCGCAACGAATTTAACGCCGCCCGCACCGACTACGCCAGGGCCGCCGACGCCGATCCCCAGTTCGTGAATCCGGAGTATGGCCTAACCGTCATCGCCATGCAGGAAAAAAAGTGGGACGAGGCCGTCCGCCTGAGCGACCATGTCTTAAAGCTCAATGCCGGCGCTTTTCCGCTGGCGTATTTCTTCAGCGCCGCGGCCAATTACAACCTGCAAAAATTTGAGGCCGCTGAAGACAGCGCAAGAAGATTCAAGGCCCTGGATACGCAACATGACCATCCTGATGTCTGTCTTCTATTGAGTTACGTGCTCTCGCGCAAGCAGGACTATGCCGGCGCGGCGCGTGAAATCCGCGATTACCTGGCCGCTGCGCCCGACTCGCCGGATGCCGAAACGCTCAAGGCCGACGCCAAGCACTATGAGGACTTAAGCGTTTCCGCCAAAAAGGATTAGCTTCATCATTATCGATTAGTTTTTCGCGTGCTACGGCGCGTGCTCTTCCGATTGTAGTTGCAACGAAAAAATGTCGTATTAACTGCAACGATAAAATGTCACCCCCTGGAAGTTTAAGTAGCGGCGGATAAAGCCGGTCGTCCGCCGAGGTTATAAATGCGGGGCGGTTTGGATTTGCGTTTTAAGGCCGAAGAAAGAATGGCCGGTTTGGGTTCCACCAGTTCCCGCAGAGGACGTTGGTGGGTGAGTAGGAGTTGCGGGCCGACGTAAAAGCGGAGAGAGCCGTCGAGTTGGTGCGAGAGTTCCACGACTTTGCCGGCCAGACTATGTCGGGAAGGCAGTGGGGGGAGCTGAAAAACTTCTCCTGCCCAGGAGACGGTATTATCCCCTGCGACGACACGCTGATAGCGAAAGCTGAGACAACGAGCCAGATCAAAGCGGTGGGGCAGGTGGCGAAAGTCGTTGGTGGATTCTGCGGCGGGGACGGCAAAGCGGTGGTTAAAGTCGGCCAGGAAAACCGCTAGCACGTCATTGGCCTGCTCCAGAGTGCAAGCCTGAGCCAGACGGAGTTCGCTGATGAGACGGTCCTGAAAGGTACGCCAGAGACGTTCAATGCGGCCTTTGGCTTGGGGAGAGTTGGCCGGGATCTGTTGGATGCCGAGCTCTTCCAAAGCGCGGCCCACTTGTGTGGGAAACTGCTGCCCGGCAAGTTCTTCCTCGCGCGACCAGTGGGAATCATTGCGTTGAAAGATGCCATGGCGATCACGGTACAGACTTAGGGGAATGCCGTGGGTGGTGAGTAAAGTGTGCAGACAGCGGAAGTAGCCGGTGGCATTTTC
>DASXCL010000141.1:0-50063 GCA_036491195.1 Candidatus Angelobacter sp.
ATACGTGAAATTCATGTGACTGGGTACCGGTCGGTCCGTAATTTGCGGCTGCATTTGAGCCAGATCAACGTGCTGACCGGCGCGAACGCTACAGGTAAAACCAACCTTTACAATTCCGTCTTTCTGCTGGCCAAGGCGGCCGCCGGCGGCTTTGCCCAGGTGATCGCCGAGGAAGGCGGGATGCCTTCGGTGCTCTGGGCCGGCACGCGCAAGAGCCGGTCGATGGGGACCATCCGCATGGAAGGCGCGCGCATGACGCTGGGCATCAAGACTGACACATTTTCCTATGAACTGGTGTGCGGCCTGCCCAAGCAGAGTTCCGGCGACAAGTCCGCGTTTTCTCTTGATCCTGAAGTCAAGGAAGAACGCGTATGGATGGACGCCCCGGGTGGGCTGAAGGTCACGTTTTTTGAGCGCTCACCCAAAGGGGCATGGATTCTGGATAACGATGAGCGTCTGGCCGATTACTCCGGCGAGCTGCTGCCCACCGAGTCCGTGCTTTCGCAGCTGCGTGAGCCGCATCTGTATCCTGAGCTGTCGTCGCTGCGCACGGAGATGGGCCGCTGGCGCTTTTATCACCACTTCCGCACGGACGCGGAATCGCCGCTGCGCCATCCGCAAGTCGGCGTCCGCACGCCGGTGCTGGCGCATGATGGACGCGATCTGGCGGCGGCCCTGCAGACCATCAATGAAGTCGGGCAGTCGCAAGACCTGCATGAGGCGGTCCGCCAGGCTTTTCCCGGTGCCTCGCTCGAAATCGAGCATGACGAAGACAATGGAATGTTTGCCGTGCTGCTGCGCATGCCGGGACTGAGGCGTCCGTTGCGCGCGCGCGAACTTTCCGACGGCACGCTGCGCTACCTGTGTCTGCTGGCGGCGCTTCTGAGCCCGCATCCGCCGGCATTGCTGGCGCTGAACGAGCCGGAAACCAGCCTGCATCCTGATCTGTTGGAACCGCTGGCGAAACAGCTGGTCAACGCAGGCAAGTATTCGCAGCTCTGGGTCGTCACGCACTCACAGCGGCTGGCTGAACTGGTGGAGAAATTCTCCGGCGAATCTCCCATCAGGCTGGAGCTGGTCGGCGGCGAAACCCGGGTGACCGGCGAACGCACGATGGATGAAAGCGAAGAGGAAGCCGGGTAACTACAAGCTTCAAAGCTGCTTCCTGCACAACTCGGTCCTGTTCAGCGCTGCAGCGGCGCTCAGTCCCAAACGCCTTCCAGGCTTCCGCTCCGAATCTCTCCTCCTGCGTGCCGCGCTACCTTAGCTGGAACTTGCAATCCCGGCATGGGATTAGAGGTGAAAAGTCTGCGGCAAGGTTTGGCCAGCCATCGCGCCCACGCGCTGGACCGGTTACGCCGCGCGCTGTCGGTGGAGATGCCGGTGCCTGCGTACATCTGCCGGTAGAGCTTGGAGATGAACACGAACGCCAGCCGCGATTTGAAATTGGGCGTGCAGCTTGACCTTTTCCACACGGACTTAAAGCTATAGAAACGGTCCCAAACGCCTTGCGTCCTCGTGCGAATTTCATCGCAGCTCATGACCGGATGTTCCATGAACATCTTGGGCCGCACCGCAGCTGGAATCAGCCAGAATCGGCTCAGGGGAATGTTATTCACGCGCGCGCTGTCGGGTTGCGCTTTTTCCCACTTCTCAAAATCCACTGTCCCGGGGAACGGAGTGAGCATTACAAACTGCGCAAAGGTTACGCCGGCGCGCTGGGCCAGGTCCAGCGTGGCGTCAAAGGTGGTCTGCCGGTCGGAAGGAAGGCCGAAGATAAACGACCCCAGAACATGGATGTTGTGGGTTTTAAATTCCTGTAGCCGGCGCACCAGTTCCTCTCCGGAAAAGTTGAAATCTTTGTAAACATCTTTTAGCCCCTCCGGCGTTACTGCTTCCACGCCGACAAGCGCTCCCTTGATATGTGCGGCATGCATCGCATCCAGAAACTGCGGATCTTCGGCCGCTTCCATGGTGATCTGGGTAAAGAAGATCATGTCCCGGGGCAGCAGGGCCAGGCGTGACATCAACTCAAACCGTTCACTGCGGATCGCTTTGAGCTCCGCCACTCGAACATGATTGTTCTGCCGCTCGGCCAGCCTGATGTCGGTGAGTGAAACTGGATAAAAATTATCGTCGGCCAACGCGATATAACGGTAGCCAAGCCGGCGCAGTTCCACAATCTCCTGAATCACCGCGTCCGACGCCCTCTGCCGGGGTTTTTGTCCGTCGGTGCGCCATACTGAGCAGAAAGAACAATGTTTGGGACAGCCGCGTACCGTCTGCACTGACGCCCACATATACCGTCCCGGCGGCAGCAAGTCCCAACGCGCCGGCTTAAATTGTTCCGCCCCTACGCGTCCACCTTCATAGACCCGCTTGAGCTTGCCTTCCACGGAGTCCTTCAAAGCGTCCGGCCACGCCTGGTCGCCATCGCCTTTCACCACTGCGTGGGCGCTGCCACGTTCGAACGCTTCCTCGGAGTAGAGCGTGGGGTGGATTCCGCCAAAAATCACGGTAGCGCCGCGTTCGCGTGCGATGCGCCCAATTTCGTAACCCCGCAGCGCATTCCCGGTGTGAACGCCTATTCCCACTACGTCGCCTGGGGCAATGCTCAGCGGGTCAAGATGGTCCAGGGTTTCATCGCAGATGACAGGATCGCCAAATGAGCTGGGTGTTGCAGCGGCAAGAACGTACAGCCAGCGGGGGGTTATTACCGCTGTTCCGAACGAAGTGTCGCTCGGATTCACTAGGTGTACTTTCATTGGCCCTCTTCTGCAAGATCATCCTCGTCTATCCTGGTTGATATGCAATTCCAGTATAGCGATCTATAGACGATCCTGCCTGATCTAAAGTGGTGGGCACTTTAAAGGCCCTCAGATATGCTGGCCATTTCCGATATTGAAGCATTTACGGCATTCAGAAGAACTGTTCAAAAGGGCACTTTCACGTGAATTCAGAGGCAAAATATCCTCCGATGCGCTTCTCCACTTCTGACCGCGATACGCCTCACAAAACCACTTAAAGTTCTACTTTAGGTGCTTCAGCATCTCCTTGAACGCTGGTGTTCCCGACTTTCCCAGCAGTTCATAGATCATCATTTCAGTCGAAGAGATCACGGTGCCGGCAGCCTGCATGCGGCTCAATCCCACCTTCCAATTCAATTCCGTGCGTGAACTCACTGCATCCGCCGCAACGTGAACGTTCAACCCCTGGGTTAAGGCGCCCAGCGCTGTCTGCGTCACGCAGATGTGCGATTCCATGCCACACAGCAGCAGTGTATTGCGGTTTGCCAGCTTGCCCACGGCAGAGCAGTATTCGCCATTGCCAAAGCAGCCGAACTCCAGCTTGTCCACTGGTTTCGTTTCCGGAAGCAGCGCGCTGATTTCCGCCACGGTCTGGCCCAGTCCCTTTTCATATTGTGTGCTCACGATGACCGGCAAAGCCAGGATGTCAGCCATCCGGACCAGTAGCGCTGCATTGCGGACCAGCCGTTCCTTCTCAAAAATAGGCGGCAGCAATTTTTCCTGAATGTCGATGACGGCAAGCGCGCAGTCTTCCGGGCGCAGCATGCGCCGGGCTGCTTCAGTGTATGTGACGGTATCGATGGGAGTGGTGACCATAAGGAAATTGTAAGACCTTTTCTTGAGTTCCCAAAACGCGCCAGGCACAAGTTAAAGTCCTGCCATTATCTTCTGCCACATGATCGTGGTATGGACGCGCGCCGAAGGCCAGTTTATCCTTCCTTGGAAAGAATGGAGGGGTTCATGAGACGCTCTTTTTGGGGTTGTATTGTTCTTCTGTCCGCCTCGGCGCTGGGACAGCAAACGAAGTCGCCAGCCTCGGATGTTCTGCGCACGATGTTGGCCGGACGCGAGAAGACCACGGTCGCCGCTTTTGAAGCAATGCCGGCTGACAAGTTCGGCTATAAACCCACACCTGAGCAGATGACCTTCGGTCATCTCGCAGCCCATATCGTATCCAGCAACTACCACTTCTGTGCCAACGTGGGCGATGTCGCGCAACCGAAGACGGATGAAGTGAAGGAAACAGACGGCAAGGACAAGCTGGTGGCCGCGATGAAGGCTTCATTTGAATTCTGCCACCAGGCGCTGGCAAAAGCCGACGACTCCAAGATGAATGACAACATTACCTGGTTTGATGGCAAGCCGCGAACGCGGGCCTGGGCCTTCATGGGTTTGTCCAGCAGCTGGGCGGACCACTACGGGATGGCGGCAATGTATCTCCGTCTGAACGGACTCGTCCCGCCTACCGCGAAACCAGAAGAAAAGAAATAGGGTTTGCGCGGATCGTTGGAGGCGTGAACCGTGCCTTTACCTGTGCTCATCGTGGGCCGGGATCGCCTGCTGTTTTGCCTGGCTTAGCTGCCATGCTGTTGTCTGCCAGTTGTCTTTTGCCACCACGCCTTTGATCCACGGCGGAAGCTCCAGCCGCAGATAGCTTGCAAGGGAAAAGGCATACGGCTCATACAGACCGCGCAGGCGGCGCAGCTCTTCCATGGCCGGTTCTCCTTCTGCCAGCACAAAGCCCTCTGTTTGCAGACGCTTTTTCAATTCTTCCAGGACTTCTGCGGGCAAGCGGTTGACGTTGTCGTCTTTCGCCGGCGGCGCGCCAAATACCTGGCTCAAATCGACCAAAGCATGCCGCGCGATGGCAAACGTCATGCGTGCCTGGTATTGGCACATTCCTTCCAGCCCGACTATGGCCAGCGCGCATACGTCCAGAATGGCGGTCAGGGAGGCCATCCATGACTGGTTATCGTGCTGTGAACGGAAGTAAGCCAGCGCCGGATAAGAAAGATGGCTTTCCATCAAATCGGCTGACCAGAGCTCCCAATCGGCCAGCAGCTCGGTAAGGGCCTCCATCCCCTCCACGCCGCCTTGCCGCCGCAGAAGCTCGTAAGCCGTAGGTGGCGAGCCGGCCCGCGCGTCCAGCAATGAAATCGTCACTTCGCGGCGCGAAAAAGCCTGATACAGCACCGGCAGATACCCAATCACCAGCGCCAGGAATCCAAATCCAATGCCCGCTTCCAGCACGGTGATGAAGCGTCCTATCGCTGACGCGGGCTGTACGTCGCCCAGGCCAAGCGTGAACAACGTTGTTCCGCTCAGGTACAGCGCGTTGCCGAAATCGCTGTCAAAAAGCACCCCCGCAAGCTTGTCGTGCAGACCGTAATGCAGCAGCCCGAAACCAAAAACCAGCGTAACCGCCCAGAAAGCAAGCAGCAGCAGCAGTGATAGCGGCCCGTAATAACTGAGCAGGGAATCGCGTTTCTTCTTGGATTTTCGCATTCCCGCCAATGCCACCCAGGGCCGCCAGGTGCTGCGGTAAAAAAAGCGGGTCAGCCGGAACTGGCGCGTGACGCGGCGAGGGAGCACAATGGTCTCGAACGCCTCCCACAGGACCGTCAGAATAAGCAAAATACCAAGAACGACAGCAAAAATTTTCAGCAAGGGAATCTCCGCAGGCATTAGATTATCTAAAATGAAGAAAGAACCGGAGCTTTTCGTAAATTCGCTGAAGCCCAAAGGACACCCCTCCAAGTGAAATCGTTCTTGCATCTGCTGGTTAGACATCCCTATCTCGTGTTGCTGACCTCCGGTTTACTGGAGCGGTTCGGCGCGCCACTGCTGTTTTCTCCCGTCCTGGTGGCTGCGGGGGCATTGGCAGCAGGCGGTCAATTGCGCTTTGATGTTGCCCTCTGGATCGCACTTCTCACCTGTGTTGCCGGTGACACGCTATGGTATGAGATTGGCAGAAAAAAAGGCGACTCTGTTCTTTCCATGCTGTGCCGCATCTCCCTGGAGCCGGATACCTGCGTGCGCCGTTCCAAGGTGTTTTTTGAAAAAGGCGCCAACCGTACACTGCTTCTTTCCAAGTGGCTTCCGGGCGTTTCCCACGTGGTGCCGGCTGTGGCCGGCCTTTCCGGTATTGAGCGCCAGCATTTCTTCATAACCAATACCGCCGGATCAGCCCTTTGGATCATGGTTCTGATGCTCGCCGGCTATCTTCCCGTAGAACGCCTGCATGTGGCTTCGGCAGTGGCGCCTATTGTCTTCGAAGGTAGCTTGGTCGTGCTGGCGGCCAACGTGGGCATCAAGTACATGCAGCGCCGCAAATTTCTGCAAGAACTGTACAAATCGCGCATCACTCCGGAAGAAGTGCGCCAGATGCTGGACGCTGGCACAAAAATCGTGATCCTCGATTTGCGTCACCCGCTGGATTCTGTGGTTGATCCCAGGACCTTGCCCGGAGCCATTCGCGTCCTTCCCGATGATGTCACCAGTCGCGCGGACATGCTCCCCAGAGACGAGGAAATCATCCTCTACTGTACTTGACCCAACGAAGCCACCAGTGCCCGTGTGGCACAAAAACTGCAAAAGCTCGGCATCACGCGCGTGCGGCCATTACAAGGCGGTTTCGGTGGCTGGAAGAAGCTTGGCTATCCTTTGGCCGATCCCACTGAGGTTGCCTGGGCTGCAACGTTGCGTTGAAACCTGCACCGTTACCCGACAAGCTTCGCTTTGATGTCCTGCTCAGCCTGCCTTATGTTTTCCGGGTTGCCCAGGTCGCGCCAGTAATATTCGTCCGCGCGGAACGCCAGCACCCGCTCACTTAGCGAAGCTAATCGCAGATACGCCGGCACAATCGAGAACACTCCTTCTTCCGTCAGCAGGGGAAAGATCCGCGGCGAGATCACGTGTATGCCGGTAAAAGCCAGTTCCGCCATATGCTGTGCGGGCCGAACCAGTTCCGTTTTCTGCTCGTTCACGAAGCGCCGTCCGCAAAGTTGAGCGTGCTCATCGAACAGCAGATAGCGGGAAGTTTTGCGATCATGGACCGCCAGCGTCGCCAGGGCATTGTTCTGCTTGTGAAACTGGACCATACGCTGGAGATCAATGGTGCTGATGACGTCAACGTTGTGAAGGATAAATGGTTCGTCGGCGCCGGAATTGTTTGCCAGGAACCATGCCGCCTGCTTCAGACCGCCGCCAGTATCGAGCAGGATTTCCTCGCGGGAAAACTCAATGTGCATGCCAAAATTTCCGGCGGCCTTCACGCTGGCCATGACCATGTCGGCATAGTGGTGCACGTTGATAATCACGTCCTGAATGCCAAATTCGCGCAGGCGTGCGAGTGTGATCTCCAGCAGCGTCCGTCCACCAACTTCCACCAGCGCCTTGGGGCGATCGTTGGTTAGAGGTCGTAAACGCGTCCCCAGGCCGGCGGCCAGCACCATGGCTTTCATCTGCCCATTTTCTCCAGCTCCAGATGCCGCAACACCACTTCCACGCCCTCTCTTGCGCGCAAATGCTTGGCCAGCTGTTCCGCCAGGTACACTGAGCGATGTTGGCCTCCGGTGCAGCCGAATGACGCCGTTAAACTCTTGAAGCCCCGGCTCTGATAATTGCTGACGCTCGCATCCACCAACGACTCGGCATTTTTCAGGTATTCATCCACGCTCTTGTGCTGCCGCAAATACTCGATCACCGCCCCATCTTTGCCGGTAAGCGCTTTGAAGCGTTCTTCGCGTCCTGGATTGGGCAGGCTGCGGACGTCGAAAACAAAACCCCCGCCATGGCCGGTCTCGTCTTTGGGCGGGCCGCCGCGATGAAAGGAAAAACTGAAAATTCGCGCCACCAATTTGTCCGTTGCAGCAGGCGGCTTCGGTGCGATGGCTACATCGCGCTTCTCGCCTTCGGCCGTCAGCGCCAGCAGCTTCTCTGAAACCACAATGCTTTTGAACGCGCCGGTGAGCGCCGGCAGTGCAATAGGCAATGTCGCATTCTCCAGCAGCCAGCACAGATTTTTGAGAGCGTAAGGCACGCTTTGCAGAAAGTGCGGCTTGCGTTCATAGAATCCGCGAAATCCGTACGCGCCCAGCGCCTGCATGATGCGGACGTAAACGAACGCATAATAATGATGCATGAACGTCTCGCGGTCGATTCCGATGAAGTCTCCCAGCGTTTTGATGTAATGGTCAAGCAACTGCTGTCGCAGCGCCGGAGGCAGGTCAGCCTTGGCGTCATACAGAAGGGAAGCAACGTCATAATGCAAAGCGCCTTTGCGCCCGCCCTGGTAGTCCAGAAAAACTGGCTGTCCATCCTTCAACATCACGTTGCGTGACTGGTAATCGCGGTAGAGAAAATAGTCGCGGGGCGCGCTCAACAGAAACTTGGTCAGGCGGCTGAAATCGTTTTCCAGCGCCTGCTCGCTGAACGCAATGCCCGCCAGCCGCAGGAAATAGTACTTAAAATAATTCAGGTCCCAGGCAATTGACTGGCGATCAAAACTTCCTCGCGGGTAACACACTTTGTAATTCAGGTCGCGCCCGGCTTCAATCTGAAACCGCGGCAGCATGGCCACCACTTTCTCATAGGCCGCCACCACCGGCAGCGCGATATTTCCTCCAGCGCGGTTTTTTACCAGGAAATCAAACAGAGTGGTGTCGCCCAGATCCTGCTCAATATAAGCCCCGTGGCGCAAGTCATCCGCGTAGATTTCCGGGACTGGCAGGCCATGGCGGCGAAAGTGGCGGGAGAACTCTAGAAATGCCACGTTCTCTTCCCGGACATCGTACAAAATGCCGATGGCGCTCTGCTGGGCTGCAGACAGCCGGACGATCAGGCGTCCCGAACCCCCCAACTGTCCCTGTAACGGCTGCACGCGCTCCGGCGGCGCGTGGAAATGCTGCTCAAACAGCCCTTTTAAAACGTCGATCGACATGAATTCAATTGCCAATTCCTTGCAGCCTCAAAGATAACATCCGGCGGAAATGAATTGCCGTGGAGTTTTATAATCATCACCATGGCGAGTTCTCCCTCATTTGAACCGGCGGACCTGCCTGACCAGCCTGGTGGTCAGCCAAAATCTTACCTGCGGGTCCACGCGGTAAATGTATTCGTGCGCGATCAGGACCAAAGCGTGCGCTTTTACGTGGACCAGCTCGGATTCAATCTGGCTTTTGATGTCTGCCTTCAGTCCGGGCAGCGTTGGGTGGCAGTGGCCCCTCCCGACGGCACGGCGGTCTTGACGCTGATTGCGCCCGATCCGGAGTCGGAAGAGTTCAAGCTGATTGGCCGGCCCACAGGCGTTGTGTTCGTCGCCGAAGACGTTGCCGCCAAGTACGCAGAATGGAGGAAACGTGGCGTTCGCTTTCGTCATACCCCGCGGCTCAGGCGCGTCAAGTATAAGCAGTCGCCTGATGGAGCGAATGCGGAATCGTTGCTCCTGGGAAAGCAGTCGCCGGTATGGGGCGGAGTCTTTACTCGTTTCGAAGATATCGATCAAAATTCGTTTGCCCTGGTCAGCTTCGACGAAATGAGCCAGGCGGTTGAAGAACAACGGCGGGCCGCGGCGGAGAAACTCGAATCCGAAAGGCGCTCTGCTCACGAACTGGAGATTGCCCGCCAGGTGCAGGCCCGGCTCTTTCCGCAAACCCTTCCGTCAGTAACCAACCTCGATTACGCGGGCCTGTGCCTGCAGGCCCACCACGTTGGCGGCGATTATTACGATTTCCTCAACCTCGGGCGAGATCGGCTCGGGTTGGTGCTGGGCGATATTTCCGGCAAAGGCATCGCTGGCGCTCTTTTGATGGCCAATCTACAGGCAAACCTCCGCAGTCAGTGCGCCATCGCGTTAGACGAGCCCGAACGTCTCTTGCAGTCCGTCAATACGCTTTTCTTTGACAATACGCCCGACAACGCCTATGCCACTCTTTTCTTTGCCGAATATGACGCTCAGACACAGCGTATGCGCTATGCCAACTGCGGACATCTGTCCGCGCTTCTGCTCCGCAGCAATGATAGCCTTGTAAAACTCGATTCCACCTGTACGGTGCTGGGCCTTTTTAAAGAATGGAACTGCTTGATTTCGGAATGCCGCCTCAATTCAGGAGACACCCTGGCAATCTATACCGACGGTATCACCGAATCTTTCAATTCCGCAAAAGAAGAATTCGGCGAACAAGGCCTGATCGCCGCTTTGCGGCGGCATCGCGCGCTGCCTTCGCGAGATCTCCTGGCCGCAATCGCGAATGAGGTTCGGCAGTTCTCCCCCGGTGAACAGTTCGACGATATCACGCTCATTGTGCTCAAATGCGTTGGCCAGCAGCAGCAATCTCAGTTGCGCTTCTGAATCACAGATCATTAGATCGTAAGATCGTAAGATCGTCAGTCAAGTTTCAGGTGATCGCATGGAAGACAAGCTTCGGCCCGCCATATGGCCGGATCTGATCGAGAAAATTCGCGCTCGCACCCCGGCCCGCGTTCTGGCAGACCGTGCCGGGGCCGCGTATCGCACGGCCACCCAACTCACGCTGCGTCAGGACCACGCCGCCGCACGCGATGCTGTCCGCGCTGAACTCGATCTAGAACGTGATCTGGGTTCTGCGTTTGTGCAGCAATGGAAGATATTCTCTGTTTCCACCATGGCGAACACGAAAGATGAGTACCTGCGTCGACCCGACCTCGGACGTCGTTTGGACGAAAGCGCCAGGAGCAAATTAACGGCCCAATGTCCCGCAAAGGCCGATTTTCAGGTTGTCATCGGCGACGGTCTTTCCGTGACAGCCATTGCCACGCAGGTTCCGGCGCTGCTTCCGCTCCTTGCCGAAAGAAGTCGATCGCGCAACTGGAATCTTGGCCAGCCCTTTGCGGTCCATTACTGCCGGGTGGGAGTCATGAATGATGTGGGAGAACTGCTCAAGCCCAAAGTCGTGGTGTTGCTGATCGGTGAGCGGCCGGGTCTGGCTACCGCAGCGAGCCTTTCCGCTTACATGGCTTACCAGCCGCAGCTTGGCCATAACGATTCCAATCGGAACCTGATTTCCAATATTCATTCCCGTGGCGTGAGCGCTGAGGCTGCGGCCGCGCGCATCATAAGCCTTGCGGAACAGATGATGCTGCGCCAAACCAGCGGCGTGGAACTCAAGGAAGATCTGCCGCCGCCAGCATGGCTGAAGCGGCTGCATTTGTGAATTGCGATTTATGATTGTGATGTTCACAAATCCCAAATTACCAATCCCAAAATCCTTCTTCACTTCATCGCTTTCTCGAATCCTGCCGCCAGTTGTTTCCGCGCGCCCGCGTCGAGTGCTGCGGGCTCGCCTCCTTTATATAGGCCCATTTCATGGAGCCATGCCGCGAACTCCGGCGCCGGCCGCAGATTGAACAACCGCCGCATGGCCAGCGCGTCATGAAAGCTGGTGGACTGGTAATTCAGCATCACGTCATCGGAGCAGGGAACTCCCATGAAATAGTTGCAGCCTGCCGCCGTGAGCAGGAGCACAAGGTTATCCGCTGAGTTCTGATCTGCCGCCGCGTGATTCGTGTAACAGACGTCGCAACCCATCGGCAATCCCAGCAGCTTGCCCATGAAGTGGTCTTCCAGACCGGCGCGAATAATCTGCCGCTCGTCATAAAGATATTCCGGGCCAATGAATCCAACCACGCTGTTCACCAAAAAAGGCTCGAATACGCGGGCCACGCCGTACGCGCGCGCTTCCAGCGTGAGCTGGTCCACGCCGTGATGGGCCTCAGCGGAGAGAGAGCTGCCCTGGCCGGTCTCAAAATACATGACGTTGGGGACTGCCGGCTGGCCCAATGATTTTGGCTCTCGGCTTTTAGCTGTTGGCTCTTGGCCGGAGTTCTGATCAGTGTTATCAGTGTCAATCAGTGGTAAGGACTTCCGGGCTCGATGGTGTTCCAGCACTCTCTCCCGTCCTTCACGCAACATGCTCAGCGTAATGCCAAAACTCTCATTGGCCTTTTGCGTTCCTGCCACCGACTGAAACAGCAGGTCCACCGGTGCGCCACCTTCCATGGCACTGAGTTGCGTGGAGATATGGGCCAGGCAGCAGGCTTGCGTAGGGATGTGGTAAACCGCAATGAGCCGATTCAATGCGTGCAGAATTGCGCTGACGCTCTCCACGGCATCGGTTGCGGGATTGACCCCAATTACGGCGTCGCCGCAGCCATAAAGCAGGCCATCGAAAGCCGAGAGGAGGATCCCGGCCGCATCGTCCGCTGGATGATTGGGCTGGAGCCGGATGCCCAGCACGCCGCGCTCGCCCATGGTGTTGCGGCATCGGGTAACCACGCGAATCTTATGGGCGGCCAGCACCAGGTCCTTGTTGCTCATCAGTTTGGCCGCGGCGGCAGCGATCTCCGGAGTAATGGCCCAATGCAGACTTTTCAGTGCCTCTTCCGTGGTTTCGTCGCTCAGGATGAATTCGCGAAACTCGCCGACCGTCATGCTGCTGATGGAGGAAAAAGTTTTCTGATCGTGGGTTTCATGAATGAGCCGGCTGACATCGTCTTTATCCGGCGAGATCAGCGGCTGCGCCGCGATTTCCCGCAAGGTCAGATCGGCCAGGGCATGCTTGGCGGCCACACGTTCCTGCTCTGATCTCGCCGCCAGACCGGCCAGTTGGTCGCCGGACTTTTCTTCGTTGGCCTTGGCAAATAGATCGCGCAAATCGCGGAAGTGAAAGCGTTCAGGCATATGCGCATCCATTATCCGCTGGAACGTCAAAGGGCACCACGGAAACCATGAATGCACTCGACCTAATCAGATTCATGCTTTCGCAGAACGATACCAATCTACAGTCTTCTGCAGGCCTTCGCGAAAGGCAATCTTTGGCTGATAGCCCAAGTCCGAGTGTGCGGCGGTTATGTCGGCCAGGGAATGCTTTACATCTCCTGTTCGCTCCGCGGCATATCCAACTTGTCCTTGATATCCCGTCAAATTTTTAAGGATATTAACCGTTTCATTGAGCGTGATCCGCGTCCCGGTGGCAACGTTAAACACTCGTCCCGCAACGCGCTCTGGAGGGGCCGAAGCGGCGAGCAGGTTCCCCGCGACGACATTATCTATGTAGGTGAAATCCCGGCTTTGTTCCCCATCGCCATAGATGGTTGGCATCTGATGGCGGAGCATTCTGGAAATGAAGACTGCCAGCACACCGGAATACTGCGAGGCTGGGTCCTGACGCGGCCCGAAGACATTGAAGTATCGCAGGGTTACGGTCTCCAGCCCATACACATGAAAAAAAGAGCGCATGTACAACTCGCCGGCAAGTTTTGAAACGGCATAGGGCGACAAGGGGGCCGGAACCATATCTTCCTGCTTGGGCAATGACGGGGAGTTGCCGTATGCGGAAGAAGATCCCGCATAAACGACGCGCTTCACCCCGGCCCTGCGGGCTGCATCCAGCAACTTGACGGTGGCATCTACATTGGCTTCATTCGATTCAATAGGATTTTCCACCGACCTTGGAACGGACGGCAGCGCGGCCTCATGAAAAATGTAGTTGGTCCCGAGGCAGCCGCGCTCGGCGATTCCCGCAGCATTGAGGTCGCCTTCTATCAGCTCAATGCTTTCCAGCCCGATAAGATTTTCCCGTTTTCCCGTACTGAAATTATCGATGCCGCGCACCTTGTCGCCGCGGCCGATGAGAGCGCGGGCTATCGAGCTTCCGATGAATCCTGCCACTCCGGTTACAAGAAATAAGGCCATTCACCGCTCCCGTGGAATTGTGGATGAACACAACTTGTCAGTGTAGCAAGCTGGCGGTTGCAGCGATCAACCATGGAGACCGTGGCGGGTGTTCTTCGTTCAAGGATCAGTATCCTGACTATGGCGAAGAGGACGGACTGCGGGAACGAACAAAAACCTTCGGCAACAAGCCTGATTGACCCACGCGGCGGGCAACTTCTCGCCTCTGGGATCATTGAGCCGGCGCGGCTATATCACTCTCATTGCGCGCACCAATACGACGCCGGAATGAATTCTTGTTGTCCGGCGTCACGACCCAGCTGGAATCGCATTTATGCCCTTGCTCTTATGGGAGGCGTTTGCGTTTCGCGGCCATGTTCTTGCGACGCACCACAATGATCGTCACAAAAATGACAAAGAGTACGCCTGCAACAATTCGGACGATTGTAGTTGAATCCATGGAAACATCCTCCTTCAAGATATGGCAAATAGCCTGCTGAGCCGCCGCCGGACCACGGCGGCAAAATGTTCTGGATTGGCTACCCGGAGAATATGCCAGAACTCCGCGTGACGCCAGCCAAAAACCGAATAGACACGCGTTCTACACCAGAGCCGCAACAGGTTGATTGTAATGGCTCTCATGGTCATCAATTCTGTTGTTCCGCTGCAATCACCGTGACGCCGATCAGGACTTTGCATGCGACAGGATTTCCATCTAATTGCGCGGGCAGAAACGTCCATTGCTGCAGCGCATGAAGCGCAGGTTGCGATCGCGAGTCCTGTGCGCGGATCGTCCGTAGCGACTGCAACTGGCCGGTTTCGTCGATGATGCCGCTGACGAAAACGGGCCCCGAGTCGCCGCCCATTTCGGCCCGGGCCATGGTGGCGCCGACTTTCTTTTGCACAAAGGGCGGCACCAGCAATGCCGAGCTCTGCGCGGGTTTCAGCAAAGCATACTGCATCGGCCAATCGGGACCGCCGCCCGCATCCGCCATCGGAATTGCCACGCTGAAAACGGTTTCGTTGCGGTCAAATACTCCCGTATCGCGGCTGGCCCCGCCGCTGCTTCCTCCGGCAATAATGGTGATGCCGTAAGAGCGGCGCAGCGGAAGCGCCCTGGTGATCGCGGCGCCATTGCGGCCAGGAACACCGCCGGAGATGGAGATGCCCGATCCGCCGTTAGGCCCCCTTCCAATGCCCGGGGTGCCAGCGTTGTTACCGACTCCATTTGCGGGGGGCACTCCAATTCCTGTTCCGCCCGCGCCCGTGCCTTTGCCTGAAGTTGCTCCTGTGCCAGCAGTCGCGCGGCTTCCAGCCGTGGCGCCGGGCACATGGCCGCTGCCCGTGCCTGTTCCAACTTCGACGCTTGGCCCTGAGGAGAGTTTGCCGCTGTTTGAAGCTGCGTCCTCGGCGGACCGTCCAGTGCCGGCCGCCGCTGACTTTTCAGTGGCGCTGTCCACGGATGGACCGATAACGAAATTGCCGGCCAATTGCGCATCGGGTATTGATGCAGCAGGGTCGGGCGGTACGTTCACGGCATTTACCACTACCACGGCTTTTGGAGGCTTTGCGTGTGGCTGGGCCAGGATTGCCAGATCGGACGCGCTGGATTGCGGTGCGGCTACGCTTGGGGGCGCTACTTCTTCCGTCCGGGCCACTGAAATCCGCTTCTGAGTGCTCACCAACAGAGGTTGCGGTACCGTTGCCTCCGCAATTGGGACTTCCACGGCACTCGGCGTCTGTTTGGGTTGCTCACGTGGCGGTGCTGCAAGTATGGGAGCGGCCGGCGTCGGCAGGGTTATCATGCTTTGCAGCCGCAGCGGAAACTTCAATTCGGGCGGCGCTACAAGATCCGGCCGCCGGATCGTCTGCACGCGATTCACGGCATTGGGAAACTCGGAAACAATCTCCTGAGGTCCGGCATAGTTACGCTTGCGCGGTTGCGGAGCCGTCAGGTAAGCAGGCCAAGAGCCAGCTCCCTGCGCTGACGCTTTTGTACTGCCGGAAGCGCGGGCTTCGAGTTGCGGCAAACGGGGCATGACCAGCGGCTCATACTCGCTGGCCAGCCCGATCTTGTCATTGCGAATGTCGATAATGGTTGGAGAAGGAAACAATAGCGGCGCCCAGGCAAAAGCAACAATCAACAGGGCGTGCAGCACCGTTGAAAGCACCAGGCTGCTCGTGCGAGCGCCCTGGGGCAGCATCTTCAGCGCGGGAGGCTTGATGAACTTACGCGCAGCAGGGGCAACCGCTATCATGAGCCTGCGGGAGGTCGAAGCTAGTTTGAGGGTGGGCATCATTCCAGCAGGGTCGCCCTCAGGACTTGGAATGTGGCAGCCGGGTTCAGAATCATGTTGACCTGCGGATTTCCGCCCAGGGACAGCTCGTCCACCACCATGTTCCCCAGCGCGTAAGACTGCGACCCCGAACCGCCCTGCAGGGACAGGCAGGTGGTATTGGTCCCGCACGTGGTTCCGCTGCCGGAATGAAAATACATGAATCCGGATGACAGGAACTGGCCGCCGCCGCCCCAGCTTGGGGTCGCCGCCGTGGCGCGATTCTGAAAGAATAAGAAGCCGCGGCTGCCGTCGGGCGAAGCATATGAGCCCGTGCATGGACCAAGCAGAATGTTTCCGTCGAGCGTGGAAGGAACCTGCGCCGGATTTGCCGGGCCGCCGGGACACTGCAATGCAGGAGATCCCACGGCTCCCGTGGCCTGGGATGACAGCGTGCCATCAATCTTATACTGCACCACACAGCCGGCCGGGCTGGCGCTGCCGGAGGATGCGGCCGTGCATGCAGATGATTTGCCGCTGTTGGAGGTAACCCCGACACTGTCTGAGGTGCTGAAATAAAACATAACGCCGCTGGAGCCGTCCCCGGTCGCGGTGCTCAGGCGGGCCGTTGAGCCAGCGCCCAGATTCAAGCCATTCGCCGCCACGTAATACAGGCCCGGATCGAATATCCCCGTGCTCAGTTTGTTCAGGACAACGACCCCGACGTTCCGCCATGTAATACCGCCATCTGCCTGGGTTCCGCCGGAGCAGCTTCCATCCGCTTGCCGTAAGCAGGGGGTTTGGTTCCATGGCGGGGTGGTGTTTCCAGCCGTACCGGTGTTCGTTGCCAGGAAAACAAATAAACCCGCGTTGCCCTGGGCTTTCGTCGGCTGTATCAGTGTTCCTGCCGTATAAGTTGTGCCGGCCGCCCACGCTGGCGCTGCAATGTTAAAATGCGGATTTGATCCAGTGTAGGGAAGCAACAGGCAGCCCTGGTCTCCAGGGTTGATTGCACTGCTTTTACTGCAACTGGTGTAATCGCCGGGCGTGAACTCCACACAGCCGTTTGGGTCAGGACAGCCATTGATGGCAAATGGCACCGGTACGGCCGTGCCCACGGTGGATGGCGCGGTAGGCGCCGTGACGATGGCAAACGGATCGCCGAACGGAGAGGCCGGAAAAATATAATGACCAGTCGAGCCGGTGTTGATGCCTCCCGGTTGCGTCGAAGGACCTCCGAAGACGCCAAAATCCGAGCCGCTGTTCGCAGGCCCGCCTTGCGAAAGGTCAACAGTTCCCACGCTCACTGCCGCGGTGTTTTTCGAATCCACCTGAATCGACCGCTGCGGCCCGCCAAAAATGACAATCTTGGAACTGCCCTGTACCTGCAGAGCGGCGCTTGCTGTGGGATGAAGAATGACCAGCGGTACGGGCACCGCGACCGGCGACACGCCGCAGCCTGCCTTGGCCCTGATGTTTACCGTTCCAGTGGACGAAACCATTTTGGTGAACGACATCGGTACCGGGTCCGTGATTGTCACCTCCACGTAAGGAAACGCAGTGGCGAGCGCGCCGGGAAGAGGCGCGACCCCGGGCAGAGAACCAGGAAAGCTCACATGAACATTAGATCCCGGATTAGTGGGGCCTGGGTAACCATTGAGAGATGCATACTTACAGGGCGGAGTGTTCGCGTTGGCTGTGGTGCAGTCAAAGGCGGCCGCACTGATCCAGCTAAAGGGTTGCAATCCGTTCTGCCCCGAAGCGGAGGGATCAATCGCGTTCAAATAGACGTCTGCCGCGGCGGCTTCGCAGGCGGCGTCGGCCGCACCCTGCGCCATCTGGCGGTGGGCCCAAACCTGCGAATAGTCGGCGGCAATTCCCAGTATTGCCAGCAGAAACACGCCAACGAAGATGACAATGGGAATAAAGGTCTGGCCCCGTTGAGAGGCTCGCCGCGTGCTGATTTTGTAGCAATCGATTTTCATTGGACGATCATCCTCCCTTCAGCATAGGTCGTCATAGTTGGGGTGGTGATGAACTGGCTGAGCCAGGGAACGTAGGTATAGGTCACAGTGACGCGTACGCGGTTTGGGGGAGCAGCGCTGCCATCTGGAAAGGTAACTGACGGGGAGAGCGCTCGAACGTCATGCAGCGAGGTCTGAGCGAACGTTGTGACCCTGGCTTGCGTACCGGTGACATCTCCGCCGCTACGCACGATGGCATAGCGCACCCCTTCATTGGCGGCATCGGCCATCACGGAATACGTGTACATGAGCCATCCCAATTCGAAGATCCAGAACACCACCATGAAAATCACCACAATCATCATGGCGGTTTCCAGCAGACTCTGGCCCCGTTGCCGCCGAAATCGAGTTTGCAGGCTGTCAGGCATAATCAATACAAAGACCTCATGGAAACCTGCCGCCGGAACAGCAGGGGGCTTGGCGGCAACACCACATTGAATGCGGAGCCTGGAATCAGGGGGGTGACGGTGTATCCCACGTCAACCCGATTCAGCACGAAGCCCGGGGCCTCAGGGTCTGCGGCCAACGCTGAAAAGGTGAATGCAGGACCAAAGCTGTCGCACAAGGCCAAATGAGTGTTTGGATCGACACCTTTGGTATTGCTGCAAACCCTTACCGAAGTATTCGAGTTGGTGGCGCCATGGACCGCGTTGGTCATGTTGTCATAGACAAGAGTGCTGACCGCGGTGGTGTTGGGCGCGGCAGCCCTGGTGATTGCCTGACCACCCTGGGTGGCGTATTGCACGCCCTGGCGCGGCGCCGCAGCCAGCGTCAGCACCATGAACCACAAATAACCAAGATTGATGAGATTGAAAGCGATCCCGAGCAGAAGCGGCATGGCCACCGCCGTTTCCAGCAAGCTCTGGCCATCCTCACACCGTCGCCGGCCCATTATTTTTTGTAGCCACATCATGGTTTCCTCACTGCACCGTTGTTTCCACGCGATCAAACGTCAGGGTGTCACCCACCGATGTCAAAGTCGAATCCAGGATGCCGGAAGGGAGTTCCAGCACAGCCGCCGCCTTCCAGAAAACCCGCGTCATGCGAAACTGGCGCATGCGGCGCCGCAGGGCCAGAACATTCCAGTCGTTATCCAGCACGGCAATGTCGATGGGAAACAGCATGCCCCAGGTGTGAACTCCCTGCGAAGGCACAATCAGCAGTCCGTCGCCCGGCAAAAGCTCACGCTCACCCAGCAAGCCGACAATCCTGGTGAGCCCAGTATCGGCAACGCGGATAGACTCTCCCAGCACCGTTCCCCGGGTTGCGTTTACCGCGCGCACGACTTTGTTCTGGAAGCGCATAAATTTATTTTGCCATCTCCTCAAACAGCTTTTGAATGTGGATGATTGCCGGCACCAGCGTTACCACGAAAATACTGGGAAAAATGAAGAAGACCAGAGGGAAGAGGAGTTTTACGCCGGTCTTAGCTGCTACTTCCTCGGCCGCCTGTGTGCGGCGGGAGCGTAGCGTATCGGCAAAAACGCCGAGAGCGTTGGCGATGGGCGTTCCAAAACGCTCAGTTTGTACCAGCATGGTGACAAACTGACGGACGAATTCGATATCCAGGCGCTCTGCCATGCTGCGCCAGGCGTCCAGCCGTGGCTTGCCGGCACGTTGTTCGCGATTGACGATCTGAAACTCCTCGGCCAGGCCGGGAGCGGTAATCGCCATCTCCTCGCCCACGCGCACCATGGCCTGGTCGATTCCTAGCCCGGCCTCCATGCAAATCACCAGCAGGTCGAGCGCATCGGGCAGAGCCATCTGGATGCTCGTCTGGCGGCGGGAGACAAGATACGAGAGCACAAGATCGGGAAGAAAAAATCCTCCCACAAAGCCCACCAGGACCGCAGTGATCAGGTTGCTGCCAAAGAAACTTCCCGCTACGATTCCCAGGACTGGCAACAGCATCTTCATGGCGAGAAAAATTTCCACATGTTCCGGCTTGCGAAAACCGGCAAGCGTGAGTTTGTAAGACAGGTCCACGTCAAAGCCGGAAATCAGTCCACGAATTGGATCGAGGAGGCTGGTGAACTGCCCGGCCACCCGAGCCAGACCGGTGCTGGGAGTCGCTGCGATAAGGGACGTGCCGGACGGCGCTGCCGACAATGCCGAAACTTCCATCAGGCGGTCTTCTACCGGGTCAGTGCTGGTCAGCATGGCGATCACCACCGTAACCAGAAGAAAGACGGTGATGGCGGCCGAAATAAGAAACACAAGCATCATGACCCCTCCTCAAAACCTGACATTTACTATTCTGCGGATCAACAGAATTCCAATCATCAATGCACTCGCGGCGAAGATCACACATTTTTGCCCGAATGGGGTTTCAAACAGCGCTCTGCCATACCCGGGATTCAGGACGTTCATGCCGACAAAAATAACGAATGGAAGCCCGATCAGGACCCCTCCGGTCAGGCGTCCTTGCGCGGTACGGATCCGCATCTGGCCGGCGACGCGCGCGCGTTCCCGAATCACGTTGGAAGTCTTATCCAGGATTTGTGCCAGATTGCCCCCGGTTTCCTTCTGCACAAGAATAGCGGTGATCAGGAACTGCAGATCGGGGACGACCATGCGGCGGCTGAGGTTGAGCATAGCCTCACGGAATGGCAAGCCAAAGCTCTGCTCATCGGCGGCGCGGCGGAATTCCGCGCGTACCGGGTCGTCGCATTCCTGTGCCACGGTTTCAATGGTTGCCGGCAGGGCCTGCCCGGCGCGCAGCCCGCGCGACATCAGGTCAATGGCCTGAGGAAGCAAGTCCGCGAAAAGTTTTGAGCGCCGCCTGCGCTTCTGCAGCAACATGAGATACGGCACAAAACCCAAAGCCAGACCGGGAAGCCACCCTAGCAGCCCCGGCCCAATCCACCAGTTGCCAAGGGCCGCTCCAACGCCAACCACCAGCAGGGTGGTAAGCACTACGCGCCCTACAGTCCAGTTCAAATTGCATTGTTCTATCAGCAGGTGCAGGCCGACGGCAAAGCGATTGTGGCGTAGAAACTTGTCGACTGCCGGAACCGTGCTGAACGTGATCTCTCTCACGATACCCGGTTCTTCACTGCCGCCGGTCTGGGAAGCGTTCTTGCGGTCCAGCGAAACCAGCCTGGCGTGGATCATCTTGTCCGTTTTTGACGGTTCGGTGACCAGCGCCACGGCAGCGAAGGCCGCGATCAGAACGATAAAAAAGATACTCAGAATCGTCATGCCTATACCTCGCAGACGTGCTCGAACAGGTTTGGCGAAAGCTGGATCCCGGACATCTTGAGCCGCTCCGCAAAAGTGGGCTGCAACCCCGTGGCCTGGAAGCGACCCAGCACACGATTGTTCGGCCCAATCCCCAGGCGGTTAAATACGAAGATATCCTGCAGGGTGACCATCTCATCGCTAACGCCGGTGACTTCGGAAATTTGCGTTACACGGCGCGTGCCGTCACTGAGCCGGGCCACCTGCACAATCACGGAGACAGCCGACGCAATTTGCTGGCGGATGGCCTTGTCGGGCAGGTTGAGTTCCGCCATCAATGACATGGTTTCCAGACGGGCAATCGCGTCGCGCGGATTGTTGGCGTGGACGGTGGTCAGCGAACCGTCGTGACCGGTGTTCATGGCCTGCAGCATGTCGAGCGCTTCGCCGCCACGTACTTCGCCGATCACAATGCGGTCGGGACGCATGCGCAACGCGTTAATCACCAGTTCACGCTGCCGGACCGCGCCTTTACCTTCCACGTTAGGCGGACGGCACTCCATTCTTACGACATGGGGTTGTTGCAACTGCAATTCCGCCGAATCCTCAATGGTCACAATGCGTTCGCGCTCGGAGATAAAACTGGAGAGAGCATTCAGCAGCGTGGTTTTGCCGCTGCCGGTGCCGCCGGAAATCACGATGTTGAGCCGCGCTTTCACCGCGGCCCGCAGGAATTCCAGCATGGCCGGAGTCAATGACCGGTAGGCGAGCAACTGATCTATCCCGACCGGGGTGCGGCCGAAGCGGCGGATTGACATGATGGGCCCGTCGATCGATAGCGGCGGAATCACCACGTTGACGCGCGAGCCGTCTGTCAGCCGCGCATCGCACATCGGGGACGATTCATCCACGCGCCGGCCCACGTTGGAAACGATCTTATCGATAATGTGCCGCAGGTGCGCCGCATCTTTGAAGACGACGCTGGTTAACTCCAGCATCCCGCCGCGCTCAATGTACACCTGACGGTGCGTGTTTACTAGAATGTCGGTGATCGTCTGGTCCTGCAGCAGCGGTTCCAGCGGGCCCAGTCCGAAGACTTCCTGCAGCACCTCGCGGCAAATCCGCTCTCGTTCGGAGCCGCTGAGAGGGAAGTTGGTGGCGCCGATCAGGTCATAAATAACGTTTTGCACCTGGGTGCGCGCGTGGACATCCTGAAGCGATGTAAGCCTTTCCAGGTCAATCTTGTTCAGCAACTCGCGGTGCAGAGTTGTTTTCAGCTCCTGGTAGGACCTGCTGCCCGGCGCGCTGGAAGGCGCCTGCGGAACTGAAGTGGTTGCGAATCCGAATGCCATTGATTACTCCCCAGGCTACTTCCCAAACAGTGAACGCACGCCACCAGCGCGTGACTGTGCCGCCGCCATGGCCGTTTCGCCATTGGCGTTGCTGCTGATCTCGCGGGCCCACTTCTGGATGGCCGAACCGAACTCGGTTTTTCCGGAAGGGATCGGCGCTCCGGAATTGATGGCCCGGATTACCTCGTTGTAATTGTTGGGTATGCGCAGAGAAATCTGCCGGCCCAGGGCCTTCTCGATGCGTTCATCGCTCAGAGGTCCACGCTTGCAATGCCGGTTGAGCACAATCTGGATCTTGCGGGAGTTGTATCCCAATCTCTCCAGGTGCTCCATGTATCGCACCGCGTTGCGGACGGACGGCAATTCAGCGGTCATCACGATTGCGATCTCGTCCGATTGTGAAATGCAGGCCAGATTCAAATCGCTCAGTCCCGG
The DNA here is from genome assembly GCA_036491195.1 of Candidatus Angelobacter sp. Classification (GTDB taxonomy): domain Bacteria; phylum Acidobacteriota; class Terriglobia; order Terriglobales; family Acidobacteriaceae; genus Angelobacter. Next base: position 22,786 of record DASXCL010000141.1, read on the forward strand.
GGGACAATCCACCACCACAAACTGATAGGTTTCCGCCAGGAAAGACAATGTGTGCTCCACGGCTGAAGGCGACGCCATATGAATAACATCCACGGTCTCCGGCGAATCCAGCACATGAAGGCCGGACGAGTGGCGCAAAAGAAAGCCTTGTAATAGCTCCTGGTCCAGCCGGTCAGTATTGTTGGCCAGCTCGTAAAAGCTGTACTGGTGCCGGCCGGCGCCCAGGTAAAGCGATGCATCGCCCAGCGCGGCGTGCTGGTCCACCAGCAGGCATTTGCGTTGTTCCTTCCCGGTGAGTTCCAGCGCCAAGTGCAATGCCAGAGAGGTAACGCCCGCCCCGCCTTTGGCTCCGATCACGGTTGTGACCTTGCCATGGACTTTGGAGCGCGTTCTCTCCTTCTGTTTCGCTTCCACCCGCGTCAGCCCGTCCATCACGCGATCGCTTTGTATGGGCTTCACCAGATATTCGGTGCAGCCCACCCGCATGGCGGCAATGATCCGCTCCGGCTCAGTATGCGCGGACACGGCAAATATATGTACATCGGGGTAGTTGGTCCGCAGATGTTCCGTGGTCCAGATCGCCTGATCGATGTTTTGGTCGTAGTCAATAAAGCAGATGCGAAGGCGCGCCTTGTCTCCGGCGCGTCCAACTTCCCGCTCTGCACCGGAATAGCCGTCAATGTTGGCGGCGATCGCGGCGCCGGGCACGCCTTCCATAAGATTGGCCAGCGTGCGGCAGGAGATTGGGTCAAGTCCAACCGTGGTTACTGCGATGCTTGTTTTATTGGTTGATCCAACCAAACTGAACTGGGTAGCCATTACTTGATACCGCCTCCGGGAATTTGTTGATCGAAATGTTTCTGGTCTAATGGAGCGCTGGGCATCTTGGGCACGTCCGGCGGGCCGGCCTGCCCTGCTGCGGGATCGACAATCGTCGGTGTGACGATCACGACCAGCTCGGAATTGGTTTTATTGATGCTCCGGGAGCGAAATAGCTGGCCCAGAATCGGAATGTCTCCGATGCCCGGCACCTTGGAGTATTGGGACGTGGTGCGCTGGTCAAGCAGCCCGGCGATGCCGAAACTCTGGCCATTGCGCAGTTCCACCGTGGTCTCGGCATGGCGCGTCGCGATCGCCGGAAGCACAAAGCCGCTGATCGTTACCGCATTGCCAAAATCCAGAGAGCTAACTTCGGGAAAAACTTTCAGCCGGATGGTGTTGTCATCCTGGATTATTCCGGTGAATTCCAGCTTAACGCCAAACGGTTTGAACTGCACGGTCACCGTGGTGTTGCCACCCGCGCCGGAAACAACCGGGTACGGCAATTCACCGCCAGCCAGGAACTTTGCCGATTCGCCATTGGCGGCCAGCAAGTTGGGCTCGGCCAGAATTTGCAGCAGATTTCTTTGTTGCAGGTCTTTAATGGTTGCGCCCAGGTTGAGATCCGGGCGGAAAATAAATACGTTCAACAGGTCGGAAATCGACTCCGTTGAGGTAAAGCCCTTCGCCGGCGCTCCGATTTGACCGGTGATTTTGCCATCAGTCCCCAAGCCGGTGTTGCCGAACTGCTGAGTGCTCGTATTGCCGATCGTGTTGGCGCCCCCCAGACTCAGCAGGTTGATTCCGAACTGGCTCAGCTTGCCGCGGTCCACCTGGGCAAAGCGGACTTTCAGCAATATCTGCTTTTGCCGGCCCGGCAGGGCGATGCGAATCGAGTTAACGATTTCTTTCGAAAACGGGATGGCCATCTTTGCGATCTGATCGGCCACGGGTATCGCCGAAGCCGTTCCGGTCAAGACGATCCTGTTCTCTTCGGATTCCACCTGGATATGTTCCTCGGGGAAGCCGCGGGCAACCGCTTCGCGCAGCAAAGAAACATCCACGTCCCCAAAGACCTCGAGAATCCGTGACCGATTGTCTTCCTGCCACAGAACCACGCTGCTGCTGCCGGAAGCAGCGGCCGTTACCACTACCTCATTGGGCGCTGTGGTGGCGGTGCTGACAATCGCCGGGTTGCCGACAAGCACGCGCCGCAGGCGGGCATCCGTGCGAATCACAACCGAGTGGCCCACCAGGATATGCAGGACCTGATTGCCGGCGAAAGCTTCGCTCGCCTTGGGTTCTTGCGCCGGCATTGCTTGCGCTGCGGGCGCGGGCTGGTGGATGGTGGCCGTAACCGGGCCCTCGGCCCTTATCTGGCCGCAAAAAATTACGGCCGTTATCGCCAGACCGCCAAGCATCGTCAGCAAACGTTCTTTTACGTGGACTTGCAGAAAGCCTCCTCGTCCGTTTTCAATTTTCAGGACTGAATTACTCAAGAATCACCGGAAATTTGGCTATCGTCGTCTTGCTGCCGGCCACTGTCTCAACCGTGTATGCTTCCGGCGATTTCGGCGCGTGCCCCGTCTTCACGTGTTTCACTTCCGGCCCGGCTTTCTTCGGTATGCCCGCCAGCTCCGCCATATCGACCGGGGCGGTGTCTGGCCTGGCGGCGTCGCCGCCATTGCGCAGGACGAAATGAATGCTGCCCTGGTTTTGCGTTACCTGGCTCTGCGCCAGGGCCAATTTCTCTGACTCCCCCGGCGTAACCAGCAGGGTAACCACGCTTACATTTTCCGGTTTTCCCGTGGGATCGGGATCGGTCTTGGTCCCGGCCGCCAGCACCTGGACGTCTTGCAGCACGGTGCGCGTAGTGGTGCTTGCGGCATTGTTATCGCCGCGAAGCGTAACCAGCACGTCAACATGCGAGCCGGGGAAAATGAAGCCGGCAATATTCATTACTTCATTGGTCTTGACCGACGTGGCGCGCATGCCGTCAGGAATCTTGGCCGCCAGACCGAAGCTTCCGCTGGGCGCCAGCCCATGCTTCAGCACCGGCTCTTTTGCGTCGATGGCATAGATCGGGATGCGGCCGACGGCATCTTCCTTCTTCTCGATCAGTCCTTCGAGTGAAGCATTCACCGGCCAGTTGATCTCGGTCAGGTTTTCCGCCGTAAGAGGTATGCCAGGCTGCAGAGCGACCGCGGCCGCAACCACGCGCCGGGTTTGCGGGCGCGAAGAAATCTGCGCGTGCGTAATGCGCACATAAAAAATTGAGGTTACGGCGATTGAAATTATCAGTGCAGCAGCCAGAGCAAGACCGAGTCTTCGAGTTCCCATAACGTTATCTCCAGAATGGCATCAATACAGCCCAGAACAGCGTGCCTGCGGCAAATGCCAGGCCGTAAGGCATGCGCACCGCGGCAGGGTTATCGAGGTTGACCACAGGATGAGTACGCAGCCCGTGCAGCGCGTGGAATCCAACGACGGAAAGCGTACTGCGCAGCGTCCGCAGCACCCGGCCGGTAACGACCATCACGATCAGTGCTATCGCGCCGCCTGCCACAGCAGTGGCAAACATTACTTGCCACGAACCTGCGGGACCGATGATGCAGCCCAGCGCCACGGCCAGTTTTACGTCGCCCGCGCCCATGGCGCGCACGAGATGGAAGAAAAGAAAGCAGCCGCCAAACAAAAGAGCGCCACCCAGCGCCAGGAGCAGCCCATGCCAGCCATGTACGGCGGATTGCAGCACAAGGCCGGCAACCATGGCGGGATACGTGAGCCGGTTCGGAATGCGCCGTTCACGCACATCCGTGATTGCGGCGGTCACGGCGACTGCGGAAGCCAGGGTCGGGATGAGTTGAGCTAAGTTCATATTGCGAAAATCACATGCCGCGCGCCGCGCGGTTTCTAAGTCAAGGCTTATTGCACAATGCCCTGGACCCTGCCGCCAATCGCCGTCAATGCGTTGCCGATGACGTTGGCGACCGAATCTGCGCCGAATACTATCGCGGCCAGAACCGTTGCCAGAACCAGGGCGTATTCGAGTAGGTCCTGCCCTGACTCCTCACGGTGTAAGCTGCTAAGAAAATTCTTAAATTTCATAAATGTGAAAAATTGGCGCCGCGCCGCACGGCAAATGGTGCCGCCCGGCGCCACAGAGCCCTAGCCGATCGCGGCTGTGATTTTGCCGTTGATGGTGGTTAATGCGGTGGCAATGTCGCCTGCCAGGGTCGTTGAGCCTGCAAACACCGCTGCCAGGACGGCAGCCAGAACCAGAGCGTACTCGAGCAGGTCCTGACCGGATTCCTCACGATGTAGGTTTTTAATGAACTGTGAAAACTTCATGTTTTGTTTCTCCTCTGTTTTTGCTTGCGCGAAAAGTTTTTGCTTTTCTGAATACACTTGCACAATACGCACGAGAGCTGCCAAATGAAGGTTCAATAAAACCAGGTACATAGAGACTCATCGGTGAGCATCTATGCAACCGATTGCATAGAAGTGTCCACGTTCTGGTTCGTTGGTCTTGGGTCCTTCGTCACCAACCTGAGAAACAGAAGTACCGTTAGTTGCACACTGTTGCTCACGATAGCTGGCGCATCCGGCGATGGAATGCGACTTCCATCACAATCGCCGTGAGATGGGGATCAGCAGCTATTTATGCGGAGATCTGCTGGATATGGGACATCAACTGCTTGAGCGTCGGGTATCTAATTGTCAACTTCACGGAACTGCGGATGTGATCAAATTTAGTAAAACGGTAAACTTTATTGCACACTTCGAACTATCTAAGGCCCATCCATATAAGTGACTTCTAAAGAAGAGAAGTGCGGACGGTGTGGATACCGTAAGCCCCTTGTCATGCCTTGATTGCAGAGCCTCTGATCGTGTCTGGAACATAAGACGGCGAGACTGGGTTCATTTGATCTTTAATTTGATCTTGGGGTTGATGACATCCTGCCGGCACACAAGACAACCGGTTAGGGCTAGACTGTGTAGATGAATTGAAAGCTTCTCCGGCGCGTCCGCCAGAAGAAAGCCTTGCGGAGGACACCATGCCGACTACCATTCTGGAAGTTCATCCCTTTATCGCCGAAACTCAAAAGCAAGCAGCACAGCACACGACGAAGAGCGTCATCGTGGACGGCCATCCGGTTACTATTCCAAGCCCATTTCCTTCGCCTGCCGATTGGCGTGACAGCGTTATGTATTTTGTGATGACGGACAGATTCAACGGCCTGAAGAACCCGAAGTCGCAATGGGACCAGAAGTTCAACCTGCGCCAGGGCGGGACTTTCGAAGGAGTGCGACGCCAGTTGGGATATCTACAGGAACTCGGCGTCGGCGCAATCTGGCTTTCGCCGGTGCTCAAGAACTCGCGTCCTGAGAAGTTTGAGTTCACCTATCCTGGCTACACCACGCAGGATTTCCTCAACGTGGACGAGCGATTTGCCTCTGACGGAACCCGCGCCACTGCCGAGCATGAATTGGCCGCCCTGGTTGACGAGGCGCACGCGCGAGGAATCTATCTGGTGCTCGATATTGTCCTTAACCATGCTGGCCGCGTCTTTGACTACCATTTGAGTAACGGCGCCGTAGTTGACTCCGTGCCTCTGGATGGAGAAATGCACGTGGAATGGCTGAACGGTTTTGGTTTTCCGAGAGATGACTGGGAGGACCAGAACTTGCCGGAGCCGGCGAAGTTATCGCCCGATGATGCGGTTTGGCCGTCCGATTTACAGCGCCCTGAGTTCTTTCGACGCCGGGGCAGCAAAGCGAGCGACACCCCGGGCGCGAGTGGATTCGTGCCGGGAGACTTTGGCTCCATGCGGCAGTTGGTGGCTGAGTATGACGCTACCGTATCCGGCCAGGGCCCATTGCGCACCGAATATGGGCCGCAGCCGGTGCTTTCCGTTCTGATCCAGGCCTACCAATACCTGATTGCAAAGTATGACTTTGACGGATTCCGCATTGACACCGTGAAGTACGTCCGGCCGGACCTGGTGGAGACCTTCGGGAACGCCATGCGCGAGTATGCCCTCAGCCTCGGGAAGAAAAACTTCTTCACCTTCGGTGAAATTTACGACAATGAAGACCAGATCAATCGTTTCATCGGCCGCAGCGGCAGTGATACTGATGGCTTCGGCATTGATGCGGCGCTCGATTTCCCGCTTTTTTTTGTCCTGCCCGGCGCCGCCAAAGGCCTGGTTCCGGTCGAGAATGTACGCCAGGTATTTGAGAAACGCAAGGATGCGGAGAAAAGCCTGATCAGTTCCCACGGTGAGGCCGGCCGTTATTTTGTCAGCTTTGTCGATAATCACGATCAAAATCGGAGATTCAATGATCCCCAGACTCCTCAAGACCAGGTCACGCTCGGCATGGCCGTGTTGTTTTGCCTTCAGGGAATCCCCTGTGTCTACTATGGCACGGAGCAGGGATTGCAGGGCACCAACGATGGAGCCGGACATTCCACGCTGGACAGTATGGAATCTGTCCGCGAAGCGTTGTGGGGGAAGAAGCCGGTGGCTTTTGATTCAAGCAATCCTTTTTATCTGGAATTGAAGCGCATTGCGCAATTGCGCTCGAATGAACCACCTCTTCGCTATGGCCGTATCTACTTTCGTCCGGTCTCAGGCAATGGGCGGGACTTCGGGCAGTCTTTCGGCAATGGCGGCTTGATTGCTTTCTCGCGCATTCTGACCGACCGTGAAGTTGTTATCGTGGCTAACACGTCTTTTGGCCAGTCGTTCAATGGTTCCGTTCTGGTGGATTTTGATTTGGCCCGGCACGCGCCCAGCTTCCAGATTGGTTACAGCAACAAAGGTACTTCAGGAATAACAGATGTGCAGGTGCAGCCGGGGCAGGTTTTCCCGCTGAATGGCGCTCCAAGTCTCCCGTTGGCCTCCGTCCAGGTCTCACTCAAGCCACAGGAAGTACAGATCCTGGTTCCAACCGGTTGACGCTGTGAGCGGTTCGAACAGGGCAACGCGAGACTGCCGTTGATGACCGGGCACTGGCTGATCAGGTTCGACAGATTCGCACAGCCAAACTTGTCAAAGATCTCTTGCCGACCGGTATCAGCCAGCAGCTTCCATGGTGGAAGCTTCTACATCGCGCCCCGCCGCGGGTTCGATACGCCGCCAATGCCCTCCGCTGGTCTCGTCGAATGAGATGCCGTGAAGAATTTCGGCGATGATCTCCGCCGTTTGTGAGATCGTCATTCCGGAACGGTTGAAGAACAGATTGCCGTCCGCAAATACGACGTTGCTTTTGCGTACCGCCTGCAGCTCACGCCACCACGGGTATTGCTCCAATACGGTTAGTTCTTGCAAGCTGCGTTCCAGATTAAATCCGCATGGCGCCACGATCAGGTATTCCGGATCAGCATCGCGAAGCTGCTGCGCGGGAATGGCGGCTGAGTACTCGCCTTTCTTCCCCAGCAGAAGTTTGCCGTTCGCGATTTCCACCAGTTCCGGACCCCAGTTTCCCATCGCGAATATCGGGTCCGTCCACTCCAGCATCACCACGGTTGGCGGGCTGAAGCGAGCAGCCTTCTCTCTGACCGTATCCAGCCGCTCTTGTTCGCGACGCACAAGGGCCTCGCCCTGCTCCTCCAGACCCAGCGCCTGCGAGATCTGCCGAATGCTCTGGAAGATCTCCGCCAAAGACGAAGCAGACAGCGCTATTTGCTGCGCCGTGAGCGCACAGGCGCCACTTCGCTGCACGTCGCCGGGAGTCACGGCGCACACTTCGCAATGCGCTTGCGTGATCAGCAGATCGGGACGCAGCTCGCGAATCAATTCCCCGTGGACGCGATACAGCGGTTCGCCGGACCGGAGCCGCCGCCGGACCTCGGTATCGATTTCCAGACTTGAAACCGAGACATCAAAGGCGGGTTCGCTGCAGGGTGGAAGCCGCCGCACCCAGTCCGGGTTATCGCACTCATGTGACCGCCCTACCAGCATTTCGCCGGCGCCCAGGGCACAAACAATTTCCGTGGCGCTTGCCAGAAGAGAAACAATACGCATGCTAGGCCGCCTGCCGCGCCGGCTGCCAAACCTCGCTCAGGGAAACCTGGCTCTGGGCAACATAGGCGCCGAATATCGCCGCGGTGTAAAACGCGTTGCCCAGCCACGGGCGTTGCTGATTTTCCATCGTTCTTTTCCTCGCGACTATTGTAGTTCTTCCGTGTCCGTGAAGCGGGGCGCCGAGGAAAAAAATTGATGATGTTCAAATTGGAAATCGTCCAGAAGCGCCTTGTCGATCTTCCGATCATGCGCGCTCGATTAGATGGTCGTGAAGGCCCTGGGGACGCGAGACCACATTTCGATCTGTGGCATTATTCTCCAAACGAATCAAAATCCCAGCCCTCACAAAGACGCGAAGGTTGAATGGCGTGGAACCAGCCGCAAAGGATTTAGACCTTATGTAACTTACTGCGGGTTCTGAAACCCGCTATTCTCCTTTGAATGTTAGTCAAAAAATTATCTATTCCAGCATTACTGCTCTTATTCGCAATCGCACCCGTTTTCGGTCAAGAGACGCAATCACTAGGTGACATAGCGCGTCGCCTTCGTTCTGACAAAGAGAAAAACACGACGCCCGCCGCTGCTTCGCCGGGAGCAAACCCCGCCACTGCCAACCCACCGCAAGCGAAGCCGCAGGACGCTGGGACTGCAGAAAAGCAGCTGACAGTGACAGGGCAGTACGCGCCTTATGCCACGCGTGAGGAATTCAATCTGCACTATCTTGATCGCTATGAAGAAGGCATTCGCACGCTTTTCGATCAGGAAAAGTTTGAGACGCTGGACCAGATAGCCGGCAGCGCGCGCTCCACGAAGGCGCACCTGGCCGGCGGATTCTGGACGTTGCACATTATCTATGTAGGCCTAATGCAGCCTGCCGCAGGCACCTACAAGGCCAGCGACAATGAGTGGACGAATCATCTCCAACGGTTCCAGCGCTGGATAGCGCAACGCCCGAATTCCATTACTGCGCGTGTCGCCCTGGCCGCCGCCCAGCTTCAGTACGCCTGGCGGGCGAGAGGCGGAGGATATGCGGACAGCGTGACCGACGATGGATGGAAACTCTTTCAGGAACGCGCAGAAGACGCGGCGAAAACTCTAATAGATGCCTCATCGCTCCAGGACAAGTGCCCGGAATGGTATGTCGCCATGCAGTTGACAGCGCGCGCGCTGGGACAGAGCAAGGAAATGCAGACTGCGATCTTCGAGAAAGCTATTGCCTTTGAGCAGGACTATCAATATTTTTACCGGGCCCAGGCAGAGCTGCTGATGCCCAAGTGGGAAGGCGAAGAGGGTGAGATGGCTGCGTTTGCTCAACAGATTTCCGATAGGATCGGAGGGAAACGGGGTGACATGATGTACTACCAGATCGCCACGTATCTCAATTGCGGCTGCGACAATGACCGGGGGCTTAACGGCCTGTCATGGCCTCGCATCAAGCGCGGCTATATCGACGTGGAAGAACAGTATGGCGAGTCTATGGAAAACCAGAACGCGATGGCCTATATGGCCGGAGCTGCAGGCGATCCGGTTTATGCCGAGGAGATGTTTGCCCGCATCGGTGAAGGATGGGACAAGAAGCTCTGGCATAAGAAAGAGAGTTTCCAGATGGTGCGCGAGTGGGCACACGGGGCCACCCTCACCCAGACCATCGAGGCTGCGATGAAAGCGGCCGACGACAATCTGCAGACTCCCGATGGCCGTAAATTCGACGAAAAGTTGGCCAAAGCCTTTGCCGCGAACTACAGCAGCGCCGTCGCCAGCTGCCAGAAAATGTCGGGCGATTCGTTCATGATCCCCTTTGATCTGGTCCTGCAGGTAAAAGAGAATGGAGCAGTGGAGAAGATTTACGTTTCTATTCAGACGCGTACCAGTCTTTGTCTGAGCGCCCAGGTGGACAAAGGAATTTTTCCTGCTCCGCCCAAGCCGGATTACTGGGTCAAGGTTAGCATGCAGGCACAGCGCTAATTCGAGCAAGAGCTGTTTTTGGTCCGTGCATGCCCGACTGGCGGCACTTCATTTTCCTATCCAAGCATGATGGTCGTTCGATTTTGTTATCGTCGCCTAAAAGGTAGCTCCGCGAGCGTGGATTTTGAAAATGTTTTTTCAAAATCGCTTGGTTTCTGAGAGTGAGTTTGTCAAGATGTCCTATTTCGCGTCACCATTTTTGCTGAATTTTCTTGACGGCAGAACGCGTTTCGCCTATAATTCGCATCAGCTGTAACCCTGCAAATCTGTGGGCCACCGTTGGGTCGACAGTTTACCGCAGGTTTCTGGAAGTTGCTCGGCACGATCCGAGAGCGGCATCGGCGGGGAGACCCGGAAAGGCCTGCAACCCTGTGGACTGTGGCCTACCGTTTGGGTCCCAGCTTCCGCGGCCTCTAATGGACTGGAGTGTGTCTTGATAAGGACGCATTTCTGAGCAATACATCGCCACCGCCATTAGACAGGTGGCGGGAGTGTGGAAAAAGCAGCTTTTGGCTCTTGGCCTTTGGCCGTTAGCTTTGTGTTTTAGCTTCCAGCATCGATTCGATCTTACAAACTAGGAAACTTTAAAAATCTGCCCGCCCCTGGGGATCCTCAACCCATGTCACCCGTCCCGCTGACGGGGCCAATGGCGCTAGGACATCCCATTCAAACGCTTTTAAGGAACCCTTGTCAGTGCTCTGGCTTGTCCAAAGAGTGCTACGCATTAAGAACTGGGTCGGGATCCGTTGAGAAATCCCCAGATAACCCTCAGAAGCGGGTTACCGGTAAATCAACAACGACAGACTCGTTCAGCTACTTATGCGCTATCATGCTTCCGTCGTGGCTGAATTTTTCATCCAAATGGCGGTTGTCCTGCCAGTGTTCTTGCTCTGGTTTGCCGTGGTTACACTCATCGGGCGTGCTTTCGGGGTCCGATTGCCGTTTCGCAGTTTGCGGCAGCGCAATGGCACCTCGCAAAGCCTCACCTTTGCACAGCACATGTGGTTGATGGGCGTCCTTGGGTGGGGTTGCGGGATGTGGATTGTCACAACCTTCGACGATTACCTCGACTGGAAGTATTGGAGTGGTTCCGCTCACGATCTCTCCGCAGGGAAATTGCTCTTCCATGCAGTCCTGTGGCCGCTGGGGGGACTCCTGTTTGGTTGGATGACGTGGAACGCCAGAACGGGTACGGCCGAAAGCTAATTGTAATCCGTGTAGCTATTCACTTAGCCAGACTCCTCTTATTGGATCGGGCTCCTTTAAGAAGTCCCAAGACAACCTCAATCGGTGTGTGGGGTAAATAGCGATGTTACACCAACAGCCATTGTGGCCATTTACAAAACCGGCGATGGCTGGTGGTTAAAATGTTCTGGATGAGAAAGATCATAATCCTTGCCATTTGTGCAGCCACGCTAATATCCACATTGGGCTGTGGCGACCAAGTTCGTGTTTCCAATCGCGAGCTTACTGGAACTTACGCAATGAAGTTTCAGAATGTTTCATATTCCTTTTCTAAAAGACAGCAGGTAGTGAATTATAACGTTACGGAAGAGTTTATTCTGAATCCTGACCACACTTACATCCAAAGATTCTCTTCGTATCCTCGGACATTCACGAATCGCGGTACATGGAAAGCGAGCAATCGGTTTCTCGGCGGAACCGAGGTAGAACTGTCAGGAGTCGATCGATCGGGATATGATCCGCCTCATTCTCCATCGAGCTATAGCACCCTTAACCTGGAAGTTCATAAGCACGACGGCAGGCTACGGCTCGCGCTTTACGAAAAAGCTGACTGGACGTACTACGAACGTGTGCAATAAGCATTTAGAAAAGTCCGGAGTAGAAGTCGAGGGCCGCGCTGCGATTGTATGCCGATCGCCAAGAAGGACCTTATAACGCAGCCGAGGGCGGCTGCGGTCCACAGATGTTTTTGAAGTCGAGTTTTGAATTAGCCATCCGCGAGGGTGGCTTTTTATTTTCTGCAATCCGAGCATTCGGCATTCAACACTCAGCCAAAGCAAACCCTTGTCTAAATCGTCGGCAGAGTGCCGGAACTAACAGAAAGCAATTAGCCATTAGCCATTGGCAATTAGCCGAATTCTCGGTATTTGGTACTTGGTTGTTGGTATTTGGCGAGAACCCAAGACACCAATAAGGCCAAAAGCGAAGGCACCACCACCAAACACAAAAAATCGGAAGATCCCAAAAATCTAAGAAATTTTAAATAACCAAAATCAGCCACCCGGATGGGTGGCTTTTCTATTTGGAGCGAAAACATGACAAGACAAGAGGTAAGAGCAGCCATTGTGGCGCTTGCGGAAAAGCTGAAGCAGGTGCCTACCGTACCGGAGCTGATGAAGCATGCAGGAATCGACCGTCCGGAGATCAGGAAGCATTTTGGCAATTACAAGCAGGCCCTGGAAGAGTGCAATCTGGAGGTGCCGGAACGAGGCAGAAAGCTGGAGATTGACAAGTTGTTCCTGGATTGGGCCGAGGTGGTCAGGGCGCTCAAGAAGATCCCAACGCTATATGAGTACGAAAGGCGGAGCAAATACAGCGCCCGTCCCCTGACGAGGTGTGCCGGCTCATGGAACATGGTGGCGGAACGGATGAAGCTGTATGCCGAAGAGCATGGCCTGGATGGCGAGTTCAGAGACGTGCTGGAACTGATTGAGCTACAGCCAGGAGGCGGACGGGGCGGCGCCACCGCGTCGTCAACCGAGGTGTCCGCCGAACGATCAAAAGACAGCCGGCCGACCTATGGGGCGCTGATAGCGGCCTGGGGACACGTTTATGGCCCCACGAACGAGAGCGGAGTGATTAGCCTGTTTGGCGCTATGGCGGAACGGCTGGGATTTCTGATACTGAAGATACAGACGGAGTTCCCGGACTGCGAGGCAATACGCGTGGCCGGAAAAGACCGGAACAGGCCGGTGAAAATTGAATATGAGTACGAAAGCCGCAATTTTCTGCGGCACATGCATGACCCCGCCAAATGCGACATCATTGTCTGCTGGGAGCACAACTGGCCGGAGTGTCCGCTGGAGGTGATCGAGCTGAAGAAAGAGATCGCCAAGCTGGGAAAGTGCAAGAGCCTACCACGGATGGAAACGGATGAGGAATGATCGCCGACATCGCCGACATCGCGCGTCATCGCCGTGATCAGAAGAGCAAAAGCTCACCACTGATTAACACGGATGACACTGATCGGAAAAGATCGGGTGATCGCCGACATCGCGCGTCATCGCCGTGATCGGAAAAGCAAGACCCTAAACCGTGGACCAAAGAATTGCCAGGAATTCCAAAATTGCCAAAGATCGCCGTGATCGGAAGAGCAAAAGCTCACCACTGATTAACACGGATGACACTGATCGGAAAATTGCCAGGAATGCCAGAATTGCCAAAGATCGCCGAAATTGGAAGGCAAAACCTTACCACTGATAAACACTGATTACACTGATCAGAAAAGATCGGGTGATCGCCGACATCGCGCGTCATCGCCGTGATCGGAAAGATGGTTCTACCGCGGATTGGGCATCGCAGGCGAGGGCGCCTGCGGTCCACAACGGACCTGGGGAGAACACAGCCGAGGACTCCTCTGCCCATGCAAGCCAAATGCGAGCTCGCATGGAGCCCGGGCTTTGCTGCACGAGCCCGCCGGGCCGCTTTGCACTTTTCGCCCCTTCCGTGTTACTCTTTTTAAGTCACTTACAGGACGAGATTTAGATATAGGAGTCGACCAGAATTCAGTGTTAGCGAGAGAGCGCAAGGCCGACGTCATCAACCGCTTCCGTACGCATCAATCTGATACGGGCAGCCCGGAAGTCCAGATTGCCATTCTCAGTGAGCGTATCGGCGAGCTGACGGAGCACTTCAAGAGCCATAAAAAGGACCATGCCTCCCGGCGCGGTCTTCTTATGATGGTCAGCAAGCGCCGCCGCCTGCTGGACTATCTGAAAAAGTACGATACTGAGCGTTACAAAGACGTCATCCAAAAACTTGGAATCCGTAAATAATCGATCGAGATCGAACGGAAAAACGGTCGTCTAGCGCCGGCGGGACACGTGTATCTCCCGCCTTCGCATGCTCAGAATGCTCTCTTTTTGAATTCAGACTGCTGGTCCTCCTGGAAAAGAGGAACTGATGAAGCAGACAGCCACTGTTGAACTTGCAGGCGGCAAAACCCTCCAGATTGAAACCGGGCACTTAGCAAAACAGGCGCAAGGCTCAGCCATTGTGCGCCAGGGAGATAACGTTGTACTAGGCACGGCATGCGCCTCGCCCGACCCGCGCGAAGGCATAGATTTCTTCCCCCTTACCGTTGATTATCGCGAATACACTTACGCCGGAGGACGAATCCCCGGCGGCTTTATCAAACGCGAAGGCCGACCCCAGGAACGCGAGATCCTGACCGCCCGCCAGATTGATCGCCCCATCCGCCCGCTGTTCCCGGAAGGCTTCCGTAACGAGACCCAGGTCATCGCCCTGGTGCTCTCAGCCGATACGGAAAACGATCCTGACGTTCTCGCCATTAACGCCGCTTCCGCTGCGCTTACGCTTTCCGAGATCCCGTTCCACGGGCCGGTGGGCGCGGTGCGCGTTGGCCTGGTGAATGACCAGATGATCGTGAATCCGACGTATGAAGAAATGCACGCCAGCCTGCTGAACATTATGGTTGTGGGAACGGCTGAAGGCATTGTGATGGTGGAATCCGGCGCGAAGGAAGTTTCAGAAGAGCAGGTGCTGAGCGCGATTGAGTTTGCGCATGAGCAGATCAAGAAAATCTGCGCGGCGCTGACCGATCTGGCCGCCAAGAGCGGCCATAAGAAGCTGGAAGTGACGGCGCCGGAGTTCGACCAGAAATATTATGACCAGTTGATGAAGAAGGTGGGCAAACAGCTGGTGGACGCGCTGGATACGGCCAAACATCCCAAGCACGAAAGTTACGAGAAAGTCCGCGAGATTAAGAAAGCGCTGAAAGCCGAGCTGCCGGAAGACGATAAAGATGCCGCGGCAAAACTTTCTAAATATTACGAAGCGCTGCGCGAGCGCATTTTCCGCGAGGCGGTGACCAAAGACCGGAAGCGTCCGGACTCACGCGCTTTTGACCAGATCCGCGATATCTGGATTGAAGTTGGCGTGCTGCCACGCACACACGGTTCGGCGATCTTTACCCGCGGCGAAACCCAGGCGCTGGTTACCACCACGCTGGGCACGCCCGACGACGCACAGCGTATTGAGCGGTTTGAAGGCGAAACCAGGAAGCGCTTCATGATGCATTACAACTTCCCGCCGTTCTCAGTGGGCGAAGTGGGCCGCATGACCGGTGTTGGGCGTCGTGAAGTGGGACACGGAGCGCTGGCAGAGCGCGCACTTTTGGCGGTGCTGCCGGACGTGGAGAAATGGCCTTACACCATGCGCGTGGTTTCAGACATTCTGGAATCAAACGGATCGTCTTCCATGGCGACGGTTTGCGGAGCTTCGCTCTCATTGATGGATGCGGGAGTGCCGCTTTCGTCGGCTGTGGCGGGCGTGGCCATGGGATTGGTGAAAGAAGAAGACTCCTACGCCATCCTGACGGACATTGCCGGCGCGGAAGACCATTACGGCGATATGGATTTCAAGGTGGCCGGAACGCGCAAGGGAATTACCGCGTTGCAAATGGACATCAAGGTCATGGGCATCACGTCCAAGATCATGCATGAAGCGCTGGAGCAGGCTAAGCACGGACGCCTCTACATTCTGGACAAGATGGAAGGCACGATTACCGGTGGACGCGAAAATATTTCTGCGTTTGCGCCGCGCATTTACACGCTCCAGATTCCTGTGGACAAGATCCGCGACCTGATTGGGCCGGGCGGAAAGATGATCCGCAGCATTATTGAAGAAACCGGAGTGAAGATTGACGTTGACGATAGCGGCAGAGTGAACGTTGCGTCGAACAACGGGCCTTCTGCGCAGCGCGCGATCCAACGCATCAACGACTTGACGGCGGTGCCGGAAGTCGGCAAGACGTACCTGGGCAAGGTGGTGCGGCTGGCGGAATTTGGCGCGTTCGTCGAAATCATTCCTGGCACCGATGGTCTGTTGCACATCAGCGAAATTGCGGAACATCGCGTAAAAGAAGTGAAAGACGAACTTAAAGAAGGCGATCAGGTATTGGTCAAAGTCCTGGGGATTGAAGGGAACAGAATTAAGCTGAGCCGCAAGGCGATTCTGCGCGAGCAGCGCGCAAAGATGGCGCCGCAAGGTGGCGAGGGCGAAGGCGGGGCGTCAGGTGAAGGATCGGGCGGCGAAGGCGGTGAGGGTTCGGGCGGCGAAGGCGGGAGGCGCAGCGAGCGTCCGCCGGCTCAGCCACGCGGCGAAGGTGAAGAAACCATCACATTTGAAGGCGGCGGCGATTTCGCCGACGAAGAAGGCGGCGAACCGAACTTTAATCGCGAAGATGCAAATCGTGAAACCGTAGCGGCGGGCAGGCCGGATCGTCCGGATCGTCCACGAGGCGATCGTCCACATGGCGGAGGCGGCGGACGCGGCGGAAGTGGCGGAAGGCATCGTCGTGGAGGTTCGGGCGGAGGACGCGGCCCGCGTGGAGGAGGCGACCGTGGTCCCCGTGGCGGCGGTGGTGGCGATCGCGGCAACCGCTAGATGAAGTTAAGAAAAAAGAGCGGGCATGCGGCTCGCTCTTTTTTCTTTTGGTCCAACAGATTACAGGATTCGCCGTATGCCTTGATCGGTAATATCCAACCGGAACATAGTCAGTTTCTCCAAAATGGAGCCCTCGGTAAATAGGGCCCGGCAGTGCCATTGCGGAACGTCAGGCTTGCCAGGAGAGAAAAATCGCACATCACGACTATTCAACAATCCAAGCACACCCTGCAGAAAAGCCGCGTCGTCGGGATACAGCTGACGAATTGTTGTTAGTGGCATGTCGCCGCCCAACAGCTGGTCGAGTGTTTCTAGCTCAGCAGAACTCATAAACCCAAAGTTTGCGTCAGATAAAAGCGCTCTCTTACGCCGCTGTTCCTGCTCCGTGACACTTCTTGTATTTCTTGCCTGAGCCGCATGGGCAAGGATCGTTGCGTCCCACCTTGGCCTGCCCGCGTACTACCTGCTGCGGCGCTGTGTTGCCATTCGATCCCGCCATCCGCGCCTGTTCCAGCTCTCTCTTCTTGCGACGCTGGAATTGCGCTTCCAAATCGTCCATTGACGTCGATGCACGTTTTCTTGGCGGCGGCAATTGCTGCTGCGGCTGATCTCCGTTCCCCTCGATGGCTGCTGCAGTTGCCGGCTGCACAGCGGGCGCATCCACAATCTGCATGTGGAAGAGGTAGCGCACCGCGTCCTGCTGCGACTTCTGCATCATCTCTTCAAACATGTCAAACGACTCGCGCTTGTACTCCACCAGCGGATCGTGCTGGCCGTAGCCGCGTAACCCGATGCCTTCTTTCAGGTGGTCCATGTTGAGCAAATGGTCTTTCCATTGCGTGTCCAGCACGCTCAGCATGATCATGCGCTCGTGATAGCGCATAGCGTCGGCGCCAAGCTGCTTCTCTTTGGCGTCGTATAGTTCCTTCAGCTTCTCGAAAACCTGGTCGCCCAGCTCCTGGCGGTTCAGCTGGCCGGCGTCAACGCCTTGTTTTTCCAGGTCAAGCCCAAACTGCTCTACCAGATATTTATTCAAGCCTTCAATGTCCCACTGGTCGGCGTGAATATTGCGCGCGGCAAAGCGGTCCAGCGCTTCCGCCAGCATGCTGGCGACGTAATCTTCCAGGATCAAGTCTTTCTGGTCGATCCCGGAAAGCAATTCCTTGCGCAGGCCGTAAACCGCTACGCGCTGCTTGTTCATCACGTCGTCATACTCAAGCACGTGTTTGCGCGATTCAAAGTTCTGGGCTTCCACCGCTTTTTGCGATGCCTCGATGCGCTTTGAAATCATCCTTGATTCAATCGGAACGCCTTCTTCCATGCCCAGTCGCTGCAGCAGCGTGGAAACCCATCCTTTGGGCATAAAGATGCGCATCAGATCGTCTTCCAAAGACAGGTAGAAGCGCGACGATCCAGGGTCGCCCTGGCGGCCGGCGCGTCCGCGTAGCTGATTGTCGATGCGCCGGGCCTCGTGGCGTTCGGTGCCCAGAATGTGCAGGCCGCCCACTTTCACAACCTGCTCATGCTCCGCGTCAGTCTCTTTTTTATATTTGTTGTAAGTATCGTTCCACTTGTCCGCGGGGCATTTGTATTCAAGCCCGTTGTAATAGAAGACGATATTTTCTGATGTATCCTGCTCCAGCACCACTTCGCCGCCGGCGGCCCGCAACTGCTGCGCGATCCCCTTTTTCACTGTCTCCTGCCGTGCCATGAACTCGGCATTGCCGCCCAGCAAGATATCCGTGCCGCGGCCAGCCATATTCGTGGCGATCGTCACCTGGTTGATGCGTCCGGCCTGGGCCACAATCTCGGCTTCTTTCTCGTGGAACTTGGCATTCAGCACAACGTGCTTCAGGTTCTTCTTCTTCAATAGGTCAGAGATTCGCTCGGATTTTTCAATGGACGTGGTGCCCACCAGCACCGGACGTCCTTCGACCGCGATCTTCTGTATTTCGTCCGCCACCGCAAAGTATTTTTCTCTCTCCGTGCGATAGACGATATCGGGGTTCTCTTTGCGTAGCAGGGTGCGATTGGTGGGAATCACCACCACCTGCAGCTTGTAAATCTTGTCGAATTCGGCGGCTTCCGTTTCCGCCGTACCGGTCATGCCGGCCAGCTTTTTGTACATGCGGAAATAATTCTGGAAGGTGATGGTCGCAAGCGTTTGTGTTTCGCGCTCCACCTTTACGCCTTCCTTGGCCTCAATCGCCTGGTGCAAACCGTCAGACCAGCGTCGTCCTGGCATCAGGCGCCCGGTGAATTCGTCCACAATCAGCACTTCGCCGTCTTTCACCACGTATTCAACGTCTCTGCGGTACATGGCATGGGCTTTCACCGCGGTCTCAACGTGGTGCTTCATCGCCCAGTTTTCCGGGTCGGCGATGTTATCGATCCCCAGCAGCCGTTCGGCTTTTTCCCAGCCCTGGTCGGTAATCATCGTGTTCTTGTGCTTCTCGTCGACGACGTAATCGCCGGTATATTCCTTCGGCTCTCCCGGTGGCTTTTCAATCTCCTCGCCCTTCTCCAGGTGAGGGACCACGCGATTGGCCTTCTCGTATTTATCGGTGGATTCGTCGCTCTGGCCGCTGATGATCAGCGGCGTTCTGGCTTCGTCAATCAGAATGGAATCCACTTCGTCCACAATGCCGAAGTTATGCCCGCGCTGGACGCATTCGGCCAGGTCGAATTTCATGTTGTCGCGCAGGTAGTCGAAGCCAAATTCGTTGTTGGTGCCATAGGTCACGTCGGCCGCATAAGCCTCGCGACGCTCGTCGTCATCCAGGTCATGCACGATTACGCCCACGCTCAGCCCCAGGAAGCGGTAGAGCTTGCCCATCCACTCTGAGTCGCGCTTGGCCAGGTAATCGTTCACCGTAACCACGTGCACGCCGTCTCCGGCAAGGGCATTCAAATAGACCGGCAGCGTGGCCACCAGGGTCTTGCCTTCGCCCGTCTTCATTTCGGCTATTTTGCCTTGGTGCAGTACCATGCCGCCAATCAGTTGAACGTCAAAATGCCGCATGTTCAGCACGCGCCGGCCGCCTTCGCGGCCCACGGCAAATGCTTCAGGAAGAATCTCCTCCAGCGCCTGGTTCCGGGCTTCGGTCCGCCGCTTGGTCAATTCTTCAATCTGGCCGCGCATGTCCTGGTCAGGAGCGTTTTTCATCTCGGCGGAAAGGCGGGCAATCTCGGTTTCGGCCTCTTGTACCCGTTCTTTGATATGCGCGCGGAACTCCGCCGTCTTGGCGCGAAGCTGCTCGTCCGTAAGCTGCTGCATCTGCGGCTCAAGCGCATTCATCTGGTCCACCAGCGGACGCATCCGCTTGATTTCCCGTTCATTACTGGTGCCAAAAACCTTGGCTAATGCTTTTCCTATCAAGTGTGGTTTTCCCTTAGAAGTTACTCGGTTGTGCGGACAAAGTTACTCAAACTAAAGCCTAACATATTGGATGAGGCTGGCCCCCGTGGCGGTTCTACTCGAACGCTAGCTCACAACATGCCTTCGCTCGATTCCGGCGGTTCCATCACCGGATCACCCCGATTTCCAATCCGTGCCATCTGTGTTCATCAGTGGTTAGGTTTTAGAGTTCCCGATCAAATTCTTGTCATTCTCGGGCTATTTCAGTCCGACCCCCGGCATGCGCTGCCATCCCTCAAATAACCGTAAAACACTGTAAACAAACGGCTTATACTAGCATAGATGATCTCAAAAAGCAAGGATTTTCTTGGCTGGGAACCACGAAATTCCTCCGACACGCGGACTCGGTGAAGACGAGCGACCCTGAGCGAAGCCGAAGGGGAGTGAGGCCGAGTCCGGGGCCCCCAACACGCGCGGTTTTCGCGTGTTGGGGTAGGAGTGGAAGGATCCCGACACCCTGCCCCTACCCACGCCGCCTGGGAGTTCTCGCGACAATCCGTGGAGCGCAGGCGCCCTCGCCTGCGACACTGATCACGGGGCTCCCGCGACATCTTCAAAGCAGCGACGTGGCTCGTCCTAACGATATGCCATCCCGAGCCACAGCACACGAAAATGGCCTGTAGTATCCACAAACTCAAGTGCGCAGGCGAGGGATCTGCTCCGCTGCTGCCTATGGCAGACACAATACCGAGAACCGCAAGGTTCGCTGGAGCAGACTCCTCGGCCGCGCCAGCCCAGTTCGTCCCGGATCACATGTTGGCTTTGAGGTGTTCCTACCAGGCAGGCCGCCCTAGAAAAATGTATCCTCTGCCGTGTTCAATAAAACCCTGTCATCCTGACCGATGGCCAAGCGACCCTGAGCGAAGCCGAAGGGGGCCGCATCAGGGAGTTTCTCTCGACAATCCGTGGAGCGCAGGCGCCCTCGCCTGCGACACTGATCACGGGGCTCCCGCGACATCTTCAAAGCAGCGGCGTGGCTCGTCCTAACGATATGCCATCCCGAGCCACAGCACAAAACCAACGGCCGGTAGCATTCACATATCTCCGGTGCGCCGGCGAGGGATCTGCTCCGCTGCTCTAAAGGGAAACCAAAAACGTCTACTGCCAAAGCTGCGGAGCCGATTCTTCGGGCCTCACATGGCAGTTCGGCCTCGGAATAGCACGGATCATCTAGCAACAACCACCACGAACATAAACAGTAAAAATGGTGTATCGACAGGACAGGTGTTCGATGCCACGGTGTCGGTCAATACTGGTTTTACGTTTAAGGATGGGACCCCCAGTTTTATGATCCTAATGGCGCAAATGCGGCCAATTTAGAACGCAAAGCGCGCAGGGGCACATTAAAATATTTTTATCATGCTTCTATGCAACCATTCCAGAGCTGCTGCTCGTCTGAAAACAAAACGGGGCTCAAGCGGGAATGCATTAAATTATTCAGTTCAGAAAGGATTGATGCGCTGCGCCTATCAAGTTACTTGAAACTCTCAAGCATAGTCACATTCACCGTTGCACTGGGCATTTACCCGATGCGGATTATATCCGCACGACCAATGAATAGCTCATCAGTCAGTATGCAGGCCCAATCAGAGAGCACCGAAGAACTGGATACTACTTTAGCCAAGTACTATGAGATATATGCCAACCGGCGGCAGCAAGCCAAAACAGGTTGAGGTCGTTAAGGGCATGGAAGAGCCATTCCACATGCATCTACCCTCTTCTGCTTTTCCGGCGGGCAGCTCGCCTCAGGTCCAGGTCGAAGTCGCCAATTCTGACCTCATCATAATTGGGACCCCTATCAAGGCCCGGTCCCTCCCCATTGAGGATCACACATTCGCATTTACCCAATATGCGGTGCGCGTTGAGAAAGTGGTTTCCAATGACCAAAATGGTTTGCTTCCCGGAGATACTATTATCGTCTCCCGCGGCGGCGGTGAGCTCACGGTAGACAATGTCCTTATCAAAGCAATAGAGCCGGCATTCAGCGAGTTCCTGCTAAACCAATCCTACGTCCTCATGCTTCGGTCCATCCCGGGAACGACAAGCTATCGAGCGTTGGCCTCCGGCACTTTTGCCGTAAGAAACGGCGAGGTAGCCAGCGCTTCCGCTCTCGATAAGGACAGAATCCCCAAAAAGGATATAGCCCATTTCATGACAGAAGTGGACACAGCCGTAGTGCGCAAGCGCGCAGGGGCACATTAAAATATTTTTATCATGCTTCTATGCAACCATTCCAGAGCTGCTGCTCGTCTGAAAACAAAATGGCTCAAGAGCTGCTGATTGTCTGAATCAGGATATGCAGTGGTGGACTGTAGCTAAACTGTTTTTTAATCAGAAAGGATTGTCGACAATGTCTAATTTTTTGCAGCCATCCCGCATCACCTTCGTTTTTATCTTGATCTCCCTGTCGCACCTGATCTCTGCCCCCGTAACCCACGCAGCAGTTATCACCCTCCAAGCCTCGGAAGGGATGAGCGAACAACTGGACGCAACGCTGGCCAAGTATTATGAGAAGTCGTACGGCGACGGTTCTAAGTTGGAAGACATGGCACATGTCAAGGGCCTTAAGCCTGGGCAGGGGCTTTCAAGGGTTAAGAATGTGGAGGAAGAAGTACCGCACGCCGGCCTAGGACCTGCCCCTCGCCCTGTTCTTCCGTCAAAGGACTTGCCCCAAGCGTGGCGGGCGGTCATGAATTCAGACCTGATCGTGATCGGGGTTCCCTTACAGTCGCGGAGCCGTTTCATTGAAGATCACTCATTTCTTTTTACAGAATACGCGGTGAGAGTAGAGAGGGTCCTGGCTCCGGAACATAGCAATGTCCTTCCTGGAGATACGATCATCGTCTCCCGCCCCGGCGGTGAAATCGTTATAGACAATGTGCCGATCGGAGCAATCGACCCAGCCTACACCGAGTTCCTGCTGAATCAACGCTATGTTCTCATGCTTGAATTTGTCCCGGGGACAAGCGCCTATCGGGCCCATGCATCGCGAACTTATGCGGTAAGGAACGGCCAAGTGTTCAGCACGTCCAATATCGAGAAAAACACCACTCCTCCCAAAGACCTTGCCAGCTTTCTGGCCGACGTGGATACATGCCTTGAGCACAAGCGCGCAGTAATAGAAGAACGTAAGCACTCAGGCAGGGATTGAGGGAGGCCCCATGAAGAATCCAAAAAAACGCCGCCTCCGTGTGTCGCTGTTCGTAATTTCATTCGCCGCAATGCTTGCAATCAAGCTTAGTTATTCAGTGTTTGCAGCCACGTGCACACCTCCCACCAGCAATAATCAATGGTGGGCTCCGGGAACCACAATCACAGTCTATATCGATCCGTCACTTTCTTCGGGCGTTCAGGCAGGGGTGCAGGCGGCGGTGGCGGATTGGAACGCACAAAGCGCATTGACGGGCAACAACATTCAGATGACTACAACATCCACGGCCCCGGCGCCCGGCACCGCCAACACCGTGAGCGTGGTTAACGATCCGAAGGGCAGTCCGAACAATTTGGCTTTCACAACCACCGACATACAGAGTACAGGACAAATGTTCGACGCCAAGGTGTCAGTGAACACAGGCTTTGAAATAACTCCGGGCGTCCCTGCATATAGTCCAACTGGGGCGAACGCAGCCAATTTTATGAATGAGGTCTTCGATCACGAACTTGGGCACGTGTTTGGAGAAAATGACATCCCCATACCTAATGATCCTGGTACGACCACGCCAGACCCGTGCTTAGAAACCCCTGGCGCATCAACGATGAACGGTGCTTGCGGAACGAATGATACCGGAGTACCTAGCGTCAGTTCAAAGGTAACTCCGTGCGATAACTCGGTGGTGAATAATGACATAGCGACGCAAGGTGGGAGATTGGTTGGCCCACCACCCCCGCCCACGCCTACTCCAACGCCAACGCCACCGTCCCCTCCTCCTCCGTGTAACTTCACAAGAGACAAATTTAATTTGGACGATGGCTGTAACCCTTCGCCGATTATCGTTGACGTGGATGGCTCGGGATTTACGCTCACCGATGCGGCACATGGCGTGGTGTTTGACATTTTTGCCGATGGAAACCCTGTCCAGGTTGCATGGACGGCCAATGGATCGACGAATGCGTTTTTGGTGCTTGATCGAAACGGAAATGGTCTGGTTGACAGCGGGGTTGAGCTGTTCGGTAATTTCACACCGCAGCCCAGTTCGCAAACTCCTAACGGTTTTCTGGCCTTGGCAGAGTTCGACAAACCAGAAAATGGGGGTAACGAAGATGGCATTATCGATTCGCGGGATGCTGTGTTTTCCCGGCTGCGGTTGTGGCAGGACACGAATCATAACGGGATCTCCGAACCGTGGGAATTGCACACGCTTGATGAATTGGGAGTGCAGCAGATTTCACTGGACTACCAAGCTGCACGGCGTGTAGACGGGTTTGGAAACCAGTTCCAGTTCCGCTCCAAAATTGACGACAACGCACACAGCCATGGTGCCCGGTGGGCATGGGATGTATTCTTTGTCTGGCAGAGCCGCTAACCTGAAGGGGCCGCGCTAGGAGCGGCCCTTTCTTTTTTCTCCCCACAACCACCATAGCGCTGCCGGGATTCGAGTCACTACTCCTCACGCGCTTCGGTTCATGAGAAAAGTGTCGGCGCACGACTTAACCGAGGTCCCCATCACACGCGATTCATGCTTGACCTGCTCCCCCCGCCTATTTATGAGCAGGCGACAAGTAAAGCGGATGAATTCCATCACACGCGATTCATGCTTGACCTGCTCCCCCAGCCGCTCGTTACCTTCGTCATCAACAAACTCTTAGAAAGCCTAATTACCCGCGTGACTGGCAGCTCTCGTGCTGTCCGTTCTACTCTAGAACATGGCTTTAGCGAAATGGATGAGTGAGAATGAGGCACTAGCGGCCACTGTCTTTGTTGCCGCTGCGATTGCGCTCATGGCGTTTTTCGATTTTCTCGGGCGGCGATGGAAACGGCGTTAATTATTGGCATCCTGCGCTGATCGCAACATGGGCCGCTCTCAGCATTCACTTGCCCGGATCAAGCACGGCAAACGAGTCAACAAACGTTTTGATGAGTTTGGTCGGTTCCGCCGTATCGGCCGGAAACATGGCCATGACTGCGTACGCATAGCGCTTGCCCCAGTAGAGATTTCCCACGATCGTTATCTTGTTGGGCATCTCACAACTCAGCCGGTACCAATGGCCGATATAGCCCCCAAGGCCGGGTGCCGGAGGATGTTCTGAAATCAAGTCACACTTGGGCAATTCACGAAAAACAGCATCCTTAAAGACCACGAATGTGGCTTCATCCACCTTCTGGTCGCTATCCATGCTAGTGTAAACCACCGTATAGAGCGCACCGCCGTCCTTTGCCATCAAGGTGTGTGATCGTACGCCGCCTGCGGCACTGTTAGGCGTGTCCGTGGGATCGCCGGAGAACAAGACCGTAAAGTTGCCTTCCGCGTTCTTGTATTGTTTCCACGGGTTCGTTTGCCCCGCGAGCGGGCTGGCCAGCAGCAGTAAAAGCCCAAAGCCTGATAGCAATCGGCGCATAGCGTTACCTCGTTTCAACGTCTGGAACTTGATTGAATTGAGCCGATTCTCCCACAAGAGACTTGCGGCTACAAGCGGCAACTCCGCCTGGCATGTCCTTGTGCCTTTACCGAAGTAACATAAAAAAGCCCGCCAATTGCTGGCGGACTTTGTTTGCATAACGCGATTGTCTAACCGTAGCTGCCTCTACGGCACACTGATGTTCCTGCTGCTGGAGAAGCTCCTGCCCGTGCTGTCCCAGGCTTTCACGATCAGAAAATGTGATCCAGAACCCATCGGCACATCTGTTTCAATCAAGGTGCTGTTGGGCGAGTGGAACACCTCCTTGAAATCAAGATAGATTTGCATGGTTGTAATGGGCGCTGTGGACTTGGCCGCTGCTACCACATGCACCGGCGCGTCCACAGCCGCTTTTTGCCCGGGAGAGCAGATATTTACCCTGAAATTTGTGCTTTCCGAACAAGGCGGCACAGTCGCCGGAATCGACCTGGGCGTGGACAGGAAAAAGTCATTGTGGAAGGGCTGCCCCTTGGTCCACGATTTAACTTCCAGCCGGTGCTCCCCGGGCGTGAGCGCAAGATTTTTATTGATGTTGCCGCCTGCAACCTGGAACACGAGCTTGTTATCGAGATAGATCTGGCTCACGCTTGCAGCAGTGGACGACGTAAAGTGAGAAACAATATGGGCCGGCGAAAGCCCCACTGCGCCATCGGCAGGATGGCAGACTGTGACGGAGTGATTGCTTGTCCCGACCGTACAAGGGCTGGAAGGCGTGGTATTGAGCGCGACAAAGACAGGAACGTCTGCCGCCTCTGCGATCGCTAAATCAGGTTTGCCGTCGTGATTGAAATCGGCAACCACGACCAGGGGAGTTTGCATAAGCGGCGCGTTCAGAGCCACGTCTACCAATTCAGTAGGACCGCCCGGAGCCTCCGGCGGCTTGGCGAACGATCCATCCGCGTTCTGTTTTTGAACGATCATGTGGATGGTTGGAAGCGGACCCGGCGGATTGTCGAGACTATTGCTTAAGAACACGAAATCCTTGAGGCCATCGCCATCCACATCGAATGCGGCGCCTGCAACGACCCCCGGATGAACAATGCCAACGTTGGATCCGGCGCCTCCGCGAAAAGTGCCATCGCCATTGTTAATGAACACCCCAGCGTCTAGACAGAGATTGGCGCAGCGTAGGAAGGGAACGACCGCGTCGGTAAGCCCATCCTGATTGATATCAACTGCGACGAGATCGTTTGGTCGAAGGATAGGCCCCGTTGAATGGCGGTCGGTAAATGTGCCGTCCCCGTTGCCGACGAGCACACCGAATGCTCCCAGCAGCTCATCCCCAGACGTGTTGCAGCACTCGATGTAGTAAAGATCGTCTTTGCCGTCGCGATTGAAGTCGGCCAGGACAATTTTCGAGAGACGAAAAGAATTGTCGGCAGGCGGTTGGGGACTAAGACCAATGTTGCTGGTGATCTTCTGCGCCAGCACTCCACCCTTTCCATTGCCCAGGCTGACGTACACGGCATTGCCCAGAAGATTCTCGCCAGTCGCAATGTCGGGATTTCCATCATGATTAAAATCTCCCGCGGCAATAGTGATTGCATTGGGCGCTCCGGGGATGTCCTGGTGCGGCTGAAACGTTCCATCTCCATTCCCCAGCAGAATGCTTACCTTGTGCTCCGGGTCCGCCTCCACGTTTACCACGACAAGGTCCATCTTTCCATCCTTGTTCCAGTCCACTGCGGCTATGCCAATCGGCGACTGACCGGTGGCGAATTGAAGCTGCGGACGAAAAGTTCCATCGCCGTTGTTGATAAGAATGGAAACAGTGTTGG
>DASXCL010000142.1:0-56934 GCA_036491195.1 Candidatus Angelobacter sp.
GCATCACTCCGATCGCGGCGTACAGTACGCTTGTGCCGACTATCGCGAGCTGCTGAGCCGGCATCAGATCCGGGGCAGCATGAGCCGCTCGGGCAATCCCTATGACAACGCCATGGCGGAGAGCTTTATCAAGACCTTGAAATATGAAGAGGTCTATCGCAATCACTACCGTGATCTGGCCCAAGCGCAGGCAGCTATGGCCGAGTTCATCGACGAGGTGTACAACCAGAAACGCTTGCACTCGGCGCTGGGGTATCGCTCGCCGGCAGAGTTTGAAAGGGCGCTGGCATGAGGATTTATCGCTTGGCGGCCAAAATGGCTGAGGTGGAAGGGCGGAGCGATCCGCCCTCAGCCACTTCGGCAGCCGATGCGGCGCTCGGGTTGCGTCCCCGCAGAGCCCTATCCTCCGCTCAGCTTCCCCCAGAGTGGACCACAACAACCCTGCTGCGCAATGGTTCCTCATTGAACGGCAACTACCCCCTTATTTCCGTGTCTCACGAAAGGGGTGCAGTTCACTAGATGTTAACGAGAGAGTAAATTTCTGGTATTGCCAAAATCGCCGGAATTGCCAGAAGTTCAGAACCAAAATCTTACCACTGATCAACACGGATCACACTGATCAGGAAAAGGCCGAGGGCTGGATGTGCCACCAGGTTTGGATCGCCGGGTGATCGCAAGATTGCTGGCTTAAGCGCGTTCTTAAGGAGAGCACGACCGAAAGGAACTAAGGCTTTTTGAATCAGCTTTTAGGCATAAAGAGAGGCAGCTCAGCGTGCTAGAATTTAAATAACCTTTCGGTTCATCGGTTCAAGAGACGATTGTTTTGATTGAGCTAGCACCTTCCATATTGTCGGCGGATTTTGCCCACCTGGCAGACCAGATTCAGGCGGTGACCGAAGGCGGCGCAACCGTGCTGCACGTCGACGTAATGGACGGGCATTTTGTGCCGAATATTACGATTGGCCCTCCGGTGGTGGCCAGCGTGCGGAAGATCACGAACCTGCCGCTGGACGTTCACCTGATGATCGAAAATCCTGACCAGTACATTCCGGCATTTGTGGATGCCGGAGCGGACTGGATTTCAGTACACCAGGAAGCATGCGTGCACCTGCACCGCACGATTGAGCTGATCCGCAGCCATGGGGCGAATCCGGGGGTGGTGATCAACCCGGCAACGCCCGTACAGACCCTGGAAGAAGTGCTGGACATGGTGCACCACGTTCTGGTGATGTCAGTGAATCCTGGGTTTGGCGGACAGAAGTTTATTCCTGCGTCGCTGGAGAAGGTACGCAAGCTGGCGCTGATGCGGACGGCACGAAACGCCAATTTCAGGATTGAGATTGACGGCGGCATGGCCAGCGATACGATTGGACAGGCGGTGCGAGCCGGGGTTGAGGTGCTGGTGGCCGGAAATGCCGTCTTTGGCCAGGGAAATCCCAAAGAGAATACGCAGCGCCTGCTGAAGCTGGCGACGGAAGCCACGCTGCAACGGGTCTGACGGGTCCGGAAAAACTGAGGTAGTAAAATGATGCGAAAAATTCTTATTTCTGCCGTGTTGGCCGGCGCCGTGCTGGCCTCAAGCGGATGCCATCATAAGGTCCAGAACCCTCTGGCCAATATTGATTCGAAGCAGCCGGACAAAGGGCTGTTTGATCGCGGCATGGAGTCGATGAAGAAAGGCAGGTATCAGGAAGCCAGGACGCTGCTGGAGACGCTGATCAATACCTATCCTGATTCCGAGTACATTGCCCGGGCCAAGCTGGCGCTGGGCGACGCATGGTACAACGAAGGCGGCAAAGCGGCGTGGGCCCAGGCAGAGGCGGAATACAAGGACTTCCAAACCTTCTTTCCCAATCTGCCAGAGGCGTCAGAAGCACAGTTGAAGATCGCTTCCATGCATTACCGGGAGATGGAGAAACCCGATCGCGACTACGCGGAAGCGCAACGCGCGTCCGATGAATACAAGCTGATGATTCAGACGTATCCCGACAGCCCGCTGGTGCCACAGGCCAAGCAGAAGTTGCGCGAGGTACAGGAAATCCTGGGAGAGCGCCAGTATCGGATTGCCCAATTCTATTACCTGCGCGACAATCTGGCTGCGTCCCAGGCGCGCTTGGAATCCCTGACGCAGTCTTATCCGCTATACTCCGGAAGCGACGAAGCTTACTACGAACTAGGCAACCTGTACGAGAAAGAAGCAGGCGGTGTAAGGAAGCAGAAGCTCCCGGACGCGCAAAAGGAAAAACTGGTCGCCCAGCTCGAGAAGAAGGCGATTGACGCGTACTCGAAAATTGTCACCCGCTATGCGGCGACGGACCGGGTTCCCGATGCCAAGAGGCGGCTGCAAGCATTGAGTGCGCCTGTCCCCGTACCCACGCCCGAGCAGCTGGCTGAGAGCAGATCCGAGGAAGCCAGCCGGCAAAAGCAGAAGCTGGTGGCCAGGGTCACAGGAAATTTCAGCAAACATCCGAACGTGTTGCCGACCAGTAAGGTGGGAGAGCCGAATTTACAAGAGGAAACAGTTACCAACGCGGCCGTGATTGTGCGGGATTTGACCAACCAGCTCAATGGCGTACAGCCAAGCCAGGACATTGGAGTGCAGGCCGTAAGCACGGGGACGGGAACTCTACCGGCAAACGAAAAGGCCCCGGGTTCGACTCCGGCGACGGAAGGCTCAGCGCCCACACCGGCTCCGGCGCAGGTGAATGAAATCCAGAAGCCGGCCGAAGGAACGCAACCGGACGCCACAACGCCCGCTGCCACACCTGCAACAACCGAGAGCAAGGCCGCTCCGGTCGATAAGAAACAGGAATCCAGCAGCAAGAAGAAAGGCAAGAAAGGGTTGCGCAAACTGATTCCATTTTAAGCGGGCGCATGCAGGCAAACCCTAAGGGCTAGCACTTTGGAATGCATAAGTTGCATGCCTCAGTAGGTTCTTCTGTAGTGTTTCCATTGACTTCAAAGCTAATTATCAGTAAGTTAGCCCTGTTTTCTACCTTATAGTGATGATGAGCTGGCGCGCCATCTGGTTCATTCGGCCCGTGGCATACGCCACTCGCTCACGATGACGAGTTGATGTGCGCCGATTTTGAGGCGCGCAGCTTAGATAAAGGTGTTTTTGACGTGTCCTTAAGAATCCTATTTGCCGATGACAGCATGACTGCCCAGAATATGGGCAAGAAGATACTTACCGAAGCCGGCTACGAGGTTGTGGCTGTCAGCAACGGCGCAGCCGCAGTGAAAAAAATCGCGGAGCAAAAGCCCGACATCATCATTCTTGATGTTTACATGCCGGGATATTCCGGCCTGGAAGTCTGCGAAAAGGTGCGTGGATCTTTGGAAACGCTGAAAACTCCTGTCCTCCTCACGGTGGGCAAGATGGAACCGTACAAGCCTGAGGACGCGAACCGTGTAAAGGCTGACGGGGTCATCATCAAGCCGTTTGAAGCCAGCGATCTGCTGGCGATCATAAAGAAATTTGAAGAGCGGATTGGACAAATACCGGCCCCGCCGCCGATGGTGGAGCAGACCGTACGCCTTGAGCGCCAATATCAGGAAGATGCAATTACGGAAGCACATATGCAGAACCATGCCACCGGCAAAACCGGAATGCAGCCCATGGTTGAAGTTCCCGACCACATGGCCGGCTCGTCCGCCTTTCCGGACATGCTGGGTTCTGATTCGGCGGTCGCGCCACAACATTTCGCGGTAAATACTCCAGCCACAGCTTTCGAAACATCCGTGATCGTTCCCGCCCCGCCTGTACCCTCCACCGAATACAGCGTTCCGGTTGCGTGGAAGGAAGAATCGACACCAGAGCATGAATCGGTTGCCGCGCCCGCCATGGACGATCCGCAGGAGATTGTGGCCACTCCGGTTGGATCATCACCGGCTCCGGATACTGTGGCAATACCGGTCGAGTCTTCGCCAGAACCCGAACCTGTGTCCGCAGAAGAGGTGGAAGCGAATGCCATGCCGGTAGAAGCCATTGAGGAACCGGCACATCCTCATTTCATCCCGGTATTCAAAGAGCCTGAGGCGGAACACGCGTCGTATGAGATGCTGCCCACGGCCGCGGCTCCTACCGGTGATCTGGAAATTCCGCGGGAACCCGCGTTGGAAGATCGAGCAGAAGAAACAACGCGCGCCACGGTTGTTGACCGCGTTGAGCCCGGATTGATGTCTTCCCTGGAGCAGCAGACGGAAACGCACGTGACCGCCCCGGAAGAGGGATCGCACGCTTCCTGGCCATCTGCGGCGAGTACAGCCGGAGCTGCTTATCAGCCCATTGCCTCAACAGAGACCGAAGCAGCAGCGGCTGAAAACTACTCTGCTCCTCTGCCCGCGGACAATCTACCGACAGATACTCTGCCGAAAATCAATGCGACTTCAGAAGTAAGCGATGCCGATTTTGAAGCACGCGTCGCAGCCGCAATGGCCGCCTACAGCCACGTCACCGAAGCAACAGTTCCGCAAGTATCAGCCAGCACGGTTTCCGATGCGGCGCGCCCGGAGGCAGCAAGCTCCGCCTATGCAGCCCAGGCCGTTGCCGTTCCGGAACCCGAGGCTGAGGCAGCCCCCTCGTTCGAGTATCACCCTCCGATTCGAGTTCCAGACGCTGTATCTACCGTGCCATCGGGGCCAGCGCAGGTTGCTGCTGAGCCTGTCCTTGCTATACCGGTTTCAGAGCCAGCGGCTCCTGAGCCTGCAGGCGTGCATCAGGTAGTATCGGCAAGCGTTGAAGCGGCGGCGGTTGCGGCAGGCGCGGAAACGGGGACCGAGCACGAGAACATCGCACAAGCGGTGCATCGGGTAATGGAACGTCTGAAACCCGAGCTGGTGGAAGAGATCATGCGGGAATTGAGGCTAAAGAAATAGCTCTTCGGTTCCGAAAAGGGCGCGGCTGCGGCTGCGCTCGTTTGTTTTTGAAAGAGTATTTTCACCGGGGTTGCCTAAAAAAGATACGCCAACATTCGCATTTTTAGCATTGATTCTTAAGGACATGGAATAAGACAGGCGAATTGGGAGTTTCTGGTTTATCGCCGGCAGCTTCGGATCCTAATAATCGCGGCCCAACTGGCCCGAGTCACATTGAATCTAAAGAGAAAGAGCCGCCTTAAATGGCAAAAACTTATGTGACGAGGGGGGTTGAAAAGAAAAATGGGGCGCATATTCCAATTTACATTGCTCGCATTAACGCTGATTGTCCTGACTCAGGGGACAATCATGGCGCAGGGGATTCCACAGGGTTCGTATCAACAGACTTGTAATAACGTGGCGGTGAACGGAAACGTGCTTACCGCGAATTGCCGGGATGGCCATGGCAACTGGATCAGCGCACAGCTACCGGACATTCAGCGCTGCAACAGTGACATCGTCAACGATAACGGCGCGTTACGTTGCACTTCGGCCGGATATGGCACGCCAGGCGCTTACCCGGCTGGAAACGGGCCCAACGGTTCCTATATGCAGTCTTGCCAGGATATTCACGTAGGCGGCGACGATCTGCATGCACGATGCCAAACCCGCGACGGCAACTGGCACGAAACCAAGCTGGATGATTACAACAAATGTCATGGAGACATCCTGAACGACAATGGCAACCTGAAGTGCGTTTCCGGCGTTAGCTACGGCGCGCCACCGTATCAGGGCGGATATCCGGCAGGGACCGTCGGCGCTCCGTATAGCCAGACCTGTAAGGACATCAAGAGCCACGGAGACGATCTGGAAGCGCGCTGTAAGACCAGCGACGGCAATTGGAACAACACAAAACTGGATGACTACAGAAAATGTAAGGGCCAGATCATCAATGATGACGGAAATTTGCGTTGCGTCGCGGGAGTCGCCGTCGGCGGACCAGGCGGATACCCGAATGTAAATGGTCCGAGTGGTTCGTATGTTCAGTCCTGCACGGAAATCCACGCCAGCGGCGACGATCTCCATGCGCGCTGCCAGACCGGCGATGGCGGCTGGCACAACACAAAGCTGGACGACTATCAAAAATGCCAGGGAGACATCTCGAACGATAACGGCAATCTCCGCTGCGACAAAGACAGTGCTCACTGAAAGAACAAGGTGATCGCTTAGAGAAGGGGGACGCTGATGCGCGTCCCTGTTCTTTTCTTAACGGTGGTCGCGCGATTTCTCTCCACGGAACTATCCGCTGCCGGGTTTGCCCACTTCCGCTCTGCGCCTGTAATATCGAAGATTAGCTTACGGCGCAAATGTCCCACGAACTCCCAAAAACATATGATCCTGGCGCCATTGAAGTGCGCTGGGCGGAATACTGGGTTGCGGAAAAGCTCTTTTCCGTAAAGACGCCGGAACCCGGCTCGGCTGAGGCTGCCAAACCCATCTTCACCCTGTTACTGCCGCCGCCTAACGTCACCGGGCGTCTGCACATGGGACACATGCTCAACCAGACGGAAATGGACATCATTATCCGCTGGCGGCGCATGCGCGGCTTTACCACGCTTTGGCTGCCCGGAACCGACCACGCGGGTATCGCGACGCAGATGATGGTGGAGCGCCAGCTTGCCGGCGAAGGCAAGAGCCGCCAGGGATTGGGTCGAGAAGCGTTTCTCCAGCGCGTCTGGGACTGGAAAAAGCACTATGGCGGCGCCATCCAGGCGCAGATGAAGCGGCTGGGCGCATCGGTGGACTGGGACCGCGAATACTTCACAATGGACGAGAATCTCTCTCGCGCCGTGACAGAAGTATTTGTGCGCCTGCATGAACAGGGTCTGATTTATCGCGGCAAGTACATTGTGAACTGGTGTCCGCGCTGCATGACGGCCATTTCCGATCTGGAAGTTGTCCATGAAGATTTCGCGGGCAAACTGTACGAGTTTCGCTATCCGCTGGCCGACGATCCAAAGCAGTTTGTGACTATCGCCACCACGCGGCCGGAAACCATGCTGGGCGACACGGCGGTTGCGGTAAATCCCAAAGATGAGCGCTATAAAGAGCTCGTCGGCAAGAAATTGCGCCTGCCGCTGATGGACCGCGAAATTCCCATCATCGCCGATGATTTTGCCGACCCCCAGTTTGGCAGCGGCGCAGTCAAAGTCACGCCGGCACATGATCCCAATGATTTCGCCATTGGTCTGCGCCATAATCTCCCGCAGATTAACGTAATGGACGATCAGGCACGCATCAACGAGAATGGCGGGCCTTATGTCGGCCTTGACCGTTACGAAGCGCGGGAAAAGATCCTGCGTGACATCGAAGCGCTGGGTCTGCTGGCCGGAATCAAGGACCACACGCTAGCCATCGGCAAGTGTGACCGCTGCAAGACAATTGTCGAGCCCCGGCTTTCAACGCAATGGTTCATTAAGATCCAGCCGCTGGCCGACCGCGCTATTCAAGCCGTGGAAAAAGGCGAGATCAAATTCACGCCGGAGAATTACGCCAAGACGTATTTTGAGTGGATGCGAAATATCCATGACTGGTGCATCTCTCGCCAGCTCTGGTGGGGACACCGCATTCCAGCGTGGCATTGCCAGTCGTGTTCGCACATTACCGTCGCGCGTTCAGCGCCGTCGGCCTGCGAAAAATGCGGCAGCAACAAGCTCACACAGGATAACGATGTACTGGATACATGGTTTTCATCTGGTTTGCTGCCCTTCACCGTTTTTGGCTGGCCGGAAAAGACGCGCGACCTCGACGTTTTTTATCCCACCACGCTGCTGATTACCGGCTTTGACATCCTGTTTTTCTGGGTGGCGCGCATGATTATGCTGGGCTGTCATTTCATGGCCGGCCATCCTCAGGGAAGCGTGCCTTTTAAGAACGTTTACATTCACGCGCTGGTCCGCGATGCCGACCGCCAGAAGATGTCCAAGACCAAAGGCAACGTGATTGATCCCATTGAGGTCACGGAAAAATACGGCACGGACGCAGTTCGCTTCACGCTCGCTTCCATGGCTTCACCCGGCACCGACATTGCTTTTTCTGAGAGCCGTACGGACGGCTACCGGGCGTTCGCCAACAAAATATGGAACGCCGCGCGCTTCATGTTCATGAACCTGGAACGCGTGGGTGGCGAGGCCAGCCTCACCATCGGCGTAAAACCCGAACAGCTCAATAAGCTGGAGCACCGCTGGATTTATTCGCGCTTTTATCGCGTCGGCGGCCAGGTCAACCAGAGTTTGGGAGAGTATCGTTTTGACGAGGCGGCCAATACCATCTACAAGTTTTTCTGGGGCGAGCTCTGCGACTGGTATCTGGAAATCATCAAGCCGGCTCTCTCCGGCCCGTCAGACGATGCCCGTAGCGCGGTGGCCTGCCTGGGCGACGTCTTTGAGGGATCATTACGCCTACTTTCGCCCTTCATGCCTTTTATCACCGAGGAAGTCTGGCACGCCATGTACAGCGGCACGCCTCCGGAGAAGTCAATCGCTCTGGCGCGCTATCCAGAACTCGATCGGCGCTGGATCAACGATCAGGCGGAAGAGCAAATGGCGGTACTCCAGGACCTGATTGAAAAGATCCGCAATATGCGTGCGGAGATGAAGGTCGAGCCCAAGGTGAAGACGCCGGTAAAAATTCACGCGGACAATGTAATTCGCGCGCTGGTCACGGAGAATCAGGGGATGGTTGAGCGTCTGGCAAGCATCGACGGGATTGAGTTTGTGCAAACCTCCGTCGCACAGATGACCGGTGCACGCACTACGCCACGCTTCGAAGTCGCTCTGGTGTATGAAAAGAAGATCGATGTTGCGGCGGAGCGTGAACGGTTACTCAAGGAATTGACTAAACTGGAAGGCCAGCTGGCCAACACGCAACGCCAGTTAACAAATGAGCAGTTTCTGGCGAAAGCACCGGGTAAAGTGGTGGAGGGCTTGCGCAAGCAGGAAGAAGAGCTCACGCTGCCGATAAAGAAGCTCAAAAATGCGCTGGACAACCTGAGTTAAGCTGTTAGTGAAACTTTATGGATTGGCATAGCAGAAGACTGAGCGCGATTCTGGAACACGCGCTGCTTGAAGACCGGGCAACCAGTGATGCTACCTCGCGCGCCTGCATTGACGCGCAGCAACGTGCCACGGCCACCATCCTGGCCAAGCAGGACTGCATCCTGGCCGGCGTGGGTGCCGTCGCCCGTATTCTAGAAATCTACGAGCATCTGGACCACAACGTGATTGGCCATCCGGAAGTCATCAGCCACGGTGAAATCTTCGATGGCGTCCGGCTGCATAAAGGCCAGGCCATCGCCGTGGTGCGACACAATGCGCGGGCGCTGCTCTCCTGCGAGCGAGTGATCCTGAACGTATTGCAACGGCTCAGCGGAATCGCCACCACCACCCGTAAGTATGTTGACGCCATCCACGGCACCAAGGCGCGCATTCTGGATACGCGCAAAACCGCTCCCGGGCTCCGCGTGCTGGATAAGTATGCCGTTCGCTGCGGCGGCGGCCAAAACCACCGGCTGGACCTCTCCGACGGCGTGTTGATTAAGAACAACCATATCGCGCTGGCCGGGGGCGTGGGTGCGGCGCTCCAGAAAGCGTTGCGCAATCGGCGCGAAGAGCAACCTATTGAGATCGAGGTCCGCACGCTCGCGGAGCTGGATGAAGCTCTGGCCAACGGCGCGGAGAGCATCCTGCTGGACAACATGAAAGTGGAAGACGTGCGCCAGGCTGTGGTCCGCGTGACCGGCCATTCCCGGCATGTTCCGGTTGAAGCTTCCGGTGGCATTCGACTGGAAAATGTGCGCGACTACGCCGAAACCGGTGTGGATTACATTTCCATAGGAGCTCTTACGCATTCGCCACAAGCCGTCGACCTGAGCATGCGAATGGTTCCTGCCTAGCCCAATAATATCAATGGGAAGCTTGTCAAGAGGCGCTTGGCCACAAAGATTCTGTATTATAGGCAAGCTCTATAACGCCAAGAGCCGAACTGCCTGAAAGAAGGAGAACCTTACTCTATGCGTAAAATCCTGGTATTGCTGCTGGCGATTGTCGCCGTTTGTGGGTCTGCGCTGGCCGCGGACGAATACAAGATTGACCCCAACCATTCGTCGGTTAACTTCGCTGTAACGCATTTGATGGTCAGCACCGTGAATGGCCGATTCAATACGTTTGAGGGAAAGGTCCTTTTCGACGACAAAGACGTCACAAAATCTTCCGTCAGCGTGACCATCAAAACGACAAGCGTCAACACGGACAACACTTCCCGCGACGCCGATTTGCGCTCGGCAGGTTTTTTTGACGTGGAGAAATTCCCCGACATCACTTTCCAGAGCAAGTCCGTTGAAAAAAAGGGCAATGACTACGTCGCCCACGGCACGCTGACGATCAAAGGCGTTGCCAAGGATGTTGACCTGCCCTTTGAACTGAAAGGCCCGGTAGACGCTGGAAAGATGGGAAAGGTGATGGGCGCGCACGCCAGCCTCACTGTCAATCGCCAGGATTATGGGGTTTCCAAAGCGCCGGGGATGGTCGGCAATGAAATCAAGATCGATCTCAACGTCGAAGCTCATATGGCGCCGCCTCCGGCCGCGGGGAAATAAAAATTGTGACGAACCCGGAGTACCTATTGCCGGAGTTGCTGGCGCCGCTGGTGCGCAACACCATTTTTTCCGGCAATATTCATCATTGCGTCCAGGCGGACTCCACCAACTCGACGGCGTTGCGTGGAGCGGCTCTGGCGAGCCAGCATCCAGACGACACTCCGGAAGGGGCCGTTTTTCTCGCCGAAGAGCAAACGGCGGGCCGCGGCCGCAGTGCCCATACTTGGCACTCCGAACGTGGCACGGGCATTTATTGCTCATTTCTGCTGCGACCGCCCATGACACCGTCTGAGGCGCTGTGGCTCTCTTTGGTTGCCGGCGTCGCAGTCCAGGACGCGGTGCGGGAAACCAGCGGCCTGGCCGCCGACATCCGCTGGCCCAATGATCTGCTGATCAATGACAAAAAGTTTGCCGGCATCCTTACCGAAATGAGCTCGGAGGGAAGCAAAGTGCATCACGCCGTTGTCGGGATTGGAGTGAATGTTAATCAAAGAAATTTCCCGGCAGACCTGAATAGCTCGGCGACGTCAATGTGTCTTGAGGCAGGCCAGCAATTTCCCCGCCTGCAGGTAGCGGCCGCGCTGATTCGTGCGCTGGATCGCGAGTACCGGGCATTATTGCGCGCCATGAGCAGCCCTATCCGTACGCCGGCGCTCCGCTTTGAGCCCATCATGCGCCGCGTGGAATCGCGCTCTTCTTATGCCCAGGGCAAGCTGGTCCATGTGGATGAAGATGGAGGCTATAACGGCGTAACGGACGGTCTTGATCCCCGCGGGTTCCTGCGGGTCCGTACCGACAAGGGTTTGCGCATCGTTATTTCTGGAGGCGTCCGGCCCGGACCAAGGGGGAATGATGCTTCTGGTTGTTGATGTCGGCAACACCAACACTGTCCTTGGTGTTTATGAGACCGCCACGCCCGGCTTCGCCGGGAAGACTGCCGTGCCGCGTCTGCTGGCGCATTGGCGCGTCGCCACCGTCATGACCCATACCGTGGATGAATACGGTGTTCTCTTCCGCAATTTGTTTGCAATCGGCAAGGTGGAAGCGTCTGAGGTCCACGGGATAATCATCTCTTCCGTGGTCCCGCCCATGGATTCTACATTGCGCGAAGTTTGCGAGCTCTACTTCCATCTCAAGCCGCTTTTCGTTGAACCGGGGATCAAGACCGGCATGCCGGTACTATATGAAAATCCGCAGGAAGTAGGCGCGGACCGAATCGTGAACGGCGTGGCCGCGTTTGAGAAGTTTGGCGGTCCGTGCGTGGTGGTGGACCTGGGCACGGCGACAACGTTTGATGCGGTCTCCCGCAAAGGCGAGTATCTGGGCGGGATCATCTCGCCCGGCATCGGCATTTCCGCGCGCGCGCTGTTTGAGCACACCGCGCGGCTTCCTTTTGTGGACATACGCAAGCCCGCCAAGGTTATCGGCACCAATACCGTCGGCAGCATTCAGGCAGGCTTGTTTTTTGGCTATCTGGGTCTGGTGGATGGCATCCTGGAACGTCTGATCAATGAATTGGGGGCAGATACCAAAGTGGTGGCCACGGGCGGTCTGGCCAGCCTGATTGGCGACAATTCAAAGTACATCAAGAATGTGGATGATCTGCTTACCCTCGACGGACTCCGCATCATCTGGGAGCGCAACAACGCGGCACAGAAACAAAAACCCGCTTCCTGACGGCCCCGCTGTGGATAACTACTTTAACTATTACACCGAGATTGAAGAACACTTTTGTCGCAGTCGAGGAACGCTCCTGACTGTCTCGACCCTGGATTGGGCCCTCATGACCACCTGGAAAGACGCAGGAATTCCACTGGAGGCCGTTCTGCGCGGGATTGACGAGGCTTTTGATAAATATGCGCAGCGTCCCTCCAAGACCCAGAAGATCAATGGCCTGGCCTATTGCGCGCAGGCGGTGCTGATGGCAGCGGAAGAGATGAAAGAGGCCGCCGTCGGCGCCCAGACTGAAAGAGCGAGTTCAGCACCGGGATTGCAGCAGGAAGAGATTGCGCGGTTTTTCTCTGGCAACGCGCAAAAGCTGCGTCAGGTGCAGTCGGCGCCGGCCGTGCAGTTGGTGGCCGAAGAGTGTGCTGTTACACTTACGGACTTGGCGTCAACATTGGCTACCGCAATGAACCTACGATTGGAGGATCTGGAGCGGCGGCTCACCGTAATGGAAGAAAAACTTCTGGCTGCGCTCACCATGACCACTTCTGAAAATGAGCTGTTCACCTTGCGCACGGAAGCCGACCGGGAAATTGCGCCTTACCGCAGCAAGATGCCCGGAACGCAGATCGAACAACTGCAAAAGCAGTTTATTCACAAGCGTCTCTTTGAAAAAGCTAAAATTCCACGACTCAGTCTCTTTTACCTGTGAATCTCACAATCGAAAAGCTCGTGTATGGCGGCGACGGCCTGGCGCGCCTGCCTGAAGGAAAAACGGTTTTCACGCCATTTGTACTTCCCGCGGAAGAAGTCAGCGTCACCATTGTGCAGGAAAAGAGCAGCTTTGCCCGTGCCACGGTTGACCAGGTGCTCAAGCCTTCGCCCTACCGGGTGGCAGCTCCGTGCCCATATTTTGCCGCGTGTGGAGGCTGCCATTATCAGCACGCGGGCTATACGGCCCAACTGGAGAACAAACGCGCCATCCTGAAGGAAACCCTTCTGCGTAATGGCAAGCTGGAGTGGAAGGGCGAGATCATCACGCACCCGGGCGAGCCCTGGGGCTATCGCAATCGCTCACGGCTGAAAGTACGCACAGCTTCGGATTTTGCCATCGGCTATCACAAGATGGGTACGAACGAACTCTTGCCGGTAAAGCAGTGTCCAATCAGTTCTCCCGCCATCAATCGCGTACTGGCTCACGTGTGGGAGATGGGTGAAGGCGGCAAGATTCCGGCAGGAATCAACGAGATCGAGTTTTTTGCCGACCACACCGACGCCAAAATGGTGCTGGAGATTTACCTGGCGCCGGACGCCCCTGAAATGCGCGAATTCGCCGCCGCTCTGCAAAGCAAGGCGCCGGAGATCAAGGGTGTCGCATTCTTTGCCGCAAACTCAACACCCGAGGCCGGTGGTGAGCTGCCAAAATACGCCGTCGGCGAAACCGCGCTGTCGTATCAGGTGGGAGAAAAATCTTTCCGCGTAAGCGCGGGATCGTTTTTTCAGGTCAACCGCTATCTGGTGAAGGAACTGGTGCAGACTGTGGTGGGCGATTTTCACGGCAAAATCGCGCTGGATTTATACGCAGGCGTGGGACTCTTTGCCAGCCACCTGTCGAAGCGCTTCGACCAGGTATTTGCCGTGGAGTCCGCTCCCGCTTCTGCCGCCGACCTACTGGCCAATGCAGTCAAGAATGTTGTTCCTGTGGTGAGTCCGGCTGAAAACTTCCTGCCGCGATGCATCAACATGCAGCCGGAACTTGTGGTGGTTGATCCGCCTCGCGCAGGGCTGGGAGCCAAGACAACCCAACTGCTGGCGGCGCTGCGGGTAAAACGCATCGTCTACGTCTCCTGCGATCCTGCCACGCTTGCGCGCGATACCCGCCTCTTTCTTGAAACCGGCTATCACGTAGAAGAAGTCCACATGGTCGATCTGTTCCCGCAAACTTTCCACATTGAGAGCGTTGTCCGGCTGGCCCGCGGATAGATTCCCTCGTTCCTGCATTGCAGAGTATTTTGTTGTTATCGATCTCTGGGTTATATTCGTTCGGCCACTTTAGCGCTTGCCCATGAAAGCCCAACCCCGCGCCCCTCTTGCTCTTGCCGCCGCTGTGTTCGCATGTGGTATTTGGTTATCGACACACTGGCAAATATCTATAGCGCTTTGGGGATGGTCTGCCACCACTTTTGCTTTCTGCACTATTGCTGCTGTTGCCATTAGGAGTCTGCGGGCAGCGCAAGTTTCTGCCATCCTGGCATTGGTATGTGCCGGGGCTTTCGCGCGCATCGCCACGCCGCTTCCCAGGCTCTTTGTTCCGCCGCCTGAGTTTCTGACCGAAACTAAAGTTGAAGTCGTGGCGCATGTCACCAATGATGGCGCGCTTCTGGCCGGTGACGAACCGCGAGAACGCTTCGACATGGAAACGGAATCCATCGAACTTGATGGCACGAAGTTTCTTCAGCCCGTGGGGATTCGGGCTACTGTTTATCCGCATAAAGGTGGTACACAAGACGGTAAGCCAGATCCGAGCCGCGCTTACGGAGAACGAATCCACCTGACAGCCAAGCTGCGGCTGCCGCACAATTTTGGCAATCCAGGCGCCTTCGATTACGAAGGCTACCTTCGCGCCCATGGCATCAGCGCTCTGGCATCCGTCAAAGCCGAGGATATTGAACTGCTTCCGGGCAAGTCAGGCAGTGTGCTCGGTTTCCGGCGCAGCCGCATGCGCAACAGCATTCTCACCCATATACGACAGAAAGGATTGTGGAGTAGGGAGGACGCTGCGCTGTTCGCCGCCATGATCGTAGGTGACGATTCGATGCTGATACGCGACGTCCGCGAAGAGTTTCAGCAAACCGGCGTATATCACCTGCTGGTGGTCTCGGGCATGAACGTCGCGTTGCTGGCATTCGCAGTCTTCTGGCTGACGCGCAGGCTACGCCTTCCGGAGTGGCCGGCCTCACTGCTCACCATCGCGCTATCCGTTTTTTACGCCTACATTGCCGGCATGGGCGTGCCGATCATGCGCGCCGTCTTCATGC
This sequence comes from Candidatus Angelobacter sp., assembly GCA_036491195.1. Lineage (GTDB taxonomy): Bacteria > Acidobacteriota > Terriglobia > Terriglobales > Acidobacteriaceae > Angelobacter. The sequence continues at coordinate 15,217 of DASXCL010000142.1, forward strand.
TGTCTCTGTTTCTTGTGGCGCGCCTTCTTTATCGCGATCGCAGCGGGCTGAATGCCACCGGCTTTGCCGCTTTGATCGTACTGGCGATCTCACCCACTGCGCTCTTTGACGCCGGCTTTCAATTGACCTTCCTCGCGCTCCTAGGCATCACCGGCATCGGCGTGCCGCTTCTCGAGCGGACGTCAAATCCTTACCGTCAGGCGCTCGCGCACCTTGACTCGACGGGCTACGACCTGGGTCTCGATCCCAAAATTGCCCAGTTTCGTCTGGATTTACGGCTCATTGCTGGCCGGTTGGCACAGTTCCTCGGCGCACCATTGGCGCGCATCCTGGTTACAGGTGCGGCCTCTGCCGGACTTGTGCTGTATGAACTGGCGTTGGTCTCAGCCGTCACGCAGGCAGCGGTGGTGCTGCCCATGCGCGCGTATTTTCATCGCGCCGCAATCCTGGGTTTGGCCGCCAACATTCTGGTCCTCCCTTTGGCCGGAGTTATGCTCAACTCAGGCGTGGCGGCGATAGCGCTGAGTTACATTTCCATGCCTTTCGCGCATCTTGCCGCCTGGGTGGCAACTGTTTCTCTGCACTGGACGCTCGCCTGCCTGCACTCGCTCTCGCGTCTCCCTATATCGCATTGGCGAGTGTCTGATCCTGCTCCACTGCTCGCCCTAATGGCAATGGCAGGAATCGTTCTGGCCCTTCTCACGGCGCGCAGGCAACGGGCGATTGCTGTTGCGGGCATGGCCGCGCTATTTGTTTCAAGCGGCGTAGTCGCCGTTTATCACCCTGTACCAAGCACCGAGAGCGGAAAACTGGAGATCACAGCCATCGATGTCGGCCAGGGCGATTCCCTGCTGGTGGTTTCTCCGCGGGGACGGACCATGTTGATCGACGGCGGTGGAAGCATCGGTCCGGTGCATAGTGAGTTCGATTTCGGCGAGGATGTGGTTGCGCCGTATCTGTGGTCGCGAGGCCTGGAAAGCCTGGATGTGGTTGTTCTCACGCACGCGCATGAAGATCACCTGGGCGGATTGCCGCGCATCGTTGAAGACTTTCATCCTGCTGAGATATGGGTAGGCATTAACCTGCCAACGCCTGAATTATTGAATCTCTACGATATTGCCGCGGCGAATCACATTCCCGTTCAAAAGCACACGGCTGGCGAAGAGTTCGACTGGAGTGAAACGAGAATCCGCGTGCTCTCGCCGCCGGCGGACTGGCAGCCGAAGCCAAAACGCGCGAATGACGACTCGCTGGCCCTGTTGATTCGGTATGGAGATACCAAAGCGCTGCTGGCCGGCGATCTGGAAAGAAATATGGAGCAGTTTGTGGCGACGGAATCGCCGCAGGCTGATCTATTGAAAGTCCCGCACCATGGCAGCGCCACGTCAACTTCGTCAGCATTGCTGTCAGCTGTCCGCCCGCGGTTTGCCGTAATCTCAGCCGGGTATCAAAATCGATTCGGGTTCCCGGACGAAGTTGTTCTGGAGCGATTGAAGATCTACAAAGTCCAAACCTACCGCACTGACCTTCAAGGAGCGGTAACGTTTCTGCTGGATGGCAAGCAGGTGGAAGCGCATGTGAGGCCACGCTGAAAAAGTGACGGGCCTTACTTCACGGCTTTTTCAGTCTTTTCATTCTTGGGCTCAGCAGAGAGCATGAACCCAATGCCGCGGATGGTGTGGATCAGCGGCGAAGAAAAATTATGGTCAATCTTGGCGCGCAGATAACTGATGTAAACGTCCACCACGCTGGTCAACCCATCAAACCATAAATTCCAAACATGCTCCACCACCATGGTCCGGGTAACGGTACGTCCGGCATTTCGCATCAGGTATTCAAGCAGCGCATACTCCCGCTGGCTGAGTTTGATTGGTTTTCCAGCCCGCTCCACGGTATGCCGTTGCGGGTCAAGCACCAGGTCGCCAACTTTCAATGTTTCTGACGTTTCCTGGGCGCGCCGCAGCAGCGTCTGCATCCGCGCCAGCAATTCCTGGAAAGAGAATGGCTTGATCAGATAGTCATCGGCGCCGGCCTGAAGTCCGGCCACGCGGTCTGCGACTTCGCGGCGGCCGCTTAGAATCAAAACGCGCGTGCTGGACCCAGATTGCCGCAGCTTTCTCAGGAGAGCGAGGCCATCCATGCGAGGCAGGTTCCAGTCAAGAACGATTCCGTCGTAACGGATCTCGGTCGCTAACTCAAGGCCCCTGACGCCGTCTTCCGCCAGATCAACGGCAAAGTGCTCCGCTTCAAAGCCCTCTGACAAGCTGCGCAAAATCTTCGGCTCGTCTTCAATGATCAGGATGCGCACATTTCACCCTTCGTGAGTCTGAGCAACTCTCGACCGTCATGCCCCGGGCAGCCTGTACTTTTTCGTGGACAGGAAGAACGAGCGGAGCAGCTCAGTTTACAACGATTATGGGGCAGCGTATTGCCACGAAGGTACGAGACAGCAAGGGATACCAATGCCATTTAACCTCAGTCGCCGCCCTCGTCTTCAGCCGGCGCAGAGTCGTCATCGGAAGCTGCGTTGGCGCGGTAATCATCGATCATCCGCCGCGCCTCTTCTTCCTGGGCGGGACTTACGCGAACGGAGATTCCGCCTACCCCAGGAAAAACATCCTGCGGCGCCTGCAGATTCGCGACAACAGATTCAATGCCGGCAGAGGTCAGCAGCCCGTGGACCACCATGGCCTCTGATTCCTGCATTGTGTCAAACACGTCAACTAGTTCCGGATCGGCCGTCGGCTTTGTGCCCATGCTCCCCCTCGCGAGTAGTAAAAACTATTATGGCAGAAAAGACGCCTCGAGATGGTCTATCAGGCAAAATTGATCGTAGTTTTCGAACATACTCATCACTAAGGTTACTTGTTATCGATGCGCAGCAGATAGAAGGTCAGAGTTCCCCAGGACATGTGCGCCCGCATTTGCACCGGCACGCGGGCCGCATCGTCAGAGTACCAGACCCAGATCTTTCCCTTGTCCCTGAGAACGCCGGTTGAGGTCTCCGGCTGGACGCGAATGGCATTGAAGGTGCCGGCTGCAGTTTTGACTTGTTCGCGCGCCTCCACATGGACCAGTACCGTGACGGTGTTACCGCCATCATTGATGGGAAAGCTGTAGGTTTTTCCCGTAAGCAGAGGCAGAGACGCCACGTAATAAATGGAAGAGAGCATGTCCGCCACGCAACCGGGAATGTCGTGTTCTTCATGCTTGCTCTCTTTCTTTTTGATGTTCTTGTGGTCCAGCACAGACTTATCGCGTTTGTAGTCGAATGTAATGTGGCTTTCAACGCGACGGAACCCTTCCTCGATATGGCGTGACGTGTTGTGCGAACAGAAAGTCGAAGGATCAAAAAAAGATTCCAGGCGGTCCTGCACATGGTAGAGCAGTGAGACTGTGCCTGCGGCGTCGGCGGTGGCCACAACGCGATGCTCCCTGCCCGCAGGCTCCAGGCGCAAAGTCGCGATTCCGGCATTGAAGATGCGCCATTCGCCGCCGTAAACATAGGTCTGTCCCACGGGAAACTGGTATTCGGGGCGCGGCGGGATGATGGATGGCGCCACCATCATGCTTTGCGCAGCCATGGAAGCGGGCGGCGTGGGAAATGGCGCCGCAGCATCTGTCTTCTTTCCGCGCTGCCGCGACGACGCGATGGTCGGAGACAGGCAGAGGACAAGAAGCAGTAAAAAAACGGAGTGTAGAGCAATGCGGTTGCGAAATCGGATCAATGTTTTACCAGCATTTTCAAGACAAGCGCACCAAGCATAAGAAACGCGCCCAAAGCGGCATTGTACTCGCGATGCCGCAGATACAGTGCTGAAGAAAAGCCGCCTGAAGATTCTCCCACAGCACCGCCGGACGCGTAGGGCGTGAACCGAGGCAGAAAACGCGGCACCTCTTTCGCATATCGGTCATAACCTGAAAACGTTGAGCGCAGATACTTTTCTTCGGCCGTGATCACGGGAAGGTAAATGAAGGCAAACATTGCAACCGCAGCCAGACCGATCCAGATATTGCGCGCCGCAACAATGAAGCCCGCCGCAATGATGAAGGAACCCAGATAAAGCGGATTGCGGGTGTAGGCGTAAGGACCTGTGGTGGCGAGTTCGGCGTTTTTGCGGATGTGCCCTGAGGCCAAAGCGCGAACCAGGATCCCCGCCACAGCGATGACAAAGCCTGTAAACACGGAGGTCCAGGTGGGGCTGGCAAACCACAGGTATGCCGCGGCGAAAACAAAACCGAGAGGAACGCGAGAGCGGGTGGCGACCCGTGACCAGCTAGGCAAGTCCGCCTCCCAATAAATGTCGCGCTGCCGAAATGACTTCTTCCGCCGAGATCTTCAACAGGCCGGCTTCGGCTCCCCGATGATGGGAAAAGGTCGTCTCACTCTCGGGATGGCGCAATGCAATCGATCTGGCGCCGTAGGGTCCGGTGCGCGCGGGATCGGTTGGGCCATAGAGCGCGACCACTGGAACACCGAGCGCCGCAGCCAGATGTAACGGACCTGTATCACCGCCGATAAAGAGGCGGGCGCGGCGTGTGAGCGCGATGAGTTGTCCAATAGTCGAACGCAGTTCAAAAGCGTTGCCGCCACTGGCTGCCATCACCGCGCGGGCCAGTTGCGTCTCCTCAGGAGAGGCATTCACCAGGGTCTTGATGTTGTGCGCCGCCAGGGCTTTTGCCACATCTCCAAACCGCTCCGGCGGCCATTGCTTCGCTCCCCACCCTGCGCCCGGATTCACAATGGCAAAGCTGGCAATCCCAAGCCTGCCGATTTCAGAATCTGCCCAGGCCTCAGCCGTGGGATCGACAGGAAGTGGCGGGGCATGCAGCTTTAATTCGCGGCCGCCGAGCACTGGTTGCAGCGCCAGGGCCGCCAGCGCAAGGTTCTGTTCTATAACATGTTCCCCCCGTCGCGGCAGTTTTTTCCGGTAAAAGAAACGTGCGCCTGATTCACGGGGATCGTCATATCCAGCAACGATAGTCGGACCGCACATCCTGGCGAAGATCGCAGACTTGATGGCGCCTTGAAAGTCCAGCGCAAAATCGTAACCAATCTTTCTCACTCTTCGCATCGCGCCTAAAATCTCTGACGTGGCCGATGGGCGGAAGAAATGGTTGCGCCAGCGCCTGGTATCCACCGTGTGGATATAGTTGACGACCGGCTTTTGCGGGCTGACGGTGTGGGAACTGGCTTTCCTGCCCTGCGCTGTGAGCAACTCAGACCAGCGCTCCTCGACCAGCCAGCCGATTGTGGCATTGGGCAGCGCCATTCGAATCGCGGTGGCTGCCGGAAGAGCATGCAAGATGTCGCCCATGGCGCCAAGCCGCACAATCAGGATTTTTGCCATTCCCGCCTTCTCAATAAATCCGTGGTGGAGTGGTCTTTCGGATCGCCTACGATGGCAACGCGCCCGCCGCAGGCCATTACTACATCTCGTTCCGGCACAGTCTCAGCGGTATAGTCTGTGCCTTTGGCGTGCACGTCCGGGTGCAACAGGCGTATAAGGTCCGTGACATCGGGCGCGCCGAAGACGATCACGGCATCCACGTCAGCCATCGCTGCCAGAATCTCCGCTCGCTCCGCTTCCGGAACCCGGGGACGGCCTTCACCCTTCAACGAGCGCGTGCTGGCATCAGAGTTGACGGCAACCACAAGCTTCCCGCCTAGCGCCTTGGCAGCACGCAAATAACGGACGTGCCCGACGTGAAGAAGATCAAAACAGCCATTGGCCAGGATGATCTGCTCACCCACGGAGCGCCACTGGCGCACCAGCTCGGCAAGATCGGAGGCCGCAAAAACTTTTTGGGAGGTTGCAGACAGTCAGTCCTCCATGACGGCGCGCAGGAGTTCAGCGCGAGTTACCGTGGCCGTGCCGCGCTTCATCACTACGATGCCGCCCGCATAATTGGCCAGCCGCGCGGCCGATTCCGGATCGGCGCCTGCCGCAAGAGCAGCTGTATAGGTTGCGATGACCGTGTCGCCGGCTCCGGTTACATCCGCAACCTCGTCCGTTCCGTGGATCGGTATGACCACCGGCTTATTTGAGCGCGAGAAAACCACCATGCCGTCTTTGCCGCGCGTCACCAGCAGGGACTGCAATTTCATTTTTTGCATCACGGCCTTGCCCGTTGCCATCAGGCGGGCAGTGTCATCGCCAATCCGCGTGCCCAGAACTTCTTCGAGTTCGGACTCATTCGGCGTGGCCGCAGTAACACCGCTGTACGCCAGAGTGCGGTAGCGCGAGTCTAGCGTAACGGGCACGCCGTTGAGTAAGGCGCGCGCGCGGATGTTGTCAAAAATCTCCGGTGTAGCGGCTCCATAGCCATAATCGGAGATCAACAAGGCATCTGAAGCGCGTACATAGCCGCGGGCCTGAAAGGTAATATCGCGAATGGCCGTGCGGTCCAGCGCCGCGTCTGGCTCACGGTCCACGCGGATGACCTGCTGGCGGGGCGAATGCGTGGTACCGGCCAGAACGCGCGTTTTTGTAACCGTGCCCCGGCCTTTGATCCGGCGGATGGCGCTCACGGAAATGTGTTTTTGGCGAAAGGCGTGCAGCAGCATGCGTCCGGCTTCGTCGTCACCGATTACACCCACCGGCAGAACGGTGACCCCGAGGTCAGCCAGGTTGTAAATGGCATTGCCGGCTCCTCCAGGCACCACCATGCGCTCGCGATGGCGCAGGATGAGCACCGGCGCTTCCCTTGAAACCCTCGAGATTTCTCCGTAAATAAACTCATCTGCGATGAGGTCGCCAAGAACGGTAATGCTGAGCTTGGGAAACTCCTCAATGATCTTAACCAGACGCTCGGCGGATTTTTGGGGTTTTTGCATGGAACTCACGATTTTCTCATGCCGTAGCTAAAATCGGCACCCGGAACGCTGTTCTAAGGTTATTAGCATCTCCGCCATCATCTGCTCGGGAGATTCCAGGTCAATCCGGAGTCCGGCAATTCGCAAAGGCCCAAGTTGTTGGGAAAGACTTCCCAGATTGACGGCGTCTTTCTCGGTGGTAACAAAGCCATCTGCTCCCGCCATTTTCTTGAGCTCCAGCAGGCGATCGATGTCGCGTTGCCCGTAGTGGTGATGATCACGAAAGGCGATCCGGCCTGCGATTTCCAGTTGGACGCCTTTCAGCGCCTCAAAAAACTGCCCCGGACGGCCAATCCCGCAAAAAGCAATCAGCTTGCCACCGGCGCCAGGGAATTCGATTTGCCTGTGAGCGCGCCAAACACGTTTGACTTGAAGGGGTCCCTTGGGCAAATCTGGCAGCACGACGGCATCAGCACGTTGCAGCGCAGTGATTGGCTCACGCAAACGGCCGAATGGGAGCAGGATGCCGTTCTGGTCCTCTGCGGGAAGCAGGACAATATCAAAATCGCGGTGCAAGCGGCGATGCTGAAAACCATCGTCGAGCAGGTGGAGTTTGCTGGAGAACAGCTTTTCAGCCAGAAGGCCGGCCTGATATCGGTCCGCCCCGACAATCACCGGAACTTGAAGCTTCCTGGCAATCAGCAGAGGCTCGTCGCCGAATTGCTCGGGGGGCCCCTTGGGATCGACGACCGCAATTTCGGTGGAGCTGCGGCCGTAGCCGCGGGAGAGCACGTCAAATGCAATGCCGTGCTGTTTCAAGATCCCGCCCAGCGCGATGACCAATGGCGTTTTCCCGCTTCCACCCACGGAAATGTTGCCGATGCTTACAACATGTCGTGCCAGCTTATGGGCCTTAAAAGCGCCGCGGTCATACAACGAGTTCCGCAGTGCGACACCGGTGCGGAAGATAGCAGAGAGCGGGTTCATCGATTTCCCTGCCGTTGCTGGGTGAGAAGCGGGCCAAGCGCTTCCAGAGTACGGTGCGTTGCCCCGGCATGCTTCGTAAATAAGTCTTTAGCCAGCCGGCCCATGCGCTCGCGCTCTTCAGGCTGGTTCAGCAACACGAGAAGTTGCGGGCCGAGAGTTTCGGCGTTGACAATCTTGACTGCGCCACCCTGCTCAAAGATGCTGACGATCTCACGGAAGTTAAATGTGTGGGGGCCCACGAGGATTGTGGCGCCATATTGCGCCGGTTCAAGGATGTTGTGTCCGCCGGTAGGGACCAGACTGCCGCCCACGAAAGCGACGTCAGCCAGGGCGTAAACGCCGGCAAGCTCGCCCATGCTGTCGAGCAGGAAGATGCCGCTGGTGATTGGCTGCGGCGGTTTCCAGAGACTGCGGCGCTGCAAAACTAATCCCGCGGAAGTGATCAAGCCCGCCACTTTTTCGAATCGCTCAGGATGTCTTGGCGCCAGCACCATAATCGCCTCGGGGAATTGTTGTTGGACACGCTTGAACGCTTCCACTAACAGCTCCTCTTCGCCTTCGGCGCTGCTGCCGCTCACGATTACGGGCGAATGGACGCCGATGGCTGCGCGCAGCGTGCTTACCAGAGATGTGTGCGAGGCCGGTCGAATGTCAAATTTCAAATTGCCGCTCACCTGGATCCGTCCGGTTGCGGCCCCGATCTCGCGCAGCCTTTGCGCGTCTTCCGCAGTTTGCGTCAGAAATAAATCTACCTCGGAGAGTACGCGGCTGAAAAACCACTTGAACCGTCGATAGCGCGGAAACGACCGGTCAGAGATGCGCGCATTGACGACTGCCAGCGACGTCTGTCGTTTGCCTGCGAGGTGCAGCAGGTTAGGCCAGAACTCGGTTTCGGCGATCACGATCAGTTGCGGCTTGAGCGCGTCAAGGTATCGTCGCACGGCAAAGCCGAAGTCCAGAGGCATGAAAAACGCGCGATTTTCACCAAAGCGCTGGCGTGCCAGGCTTTGACCTGTGGCGGTGGTGGTGGAAACAAGGATTTGCCGGTCCGGATATTTTTGTTGGAGCTCATTCACCAACTGGCTGACGGCAAGGACTTCGCCAACGGAAACAGCATGCACCCAGATGGAACCCGGCCGGACGTCCTGCAAACGCGACGGCACAAAGCCGAGACGCTCGGCAAGCCCGGAACGGTACTTGCCCAGGCGCAGTATTTGAACAAGCCACCACGGCAGCGAAAGCACCGCTGCGCAGGCAAGGAGCAAACTGTAGAAAACATACATGAAATGACTTGGACATTCTATGGAAACGGCGCGGTTGTGCAAACCTGGCCGGAGGCTGGATATAATCGATTTTGTGAAACCCGCGAAGATTGCCGTGTGCGTGGCCCTGCTGTCCACCCTGCTTTTCAGCGAAAAGCACTTCAATCCGCCGCCTGCGGCGCACGCCAGCACGTATGCGCTGCATGAAGCCCACAATGATGAAAAGGTCACGATTGCCGCCGAGCCGTGTGACACGCCGCAAACAGCAGGTGTATTCAAAAACAATTACCAAGAGCACGGCCTTTATCCGGTCCGGCTGCTGATTTCCAACGACGGCGATCAAACGCTGATGCTCCAGGAGCTGAAGGTCGAATACATCACTGCGCGACGTGACAAGCTGCAGCCGGCCACCAACGACGATATCTATCGCAAGTTTGTTAGACCCAACCGTGCCGACAAGAGCCATCCGGGCATGCATTTGCCGTTTCCGGTGGGCAAGAAGAAAGAGGCGATCAGCAAAGACACGCAGGAAGAGTATGAGTCGGCGCAGTTTCTGACCGTGCCGGTCACTCCCCACTCCACCCACTCCGGTTATTTATTTTTCGACATGGAGGGCGAGCCCCCGGAACCGGGCGCGCACTTGTACATCTCCGGCATCAAGGCCGGCGCCAAGGAACTGTTTTACTTCGACATACCTATGGACAAGCCGGCCAGCGCCATGCCTCCGCCAAAGTAGGCCGCGAATGGCCCTATAATCCTTTCATGTCTGCCAGCACACAGGTTTCGGTATCGGCACGCGAGAAATACGAGCCGGTGATCGGGCTGGAAGTGCATGTCCAGCTACTGACGAAAACCAAGATTTTTTGTGGCTGCTCCACGAAGTTTGGCGCTCCGCCCAACACCAACGTCTGTCCGGTATGTCTTGGGTTGCCGGGCGCTTTGCCTGTACTGAATAAACGCGCCGTGGAGTTTGCCGTTCTGGCCGCCCAGGCCCTGAACTGCCAGGTGCGAGAGACTTCAATCTTTGCCCGCAAGAATTACTTTTATCCCGACCTGCCCAAGGGATACCAGATTTCGCAATTTGATAAGCCGCTGGCCGAGCACGGATATATCGAGATTGCGCAAGCAAGCGGCGGCAACAAGAAAATAGGCATCACGCGGCTGCACTTGGAAGAGGACGCGGGCAAGAGCATCCATGACGGCCTGGCCGATTCGAGTGTCTACACGTCGATTGACCTGAACCGCAGCGGAACGCCGCTGGTGGAGATTGTCAGCGAACCTGATATGCGATCGGCGGACGAGGCTTTCGAGTACCTCACGCTGCTGAAAGAGATCATCTTGTATACCGGAGTGAGCGATTGCAATATGGAAGAAGGATCGCTGCGCTGTGACGCGAACGTGAGCGTGCGCCCGCGTGGCCAGGAAGCGTTTGGCACCAAGACGGAAATCAAGAACGTAAATTCCTTTCGCTTTATCCGTGAGGCGATTGAATATGAGATTGACCGGCAGATCGAGGCGATTGAAGCGGGCGAGCGAATCCAGCAGGAGACGCGGCTCTACAATTCCAGCGAAGGCAAGACTTACAGCATGCGCTCCAAAGAACAGGCGCATGATTACCGCTATTTTCCTGAGCCTGATCTGCCGCCGCTGGTTGTGAATGCGCGCTGGCAGGAAGCGATCCGCAGGACGCTGCCTGAGTTGCCGGCCCCCCGGCGCAAACGCATGGTCGCCGGCTATGGCATCACCGAATATGACGCGCGGGTGCTGACTGTCACCAAATCGCTGGCCGACCAATTTGAAGAGGCTGCCGGGGCGGCCAAGAGCCCCAAGCGTGTGGCCAATCTGGTGCAGAGCGAACTGATGGGCCGCCTCAAGGCCAGGAACCTGGAGATCGAACAGTCGCCAATTACCATGAAAGGCGTTGCCATGTCGGCCGACCTGGTGGAGTCCGGAGCAATCTCCAGCAAAATCCTCAAAGATCTTTATGATAAGGCCTTTGCCAGCGGGGAAGATTTCCCATCCGTTTATGAACGGGAAAAACCCCAGCAGATTACCGATATCGGGACGCTGGATAAGATCATCGACGAAATCATTGCCGCCAATCCCAAACAGGTGGAGCAATACCGCGCCGGCAAGATGACGATCCTCGGCTTCTTTGTCGGGCAGGTGATGAAGGCTTCAAAAGGGCAGGCCAAGCCGGAGCTGGTGAATGAGCTGCTGGCGAAAAAGCTAAGCAGCAACTACCAACCGCAATAGCCCTACATTTTTCAATGCCGCTAGCTCTCGGGTCCGCATACACTTGCCTCAAGCATCCAGCTCTTCTGCCTGACAATCTTCGCATTGAAACCTCCTCCACTGGCTGCAAGAATACGGTAATCGGAAAAATGCTTCACCAGATCTGCAGCGGAGTAATAATTATTTTTTAGTTGATCGGTACTCTCCTGCAGCAAGAGCATTCCGCTGCGCAAGCTCTAACTCATTCGTGATAGCCGCTTCCAAGGCATCAAGAGAAACGCCGCCTACAACTCTGCGGCCGTTGACAAAAAGAGTCGGGGTACCGCTAACGCCCAGTGATTTACCCTGCGCAATGGATGTGTTCACCCGATTGGCCGCTTCGGGAGACTGAACACACGCATTGTATTTATCAGGTGCAGCGCCCGCCGCCAGCGCATAACTACGAAGCTGCTCAGAAGCTGTTTCTGGCTTGATCCCCTGTTGATGTTCATAAATCATAGGTTCAAACAGCCAGAACTTGTCTTGGGATTGCTCGGCGACGCAATCACCCGCGATTGCTGCAGCCCGCGCCCAGGGATGGATATCAACCAACGGATAATCTAAAAATATCCATCGTATTTGAGACGGATGCTGCTTGTTTAATTGCTCCAGCGTGACGTTCAGGCGGCGGCAAAAAGGACATTCAAAATCGCTGAATTCGACCACGCTCACGGCAGCGCCGGCAGGACCGTTGGCCGGCCCCCGCTGGATCATTGGTTCGAGCTTGGCCCTAATGTCCTTCCAAGGGTCTGGTGTAAGAGTTTGGAGTGTTCCTTCAAGAATTTCGTTGTTGTCACGGGTAACGTAAAAAGTCTTGGAAACAGCTTCTTCATTGTTCAGAAAACTGACGACGACTTTACGTAATCCGCCGTTATCGGGCGCACTGAATTCGACGATTTGAATGTCTTTAAGCGGCGCCAAGGTCACAGTTCGCGCCACGAACTCCCTGATTCGCTGCTTGATTTGCTCGTCCCCAGGAGCGCTTTGTTGAGCTAACGCGCCACTTGAAAGGAGTACCAGGATTGCAATGAAGCGGAAAATCTGAGCTGTTGAAAGCTTTGCAAGATAAGATTTGTACGAGCAGTGCTGTAAAGTCACGACGCCCTCCTTCAGTAAACGTGGCCCTTTATAGTTCAAGGGGATAGAAAGAGGGATTCCGTCTGGGGCTGAAGGCCAGATTCGGAATCCCACTAAATAGTCGTCCTGTTTGTTATCTGTTCTTAGTTACACACGCTCAGGCATTCCGCTTCTTGCTGCTGGCATGCATCGAAGCAGCTCTGCGTTTTGCAGCCTGAACAGCTCCAGCAGCACTCAAGGCCATCACTGGTGAAGCAGCACGGATCGCCGCTGGAAACAGGAATGATCGATACTGTGGCTGCGGTAATGGTGAGCGGCTGCAAGCCGAATTTTTCCAGGTCGGCAATTTGCAGATAATCACCCTGCTTCCCGATCACGTACGAACCTATTTCGATGCTTTTAACCGGACCGGACTTTTGCAGGCAAGAGCCCTCCGCCTGAGCAGAACTGCCGCCCAGGACTGCAGAGAGCCGCACAGCGATAAGACCGTCAGAAATATATGGCTCAACCCGGACTCCATACACTCCGTTTGTGCCCTTCAATGGAATCATTGGGGCTAATTTGTGCGTGGTAGCATTCTCAACGGCAAAACGGTCAACACCGCCACCGGGCAAGGTAACAGTGACGCCGAGAGTTGTGTTTGCATTGTTGAGAGTACCGGCTTGGACGTTGACCACTGAAAGCAACGCGAGACCTAATGCAATTGCTCTGAACGGATTTACTGCTCGCAAGGGCCACCTCCTGATGATCCTGCATTCCCATCCAAAAACTCAGGACAGAAAAGCACACATCAAGTAGATAACCTGGGCGTCGATACAAGCAATAATTTCCATGTAAATTTTTGCTGGCGAGTTCCACAATGGAACCGCTCTCGACCGTCTGCAATGGCGCGAGGAATGCACTTCACGGGAAATTGCTAGCTGCTATTTGCTCAGGTGTCCATGCGCGCTCTTCGGGCCAGTGGGCTTGTTCTTTCCGCATGAAGTCCTCTCTTTCACGGCATGATCGGAATCAAACGCTGTCTTTGTGGACGGACAATCTTAGCGGCCAACAGCTTTGAATTCAAACTGATTTTGCAACAGAACGGCCAGGGCAGCCGCATCTAAATTCTGGGGAACGGTCAAACCCTATTCCGGAGCCGCAAAATGCCCGAATGTGCAAGTTTGGCGAAGCAATTCTGTCACCCTGTGGCCTGTCGAGAATAGAATTTCTGGGTTGACCGTCCATGGAACTTGAAAATTGGCTTGCCAAACTGCCAGAGAAGAATCGCAGTAGTAATCTTTATCACCAGAAAATTAAGATGCGTCTGCCCTGACAGAACGGCCTATGCATTTTGAATCTGTGGTCGCCGACCGATAGAATATGGGGTTCATTTTCTACCGGAGTACATCATGCCTTCAGTCAAGCACGTTTCAGCCAGGAACGGCGACGTCATCGTTCTTGTGGGCACCATGAAGGGCGCATTCGTACTGCGCTCCAACCGATCGCGCAAAAAGTGGGACGTGGGCGGACCCTATTCGATCGGCTCGCCGGTGTATGCCGTGGCGTTCGACCAGCGGCAGGGCCGGCACAGAATGTGGTGGGCGCAGCAGAGTTTTCGCTGGGGAACGGTGCTGTGTTCTTCCGACAATTACGGCAAGACCGTGACCGAGCCGGAAACGTATTCCGTGAAGTTTCCGCCCGAGTCGAACCTTGCGTTGAAGAACATCTGGCAGATCACGCCGGGACGGGCCGACGATCCTGACACGCTCTATTGCGGCGTGGAACCTGCAGCACTGTTTGAATCGCACGACGCGGGCAAGACATGGTCGCCTGTGGAAGGGTTGCTCAATCATCCGCACCGCCCGAAATGGGTACCCGGCGGGGGCGGCATGTGTCTGCACACGATTGTTCCCGATCCGGTGAACCCCAGGCGGATGATGATCGCCATCTCCACCGCCGGCGCATATCGCACAGACGACGGCGGAACAACGTGGCAGGCGCGAAATACGGGAGTGCGCGCCGAGTTTCTTCCCGACAAATATCCCGAGTTCGGACAGTGCGTGCACAAGATTGCGCGCCATCCTTCCAAACCGGAGCGGCTGTTTCTGCAAAACCACTGGGGACTTTACCGCAGTGATGATGGAGGCAATTCGTGGAAGGACATAGCGAATGGCGTACCGTCAGACTTTGGCTTTTGCATGGCGGTGCATCCGCATGATCCTGAAACGGCGTACATTGTGCCGATTGAGTCCGACGAGTATCGCTGCACCCCGGAGGGAAAACTGCGTGTCTATTGCACGCGGAATGCGGGCGAAAGCTGGAAACCGCTCACGCGCGGCCTGCCGCAGCAGAACGCCATGGAAACGGTCCTTCGCGATGCGCTGGCGACGGATACCTGCGCTCCGGCAGGCATTTATTTTGGCACAAGAAGCGGCAAGGTCTATGGTTCGCACGATGATGGTAAATCCTGGCAGGCGATCATAGAAGGACTGCCGGCCGTGGTTTGCGTGAAAGCGGCCCTGGTTGGCGACGGCGGAACTAGTTCACCGCGGAGACGCGGAGGCGCGGAGAAGACAAAAGCGCGGAAGAAGGGTTCGCCTGCGAAGAAAAGAACGTCGAAGCACGCAACTAAAACTCGCGCGCGGGCCGCGAGATAGCCGTGCCGGTGACGGTTCGCATACCTTCGTATCTGGCTTCTTTTGCCGGGGGCAGGAATTCACTGGCCATCGACGGGGCGCCCGCAACAGTTGCCGAGGTACTGGAAGCGCTGTGGAAAGACCATCCTGGATTACGCGACAGGATCCTGGATGAGCAGGGCTCGGTACGCCAGCACATCAATATATTCGTGGGCGAAGAAGCCATTCGCTTTGCCGACGGCCTGTCTACCAAAGTGCCAGCCGACGCGGAAGTCTTGATCGTGCCAGCGGTGAGCGGAGGCTAGGAAGCCGAACGAAGGGCGCGTTCGACTGATGGCGTGAGTTTGATTGCTATGAAATGGTCTTCAGGGTAGAGATAGTCCTCGCCCGATTCGTCCACTACCCGCAGCATTCCGAGCTTGATCGCGGCTACATCACTTCTAAGTTGATAGATCTTGCGCAACTCCAGTGAGGCGGGATAGTCCTCGTTCTTGACGCAGACAACGTAGTGGGAGCCCGCAGGCCCCTTTTTTCTAGGAGAGTATTCGTTTGATTTTGATTTCTTTTCTGCCAATCTTCCACCTGGTCCGAATGTATTGAAAGGCCTTGTGTCGAAAGACCGTTAAAATGTCTCCTACCGCAGGGGCACGCTTGCTCCCTCAAAGACTTTGGTTACCGTGCTGCGGCCGATCCCGTAGACGATGAAGCTTTTGTCGTCAAAGCTGTATTCGCGAAAGAGCAGCTCGGCCAGGCCGTCGCCATCAACGTCGACGGCGTCGATCAACTCCAGACGCGGCGCCACATCCAGACGTGAAGAATCGGTCACGCTGGAAGCAAGCTTCTGCGGCACGCCTTCAAAATCCACGCGGGCGATGACGGTGACATAACGGGAAATAAACTTTCCCGGCGTGCCCTTCGCGTCGGCCGCGAGATAGCTGCCGGGAATCTCCGCGCTCAAAACGATGACCGCGTCATTGCTCAAGTCCAGGTCAAAAGAGCGCATGACCACGTTCTGGAGTGAGTTCGGCGTGAGTTGCGCGTTTTCCCGTGGAAGCTGGGCCAATGCCAGCTTGCGCATCTTGACTTCCATTTGCGTCTCTTCCCCGGGTTTCCATTTGAACTGGTAGGAGCGAATGTCTGCCGGCTCATTGTCGGAAACGGCAACGTATGTTCTGGTGCCGGAGGGGACCACCGGCAGTTTTGTGCGGGGGACGGGCCCTGCGAATGGAGTGGGTGAGGGCTGCGGCTGTGGCGATGAGGGTTGTGCGCTCGGCGGTTGGGTCGGCTGCTCGGGTTCTTGTTTTCCAGGAGAACGCCGCCTCAGCACCGGCCGGTCAGCATCGTCCGGCCCGCTGCTGGAATCGCTCGTGGGAGCACTGTTCGTGGCGGTGTCCGTCGACTGCGGCGGGCCGGATGGAGCCGGGGTAGCGGAAGGCGTTGGAGACGGGCTGGCATCGCCGCGATGGAGCACCGGTCGATCGTCGCTGCCGCTGGCTGGCGTGGTTGAAGAGCTGGAGTCGCTGCGATGAAATACCGGCCGATCGCTACCGGCGGTGACCGGCGTGGAAGCCTGGGCGGGTTTCGGGGCCTGTGCAACCTGCCACTTACCTAGCGCTGTCCAGCCTTTATTGTTTGCGCTGCTCAGGATAGTGGCATAACCGGCGGGGATACCGTCTTTCTGCACTTCGTAAACAATGCCTTTATCGAGCGCCATGGGCTCCGGAGCAGCCTTATAGATGCTGGCGTCATGAAAGGTACCGTCATCCAGAATGGTAACGGGAAAGACCCGGGCGCCAACGATGCCGGCCGAATCCGTTGTGACCTCAACCACCGCCGTGGCCCGCAACTTATGCGGTTTACGCCGCTGCGCGAAAGCAGCGGTAACCGCAGCGGCACACACCAGCACTAGAACCGCGCTGGCCAGGAACTTTCTTCTGCTATATAAATTCATTGATCTTATAAACACGGAAAAACCATGCAAGTTAATGATAAAGCCCCGGAGTTCACTCTTGCCAATGAAGAAGGCAAGTCTCTCGCATTGAAAGACTATCGCGGGAAGAACGTGGTGCTGTTTTTCTATCCCAAGGCCAACACGCCGGGTTGAACGATTGAGGCGTGCGGGTTCCGCGACGCATTCACCAAGATACAGAAAACCGGCGCTGTGGTGCTGGGCATTTCCGCCGATAAGCCCTCTGCGCAGAAGAAATTCAAAGAAAAATATGACCTGCCTTATTCGCTTCTGGCCGACGACGACAAGGCCGTGGCGATCAAGTATGGCGTGCTCAAGGAAAAGAGCATGTACGGCAAGAAATATATGGGAATCGAGCGGACGACGTTTGTGATCAGCCCGGAAGGCAGGATTTCCGCTGTGCTTACGGGCTTAAAGCCGGACGAGCATGCTGCAGCGGCGATGGCGGCGCTGAAAGGGAAATAACAGCGTTCCAATGATTCTCACCCCCGGTGCGGTTTGCGGCAGTTCAGCAATGGAACAATTGCACTGGAAAACCGGCTTAAACATCCTTGACCAGTGGCACTGGAAGACATACTCTGGTTCCATGAACTACGGAGGACGGATTACCATGGAGGCGGGAAAACGAGGTGGGAAGCCTTGCATCCGTGGTCTGCGTATCACCGTCTACGAAGTGCTTGGGTATCTGGCTTCGGGCATGTCGCAGGAAGAAATTCTTAAGGATTTTCCTGATTTGGAAGCCGAAGACATTAAAGCTTGTCTCGCGTTCGCTGCTGATCGCGAGCGCAAATTGTTTACTGCCCCCGTTTGAAATTACTCTTTGATCAGAACCTCTCCTACAAGCTGGCACGGGGCTTCTCTGTCGAGTTTCCGGGCTCGGCACACCCGCTTGATTTGGGATTGCGCCCGGGCCCACAACCGGCTCACCGTCGAACTCCATCACCAAGGCCACACCGTTTTGAAGCCATCGCGATCAGTGAAGTGTGTGCCCTGGCCGACCAACATCCGCAGGCCCAAATCATCATGACAGCCGACATCGATCCCGAACGAGCCAAGACCATCAAGCACCATTACCCACCATGCACCTGAAAGCCAACGCCACCGTGCATGATATTGTGTGGGAACTGAACCTGAAAGGCGCAAGTATACAGTGATAAAGCAAGCCACCGAATTTCTGAACGCAATCCGCAAACATTGGGGTTCACTGGTTACGAGCGGCAGCTTGATCGGTTTGCTAACACTTTGGCAGAACACAGGGCACAATGTAAGGACGTGGATTTACTGGACGGTGGCCATAGTCGGCTTTGGGATCGCGTGTTTCAAGGCGTGGAATGACGCGGTAAACAAGACGGAAACGCAAGTGGAAATACAGAAACGTCACGCGGAAGAATTAGAGCGCACCCTGAATAGTAGAGTTGAGGAAGAGAAAAAACGGGCAGACCTTATCCAAAGTGAATTAAATGATCTCAGAGCAAAGCTGAATGAACCCAAAATCGGCACTCGTTTCTGGTTGGAAGAGCGCAAACCTGCCAGTCATGTAATGCGTTATTACATAGTAGGCAAAATCTATAATGAAGGGGAAACGATTTCGAATATCCATGGCGAGTTAACTTTTCAGCCTGAATACCTGAATGAACAGCAGATCACTCCAATCGAACGCCAACATCTCTCGCAAGCAAGCCCGATTGAATTGGATCCGCGGGAACTGCCCGGACAGGCAATTACGGATCGAATCAAACAACGCACTCCAATTCGCCTCCCCATCCAAGTCAGATTCTTGTATACAACGCAGACGGGGAACCAGAACATCTACGAAGCGCGGTACGAGTATGATGCCCTCAATCGCATATTCGTTCTTCAATAAATACCTGCAATCTAAACGTTAAATTTCGCTAAGCCGCATAGCATTAACCTAAATTGCAAACGCTTGATGTTGAGTTTAAAAGTTCCGATGAAACCTATCGCTACTTTGATGTGCCTAATGATGAGTATCAAGGACTCTTGACTGCAGCCTCAAAAGGGGCTTATCTGAATTCGCAGATCAAACCAAAATATAGAACTCGAAAGATTTTGTAATGAGCCGAAAGCCCTGGCAGCTTAGTCGTCTCAGATTATTTCGAGCCGGTAATCGTAAAGGTGAGAACGCTCTCTGCCGGGATCCTGACTTCCTGCTTGCCGGTAGCGGCAGCAACTCCCGTTCCCGCGCCGGCTCCCGCTGCGGCACCGATGGCCGCTCCTTTTCCGCCGCCAGCCAGCGCCCCAATCAGCGCACCGGCACCAGCGCCGCCGCCGATCTTGGTTGCGTTGCTCTTGGTATGGCTCTTGCCCTGGCGGCTCACGCGCGAGCTGTAAACCGTCTCTCCGTTGATGGAACTCAGGCGCAACGTAAGCGCGCCGGGCTTGTGCAGGCGTCCGCTACGGTTCACATAGGTGACTTTGCCTTTGACCGGTGAGCCCGCCCTGGCGACGTCTTTGCCATGTTCAGCAATGTCATGAGTCAGGGTTCCGCTCCAGCTTTCTCCAACGTTGGCGGTGGCCGAACTCAGAGACGTGTTGAGGCGAACGGTTGCGTGGGTTCCCCTGGCAATGGTTTCCGCGGTTGCCCAAGACGCTGCAAGCAACACCAGAGCGAACGTCAATGATCTGCGAAATTTCATGGCAATACCTCCCGGGTGAAGTCCAAATATTTGCGGCCTGGCGAAAGACCCTGGATCCAGCGATGATTTTAATGCCGTATGCATTCTGCTATACACTTTCCGCTTGAACGGAGGAACTAATGCGAACGTGGCCTTTCGTGCTTTTGCTGCTAACTTTACCTGTCAGCGGACATGCCGCTCCGCGGCCTGAGACAACGAAGGCACTCCACGATCTGTTTGCCTCGGCATGGGACCAGCAGATGCAGGAGGACCCGGAACAGGCATCAGAGCTGGGTGATCGCCGGTGGAACGACCGCTGGATGGATCGGAGCCCGCAAGCCTATGCACGGCGGGATGCCCTCAACAAGGAAGTGCTGGCCAAACTGGCCAGGATCGACCGCAGCAGCCTAAGCAAGGCTGACCAGCTCAATTACGACTTGTTTCAGAAGCGCTATCTTGACCGCCTGGAACAGTACAAAGTCCGCTGGTTCCTGATGAGCTTTAACCAGCGCGAAGGGCCGCAAACCAGTGACGATCTGGCAAGTTCATTGCGCTTTGAAACAGTCAAAGATTATGAAGACTGGCTGGCGCGGCTGCGCGCCGTGCCCACGGCACTGGACCAATTTACGGCGCTGCTGCGCCAGGGAATCCGCGAGCACATGGTCCATCCGCGCGTCATCATGGAGCGCATTCCCGCTCAACTGGACAAACAGATCGTCGGCGATCCCACGCAGAGCGGCTTTTATAAACCGTTTCGGACTTTCCCGGCGGCGATCAGTCCAGGTGACCAGCACCGGATCCAAGAGGCAGCCCGGCAGGCGGTGGAACAGCAGGTTGTGCCGGCATTTACGAAGTTCAAGCAGTTTTTTGTAAGCGAATATCTGCCCGCTTGCTATGGCCAGGTGGGAGCATGGCAGCTTCCACAGGGCGGCGCGCTGTATGCCCAGATGATTCGCCACTACACCACCACAAACGAGACGCCGGAAGAAGTTCACCAGATCGGATTGAAGGAAGTGGCGCGCATCAATCGCGAAATGCACCGGGTTATGCAGCAGACCGGATTCAAGGGCTCGCGCGAGGAGTTTTTCAAATTCCTGCGAACCGATCCACAGTTCTTTTACAAGACTCCGGAGGACCTGTTTGAAGCCTACAAGGCGCTGGCCAAAACTGTTGACCCAAATCTGGTAAAGGTATTTCGCACACTGCCACGCGAGCCCTATGGGGTTGAAGCCATTCCGGCGGCCTTCGCGCCGGACACGACCGCTGCTTATTACCGCCCCGGCGCCGCGGACGGGTCACGCGCCGGAACCTACTTCGTCAATCTTTATAAGCCTGATGCCCGGCCCAAGTGGGAAATGACGGCGCTTACGCTGCATGAATCGGTGCCGGGACACCATTTGCAGATTGCCCGAGCCCACGAATTGGGAGAAATGCCCAATTTCCGCCGCTATGGTGAATATACGGTTTACGTGGAGGGCTGGGGGCTTTATGCCGAGTCTCTGGGCGACGATATGGGGCTTTACAGCGATCCATATTCCAAATTCGGCCAGCTCAGCTACGAGATGTGGCGCGCCGTCCGGCTGGTAGTGGATACCGGAATCCA
Source organism: Candidatus Angelobacter sp. (assembly GCA_036491195.1). Taxonomy (GTDB): domain Bacteria; phylum Acidobacteriota; class Terriglobia; order Terriglobales; family Acidobacteriaceae; genus Angelobacter. Next base: position 36,460 of record DASXCL010000142.1, read on the forward strand.
CGTGAAGCACTGGACACGGGAACAGGCGATCAAGTATTTCATGGAGAACTGCCCCAAGCATGAACTGGACATCACGAATGAAATTGATCGCTACATTGCGTGGCCGGGACAGGCGCTGGCATACAAGACCGGAGAGTTGAAGATCAAAGAACTGCGGACCCGAGCCAGAGAGAAGCTGGGTGCGAAGTTTGACCTGAAAGAATTTCACGACGTGGTGCTGGGCTCGGGGCCGCTGCCACTGGACATTCTGGAGCGCAACGTGGATGAGTGGATCACCACGCAGTCGGCAGGCTCGGCAGCGCATACGGCTAGCCGAGGCGCGGCGAAGAAGAAGTAGATGACAACGGTTGCAGAGACAGTTTCGGCTCAGGTTGGCGTACGAACTGGCGTCCGCGCCGAGCGTTTTTACCGTCCGGAGCTGGATGCGCTGAGGTTCTTCGCGTTCCTGGGCGTCTTTATCTTCCATGCTGCTCCGCGCACCATGGATTTTTACAACGCTGCCGGATACCCGCAGTGGTTGAGCAACCTGCTTATCCCAACGTTTGGCGCAGGCGCATATGGCGTGGATCTGTTCTTCGCGCTGAGCGCTTACCTGATTACCAGCCTGCTGCTGCGTGAGCGTTCCGCCACAGGAGCTCTTGACCTTCGTGGCTTTTACGTTCGCCGAATTCTGCGCATCTGGCCGCTCTATCTTGGGTTTGTTGCATTCGCCGCAATCGCCGCGAAGGTGCTTCCCTGGCAGTATCTGCCGATGCGCTATGTGGTCGGCTACAGCTTGCTGGCAGGCAACTGGATCTACGCTTTCTATGGTCTGCCCGCGTCTTTCGCTACGCCGCTATGGACCGTCTCGATTGAAGAACAGTTTTATCTGGCATGGCCGCTGGCGCTGCGCAAAGCGTCGGTTCGCACCATGGCAGCGATGGCGGTGGGATTGCTGGTTGTCGCCAATGCGTGGCGCGTGTGGCTGGCAATCTCCGCCGCGCCGGTCGAGAGGATCGAATACAACACGTTTACGCGGCTCGATCCTATCGCTTTCGGAATTCTGATTGCGCTGTTCGGCCACAAACTTCCGCGATGGTCGCGCACGATACGAATGGCGCTGCTTTGCGGCGGCATTGCGACGTGGATTGCGGTTTACGCTTTTACCGTTACAAGCGACCATCTGACGCACACAACGTGGAAAATGGCGCTGGGACATCCGTTCACGGCGCTGGCCAGCGTTGCCGTGCTGCTGGCGGTGTTGGGGTCGCAACACTTATTCCTGTGCAGCAAAACGCTTCTCTATCTGGGAAAGATTTCTTACGGTCTTTACGTGTTGCATGAGTTCGCCCATTATTGCGCAATGCGCATGGTTCCTGCTTCAACGCCTCTGATGGTCTTTGCACAATCGATTCTTGGGCTGGCGCTCACAGTCGCGCTGGCGGCCGCGTCATATCGCTGGCTGGAAAGCCCATTTCTGCGGCTCAAAGAGCGCTTTGCCCACGTGCAGTCGCGGCCTGTATGACGCGCGATGCCAAGCTGCTGCGCCGAGCTTTTTTCAATCGAGACCCAAGAGCCGTTGCACGTGAACTGCTGGGCAAGCTGATCGTGCGGCGCGAAGGACACAAGCAACTTGCGGGATGCATTGTTGAAGTTGAGGCGTATCTGGGCGCGGGTGATCTGGCTGCGCACGCTGCGGCCGGCCATACTGCTCGCAATGCCGTGCTCTGGGGGCCTCCGGGACACGCTTACATTTACTTTATCTATGGCGTTCATTACTGCCTGAATATTTCCTGCCTGCCTGACGGAGACGCCGGCTGCGTGCTGGTCCGCGCGCTGGAGCCAGTAAGCGGAATGGACGCAATGGCCAAAGCCCGCGGCCTGTCTGATCTTGATCTCACGTCTGTCGGCAATCTGCGCAAGCTAGCCAGCGGTCCGGGAAGGCTGTGTGAAGCGCTGGGCATTACGCGTCCGCGCGACAACGGCAAAGATATGCTTTCTCCCAAGTCCGACCTTCAGGTGATGAGCTACGGCTTCCGCACAGAAGAAGTTGTGGTTACGCAACGCATCGGCATTACGAAATCAGCAGAGATGCCGCTCAGGTATGTGATCGCGAGAAACATGTTTCTTTCAAAAAGATGACCGGAAAGCGCGTCATCGCGGGTCGGCAGCGTTACCTTTACCTGTTAGCACAATGTTGTCAATCAACCGCGTGCTGCCGACATACGCCGCGACGGCGACCAGCGCGCCGCCAGAGATATCGTCGACGGGATCAAGCGTCTCATGGTTCACGATCTCGAAATAGTCCAGCTTGACTGAAGCCTCTTCCGCCATCACCTGTTCGCCAGCAACTTTCAGGCGGGCGGAATTCGATTCGCCGCGGTCGGCCAGGGTTTGCACGCGCATCAGCGCGCGGTACAAAACAAGCGCCTGTTTGCGCTGCTCGGGATTGAGATAGTCGTTGCGTGAACTCATGGCCACGCCATCGGCTTCGCGGATGATCGGGCAGACCACGATTCGCATATCAAAGTTCAGGTCGCGGACCATCTTATTGACGATCGCCACCTGGGCGGCATCTTTCTGGCCGAAGAAAGCAAGGTCAGGCTGCACGATGTTGAACAGCTTGGCGACGACCGTGGTAACGCCGCGAAAATGTCCCGGGCGGGAGCGGCCGTCCAGCTTTTCGCTCAGGCCCTCAACGTTGACCCAGGTTGTTCCTCCGGGCGGATACATCTCCTCCAGCGACGGCAGAAAAAGATGATCGCACTTTTCCGCCGCAAGCATGGCGGAATCTTTTTCCGCGTTGCGGGGATACTTAGAGAAATCTTCATTCGGACCAAACTGCCTGGGATTCACAAAGACTGACGCGATCACCACATCAGACTGCGCGCGCGCGGTGCGCACCAGCGAGAGATGCCCGTCATGCAAGGCGCCCATAGTGGGCACAAAACCCAGGCGTTTGCCGGCATGGCGCGCTTCTTTGCTTACGGCGGTGACTTCTGCGGCGGAAGTAAGGATGAGCATGGGGAAAATCAGCAGTTAGCCATTAGCAATTAGCCTCTAGCTTTGTCTCTCAGTTTTTATGCTGGCTCTACAAAACTGCAATTTGCAACTGACAACAATCAAATATCTTAACCAAGGCGCTACGCTGGCCAGACATTATCAGCAATAACACTCACGCATCAATGCCGCGGCCTTCCGCACCAAAGCTAAGAGCCAAGGGCTAATGGCTAAGAGCTGTTTTACCTGCTGTACGCCTTCATTTCCTTGCGTCTTAAAATCGCGTCCAGTTCCGCCTTGGTTTCTTTCGGCAGGTGGTAGGATTCCGCATCGTTGGGATATGCGCCGCTCTCAACGTCTGCCTTGAACTGCGCCACCGCATTCGTAATCAACGCAGCGGCGTCACCATACCGACGCACAAATTTGGCCGGCTCGCAGAACGTGAGGTTCACAATGTCATGGAAGACCAGCACCTGACCATCGCAATCTGGGCCGGCGCCAATGCCAATCGTCGGCGCACTCACCTCGCGGGTAATCATGGCGGCAACTTCGCGCGGCACGCCTTCCAGCACAATGGAAAATACGCCGGCCTTATCCAGCGCGACAGCGTCTTTCACCAGCCGCTCAATGCCGGAAAAGTCTTTGCCCTGGACTCGGTAGCCGCCCATCTTGTGCAGCGACTGCGGCGTCAGCCCAATGTGGCCCATCACTGGCACTTCAGCATCGAGCACACGCTTGACTAGGCCAACGCGCTGGGCGCCGCCTTCCAGCTTGACCGCCTCGGCGCCAGATTCCTTCACAAACCGGAGAGCATTGTGCACGCCTGTTTTTTCGTCTTCGTGGTAAGCGCCAAACGGCATGTCGGCAATCACCATAGCAGACCGCACCGCGCGCCGCACGGCCCGCGTGTGGTGCAGCATTTCTTCCATGGTCACGGGCAGCGTGTTGTCATAGCCCAGCACCACCTGCGCCAGTGAGTCGCCCACCAGGATCATGTCAATCCCAGCCTGGTCCACCAGCCGCGCCGTGGCGTAGTCATACGCCGTAAGGCAGGTAATGGGCTCACGCCGCAGTTTTTTCTCGTGGATTGTGGTTGTGGTGATTTTCGGCCGGATGGTCTTCTCTTGGATGCCGGTCGGTTGAGCGCCCAGAGGCTGCCCTCCGTTGAACGAAGTAATGCTCATTTTGCCTCCAGTGCAGTTCGGGAACTCCCGATACCGCCTGTTGTCACACATTAGGATGCGGACAGGGATATTGTAGTCGCAGGGAATCGCCTTTGGCTACCGAAAGTGCGTGGCTAATTCTTCAATTGACACTTTTTGGCAATTTCGGCGATCTTGGCAATTCTCTCGCCCCACCCCCTCCCCGGGTATCCCACGTCATCCCAGGCCATCCCAGATTGGCGTAAGGTTGACGCCCCCTTTGTGTTTCTTCGTGTCCTTTGTGGTTAAAAAGGTTTTTGGGTTTTCCGGCTAATTGCCAGCTGCTAATTGCTAACTGCTTTTTTTCAAAGAGCTTCTTAAGAGACTCCGCACCCTGGGGCGCTGCCATACTATAGCTGTTTTCTTCGCCCGAATCAATTGCGAATCAGGACATGTCCCTGATAGCCGCTGAGCGATCCAACCGGCCGCAGCGCAATCTCCGGCGGGAAGGGTGAACTGCCTGCCCAGCATCTTGCTCGATGCGTATGTAAAGAGCAGTAATGCGGAAAGATAGCGCAGCCAATCGAGATATTTGGGATAAGGGCCCTGAATTCAGCCTCAGCCATGGAAACTCACCTTTTTCATAATCCAGCATCGCACCCGTGGCTTTTTTGATCGCCAGGGCTTGCTTATGGTGACTCCACGTGCAATGAATTATTACTTGCAGGATGACAAAAAGTGACGAAAATCCAGACTGTCGGCGGAGCCTGACCCAATCATCAGATTGAATGTTGCCGCTAACCACGAGCTGAAGTACGATTTAGACGTACCTGAACCTGTTCCTGAGTCCCGAACGGTTCTGTTAGGACAGATGCATAATGAACCTACTCTTCGACAAGAACGCAACGAAAAGCCAGAACATACTAGACTTAGTGAGCCAATGCCTAGCGGAAGTAAAGCCTTTGGAAGTAGCCAACCACGCGTCACTAATTATTCATCAAGATGGAAAAAGCAAAGGCTATTACATTAAGTGCACGGTCTTAGCAGAGCATGTTTCCCCGCTTCTGGACACGAATGCGAAGCTGAACCCTAGCGGCGCGGATAGCTTTCGCGCGAACAGAGAGCTTTTGATCGAACACAATACTTTTAAGCGGATGGCGGAAGACGCGACCCTAGGAAGAGAGTTCAATGACATTATCGTTGAATACAACAGGGAATATTCGCCCCAAACGCCGTTGAAAATCTGGGGCGGACAGCACCGAGCAAAAGCTGTCCAACAGGCGTTTGAACAAGCAAAGGTTTCGCGGCCGCATGGGTTCAGGATATTCTTTGATCTCTCTAAAGCACAGCGTACAGAGCTTGCTCTTATCTCGAACACTAACATTAATGTTTCGAACGATCTTTTCGATCGACTTCAAGAGGAGACGACGGTCGGACTGCGGCTCCGCGATTGGTGCCACCGAGTGACGCTTCTCAAGAAGCCAGAGGACTTTCCCGATCAAGGGTCAAGTACGGAGAAAATTACCGTCAAACTCGCTCGCACGTTTGTCACGAATTTCTTTGATGGCATGGAAAAAGCAAAACAGCTGCCAAGTACAGAATTAGATAGGCACGTGTATGAGCCATACCTATGCGAATCTGGTGTCCAACTCGACCCAAAATATGGTGCTAGGGTGGCGGAATTGGGCGATTCACTCTGGAGCAACAAGGCTCTGAGTGACGCTGGTAAAGCGTTCGCTGAGCTCCACAAACAGCAGCAAGAAGCAGTTAAAGAGGGTGCACCGGCAAAGATCAAAAACCTAAAAGGCTTTAGGAATAAGGCATTAACGGAATCGGTCCTTTCTTCCTGGGCGTTTGTCGCGGGGCTACTTCAGTTAAATCCAAAGCGCCTAGCTAACCACTACGAGGTGCCCGCTACGACGAAAGGAATCCCCGATCCTCTGAATGCGCGCGAAATGTCCATATTTAGCCATGACTCTGACGATGCAACATACCGGGGGCTTGGTACCAGATCAGCAGTCAAGGACCGCCAACGAATGGCCCAAGTGTTCTTAGCTCGAAGCATAAAGGAGAAATGCCCAATAGACAGAACTTTGATGAACCAAGCGGTCAGCCAAGTGGTGGCTATCAAGTCGTTTCAAAAAGGGTACACGTCTTGACGCAGCTATCATTCCGAGCTTTTGTCAGATATGCGGAACGTCTTCACGAGCAAGCATTGACGGCTTCCACGCCCAACGGTGCTATGGCATATCTGATCGGCAGTGTTCTGACATCATGGATTTCGCTTGAGTCTTTTGTAAACAACATGCTCTTGGACTACGCAGCGTTACCATCGAATACATTTTCAATTCACGAGACCGGATTCCTGCAGGAGAAACAGATCCAGTTCAACAAGTCGGGCAGCCACGCCGGAACATTCTCAATCAGCGCCAACTCTGAATTTCGAAGAATCGAGGACAAAGTTCTGTTTTTAATTGCCAAATTCGGCGACGGAAAAATCGACAAGGGTAGTCCACTCTGGCAAAAATTCGAACGGGTAAAAAAGAAGCGCAACTTATTAACCCACTACCGAAAAACAAATGATATCGAGATCACGACCCAAGACTCGAAAGAAGCCATCGAATTGACCAAAGAACTAGTTGAGTTTTTATCCGGAAAGATATGGAGAAAACCCGTCAATTGGTAAAATGGCATACCACCGAAAAAACTTAAACTCCCCACCTCACAATCTTAACCACCTGCTTTGCAAAATTCTTTTCTTCAAACTTCACTTTTTTCTCGTTGCATCGTTTCGCAAAATCTACGCACAAAACCATATTCACCTCGTCTTCAGCACCAAGAATCGCGAGAAGATATTTGCCCGCAACTTTCTGCCGCGCTTGTGGGCATATACGGCGGCCGTCTGCAAAAATCATGATCTGCTGACCTTCGCCGTCGGCGGCATGGAAGACCATATCCATCTGCTTTTCCGGCTACCTCCGACCATGCCGCTGACAAACGCCGTGGCCCTTGTGAAATCTAATTCCTCAAAATGGATAAGCGAACAAGGAAAGGACTTTGCGTGGCAGGAAGGATACGGGGCTTTTAGCGTGAGTTCTTCCAATATCTCCGCCGTAATTAAATGCATTGGCAATCAGGAAGCGCATCACCGCAAGCTCAGCTTTGAAGACGAGTTCATCGCTCTATTGAAGAAGCACAAAATACCTTTCGATCCGAAATACGTATTCGGTTAGCGTCGCCGCCCTACGGGGCTTGTCATTGTTACAACACAATTTTCCCAGGGCTCCCGCGCCTGGGCTAGTCTCGTTCGCGCTCTCCGGCGCTGGCCGAAGCGATGGGCGGCACTCTCCCGCCCCCATCCTTTCGCGCTTATCTGCGAAGGGTCGGGTTCGATTCAGTGTTCCTCACGCGCTTCGGTCCACCGAGACAAGTGTCAGGGCACGACTTTAGCGCTTAGCACGAGACGACCCTGAGCTTGCCGAAGGGGAATCGAGGGCTGCGAAGTCGTGCCGTAAAAGGCGGGTTTAAAAATTTCCTTGCGCCGCAGGCTGCGCGCAACGAAGTGGAGCGCGTTAAGAAAACTGCCGGCAACGGCCCGCGCCGCGAAAACCGGGTGATCGGAAAGGCAAACACCTCTACCGCGGATTGAACGCGGATAAATGCGGATCAGAAAAACACCCCTGGCGCCTCCCCCAAACGTCCCAATACTCCCGCCGGTGGTTCCCTGACCCTCGGTAATGCGCTGATTCCCCGCAAGTAACGCTATCCTTACTGATACTTAGCGAGGAGTTTGCCCATGAAGAACACCCTGGCCGCCTTTGCCCTGATTTCTTTTAGTTTGGCCGTTAGCTCCAACCTGCCGGCGCAATCGCGCGGCGCACAGCGCACCCAGGTGGTGTCTTCCGGACATACGGACCTGAACACGGCGCTGATTGATCTGGAACGCGTTTCCCAGGCCACGCAGGTTGATATCGCCAGCATGCACGTGGAAAAGTGGAAGGCGGGATGGAAATCGGGCTTTCTCAAGGACGAATCGCACAAGGAGCAGGCACAGCAGGCGGCCGGATCGTTGCAGCGCAATCTCCGCAACGCCCTTCCCGAGCTTATTCATGACGTACAAAACTCCCGCGGCAGCATGTCCACCACGTTCAAGCTTTATGACGACGTGAGCCTGGTTTGCGAAGCCGTGGACTCGCTCATCAATGCCAGCGAAGCGGCCGGCAAGAAGGACGAGGCGGCCCAGTTGGTGGACGATTATTCGGCGCTCACGCGCGTCCGCCGCTCGCTCTCCACGTATATTCAGCAGGCTTCAGCCTCGTGGGAGAACCGCGGCAAAGCGCCTTATGCCGCGGTATCGGCCCCGCCGATGCAAACCGCGCAGCCTGCGCCGCGCATGGCGTCATCTTCCGTGCCTCGTACGGCGCCACCATCTTCAACAATCCAGATCGTCAACGATCAGGGAGTAAAGAAGATTATCGTGGACGATACGATCCCGGAGAAGAAGCCCGCGCCTGCGGCCAAGAAGAAGCCGGAAACTTTCAGCAATTTGTAATCGGCGAGCGGCCGGCGCTTTTGCCCGCACGGGCTGCGAGTCTGAAGCTCGATTTATCTGGCTGCAGTTCGGTTGGCGGCTTTCCGCTCGCCCAACGTGGCCGCCCGCATCGCCTTTCGCGAGATTTTCCGGCTATAAGAAAATCTGTAACCAGATTACAATGAAGGACATCCTTCTTCTGTAATAGCTGAGAAAGGCTTATGTCCTCATTACCTTTTCCGATTACCGCATTCATCGCTGGAATCGTGTCATTCCTTTCACCCTGCGTGCTGCCCCTGGTGCCCGGATACGTTTCCCTCATCTCCGGCGCCAGCGTGGAGGAGCTTCAGTCAAAAGACCGCAAAGTATTGAATACAGTGCTGTTGCACTCCCTGATGTTCATCCTGGGATTCACCGTGGTGTTCGTGATGTTGGGCGCGGCCGCCACCAGTGTGGGACACCTGGTGAGGGAATACAAGAAGCAGCTTACCTGGGTTGCTGGTGCGGTCATTATCATCTTCGGCCTGCATCTGACCGGCATTTTGAAAATCAAGGCTTTATATGCTGACAAACGGCTTCATTCCGTGAAAGGCGGCAAGTCGCCGATTGGCGCTTTTTTGGTTGGGTTCGCTTTTGCCTTTGGCTGGACCCCCTGCCTTGGGCCGATTATCTCCGCCATTTTGATCATGGCAGGCTCCGCTGACACCGTGACCAAGGGTGTCCTGCTGCTGTGGGTTTATTCGCTAGGTTTGGCCGTGCCGTTTCTGCTGACTTCGCTTTTGATTGATCGCTTTCTGGGCTTTTACGGCCGATTTCGCAGGCATCTGCATACGCTCGAGGTTTCCAGCGGCGTGCTGTTGATGGTGCTGGGTGTGCTGATCCTCACCCGCCGTTTTACCGTGCTTTCCAGCTATCTTGGATTTTTAAACCGCTTCACCTGGTGAGGAAATTTATCTTGAATCGAAACGTCATTTTTATTCTTTGTGTAGTGGTGGCAATCACGGCGCTGTTGCTGGTGGGCAAGCGCGCAACCAAGCCGCCGGAATCGGCCAACGCCGCGAACGGCAATGTACAAGGCACTCCGGCGGCGGCGCAGAATGCGGGAGGTCCCGCCAGCGGATCTGCCGCTCCCATTTTTGAGTTGAAGAGTATTCCAGACGGCAAGTCTACGGCCCTCGCCTCTTTTCACGGCAAGGCCGTGCTGCTGAATTTCTGGGCCACCTGGTGCGGTCCCTGCAAAATCGAAATGCCCTGGCTGGTTGACCTGCAAAAGAAATATGGCCCGCAGGGCCTGCAGATTGTTGGCGTCGCCATGGATGACACCAGCGACAAAGAGATTGCCGACTTCGCCCACAAAATGGGTGTGAATTATATCGTCCTGAAAGGTACGGAAAAAGTCGGAGACCTTTATGGCGGCGTCGAAGGCCTGCCCACAACGTATTATCTTGATCGCTCCGGCAAAGTGGTGGATAAGACCCTGGGCCTGGCCGGCGAATCAGTGATTGAAGACGCCATCAAAAAGGCGCTGGCGCAGGGCAACTGATCCCACATCAACGGGGAGTGGAATGAAACTTTCTCGATTCTTTTTTGCACTGGCTCTCTGCCTGTTCAATACTTCGTTGCTCGGCGGCCAGGAAACAACTGCCCCGCAGGGCCGCGTGTTTGTGAACTTCGTCTCGGCCGGCAACACCGTGGTCACTCCCGGACACTCTGCGCCGGTGCAGTTTAGCTTCCACGTGGAACCGCCGTATCACATCAATTCCAGTAAGCCTCTCGCGGAAGAATTAATTCCCACGCAGTTGCATTTTTCCCTGCCCGCCGAAGTTGCTATCGGCAAATTGCAGTATCCGGCGGGAAGCCAGATGAGTTTTCCCTTCGACCCCAGCACCAAGCTCAGTGTTTATTCGGGAGACTTTATCATTCGCGGCCTTGTGCTGGCGCCCGGCCAGGCTTCAACCGGGACCTACACGATCCACGGCGAGTTGAGATATCAGGCCTGTGATAACAATTCGTGCTATCCGCCCAAGAAACTGCCCTTCACATTCAATGTGAAGGTCGGCAGCGGCAGCAAAGGCGTTCCTAAAGCGCGGCCCACGAAAAGCAGCCCGCACATTCATAACTAAGAGCATTCCGAACGCACGGTTAATTGCCGAGATTTTATTTGGTAGCTCCAACAAACCTTCTGATCAACCGTTCTGAAATTTTGCAATTACCCAATGTTGGCAATTCTGGCAATCTACAGTTTGAGCCCCCGGACCTCATGCATCTCCGGAAGTTTCGCGATATCCTGCAACACGTCTTCCGGCGCGGGCGAGTCCACCTGCACCACGGCAATTGCTTCCGCGCCATCTTTAAGTTCTTTGCGTCCCAGCGCAAAGTTGCCAATGTTGACATTGTGCCTGCCCAGCAGCGTGCCGATTTTTCCCACCACGCCGGGCACATCGCGATTGCGCATGTAAATCAGGTTGCCGCCGAGCGGCACTTCAATATCGATTTCATCCACGCCCAGCAGCCGCAATGAATTGCCCCGCAACACCCCGCCTCTCACCTGTCTTTCGTCTGCGGTGGTTTTCAGCACAACTGTAATCACGTCCGCCGCGCTTCCGCTCGCGCCTTCCGCTTTTTTGCCCTCGTGGACCTGTATTCCTCTTTCCTGTGCGATGGCTGCCGCGTTCACCACATTCGCGCGCTCGGCAATGCGTTGGTTCAGGATTCCCTGGATGGCGGCGTTGCGGATCAGTTCCGTGTTCCACTCGGCGATCCGCCCTGTGTAACGAATCGATATCTCCTGAATCGAGCCCGAGGGCGGGACGATGTGGGCCAGAAATGCGCCCAGTTTTTCCGCCAGCGCAATATAAGGCTGCATCTGCGTATATTGCTGATGGTCAATCGACGGCATATTGACTGCGTTCTGTATCACTCCGCGTTTCAGGTATTCGCGCACCTGGCTGGCAATCTGCACGCCCACGGCGTCCTGCGCTTCGTTTGTAGAGCCGGCGATGTGCGGCGTCGCAATCACATTTTCCAGAGCCAGCAGCGGTGAGTTCTTCGGCGGCTCTTCTGTAAAAACGTCCACTGCTAGGCCGCCAACCTGTTTGCTGCCCAGCGCTGCTGCGACTGCCGCTTCATCTAGAAGTTCGCCCCGCGCACAGTTAATGATACGCACGCCTTTTTTCATTTGCGCCAGAGATTTCTCGTTGATCATCCCGCCAGTCTGGGGCGTCAAACCGACGTGCAGCGTCAGGTAATCGGCTGCGGCAAAGACCTGGTCAAGCTCGGCCATTTGAATTCCCTGCTCGCGCGCCAATGATGCCGAGACGAAGGGATCATGCGCGAGGACCTTCATGTCGAATGCCTTTGCTCGACGCGCTACTTCCATTCCAATGCGCCCCAGCCCGACGATGCCCAGGGTCTTGCCTCGCAACTCGGTGCCTTGCAGCGCCTTCTTTTCCCATTTGCCGGCACGCGTGGTCGAATCCGCGCGGCAAAGATGTCGGGCCAGCGCCAGCATCAACGCCAGCGTATGTTCGGCCACAGCCACCGCGTTCGCGCCGGGCGTGTTCATCACGGCGATTCCGGCTTTGGTCGCGGCTTCCAGATCGATATTGTCCACGCCAACGCCGGCCCGTCCAATCACGCGCAGCTTGCCGGCGCCGCGCATCACTTGCGCGTTTACATCCACGGCAGAGCGGACGATCAGCGCGTCGGCATCTGAAAGCGCAGCCTCCAGGCCACCGGGAAGCTGGTCATGCGTAATGACGGTCCAGTCCGCTTCATCTTTCAGCAGTTGCACCGCGTTCGCCGCCACTTTTTCTGCAACCACAATTTTCATGGAATACCCCAAGCTCTCTTAAGAAACGTCATCCCGAAGGCCGTAGACGAGTGCGCGCATTCACCAGCGCGCGAGTAGGCCTGAGGGACCTTGTGTTCCGCAACCAGTACGCCGCGAAGCGCAGACCCTGAATCTCGTGTCTTGGATCGGGACACAATAACGAAATGCATTTACCTTTCAGCGCGCTGCCACCACCGCCGGCTCCGTCGATTCGGCATAGACCTGTTGCGCGGCGCGCAGCCCGGCCCCCAATTCCACCGGCCTTCCCATTTCTGCCAGCACTTGCTCCAGCGCGCCGATCGCCGCGATGGTATCCAGATAGTCGTAGTAGCCCAGGTGCGCAATCCGGAAAAGCTGCCCCTTCATTTCGCCTTGTCCATTGGCAACGATGGCGCCAAAGCGATTGCGGAACGTTTTTACAATGTCGCTGGAGTCCACGCCTTCCGGCGACGCGATGGCCGTCAGTGCCGCGCCAGGAGAGCTGGCGGAAAAAAGTTTCAGGCCCAGCGCCTTGGCCGCCGTCCGCGTCATGGCCGCCGCGGTTTCCGCATTGTCGATCAGAAGTTTGCGCCCGGTCGCCAAATCGCCGCCGCCCTGTTCGCGGATGTAATCGAGCGCCGCCGCCAGCGCCGCCACCAATGCGGTTGAAGGCGTGTAGGACGATTCTCCCTTGGCGCCATTCTTTCTTTCTTTGCGAAGGTCAAAGTAATAGCGCGGATTCTTCGTGCTCTCCATCCGCTGCCATGCGCGATGGCTCACCGAGCAGTAAGCCAGCCCCGGCGGGATCATCACGGCTTTCTGTGAACCGCCGATGAGCACGTCAATACCCCAGCCATCGGCGTCAAAATGCGTGGTACCCAGGCCGGTGATGGCGTCAACCACTAAAAGCGTGTCGGTGCCTTTGAGCAGGCGCGCCACTCCTTCAACGTCGTGCCGCACGCCGGTAGAGCTTTCCGTGGCCTGGATAAAAAGCACTTTGTGGTCTGGCTTAAGCGCTCCGCGCACCTGCTGCGGCGTCACCGTCTGGCCGTAGGGCGAGCGCACCATTTCCAGTTGGCAACTATAAGCCTTGGCCAGGCCTTCCCAACGCTCGCCGAATTTTCCCGCAGATGCCACCAGTACCTTGTCGCCGGGCGAGGTCAGGTTGGCTACCGCTGCTTCCATGGCGCCAGTTCCGGATGCGGTGAACATCACAACGTCATTCTTTGTGCCGACGAATGTTTTCAGGTCAGCCAGGACGCGCGTGTATAAAGCGCGGAACTCCGCGGTGCGATGGTGCATGGTGGCGCCGGCCATGGCGAGCTGAGCTGACGGAAGCAATTGGGTTGGACCCGGAGTAAAAAGGCGGCCTTTGCGAATCATTTCACCTATTTCCTGTTCTTGGCTGTCATTGGGAAGCCAGATCGATATTGTTGAAATCTTTGGGACGCGCAGAGAGAGTTTGCGTGCCGTGCCTCAACAGCACCACGCTTCCGGTTGGATCGTTCGCGTTTTGGATAACCAGCAGCGCATCGCCATCCGGAGGATACTGCGGACCTGACGACATCCATTGTATCGTCGCCACGCTGCTCTTGGAAATGCGCGCCAGGGCATCGATCCGGGGAAAGATGGCATCATAGGCGACCATCCCTTTGGCCATCATGCTTACACGCCTGCGCCCGGTGGCGTCCAGCAAGAGATAGGCTGAGTCGGCAGCGCCTCCCCGACCGCCGAAATCGCCCATAATGTGGCCGGACGCTTCCAGGCGGTGTTCCCGCAAAAAACGGAGTGCAGAACCGGAAAATTCGTCTCTTCTGGCCACGTGCCATCCCGGCAGTTGCTGCATTCGGGATGCATCAGCAGGCATTACGCCCGTCTCCGCTATGGCGTTCACGCTGGCATTCGCTCCCTGCGGATGACTGTAGGGCTGAGTGAAGAGTAGTCCTACCAGACATATCAATCCCCCGCCAAGCGCAATACGCACCGGCCAGCTGCTGCCCTGGCGCGGAAGAGGATCAACTTTGATGCGATCGGTTCCTGGCATGTCCTCAATGGCTTTCGCCAGCGTAAGCATGGATTGCAGATGATCGAAAACGTGGTTCGCCGTAAACGGCGGAATGGTCAACTCGCTCAATTCAATGGCGCGGTCCTTTACTGTAAGGCCGGTTTGGGTTGAACAGCAAAGTTGCTCCAGACTGCTTTTCACCGCCGATCCCGCCATAAGCATCCTGATTTCCGTGGGATGGTCGGTTCTGGCGTTGAATCTCCTGTCCAGCGCGGCGCTGCCAGTGCGGATCGGTACCCGGCCTTCGCTTTCGCTTGCAATCGCTTTTGGCGACAGAAAAATGTTGACCGTTGCCGGAACGCGCATCTGAATGTCCAGCCCGGGAGTATCCACTCTGTGAGAAAAGCGGACAATCGTAGGGCGTCCGCCATAATAGCCGGCAATAACAATGTCGCTGCGATCGCGCAAAGGCTGGGTCTTCAACAATACGGCAATCTGCAGCACGTCTGGCTGGATTGACTTGTAACCCAGGAATACCGCGAAACGCCGTATCCAATACGCAACAATCCCAACGATGCCGACAACAATGGTGATATTCAGGATCAGGGCCTGCGGCTGCATGCGGTCTCCGGAGAGGTTAGGCCCGATAATACTTCGACGGTACTGATGGAATCAATTGAGCGGGCGTTTCTGCCGCTCATGTGATCACGAATCGTTCCGCGCCGCTTGCCTGGGCAAAAGCTGTCACCCCAGCGCGGGTATCTCATGCTTTCGTAATGCGCAGAGCCGAGGCTGCCTGAACAAAGTGCGCTAAACTGCATTTCGTATGCAATGTTCGAACTGCCATTCTCAGCTTCCTCAGCAATCAGGACCATGTCCTGCTTGTGGTTTTCTTAACGTCAGGCAAGCTCCGCAGCCTTCTCTTGGCCGCAAAAAACCGGCGCGCTTAATTGTTTTTTGTTTCCTCTGTGTCGTATTGATTGCACTCATTGTCCAACGGATAGTCATACCGGCATATCGCGAGGTTCAGGCGTCGCGCGCAGCGCAAGAGACACCCAAAGAGACAGCCAGAGTTGAGGTGCGTACCACCCGATATGCCGTCGAGCACGGGCGTGTAGCCAACCCAGAGGACCTACATGGCCACGGGAAACTGTACTTCGTTCCCGTAGGACGCCAGGCCATCTTTGTGCGATCGCTAGCTGAGTACTACGCGACGAAATTCGGGATACAGATCTACATCCTCCCCGAAGTCAAGCTCGCGCCCAGCGCTTGTGTGCCGGAGCGGAATCAATGCATAGCCGAGGAAGTCATCGGTGCCATGGCAAATGCCTATTCCGAAATCGCCAGAAATCCAGAATCAGTAATGATCGCGCTCACTGATGAGGACATTTTTCCCAAAGGGCTCGGGTGGAATTTCACATACAGTCTGCATTCGGTCCGCATGGGCGTTGTTTCCACCCGCCGCATGGATCCCGCGTTCTGGGGAGGTCCTCCTGATAATGCCGCCCGGCTGGCCAGCACCAAGCAAATGCTGACCAAATATATTGCCTTGGAATATTTTCATCTGCCGGAAAGCTTCGATCCAACCAGCGTCCTTTTTTCACCTCTTACGCCTAATGACGGCCCGGACGACATTTACGAATCCGATCTGCATTCCGAGTCTTCAGCGAACGGGCAGCGAGGGAAGCCTTTTCCCTGCCTATTCTTCACTTATTCATACAAGACCCATGAGGTAAAGATCGGGCAGCCATTGTTGTCGGACTGTGCATACGAAAACTTTGTTGGCACCAGCGACGAAGAGAACTTTGATACGAACCTCGGCTGGGGGCAATTAAAACAACGAAGCATGGATCTGCGATTGAACTCGACCCCCGTGATTGAACTCAAGCGTGGCTACAGTTCGATCTACAATCCGCCGGCTTCCCTCGCTCTGGGCTGGGGTACCAGCCACTCCTACAACCCATGGCTATCTTCTGATGGCCTGGCATCCTTGAGTTATATGCATATCAATTATGAGGATGGGGACATCGATTTTCTGAACCGTGTAACTCCCGGCCGCGGATTCGATCCTTCTGCTGTGTACGAAAGCCAGAGTGACCCGATTTATGGCGCGCAATTGAAGTGGGCCGGGGATCATTACAAACTCGAGTACCGCGACGGCGGGTGGGCCACCTTTCTGCCCTGCGATGCAGCGAATACCTACTGCTATTGGACGGGCTATCAAGACGCGAAAGGGAATTCTCTGCGCTTTGACCGCGGTCCAAACCGGGAGCTCCGCCAACTCACGGCCAGCGATAATCAAGGCATTACCTTTCAGTCCGACGAGGGGCACCGCACCACCAAGGCCGAAGCTACGGACGGCAGTCAAGTCTCATACGAATACGACGCTGCCGGCTGCCTTGCCCGGGTACGCCGGGCAGACGGGCAGGAGGCTTTGTATGAGTACGATCCCAGCCACCGCATGACTTCGATGTCTGTCATTCGCCGGACTGGAGCAGAGCCAGAACGTGTGCTGACCACCAAATACGATTCACAGGGACGAGTGATCACCCAGACGCTCGGTGGCATCGGTTCATTTCAGATTGAGTATATTGCAACAACGGATGGTTACAGCTCCCGGATCAAGGTCACCACTCCCACGGGCGACGGGTTAAACATCAGCATCGGGGAGAACCTCTATGTCGCTCGCAGCGAGCGTGTGCGCTTTCCGGCGCTACCGCGCCCGTAAAAATTGTTTCCCATCGATTGTGGGCGGTCTTAACATTCCAAGCGTACAAGATCGAGGGAGTGCATGCCCTACCTCAGCTTATAATTCTTCTTCTCTTACAGAGTGAGGTTTCCATTCATGACGATCAGCGAGCAGATTCAAAAAGATATGGTTGACGCGATGCGCAGCCGCGACGAGTTGCGGCTTTCAACCCTGCGCATGGTCAAGTCGGCGCTTAGTTACAAGGAAGTCGATAAGCGTGCGCCGCTTGACGACAAGGAAACGCAGCAAATTCTCAGTACGCTGATCAAGCAGCGGCGCGATTCCATTGAGCAGTTCACTAAAGGCGGACGCCAGGAACTGGCGGACAAAGAAGCCGCTGAGATCAAGATGATCGAGCATTATCTGCCGAAAGCCATGGGCGAAGAGCAGATTGCCGAAGTCGTGAAAGCCACCATCGCTGAAATGGGCTCACCCACCATGAAAGATATGGGCACGGTGATGAAGAACGTCATGGCCAAACTCCAGGCCACCGGCGCGCGCGTGGAAGGCAAGACCGTCAGCGAGCTGGTGAAGAAGGGTTTGGGCGGATGAGAATTCAATCTGCGAAGTTGCTCCTCTACCCATTCGGCCATTGCCCTTCCGATTCTTAGCACTCCCATAGTCTTGCTGCCAAAGTGCAGAGTTACCTCACAAATTACTTGCGTCAGATAACCAAAGCTACCCATACTGCAGTCATATTAAGCAGCGTTCCCCAATTTGCTGACGTTTGAATGCCGGCGCGGTGACGACGTAATGGCATAAACGGCGTAGTGCAGGGAAAAGGGGTGACAAGGTGATACCTGAATCGAATCCGCTTCAGCGATTTTTCAAGGAAGTAGTTGAACGCAATTATGGCGAAGTAGGCGTGCGCAGCGCAGAAGTGCACGATTATGTCGCCAATCTGCTCACCGAATTCTGCGAGGCAGAAACTCTCTACAAGATCAAAAATGCAGACGGACGCCCGCTATGCGACGTAGGTGAGATGCTGCTTGAGTCTGATCCGATCTACGGTCCCGCTGCGTCATTCGACCGTGAGCGCCAGGTGCGCAAACACATTGGCGACTACTCGCTGTTCTTTACCGGCATGTTTCCGCAGGGCTTGAATAAATATCGCCTGCGCCGTACCCGGATGGAAAGCCTGATCGATTTTGTGAAGGCCGGCAAGGAAAGCTACTACATTGTCTCCAAATTCGAGCACTTTGAGTACGCCAAGGTGGCGCCGCTGTTCCGCAGGATGTCACAGGAGTTCGAGCGGCTGGTGTATGGCCTGAACCAGGTCAAAAACGAACTGGAAGAGATGCAACATCCCATCACGCGACAGACAAATGAATTTTTGATGTAGTTCAGAATCGATGTTAGGAAACTGGGCACGCAGTCGGTTTGGCGTGCTCTTTTTCATTTTGATATCGTTTCATCAATGCGCCTGACCACATTGCTCGGCTTTATCGCGGGAATGTTGACCACAATTTCATTCATCCCGCAGGTGCTTCACGCATTGCGCAGCAAGCGCTGCGACGATCTCTCTTGGGCCATGCTGCTTACCTTCTCTGCCGGTGTTGTGCTCTGGCTGCTTTATGGCATTCGTCTCCGGGCCATGCCCATTATCGTGGCCAACGCTGTTACGCTGGCGCTGCTGCTGATTATCATGGCGTTGAAGGCGCGCTATACGGCGCGTTGATTACGGCTGGCCGCCGCAGGATGAAAAAATTCGATAGACTGTCAGGTGAACTCGCACTTCATCCTTCTTTTTCTTGCCGCCGCCGCGGGTGGCACGGTGAATTCCGTCGCCGGAGGCGGCGGATTTATTGCTTTTCCCGCGCTGCTTTTTACCGGCGTGCCTTCCATCAATGCCAATGCCACTGGCACCGTCGCCCTTTGGCCCGGGACGCTGGCTTCCACCGGGGCCTATCGCAAAGCGCTTAGCGCGGACCTGCTTAAGCGCATCCTGCCCCTGATCGTTATTACGTTTCTGGGCAGCATTGTTGGCTCAGTCCTGCTGCTCAAGACCCGGCAAACCACCTTTGACAAGATGATTCCCTGGCTGCTCCTGGGTGCAACGCTGTTGTTCACCTTCAGCGGCAAAGTCACGGCATGGATCAATCGCCACCATTCAGAAGGCGGGCCTTCGGCCATGCGGGTAATAGGTGTCACGCTGTTGCAGGCTTGCGCCGCGGTTTACATCGGATACTTTGGCGCCGGCGTGGGGATCGTAATGCTGGCTCTACTGGCGATGATGGGCATTGAGAACATCCACAGCATGAACGGTCTCAAGACCCTGCTGGCCACCTGCGGAAATGCCGTTGCCGTGATCGTATTCATTGTGGCCCGCGCAGTGTTCTGGCCGCAGGCCCTGGTCATGATCTTTGGCGGAGCTCTGGGCGGATATCTGGGCGCCTGGTATGCGCAGAAGATGGACCCAAAGAGTGTGCGTTACGTTGTAATCACAATCGGCTGCTGCATGACTGCCTATTTTTTCTGGCGGGTGTACCTGGAAGGGCATGGAGCATAGGATATTTGGGGCACAAGACAGAAATGCACGATGAAGAGTTACTGGAAAAGTATGTTGCTACATTCCCAATATTTGACGAAATGGTGGCTGACGAATTTTCGCTTCCAGCCGCTCTACAACTCGCTGTTGAAGATACTGATCAGCATGAACGTAAGCTATGGAAGCCTGTAAAAATCGAAACTCCTCAATCGCAAGTGCAGGAGGTATACGCAGGGCTACCGGCTCGCTTTCCGAGGCTCTTCGAACGCATGGTGCTGTCCTATCGCTGGGCCGAGGTTGATTTGGGCACTTATCGACTCTTGGCAAACCCGCCAGGTCCGACCCTGGGCGGATTGCTCAGGCAAATGTCTCAGGCACCGGCTCTCTGGGAGGCTCTCATACCTGCCGGCTTAATCCAGTTTGGCAAGGGCCCAGACCTGGATTACGATCCAGTTTGCTTCGACATAAAAGCCCGGAAGCAGGGTGGGGATTGCAGGATCGTCAAGATCGACCATGAGGAAATCCTTTGCAACAATCGATTAAAGGTGGTCACTGAACTCGCACCCAGCTTTTACCAGCTTGTCCTGCAAACGATCGACCGGGCAAGCAAGGTTCGTCCGATCAGCTCGGTTTGACCATATCCCCTCTATCACGTTAAAATTACAAGGTTTGCCACTGGTGGAAATTCCTGCCTGTAGAGCATGGCTGCCGAGCAATCTTACAAGTCAATATAAGTCCTTTCCGGCCAAGCGCTTTGAAGGGGCGATGGA
>DASXCL010000143.1:0-22232 GCA_036491195.1 Candidatus Angelobacter sp.
GCGCGAGGTCGCGGCCATCGCCGGCCTGAGCGTGGTCGATCCCGTGGGCGATCTGCCCGTGCCGGCCAGCAAAGGCGATCTCTCCATCACCATAGAAGACGCAAATCTCTGCGCGCGCTTCAGCGGCCAGTGCGTGGAGAACGTGAAAGTAGCTCCTTCTCCGCTGTGGATGCAGTATCGCCTCAACTCGCTGGGCATTAACCCGATCAACAATCTTGTCGATGTGACGAACTACGTCCTGTGCGAACTCGGCCAGCCCATGCACGCTTACGACGCCGACTTGCTGGGCGATACGATCATTGTCCGTGCGGCGCGCAAGGGCGAATCGATTCTGGCTTTGAACGGCGAAAAATATGGGTTGAGCCCGGAAGATATTGTCATCGCCGACGCGCACAAGCCCGTTGGAATTGCCGGAATCATCGGCGGCAATGACACGGCGATTCGTGCCACCACAAAACGCATTGTTCTGGAAGCGGCTTCTTTCCCTGCAGCGCAGGTCCGCAAGTCATCTTCGCGGCTCAAGCTCCGCACCGATGCTTCCATGCGTTTTGAAAAGGGCCAGGACCCGGAGAACACCGTCCGCGCTTTGGCGCGCGCCGTGGAACTGCTGAAACAGATCTCGCCCGGCTGTCAGGCTGCTCCGCCGATTGACGTTTACGCCCGCAAAGCGACGCCGCCGAAAATCCAGCTCGATATCGACTGGGCCGAGCGCAAGCTGGGGCGCAAGCTTTCGACTGAAGAGGTCATCAACATCTTCAAATCACTGGTCTTCGGCGTGGAGGTGGTTGAACAGCGTAAACTATTGCTCACGGTCCCAAGCTGGCGCGCCACCAAAGACATTTCCATTCCTGAAGATCTGGTGGAAGAGATCGGCCGCATGGTCGGCTACGCTTCTATTGTTCCGCAGGCGCCTGCCGTGCTGGCCGCACCCACGCCGCGCAACCTTGAACATGAACAGCACCGCGCCATTCGCGCGGCCATGGTCGGACAGGGCTTTACGGAAGTATCCAACTACTCTTTCATCTCGGACGCTGACGTGGCCATGTTCGGTTATGCGCCGGAAAAGTTGCAGCAGGTCGCCAATCCAATTGTTGCGGAGCAGAAATATATGCGCCCCAGTCTGCTTCCTGGGATTCGCCGCAACCTCGCGGACAACAGCCGCTACTTCAATGACTTCCGGCTGTTCGAAATCGGACGCGCGTACAGCAAAGCCGCTGATGGCTCGCCCGCAGAACGCACGCATCTGATGGCTGCGATTTATGGCCGCGAAACCAACGGCGCAAACCTGCTTGAGATGAAGCGCGTGGCACAGTATCTTGCCGCCGGCTACAAGGTTGTACCCGGGAAGGCACATGACAAAACCATGCATCCCGAGCGCGCTGCGCATATTGAAGTCGCCGGCCATCGCGTAGGCGATCTTTATGAGCTGCACCCCGGTTTGCTGGACCGCGGCCGCGCCGCAATCTTTTATATAGACCTTGATACGCTGCAAGCTCTTCCCTCGCAGCGGCAGGCGTATCGTCCGTTGCGCCGTTTCCCCACCAGCAGTTTTGATCTTTCGATTGTCGCGTCGGCGCACATTCTCGTTGCTGACCTGGAAAGCAAGCTGCGTCAGCTTGCCGGAGACAGCCTGGTCTCATTGCAGTTTCTGCTGATCTTCCCGCTGCCGCCGGACAAAAAGAGCGTTTCGTTCCGCCTCACGCTCGGCGCTGACGACCGCACGCTGACCGCTGAGGAGGTCACGCGGACGCGGGAAAAAGTCGTGGAAGGAATCAAGGCTGCGGGATATGAGTTGCGGGAATAGATAGGATCAGACTCGGTATTCAGCCCTCATTATTTATTCATAGATTTCTTAAATGGAGACAGTGTTGCGGGCGACTTAGTCGTAGTTGGGCCGCAACTAGCGCTCAGCAGCAGAGGCACACTACAATTTGCATTACCATCGTCTCGCATTGCTGTACTTAAAATAGTTATGTTGTTGCTCTCGCCGTGTCTCATCACCAGATTTCTGGCGTTCGACGGAAATCATCTTTTGTCTTCTCAAACGCTCATTTTCCGCCTGCAAATTGCTCAGTGCAACCTCCAGATCACTGATTCGTTGTCGCAACTTGGCTACCTCAAGCGATTGACTAGGTACGGCAGCTGCCGGTTTACTCGAAGGAGCCGCGACGAGTTTTTGTGTTGCTTTGGCTTTTGGTTGACGCCTCACACGCTCTCGCATTTCACTTTGCAATTTTTCAAGGTCGCGCATAGTTTCTCCTGACCGAGGCCCATAACATAGCATCGTTACAACTGCTTATTCAAGTAGGTAGGCATTTTGTTTTAACAAAATGAACGTCAAACTAAATGCCTTACAATCGCCTCCGCGAACCTCTCTGCCCCGCCTTCCGGCAGACCGCTCCAGGTGATTAGCGCAACTCTTTTCCTCATAACGAAGGTCGCGAGCGATGCTTCAAATCTTTTGCAAATCGGCCACGGTGCGCTCATTCTGCACGTTGCCGGTATTCAGTGTGGTAGCCGGCTCAAACAGAATGATGTGGGTTTCCTCCAGCGTGTAGGGCATGTGCTCCGTTCCGTGCGGAACGATAATAAATTCGCCCGGACGAATCCGATCGTCGTGCTCGCTGCCACCCATATCACGCCATTTCATGTGCAGTTCGCCCTTCACCACCATGAACATCTCGTCTTCCGCATCGTGATGGTGCCACATAAACTCGCCTTGCACTTTCACCAGCTTCACCTGGAAGTTGTTCAGCTCACCCGCGATTTTGGGGCTGAAATAGTCTTGAAACGCGTTGAATTTTTGCGTCAGATTCACCACTTGCATTTTGTTCTCTCCTCCACTTAACGCGCTCTTGGATGGTCACTGCTATTTTATGTTGCTTGGACGGTCGGGAGCAGCGAAGAGATTCACCAAATCTGAAGTACAAGCAACTGGAGTCCGGTAGCTGCTCCGATCGCAGGTGAGCGCAGGGGAAGGTTGGCTGCGTTGTCGACCAAGATTCTGCTCTGTTCATTGGACGCTTTAGCGATATCCTTTAGAAGCTCAGGCTGTTTGCATGCAATGTCAGACTTGCTTTGGATGAGGAGTACGCACTTGGGAGACTCGACTCTGGGTGAAAATCAGGTCGATATCTGGCTGATTGATGTCGCTGGACAGGAAGACGGAGTCGAGCGTGACCGCCAGGTGCTCTCCCCGGACGAAGTTCGGCGGGCAGATCGATTTTATTTTGAAAAGGATCGGTGGCGCTTTACCAAAGCCCGGTCGGCTATGAGGCATATCCTTGGCCGTTACGCCGGCCGGCCCCCGCAGGAGCTTGCCTTTTCTTATGGGCCCAAAGGCAAGCCGGAACTTTCGGGAGAGCTGGAAAAATCTGGAATCAAGTTCAATTTGTCTCACTCCCATGAACTCGCTTTTCTGGCTGTGACGCGCCGGTTGACGGTGGGCGTGGATATCGAGCGGATCAATCCAGAATTTGCCACGGAAGACGTGGCCGAGCGCTTCTTTTCGGCAAATGAAGTGCGATGCTTGCAGGCATTGCCTTCCTTGGAGAGAGCGGACGCGTTTTTTTCCTGCTGGACCCGGAAAGAAGCGTACATAAAGGCTTTGGGCGAAGGCCTTTCGGTGCCGTTGGACAGCTTCGAGGTAGCGTTCGGTCCCCAAATCCCGGCCGCGCTGCTCGCGGTCAGATTCGATCCCGGCGAAAAAACACGGTGGAGCATGTATGACATTGAAGCAGGCCAGGGATATAAAGCAGCCCTGGTGGTAGAAGGAAAAGAGCATCGATTACGCCACCTGCAATGGCCTGAAATATTATCGTGATGGAAGTCTGGAGCAAGAAATCGCCCTGCATCTTCCGGGAAATCTTTGCGAGCAATTGCTGGTCGAGCTAAGATGCGGAGATAAGCCCAAGAAAAGATTGGCTCCTCAGGTAGGACTCGAACCTACAACCCTCCGGTTAACAGCCGGATGCTCTGCCATTGAGCTACTGAGGAGTGAACAAACGAGCCGCCAAAAAGGGTGAGGCGGCCGAATGAATTGTCTTCTTCAAAATAGCACGCAATCCAATCGTTAGCAATCATGGGTTCGCCGCAAAAATGACATTGAACAAATGAAGCAGTCACGAAGACAATCTGTTTCTGGCCTCCCAACGATCGGAAGGGGGGCGCCGAAATATCACTTTTACCGTCGTTCACTTAACCGATCAAGGGTGGCCCGGATGGGGCTGGTGTGCCAGACATCAGAGTTCCTCCTCTTCTTTAAATTCGATCAATGGAAGCGCATGAAAGACTGCACTTGGAAATCCAAAAATCTGGGCTAAACTATCGACGGAGTTGGCTGCGCCCACGGTCACCTCACCTTCACGGGTAGCCATGAACCATCCGTTTGCCTCTGCCAAGGGCATGGTCCCGGGTGGATGGCTAAAACTAGGGGACTGCATAACATAAAACCAGAACGCCTTTGAGCTTTTAATCCAGGGCCATGCGGCGGGACCCGCCTTGCACATCAGTGGCTTGAACGCATGAACGGTACAAAGCGCTTTTTCCAGGAACACGCATTCCCCAGAAGCCTTTCGGGCCAATGCTACCCTGAACTGAACCGACCCTGCCCAGGGCCAGTAGACGATCACGCAATACCCCATAAGGAATTCGGTCCGGTCCATCTCCATTGCGCGGGACATACACTCAATGTCATCAGGATAAAGGTATACCTGGCCGCGCCAACGGCAGCACGCTCCACAGCGAACGCATTTATGCCGTGATAGCGCCTCGAGCATCTTCTCGTCAGCGTGCGAAGCAATGGCCGAATTAACTGTATTTAAAGGCATCAAACCGGTACTTCACCATGTATCTCAGATGCTTTCTTGCCAAGGCCACACGCCATTGCAGGAGAGCGCCAGAAAAAGTCACTTTCGGCTCTTCCTGATTGTCAGTCTCTTTCGACAGCTTTGCGCCGCTGGAATCAAATACTCCCCAGTCGAGAAGACAGACCTCATATCCAACCGGAGCATGAATAGTCATGTAATAGTGGAGCGTATCGTAGTCAACACCGCGGTAAAAGACTGTCCCGTCAGTAAAAGCAGAAGCATCCACTGCAGCGCCCTTGGCCGTAATTTTACAAACAACTTCGATATTGGCCCCGCTTGGCAAAGGCGGCTCGAATTCCATCGGCTGCCTATAAAAGTAGACGTCCCCGCTTCCGAAGTTGTTTTTTCTCGCTTCCGATGTTTGCGTCAATGCCTTGAGCTTCACTTTCGCGGCGCTACTAAATTGATGATTCACTGTCCAAGATGGAACATTTTCGTAATAGCCGTCGCTGACTTCGGCGAAGTTACGCACTGCCAGTCCCGTGCGATTGCGGCAACATTCACGTTGAACCAGTTCATAAATCTCTTCGGAAGGAATGTGGTAGTAAGCGTCCACAGAGAGGCTGGTACACACAAGATCACTGAAAGAAAGCCGGTTCCTGGCCAGATCAATAAAGGCCAAGAGGAACACCAGCGCCGTTAAGGCTTCGCCCACCCACGATAGATATTGCAAAACGGTTTTTACCGTGGAATCATTAGCAAATAGGCCGTTCTTGGCCATAATACTGCCTATGGAAAGGCAGAGGAAGATAGCCGCGAAGATGGATTGCTTTTTGTAACGGTGCGCCAGGGCAGGCACGTTACGAAGAACAAAAAACAGCTCTCGCAAGAAATCCAATTTGCCCCCGAGGGTCGACTTTCGCAGGGACTAGTCAACAAGCATGTCTACGACAGTCTTAAATGGATGTCAAGTGAATTTGAGGATTCCCGAACCGGGGTTTGATGCGGCATATCAGGGGATTTCTTCAGATATCAAAAAATAAATTGATAAGCTGAGAGCACCGTTCTCTTTTCACGCTTTTTACCAGCCGCATCCTTAAAAACCGTAGTATTCAGCTCGCGTTGAGCGGTTGCGTCAGTCGGAAGCCGAGACGGCGTTCCGCAATGAATCCTACTTCCTTTTTCCCCGTGGCATACGCAGCGGTTGTGCCGCCGGCTGCGCCAACGGTCGAGCCGATGACCGCGCCTTTGCCTCCGCCCGCCAGGGCGCCCACCAGCGCGCCTCCGCCGGCTCCGCCGCCGATAAAGGCGAGGTTGCGTTTCTTGTACCTGCCGCCGCTCACGAATACGCTGTTGGTTTGCAGCGGCACGGACTTGCCGTTCAGCGTGATAGAGCACAGAGTAATGCGCAGATAACCGGCATTATGCATATGTCCCGAATCTCGCGCGGCCACCACTTTGCCGGTGACTGCGGTCCCTGCGGGGGCCAGGATTTGTCCGTCGACGGTAAGAGGCTCGTCCAGCTCCGCGGAAAAGTTCTGGCCAGACTGTGCGGTTGCGCTGGAGATGGATTGCTGCAAGCGCACATAAATAGCGGTGTTCGCCGGAACCACCAGCGTCTTGCCCTCAACGAAGGGAAGTTGCTGCGGCTTCGATACAGGCGTATCCGCCGCTACCGTTGCAGGTGGCTGCGCGCCCTCACCGCAGCCAATGGCCAGCGCAGCCAGCGCCAGCAGGATGAACATCAGAGTTGTTTTGAAAGTCTTGCCAATCATAGGCATACCCCGGCAGTGTGGGGGGCACCGCCGATAGGGATAGACTGCAAGGCCCTTGCCAAAAAACGACCTTTATTTTCTTAAGTTTGGAAGGCTTGGCGTTTTAAAACTGTGTAGTTTTTACCATTAACAGAGTAGCTGTTTCGTGAACCGATCCGGCGGGCTAACGCGTTCCGCTGCCGGAAACAGTCTCGATTTCCGCTGTGATTTCCGGCTGGACCACTACGCCGTCAAATCCCGTCGTGCCCACCAGACGGCCGCGAGCCAGTCGTAGATTGCGGACGCGCCATCCGGTGCTGATGGCATTCCAGGTCCGTCCGTTATCGCTGGATTCAAAAACGTTGGTGGAACTTCCGCTCGTCACCAGCACACGATGGCCCTCATCATCGAATTGGACCGTGAGGATGTCCGCCAGTCGGAGCGAAGAAATCCGCTTCCATGAATCGCCCGCGTCGGTGCTGCGGAACAGCCCCGTTCGTGCTGCAAGCCAGATGTCGCCGGTTTTATCCACGGCAACGGCGTTGATGGCGAACTCAGGATCCAGCGGCCTGGAAGGCAGCCAGCTCTCGCCGCCACTCACAGAAACAGCAACCGTATTCCGCCCGGCAATCGCCACGACTTTGCCGGCAAAGCTGATGCTCACAGGAACACCGACACCCGGCAGTAATTCCTGTTTCCACGAATCGCCGAGATCCGAACTGACAAACAATCCGGTCGTGGTTGCGGCAAACCATCTTTCACCCGCCAATTCCAGAACGCTGACGCGCGCAGTGAGTTCGTTTGAAACAGGTGCGCGCACTGACGCTTTTCTCGCGGTTTTGACTTCAGCCTTGCCGGAAAGGACATTGACCGGAGCCCATTTTGAAGCATTCGGCTTGAGCACGAAGATGCCGTGATCGGTTCCGGCAAGCAGCGAGCTGTCCGCGGCCTGGCGCAGCACAAATACGTCGCGTCCATCCAGTCCGTCACTGTTCTGCTTCCATGTCTGGCCGGCATCGCGGGAAACAAACATGCCGCCAAATTCCTTATCGTTGAGAACGCCGGCGTAAAGGACCGCGCTGTCATTGCGATCCACCAGCAACGCAGCCGCCTGGCGGTGAGTGAAGCCGCGGTTCGAAGCCGTGAAAGTGACGCCGCCGTCGTCGCTGGCCAGCACACCGCTGCGGTCGGTAGCCAGCAGCACGCGAGAGGGCCGCCGCGGGTCAACCAGGACATCGTTAATAACGATGTTCGAGCCGGTCATGTGTTTCCATGTCGCGCCCGCATCGGTGGTCTTCCACAGCCCCTCGGTAGTCCCGGCATAGACGACGTTATGGTCCGTGGGGTCCATTTGCAGCATGCGAGTGCGCCGCGCGGAATAAGGAATGCCCTGGATCTTGCGGAATAACTCCCCGGCCGTTTCACTGCGGTAAATGCCGGAACAGGCGCTGATGAAAAGATTCGCCGGTTGTGCCTGATCGATCACGATGGAAAACACGTCGGAGTCGTCTATCACGCCCTTCTTGATGCTGCGCCAGGTTTTACCGCCATCTTCCGTCTTCCACGGCAAATGCCAGGTGCCGGCATAGATGATTTCCGGATTTACCGGGTCGATGGCAATGGACTCAATGTTCTTGATCTCCGCGTGGTTTTCCGGCGAGATGCGTTCCCAGTCATGACCGCCATTGCGGCTGCGGTAGATTCCGTCAAGCGCGCCGACGACCAGAATTTTCGGGTCGGAAGCAGCAATGCTCAATGCACGGAGAGATTTGCCGTGAAGGTCAGGAACGATTTCCCAGCTCTTGCCTGCATCTTTGCTGCGGTAGAGATCGCCATCACTGTTGGGCAGCTGAGCATTCCAGGCGGCAACGAAAATATTGCGCGGCTCCGTTGGATCGATGGCGATGTGGTCAAGGACCATTTCTGCTGCGTTGCCCGGACGGGCAAAGCGTGACCAACTTGTTCCTTTATCTGTTGAAAGATAAAGACTGCCTGCGCTGGTACCGAGAAAAATGCGGTCCGGATCTTTTGGATCAATGGCCAGGCTGCGCACCGTACCGCCGTCGGGCCCCACGGGCTGCCATGATTGTTCCGCCGCGAGCGTGCTAGAGCACCACAGCACGCCAAGCAGAACCGGTAGTATTCGCATCGCTGAACGCATGGAATTTTACGCAGAAATTTCCCAGCAAAGATGACGCCAATGAGATTGCCATGATGATTTTGCTTCAACAAGTTACCGAAGGGCAACTTGAAACTTGATTAGAAAGGGTACAGGCAAAAAACCATTCGACGGCAAACAAAATGCACGAAGCGGACGTCTGCCGCCGAACCAGGCGCTTTGGCTATTTTGCGGGCTTCACGGTTGCCGGTACTTCTACCTTAAGGACGTGCAGAAGAATCTGGGTTCCCGAGTCGAGTTTGACATTTTCAGTATTCGACACGATCACGGGTCCCGGCGTGCTTGAACTTGGCGCGGCACTAAGGCTCAGGCCTTTTATCCCGGTAACACCTTGCGGCATGCCGATGCTAAGTGGCTTGCCACTTGAATCTGTTTCAAGCGTGGCCGCAGTACTCTCGTTTCGAGGGCTGGGCGAATTCTTTACGACCACTGGTGCGGTGGCGGTTACAGCCGAGAGGCTTGCAGATCCCCCGCTGCCGGTCTGCGCGATGGCCGCCGTGTTTGCACCCGACGATCCGCGCCCGGTCGGCACGGAACCGCGCGATCCGACTCCCATCATGGATGGTGGAAGCATCTGCGAGGGTTCATCGACTAGAGACCGTCTCACGACTGGCTGGGATACTGCCTGTACGACCCCCTGGAAATTGATCCCTTGATGGTGATTTAATAAAATCCGGTCAAAGACGATTCCCAGGCGTGATTCCGTATGCCCGCTGCCGCGCGCACTCACTTCAGTGACGTGTCCAATCAGCTTCGTTTCTACCGGGATGATGATCTTGCCATTGGAAACTACAGCCTGGGAAACTTCCGCCTTTACTTTATCGCCGACCTTAAGTTTTTTGGCCTTGAGCCCATGGCTCAACTCCACCAGCATATATGAGGCTCTTGGCTTGACCGCTGCCGGCTGAGCGGGTACAGCCGTGGCAAGAACCGATTGTGTCGCAACCGAGGGTTCCGCTGATTTTGGAAACTTCGCTGAAGATACGGAGGATTGAGCTTGCTGGCCAGGCTTGCCATCGGCAAAGGATTGTTGCGCGCCAACCGCATACGCGTTTGTGACAGCCCCTGCGATCACCCAAGAAACCGCGAACACGATCCAAGAGCTTTTCATTCTGCACCTCGCGAAGGGAACGAAGCAACGGAAGCCGCCAACGTGACTACCATTGTGCACCATCTGGAGATAAAGACCAACTATTAAGCAGATGGACGGACAAGCGGGCCGGGTTGTCACGGCTGACTTTTCTTGATCGCAAAGAAACAGCGGCCAAATCTGGGAATTGACCGCTGAAATAGACTGGCGATTTAGTGAGCTGCCGCGGAACCCGCAACTTGCAACACCATTTGCGTGCCGCTATCCAACTTCACGTTTCGACTGGCCGAGCTGAATACTGAGCCTTGTGCACTTCCCGCGGCAGCGGTATTCAAATCCAGGCCTTGCATACCAATCACGCCACGGCTGGCCGTGGTCAAGGCGCCATTTGCAGCCACACCGGCCGTCCGATTCACCGCTCCGTTCGCGGCGCCCGAGGCCGAGTTTGCAACCGATCCGGCTGTGCTACCCAAAGTGCCGGCAGCCGAATTGACGGTGGAACCTACAGGGTTCGCACCCCCACCCCCCATGGGAGCAATCCCGCCGCCACCGCTGCTACGTCCACCGCCCATGGCGCCGCCACTGCCCATTCCCGATCCCAGGTTCTCATCACCGGCTGCCGAAAGCGTACCCTGGATCGGCGGCGCTACGGCCTGAATCACGCCGCTAAACGCCATTTCCTGTCCGCTTTTAAGAACGGCTTTATCAAAAACCACTCCCAGTTTGGATTCAGCGTTCTCTTTGCTCTTGGCCTGTGCCTCAGTCACGTGGCCCACCAGCTTTGAGCCCTTGTGAATCACCACTTTGCCATTTTCTTTCACGTCTTGCGTGACTTTGGCGGTTACTTCGTCTCCGGACTTGGCTTTCTTGGCATCGAGTGACTTGCTCAGCTCCGCCTGTAGCGTTGTTCCGCTGCTAAGCGCTCCTGAAGCGCCGTTGATTCCGGCTGCGCCCGAGGTATTGCTGCCCGCCGTGGCGGACCCGCCAGAACCTTTTTCTCTCTGTTTATTGTCATTTGGTTGGGACGCCTGAGCGTTCGCGGAACCGTTTACATTGGCTGCCGCACCCGTTGTCTGCGTACTTTGATTGGCATTGGCTCCTGCGCTGGCCTGGCCGGGAGTGACTGTGGCATTACCAGAGGCAGACCCATTAGCAGAGGTCTGCGCAACAGCACCGACCGATAACAGCCCCGCGGTGATTGCGGCTATCAAAAACATCCTCATGTTCAAATTCGCTTCCTTTCTCTGCTTGCAGAGTATGAAAATCTGGGACTTGCGAACTGGGTTCCTGTGAGAATTCAGATGCAATCTCCGGAAAAAACGTCTACTTCTGGCATAAACGCACTATATTCAATAGTTTACAATAGGAATAGACTTTTTTACACGGTTTGTCATCTAACCAGGGTTGCTGCTCGGTGGAAGTTCGGGACCCTGATAATCTCTTAATAAGGGGAAATGGACTTGGGGATACAAGAAAAGGTCCTGATTGTGGAAGACGAAGAGAATGAACGCTCAGGCTTGGCTGAGCTCGTCTCTGCCTGGGGCTACAGAACGGATACGGCAAAGGACGGATTGGAAGGACTGGAAAAGGTAGCCACATGGTCTCCGGGCATTGTAGTTACCGATTTCAGAATGCCCCGCATGGATGGCATGGAATTGCTTCAGCGTCTATCCGACCAGCCGCAGCAGATCGCAGTGGTGTTACTCACCGCGCAAGGCAGCATTGATGTCGCCGTAGATGCCATGAAAGCCGGCGCCTATGACTTTATTCAGAAGCCGGTGGACCCCGCGCGGCTGAAGCAGATCCTGCAAAATGCGTCCCGCCAGCGCGGCACGGAACTGGAACTGGAAGCCACCAAGCGCAAGCTGCGCGATACGGGGCTCTTCGGCCAGATGGTGGGAGCGTCACGACCGATGCAAGAGGTCTTTCACCTGGTTGAGATGGTAGCGCCGAGCACGGCATCGGTCCTGATCACCGGCGAAAGCGGCACTGGCAAGGAAATGGTGGCGCGCACCATCCACGATCTGAGTCCACGCAAGAACAAGCCATTTGTAGCCATCAACTGCTCGGCGATTCCGGAAACGCTGATCGAAAGCGAGATCTTCGGGCACGAAAAAGGAGCGTTTACCGGCGCGATGGAACGGCGGGCCGGCTGCTTTGAACTGGCCGAGGAAGGAACGCTGCTGCTGGATGAGATCGGCGAAATGCCGGCCGCGACCCAGGCCAAGCTGCTGCGTGTCCTGGAAGACCGCAAACTGCGCCGCCTGGGAAGCAAGGTGGAAACTCCCGTGGACGTGCGGGTGCTCGCGGCCACCAACAAAGTGCCGGAAGAGGCCGTTGCCAAAGGCGAGTTGCGCGGCGATCTTTATTACCGGTTGAACGTTTTCAATATCCACCTGCCGCCGTTGCGAGACCATAAGGAAGACGTTCCTCAACTGGTGGACGCACTGCTTGCGGACATGAACGCCAAGCATGGACGAAAAGTGGCAGGCGTGGCGGACAACGTGCTGCAGATGTTCCAGAACCATAACTGGCCTGGAAATGTGCGCGAACTGCGCAACACTATGGAACGCGGCGTGATTGTGTGCGATGGTTCGCTGGTGGAAACCCGCCATCTGCCGCCGAATTTCGGCAATATGGCCGTAAAGGCGCCGGCGAGCGATGGAGAAGGCATCCGTCTGGAAGTGGGGACCACGGTGGGAGAGGCGGAAAAAATGCTTATCCTGAAAACGCTGGCTGCGAACAATAACAACAAGACGCGCGCGGCCGAAGTACTGGGGATCAGCCTGAAGACCCTGCACAATAAACTGAAGGAATACGGTAACGCGGCCGCCGTGGCCAGCGAAGCTACAAACTAAAAGATCCTTTGCAATTAAGGGGACGATAGCTGAAGATTGCAAAAGAACTTACGGCGTCACAGCCTGAGAAGTGATTCATGCCTGCCTTGCGTCTGAAAACCAAGCTGGTGTTCGCCATCACCGCAATGGTAGTGGCGATCGTGGCCACGCTTTCCACACTCTACATTTCAGAGGTAGTGCATCAGCGTATCCATGAAGTTTATCAGGTGGCAGACGTCATCAAGCTCCATGTGTTCGCGGTTGCAAAACCGGCGATGGGAGTGGACCTGAGCAGTACCAAGGTCGATCTCCACGATCCGAAGCAGGTTGAAGCGGCCGTGCAGGACCTGCTGCAATCGGATACCGGGATTGCGGCCCTTCTGGAATCGGTAACCGGCGACTCGCCCAACATCCTGGACGCGTGCATCGTAGATGCGAATGGACTGGCACTGCTGCACACCAATCCCGCGCTGCAGAACACGATTGTGCCTCCGCGCAAGGACTTCGCCAGCGTGCTTAATGGCGGCATTCGGCGGCAATTCAAGCTGATTTACGGCCCGGCGCAAACGTATGACGTCCGTTTGCCTTTGGTTTATCAAAATACCACCACGCCGTTCGGTGAAGTGCGAGTTGGTGTTTCCACTACTCTGTTGAAGGACCAGCTAAAGCCGCAAATCAAGAATGCTCTGTTTCTATCAGGCTCCGCAATTCTTTTGAGCCTGATCCTGGCCGCCGGGCTTTCCAACCTGGCCCTGCGACCTCTGGGTGCGATCAGCCGCCGGCTTGATTTGATCAGTTCCGGCAAGGCCGAACTGCCGGAGACAACGTCTAAACGTTCCGACGAATACGGGACGGTTTCCACCAAGATCGAACGCCTGGGCCGCCAGATGCGGGACGTGAAAGAGGTATTCTCCGCCCTGAAAGAAAATCTGGACCAGATGATGGCCAACCTTCAGGACGGCGTGATGCTGTTTACCAGCGACTCCAATGCGGTCCTGGTCAGCGCCTCGGCGGAACGGTTCATCGGCAAGCCTCGGGGAGAAATGCTGGGACGCCAGCCGGCAGAGATATTCTCCCGCGAGTCGGTGCTCGGACGCTGCATTCTGGATGCCTTCGCCTCACATCAAGCGGTGGGGACGGAAGAAATCGAAGACGCCCAGGGGCGCCACATCCAGATTTCACTGGATTTCATCGAAGAGCGCGGTGAGCGTATCGGCGCGCTGCTGACGCTGCGTGACGCCGAATCCGTGCACCGGATCGAAGATGAAATCGAGTTGTCGCGGCGGCTTTCCGCCATTGGCAGGCTGACCTCGGGCGTGGCCCACGAAGTCAAGAACCCAATTAACGCCATCGTGGTCCATCTGGAAGTGTTGCGCCAAAAGATGAAGGAAATCGATCCGGACGCGCGCCGCCACATGGACGTGATCAGCAGCGAGATCCAGCGCCTGGATCGCGTGGTGCAAACGCTGGTGGACTTCACGCGGCCGGTGGAATTACGCCTGAGTGATATGGACCTGCGCAAGGTGGTGGAGGATGTGGTCACCCTGGCGTCGCCATCGGCGGAAAAGAACAATGTGGGAGTGGAACGCGAAGCAGTGCCGGAACCGCTGCCCGTGCGCATTGATTTTGATCTGGTCAAGCAGGCACTGCTGAACATTGTACTCAACGGCGTGCAGGCCATGCCGCAAGGCGGAACGCTGCGCATCACCGTGAAGCGCGACGTCGAGGGAGCCCTGATCAGCGTGCGCGACCAGGGAGCGGGCATTCCCGATAATATCCGCGACAAAATTTTTAATTTATACTTCACTACAAAGAGCGGCGGGAGCGGAATCGGCCTGGCCATGGCGTATCGCGTGGTGCAACTGCATCATGGATCGGTGGAGTTTACTTCGATCATCGATCATGGAACCACGTTTTACCTGCGGTTTCCGCTGGCGGAGATTGCTGCCAACGGCGAGGCGCCGGCGGTGGCCAACGAGGATTCAGTCAGTAAAACATGAAACCACTTCGTCTAAATTCAGCTGCCCTTGCGGTGGCCGCTCTGATGGTTCTTTCGCTGGGCTGCGAGCACAAGAAACCGGTGCTGGTGATGCCGCAGCAGCCGCCGTCAACCGCTGCGCCGCAACCTTCGCCCACACCGGAGCCGGTAACGCAAGCAGCCGACCAGCCGCTGGTTCCATTACCCACGCCTTTACCCACACCAGCAGAACAGTCGAAGACCGCTGAAAAGACAAATTCGAAGCATGCCCGGCATCCGGCGATCAAGAAACCTTCGCCGTCGGTTGGTGGCGGCGAAGTGGCGAAGAACATACCGCTGAAAACCAAAATCATACCGGCGGAGAAGACCGACACCCCGCCGACCTCTGTAGGGCAGATATCACCCGGACCTACGCCAGCCGACGCGGCGCACAGCCAGTCTTCTACGGAACAGCTCTTGCAAGGGGCGGAAGCCAACCTGAACGGCCTCACGCGCCAACTCTCCAAAGATGAAGAGGCAATGCGGGCGCAGATCAAGGAATTCATCAGCCAAAGCCACAAGGCAACAACGGAAAACGACCTGGCGCGCGCTCACACTCTTGCCGTGAAGGCGCGTCTGCTGTCCGATGAACTGGTCAAGCAACGCTAAAATTGCGGCGCCGCGTTCAGTTACTCCACGAGCGCGCGAAATACGAATTTTTCTTCTTTTCGAAACGGCAGGCGGAGCATGATGTTCCGTTCGTCGGCCAGCCCTTTGGCGCTCATGAACCGCAGCACATTCAGATTATGGTTGAGGTGCATGGGATGGGCCTTGGTGGAACCGGCGGGGACATCGAAAACAAACAATCCGCCGGGATTCAGCAATGAACTGAGGAAGGTAAGTTCGCCGGGCAGATCGGGCAGGTGCTCCAGCACGTCGAACGAAAAGACGGTATCAAAGCCGTGTTCGCGGGCGTACTGGGCCAGAGCGTCTTTGGTATGGAAGAAGTCGATGGCGAGTCCGTGCTGCTCGGCCCGCTGGCGGGCAAAACGCATGGTGACACCCTCAACATCGTAATAAGTGGCACGCTGGCCGCGTCGCGCCAGTTCCAGCAGAATTTCACCGTTGCCGGCGCCGTAATCGAGCGTGGCTCCGCTCGCTAACCGCAACACTTTGATATTGGAACGAATGCGCTTGTACTCCAGGTTGTAAGCGGAGATGGCAAACATATACAGCTCAGAGTTTTGCCGGTACCATTCCGCCATCTGTCCGGGATTATCTTCAGCGGGTTTGGCCTGCTGCCAGTTGGCGGCAAGCTGCTGGTTGCTGGTGGCCCACAATTCGCGAATGCGATCCGGCAGGTAGCCGGTAAAAGCAGTCAGTTCCGCCATTGCGGCGTTGATGTTTTTCGCATTCTGCTCCCGGGCGCGATGGACCAGCCAGACTGTTCCCGCAACCGCCACCAACAGCAACGCCGCCCCGGCAAGAAGCGCCCTGCTTCCGAACGGGGCGATAGCAAAAGCGACGACAATCAGTCCTGACACGGTGACGATAACCGCCCAGAGAAGATGGCGGTCTTCTCTTCTTACAATGGCGAAATGGGCCGCGGTTGCCAGCAACAAGAGGATGATGGCTGCGGAACCCGCGTCGGCGCGGACCAGTGAGAGGAAAAGGAAAATGAGGTCAGTCGTCCAGAAGTACGCTCCGAGTTTTTGCGGAGGAACTTTCTTGAGTGCGAGCCAGTTCGCGCTTGCCAGCACTATCGCGGCAAACAAGGCGAAAAGCCGGCTGCCGTTGGACATCGCCAGCAACAAACCCAGCAGAGCAATAGCGCCGGCGATGCGCCAGCGAAGATTGATCTCCCAGCGGCGCTTTTTTTCTGCTGTCACGCTCAGGTGGAGATAGTCCGGCGTGTAATACATCAGAACGGCAACGGCCATCGCTACGAGAAAGAAAACCATGGTTTGAGCGGAACGCCATCGGCCCGTGGCGGCTACGCGGAGCAACACAGACATCGCGAGAAATATACCGGCCACGGCACCGCCCCAGATCCGGCTGCCTTGAAGAAATTTTTCCTGGTCGCGATAGTTCATGGGTTCCGCGTTGGAGAACTTGCCATTCTACAAGAGGGCTGCCGTTTGGGATGACCGGCGCTTCGCACTCCTGCTATCCTTCGGCGCATGAATCTTTCCGTTTGCATCATCACCCTGAATGAAGAGGCGAACATTGCCCGGACGCTGAAGAGCGTAAAAGATATCGCCGACGAAATTATCGTGGTGGATTCAGGCAGCACCGACGCAACCGTGGGCGTGGCGCAATCGTTAGGGGCAAAGGTTTTTGTGGAACCGTGGAAAGGGTTTGCGCGGCAGAAGAATTCGGCACTGGAAAAAGCAACGTGCGACTGGATCCTTTCGCTGGACGCCGATGAAGAGGTAAGCCCGGAACTGGCGGCCAGCATCAAGACGCTGCTGACGTTGGGCACGCCGAAATTTGCGGGATACACGATGAACCGCCGGAATATGTATTTCGGCAAATGGATCAGGCGGAGCGGCTATTATCCTGACCCCAAGCTGCGGCTGATCCGGCGCGGCGCGGCGCAGTTTGAACTGCGCGACGTGCATGAAGACATGAAGATGGCAGGCCCGCTAGGCCACCTGAACGGCGACATGATCCACCATGCCTATCCGACGCTGGAAAGTTTTATCGAGCATGCGAACCGGTATTCGTCACTGGGCGCGGACATGGTAGCGCGGGAACGCAAAGTCGGCTTCAGCGTGGTGAATATCGTTTTGCGTCCGCTCGTCCGATTCATCTGGGCATATTTTTTTCGCGGCGGCTTTCTAGATGGCCGCGAAGGCCTGCTGGTGCTGATGAACCACGCAGCGTATGTGAGTTGGAAGTACGCGAAGGCGTGGGAGAGGGGGAGGAAGATTGGGTAAATGGGTAATTTGGTAATTTGGCAAATGAAAACCAACATCTCACCACGGAGGCACGGAGACACGGAGAAAACCGGGTTGAGCAGCTGAAACCCGAACCAAATTGGGAGATAAGGAAGACACCCTGTAGATTGTCCTTGACAGACTATGTTTGTATATCTTACAAATGTTCAAGAATGAACCGTTACTCCACCCGGCAAGCGGCCAAGATGCTTGGAATCGCGCATACGACGCTGGCGCATTACATTGAAATCGGCAAAGTTCCAGCGCCTGAGTCTATGATCCCAGGCGTTAGACCAACGCATGTCTGGACTGAGGAAGAAGTTGAACGGTTGCGCAAGCTCCTGCCTAAGATCGCCAACGGCAGGAAGACCAGGTACAAGAAGAAGAAGTCAGCAAGCAGCCCTCAGTCAGCAGCTAAAACCAGAAGAGCGCAGGCGGGGGCGCCTACGCTCCAAAAACAGAAAAAGAAGAAGTAACAAACCACAACCTTACGGGCAGCGCCCGGTGTATCTAGCACCGGACGCGCCCTAACCGCAGTTCACCTGATACGAGGTCAGGCAAACCATGGCTGCTATTCAAGGTAAACACTCCTCTTCTAGGACGCAAGGCTCGCGCCGCAGCGTTCATGCCTCAACCAAAACTCAAAGTTCACCCCGCAAACATCCCAATCCCAAAAAACCAAAGAAGCGAGAGAGACTTCCGGCCTCCCTGCGTTTCACCGAAACCAAACGCGGCAAGACCACAGTCCGCCGTTACAGTGGACGCACGTTCTACCGCTTTGAAGAAATTAAAGGCAAGCTTGTGGATTTTGTCGAGGTCTTCACCGCCGGCGAGTACCACGCGATTGACGTCCGTTTCCAAGACAAAACCGCGCTGCACTTCATCATTGATCCTGGCTTCATCATGGAAACCGAACTCGCCGACTGGAAGACCGGCAACTGGCGTCCCATCAAGCGCTGGCCGCTGATCCACAGCGAAACACACAGAATAAAACGATGAAGTCTGAAGTTTGTTTTACCCAAAGTGTGGTGGGAATCGGCGAGCTTTACCCATGTACTTAATTATGCCTTGACAGCAAAGAAAAAGTAAAGTAACATGAGCAATTGTCGGTCGTTTTGGCAAGCTTCACATCAGCAATTGGCGACCTTCAAACGGAAAGAGCTTCATTATCGGGTGGTCTGGTTATCGGTTCATCCGAGTGACCGGAAAAGCAAGTCCGTTAAAGTGGCATAGAGTCTATAAGTCTTTTGGAATCCTAATTAAATTGGTTATCCCACTAGAGATCTGGGATGCCTTTGGGATGAAGGCAGTTAAGTCTTTTGGAATCCTAGTTGAGGGATACCCGGGGGGTAGGGCGGGTGATCACGGTAATCGCCAGGAGCAAACGTCAAGATTGGGATACCTCTGGGATCGTGTGAACTAAGCCCTTTGAAATCCTAGTTGAGAGATACCGGGGGAGGGCCATGCAGATCGGTGATCGGAAACCATTGGTAAGCGTGAAAGGAATTAGTGATGGAAGACTCCCGTGCTGGCGATCAAGATCGAAGCGAAGTGTTGCAGGGCCAGATAGTTGAGGAGCGGTATGGCTACTATCGGCGGTGCCAGAGGTTCCGCAGGAATGGGCAACAGTGCAAGGCCCCGGCCATGAAAGGCGCGGACCGATGCTACAAGCATCAGGAGCAGGCAGATATCGAGCGGCGCAGACGCGAGCAATTTACGCTGCCATCGTTGGTTGATCTGAAGACCGTCCAGCGGACGATCTGGAACGTGGCACAGGCATTGTTGGAAAACCGAATCGACGAGGATTATGCCGGGGAGTTGTTGCAAAAGTTGGAGAGTGCGTCGATAAGGTTGCGGCCGGTCGGCGGTGTGGGGGATCATTCGACAGTGGCCTTTCTGGTCAATGACTTAGCACTCCTGTAACTGTCGCCCACCGGGCTAAGTAGCCTATGCTTGGCCCATATGCGGAGACGATCCCTTTACGTGTGCGCGTTGCTGGCGATGCTGGCGGCGGTTCCGTGCCGCAGGCTGGCGGCGCAGGAGTCTTTGGGCGATATTGCGCGGAGGATCCGGGCGAGGAAAGGCGAGGATGCGCCGGTGGACAAAACGACGGGCAAACGGCAAAGCGCTCCGGCCAGCAACGATATGACCGCGACCATGAATGTGCTGGCAGAGCGCGATGAACCCGCATACGCCACTCGCGTGAGAACGCAACTGATACAGGAAAACTTCAAAGTGCTGGACGATGTGGCTGCGGCGGAGCGCGCGGGCAAGATACGGTTTGCCGGCGGAGGATGGAAGCTCCATGCGTTTTATGCGGCAGTGGAGTCACCGAACGAAAAGCCACCCGCCAGCGAAGCAGAGTGGGCCGACACATTGGACCGGCTGAAACGATGGGCGGCGCAGCAACCCGACTCGATCACAGCACAGGTAGCCCTGGGGCATGCATATTTGAATTATGCGTGGCAGGCGCGAGGCGATGGCGATGAGGCGTCGGTCACACCGGAGGGCAGGCGACTGTTCAACGAACGCGTGATGCTGGCGGAAACGGAGTTGCTGGGCGCGGAAGGAAAGTGTCCGGAGTGGTATTACCTGATGCTGAAAATGGGCCGCGCCAAAGGCTGGGAAGCGGACGACCTGACGGCTTTCCTGCAGAAAGCGGCAGCCTATGAGCCGGAGTTTTATTACAGCTACCAGGAAGTGGCGCTCAGCCTGATGCCGCAATGGCGCGGGAAAGACGGTGACCTGGAGAAATTTGCCGAGGAGTCTGCGAACAAGGCGGGGGGCAAAGCCGGCGACATTGTGTACTGGCACATCACGCAGTCTCTGATGGGCCACCGCGACCTGGGAAACATCGTGCAGCATTTGTCGTGGTCGCGGGCGATGCTGGGTTACCAGGCGCTGACAGCGCAATACGGCGCAACTCCTATCCTGCAGAACCAACTGGCGCAGATGGCAGCCAGGTTTGGAGATTACATGGTTGCCGATGAAACGCTCTCGCAAATCGGCGACCACTGGAACCCGGGGACGTGGGGCACACGCGAATATTTCGACAAGATCAAGCTGTGGGCGAGAACTTCTGCCGTCCCGTTCCGAAAGATTATTGAAGCATATAAGGCCGTGAATGCGAACGTGGCCACGCCGGAAGGCCAGAAGTATGACGGCGTAATCGCCCGGGAATTTTTCACGCGGTATGGCCGCGCCGTAAAAGATTGTTCGACCAGAACGAATGGCCCTTCGCCGACACTGCTGATATTGCAGGTGAGCCAGAGCGGCGCGGTACAGCAGTTAATGGTGGTCCCGGAAAATGCCAGCGATGCGTGCTTGCGTCCCAAGCTGGCGAAGGCGGCATTCACGCCTCCGCCCAAGCCGGAATACTGGGTCCGCGTGAGCCTGGCGCAGAAGCCTTAGCGGACTCAATCGTCGGAAGCAACAAGCTTGCGCGCCGAGCAGCAGGCATCAGGCGCAGAAATGCATTATGCCAGCGCGATACATTAGAAGAGCAGTGTGGAGCGAAGCGACAAAAGTCGTAACCAATTACGCAGCGAGGCGCGGCTTGCGCGCCGAGCAGCGTGCCTCAGGCGCAGAAATGCCTTATGCCAGCGCGATACATTAGAGCGGTGTGGAGCGAAGCGACAAAAATAAAAGACCCGGTAGTGGGGTCGACCGGGTCTTCGAATCAGTTCAGAACTTGGGACGATCGATCAGGCAGATTGCGTTGTTGCTTGTTTGGTAACGCTTTCTGCTTGAGGGCCTTTCTGTCCCTGAACAATTTCGAATTCAACATCATCGCCCTCCTGGAGGCTCTTGTATCCCTCCGACTGGATGGCACTATAGTGGACGAACACATCAGGGCCGTCATCCC
This sequence comes from Candidatus Angelobacter sp., assembly GCA_036491195.1. Taxonomy (GTDB): domain Bacteria; phylum Acidobacteriota; class Terriglobia; order Terriglobales; family Acidobacteriaceae; genus Angelobacter. Next base: position 21,430 of record DASXCL010000143.1, read on the forward strand.
GGCCGATAAAGCCGAAGCCCTTTGCGTTATTGAACCATTTCACTTTACCTTTAATTCGTGACACGTTCCTTACTCCGGGCGGTCAATAGGAGGCACGGTCTTACTGTGGTCCCCTAGGACCAGTTTTCTTCTCTTGGGTTTGCCACTTTTTTTGGGAGGGACGCAAAACACCGGAGATGTACCTTCTCCCGGCATGACACGTCTTATACCCGTACTTTGGCTTTGCGATTATTTTGCCCTCATCAGCGCATGATGTCAACCTGATCTATGTACTCATGAAGCGAACGATCGACTCGAACAAGACTTCCTGCACTTGCACCCCAGGATACGCAGGCCCTCGTAAAGTGAAACGGGAAAAAGTAAGCGGTTTTTTAGTTTCGCCGCAATTTTTTTTCCAGCCACAGCAGTGACGCAATTGTCTTGGCATCCACGATTTTGCCCGACGTCGCCAGGCGAACAGCCTGTTGCAGAGAAAAGAAACGTACCGCGATTCGTTCGTCCTCTTCCGGCTGCGCGATGCCTTTTTTCAGTCCGCTGGCCAGATAAACGGTCATGCTCTCGTCCAGGAATCCCGGGCTGACGTAAAAAAAGAGCGCCTTCCGCCAACGTGAAGCCGTGTAGCCGGTCTCTTCGATCAGCTCACGTTTTGCCGCCGAGAGGTGGTTCTCACCCGGATCGACGCGTCCGGCTGGCAGTTCCCACATGCGCATGCCGGCGGCGTATCGATACTGTCGCTCCAGCAGCACACGGGGGGTGCGGCCGGAATCGTCCAGTGGCAAGATGACGATCGAGCCCGAATGCCG
>DASXCL010000144.1:0-5276 GCA_036491195.1 Candidatus Angelobacter sp.
ATAGCGCGCATACGGCTTGGTGGCGGGATCACAACGTAAATCGGGACCGACGAGGCATTGCGCACCCTCATAGCGATTCTGCTGGTTATGGCCGGAAGAACCCATGTACACCAGCTCCATCATGTCGCTAACTGAAAAGGAATGTTGCAGTGAGAAATTCCACTGATTGACATACGGCGTGCGATCGGAGGGGCGCAATAAGAACGCCGTAGTTCCGTTGGGGAGAGAGGCGGCATAGTCGCTAGTCAGGTTGCGCGCGGCGTTGGCGGAAAAACGTTTTGCCCGAGTATGTATGTGGGGACGGGATTGGTGGGCGCATTGGTAATGGTTGTTGGTGCGTTAAAAGGTGGCGCCACCATCGCGAACTGCGCTTCGATCAACTTGGTGTCAGAGTAGTAAGTCCCCGCTCCGGCGCGGATGACGGTGTTCTGCCAGAAAGAAGGGCTCCAAGCAAAGCCCAGACGCGGAGTATAGTTGTGCCACGGCATTTGCAGAATTTCGGGAGATACCTGCCCAAGCTTGGCATACTGCAGCAGGCCTGTGCTGTAGTCGAAACCATGCGGTAAGTCGGCGGCGAAACCCTGCGGATTCGGATTGGTAGCGACAAACCACGAGATGCCAAAGTTCAATGTAAAGTTCTTGGAGATCTTCCAGGTGTCTTCAAAGTAGGGATTGACTTGAGTGAATCGATAAGGCAATAGCGGCAGGCCGACGACTTGACCGGTGGCGGGAAGACCCAGCAGGAAATCGGCGAAGGAATCACCACGGCCAGTTTGCGGCACGAGCTGACCTTGCGCGTTACGGATTAACTGCGCTGTGAATTGGGCCTGGAACGTTAGATTACCGAGAGCACTGGCGTTGGCATTTTGCTGCCAGGTGCGACGATAACGAAGACTGTTGCCGAATTGCATGCTGTGCTTACCGCGAGTCCAGTAGAGACTGTCATCGAGTTGGTAACTGTTATCGATGTTGCCCAGATTTCCTGCAGATCGTCCCAAACCCGCATAGCCGGCAAAGCCGACACCGGTAATGCCATTCGGATCGAGCGTATTGGGAATGCCGAGCTGCGGCAGGACAGGGCCGAGCTGTGCGCCCTCGTTTCCACTGAATATGGAGTTGCGGGTGAAACCGGCGCGGACAGTGTTGACGACAGCAGGGGTGATGGTCCAAGTATGTTGCGCTGTGGCATAGTCGGTGGATAGTGGGAACTGGGAGCCTGAATACGGCATGAGACCGGGAGAAGTAATATTGCCGGTTTCGCGGAGATAACGAAAGAAGATCGTCTGATTCGACGAGAGAGAGTGATCGAGGCGAACGCCCCATTGATCGTCGTGATCAATGCGGCGGGGATTGGCGAAAACATTGTTTGGGAGCCGGGTGAGCGACGATCCAGGCAAATAGTACTTGAGCAGATTCAGGGAGACGGAGTTGAACCGATTCGGAGGAATGCGATTACCACTGAAAGGCTGGCGCGTGCCGGTGGCGACAGCGTAGGTATTGGGATCGTAGATGACGGTGGACAGCGCACCAAAGTCTCCACCAAACATGGCGGCGGTAGGAGCAAAACCGGACGTGGTGAAAGCGGTCAGCTCACGAAGACTTTCGAAATTAGCGAAAAACCAAGTCTTGTCTTTTTGGATCGGCCCGCCAATCGCCGCGCCAAATTGATTGCGATGCAATTGTTCGGGAACTTGCGAGAAGAAGTTGCGGGCGTCGAGATCGCCATTACGGAAGAATTCAAAAATCTCGCCGTGAAACTGGTTTGAACCACCCTTGGTGGTGAGATTGACCAATCCGGGATTCGGGCCTTGGCCGGGCATGAAGAAGCTCATCTGCACTTTGAACTGATCGATGACAGCGGGAGAAAGATTCAAGGCAGACTCGCCAAGCCGGCCGCCGCGGACGGCGATGCCATCGACCATGTAGCCAGTGGAACTGCCGACATTGCCGCCCAGCAGCACAGCGTTGTCGCTGCGGCCCGTTTGACCAGAGATTGCATCGCTACGTCCCGTCGGTTGAACGGCGCCACCGCTTAAAAGCGCGAGTTGCAAATAATTACGACCGTTGAGAGGCAGTTCTTGCACGCGGGCTGAGTCGATGACCGATCCAATCACGTTTGAAACCGTATCGAGCTGCGGAATGGATTCGCCGGTGACACTCGTGACACTCGTAATGCGACCAGGGGAGAGATTAACGTCAAGGCTCGGACGCGCGCCGACTTCGAGGACAATGCCGGTAATTTCCGTCGCCTCAAAGCCTTCTTTGGTAACACGCAGGATATAACGGCCGGGCGGAACGGTGGGGATCAAAAACGCACCGTCCTCATTGCTTTTCGTTTCGTGTTTGAGGCCGCGGTCCGTTTCGGTCGCCTCGATGGTAGCGTCCGGGACGTAGGCTCCGGAGGAGTCGCGCACTACGCCGCCAAGAGCTGCCGTACCAAGATTAGTTTGTCCGAAGCTTAACGACGCGAAGACGGCTAGAGCGAAACAAATGACAAGAAGCCTCACGGTTTTCCCCAAAGTCAGGCGGAGGCCAGTGTATCAAAGGAGCAATTGATACGTTACTGACGACCGTTGGTTTACCCTGCAAAAACGATTGCCAAGTTGCTCGCTGCCCTGCAAAAATAGTCTCTCCGAGATCCGAGACATCAACCCGGCTGCGGTAGCTCATGCTGTGAATGATAAATGCTGCTGGATGACGGTCACCGCCATGATGTCGAAGATCGCTCCGGTATCGGTGTATTTCTCGTCTCAGCTATCCGTATAACGCGCTTCTATGAGAAGGTCATAAAAGTCAAGGCCGACGTGGCGGCCATCAAAATTAATTTTGGGTTTGCGCTCGGTGGCTCCCGTTCCATGCGCGAGCAGCACCGAGGCCGAAGTCGATCCGGGGGATTGCGCAAGGGGGCGGAGCCCTCTTGCGGGGGGAGCCGCTGTTTTTGCGGCGTGGGGGGAACCATCCCGCCCCGGCTTTCCCTTTGGGGAAACGGGAAAGGGGCCAGATTCCTTGCTGCCGCAGGCTATTGTTTGGCCATGACGATTTTGCATGGATTCCTTCTGACTCAGGAATACAAACATGTCTGTTGATCCACTTCTGACCAGGCTTCTGAAAGTCCTAGCTACGCCACCCATTCCTGCCTCGCTTCTATCCGCACTCTCTGTGGGCGCTAATGGGCCCGGTGCAAGTTGGGGTCCGATCTCAAGCCCAGGTCCATCACGATGGTGACGGACCCGGGTTGTTGGGGCTGCTATCTAGCCGGCGATCTCTGATGGATCAGCGCGTTACGAGCAGTCACCCGAACAGGGCGGTGGATGTGGTTACACAAAACTTCAAGAAAGATTAGCGTGTGATCAAATGACTCATGTCTTGCTCGCTGCTCTTACATTCCAGAGTTGCAACTGAATTACTCTGCTGCTAAGCAGCCTGCCGTTCCGCTGCGGTTGGCTTGGCCTGCCGCAAAGGCTCATAGACCTCGCCGCTTATCCATAGGTGATGCAGCAGCACGGCCAGCTTGCGTGCCACCGCTACCGCTGCTCGCTTCTTGGCATTCTTCCCGCCTCGCTCGCACAGCCGTAGCCCGTACCGCCGCAAGTCTGTATCCGGCCCGAAGGGTCCTAAGACATAGTGCGCGCTTCCGACCAGTAATCGCCGCAGCATCCGATCTCCCGCTTTGCTGATTCCTAATTGCGGTTGGCTGTCCCCCGAATCTTCCTGCTTCGGTATCAAACCCAAATAGGGCCCAACGTCGCGACTCTTGGGGAATCGCTCTGGATGCTCCAAGGTCAATACGTAGGCGAGCGCCGTGATCGGTCCCACTCCCTTCACTTGCCGCAACAGTTTCGTTTGGTCATACTTCGTGCTCCCCAGGTCCTCAATCTTCTTGTCGTAAGTCGCAATCGATTCGGTCAGGGTCTCTACCTGAATCACCAAAGGCAGGAGCACCTCGCGTACTTCGGTCGGAAGTAAGTCCGGCACCTTATCGGGAAAACTTGGACTCGAACACTTCGGTAACCGTCCCCCCAAGCTTTTCACCAGTCCTCGTATCGTGTTGATTAACTCTGTTCGTACGCATACCAGGGCGTCGCGCGCCCGAAGAACGATCAAGTCTTGCCGCACTTCCGTACTCCGGTGCTGGATGGGATACAACGATTGCGGATCCACTCGACCCAGGCGTGCCAATTTATGGGCGTCTATCCGATCGTTCTTGCGCTTACGACGCTTCGTCCAATCCATCAGCCGAGGGTTAGCGACCAGGACCTCGTGGCCGCAACTCACCACCAGCTCGCGCACCCATGCCGAGTGGGTTCCCACTTCCATCACCACGCGCGAAGCTGTCATGGCTTGGAACAATTCCCCAAAACCCTGCTGTGTTGTCGCCAACTCTCCTTCAGCCAGCGTCTCACCCGCCAGCCCCAAAATGCAGTACGTGCTCCGTTTGTCGCCCAGATCCACTCCTACCGTCAGACGGTTAAGAGCCGGACACAGTGCCCCAGTTCGTTGTTCTTTCTCCGCATCCCCGGCAGTCGGTCCGGCCGCGAGCTTTTGACCCAGCTTTGCCACCAGATCCGCCATCACCTCTTTCATATCCTGCGCCACGGTGCCGGCGATCTTCGCTTTTTCCGTCTTTCGTTCACACTTTGTCCGAGACTTGCTTGTTTCTCTCATGAGTTCATCTCCACAACGCCGAATTGCACCTTTCAGTGCCGTTGATCTCGGTAGCTTATCGCCGCCGGGATCCGATTCGACCTTCTCATGCCATCTAGGAGAACACAGAGATGAAAACCCTCCGAGAGCGGCTGGAATATTGCGACTGGCAGATTGCTCAGGCGATCGAAGAGAGCCATCGGCCGCACACCGAAGCGGAACATCTCGGCATTCTGCTCTGGGAAATGGACTGGCGGGCAGAGCGAGAACACGTTCTCGTCGAGCTCGCCGCGCAAACGGAGGCGGCTTGAAATGCTGCCACGACGACTCAGCGCTTGCGAGCCAGGCGTCAACTATCCACCACTAACCAAGAAAAGGAACCTACCCCAAATGTTGAACAAAGTGACTCTCATCGGATATACCGGAAAAGCTGTCGAACAGAAGTACACCCCCGGGCGGGACCGCCGTTGCCCGAGTGTCGGTTGCGACCTCGAAGCGCGTCAAGAAGAATGACGAATGGCAATCAGTCACGCAGTGGCATGAGTGCGTGCTCTTCGGCAAGCCGGCAGAGTCGGAGTACATCATCACCATTGCGAAAGGCACTCAGGTGTTTGTGGAAGGCGAACTGCAGC
>DASXCL010000145.1:0-19414 GCA_036491195.1 Candidatus Angelobacter sp.
CGAGTTCAAGAAAATCTTACCCACCACGGTCATCTTGTTTGTCGGCAACTGGTCGAACGTGAGGTCAGTCCCTGCATCCAGATAACTACTCAGAGATGCGGTCGTTCCAGTGAAGGCCACTGATGGATCGCTCGTGTTCCAGGCAGGCAATGTGGATCCGGCAAAGCTCGCACTGTGTCCGTCTACCAAGTCTTTATCGTTAGAGCCTGTCCCTTCATTCATCAGGAACAGCCCTACCAAGTCTTGTGATAGTGGACTCGCCGGATTTACCACGTTACCAGTACGATTCGGAAGAGGATTCGACCCTCCCACCTGAGTCAAGAGCAGAGTGATACTGCCCGAAGCAACTCCGGTCGGATCAACGACAATGGTGTACGTGCCGGTTGAGGGAAGCATTGCCATCAGAAAATTGAAACTTGGTGCTGAGGAACTTAATGAGCTCAATGTTGTGACGCCATCGGTCTTCAAAACCGTGACAGTCACTGGACCGATGGTGTTATTGCTGAACTGAGCGTTGATCTGGAAACCTGCAGTCCCGATAAAAGTCATGCGTGCGTTCTGTCCGATTGCCAGATTGCCCGTAGCCGGCACCTGTGCAGCCGTTCCAGGAGTCAAGCTCGCAGTGTAATCTGCCGGCACGCTATCCAGTTGCAACGTCGCTGTACCAACATTTGCCACGCTATGTCTGACCCAAACTGTATAAGTCCCGGCCGCGGCTAAAGTTTGGGTATCAATGAAGAACAACTGACCTGCGGGATTGTTGTTGATGTTGACGCTGGCTTGTGTGGAGCCGTCGGGTTTTAGAATAAATACAGTCGCGGAGGGCTCAGTAACGCCCGTCACCCGCAAGGCGACGCGCTGCCCGGTTGTGGCGTTGAACGTATAGCGAGCGTCTTGCCCGATTCCCGTCGTCGTCGTAACTGGGGTCCCGTCCGTTCCAATGACGCCCGTGATATCTGAGCTGTCATTGACTTGTATCGTTGTGTTACCCGTTGCGATTCCCTGTGGATCGACAAACGCCGAGTACACGCCTGCGGAGCTGAGTGTTATCGTGTCAATGAAAGAAGAGGCCCCGTTGCCGCAGTAGCCTGATGTGAGATTGGCCCCTCCCGCATTCCTCAGGGACACGACACAATTAGTCAATGGCGAGTATGTCCCGTTGCTGACACTCATACTCACTTTCTGGTTCGCCGATCCCGTAAACGTAAGAATTCCGTTCTGCCCCACAGCGGTGTCACCCGACGCCGGTACACGTACCGCAGCCCCGCCGGGCGTGATCGATCCGGTGAAATCGGCAGGAACGCTACTCAGCTGTGACGTCGCGCTTCCAATGTTCGTCCCGCTGTGCTGTATCCAGAGCGTATAGCTCCCTGTAGAGGCAAGAGTTTGTGTATCCATAAACCAGGTTTGCCCTACGGGGCTATTGCCGATGCTGATGGAAGCCTGATTGGTATTATCAGGCCTTACAAGAATCAGGGTTGCTGATGGGTTTGTCACCCCTGTCACTCGCACTACGATGTGCTGTCCCGCGGAGCCGTTGAATGTGAGACGCGCGTCCTGACCGGCAGCTGTAGTGGTGGTAGTAACAGGAGAACCGTCGATGGAAACCGTTCCGGTAACATCATTATTGGCATTCAGGCCGACGGTCACGGCTCCAACTGCCATGCCCTGAGGATCAAGAAAGATTGTGTACATCCCAGCACTTGGTGCGGTCACGAAGATCGGGGAATTTGCGCCACTTCCGCAATAAGTTGATGTTACGCTATTGCCGCTCGGATCTTTGACCGTCAAAAGACAGCCAGCAGATGGAGAATAAGTGCTGCTACTGAGATAGATGTTAATGTTTTGCCCGGCAGTGGCATTGAACGCTAATGAAGCGTTCTGGCCCAAGGCATTGTTGCCACTGGTGGGGACCCGCACAGTAGCTCCTCCAACCGTAATGGACGCCGTGAAGTCGTCTGGGACGCTATTTAGCAGTAGCGTCTCACCCCCGACATTGGTACCAGCATGCGCAATCCAGATCGTATACGTGCCGGATGTAGCCAAGACCTGCGTATCAATGAACCAGGTTTGGCCTCCACCATTAACGATCCCCATCGAGGTTTGTGTCGTACTGTCGGGCTTCAAAAGGTAGACACTGAAATTCGGGTTGGTGACACTGCTTATTCTTAGAACTACACGCTGCCCGGCGGTGGCACTGAAGGTCACCCGCGCATCCTGGCCAGCGATGTTAGTGGTCGCAGTCACTGGCGAACCATCAATCGCGATGGTTCCAGATAAATCTGCCGTGTTATTGAGCGATACCGTTGCTGTGCCGGTAGCGATGCCCTGAGGATCCAGGAAGACGCTGTATGAGCCGCCTGCGGTCAGCGATGTGCTATCGATGAAGCCTGTGGCTCCGCTACACGAGCCTGAGAGCAAATTGGAGCCGCTCGCGTCCCTTATATACATCACACACGAGGAGTATGTTCCCCCACTGGTGCTGACACTCACTTTTTGTCCCGCAGTAGCAGTAAATGTCAAGTTGGCATTCTGGCCCAATGCTGTGTTGCCCGTCGAGGGAACTCTCACAGCGGCCCCCCCCATCGTAATGGGTGCAGTAAAGTCGGCCGGGACGCTATTTAACTGCAAGGTTTCACTGCCGACATTGGTGCCGATGTGCGCAATCCATAGCGTATACGTGCCTGCGGTCGTCAACGCCTGGGTATCCATGAACCATATCTGGCCGGCGCTATTGCTGATTGCAATCGAGCTTTGTATCGTGCCGTCGGGCTTCAAAAGGTAGACGCCGGCGGTGGGATTGCTCACGTTGTTTACCTGCAAAACTACGCGTTGCCCAGCGTTCGCAGTAAATGTCAATCGTGCATCCTGGCCAACGACAGTAGTCGTGGTGGTCACCGGCGGTCCATCAATCGCTATCGTACCGGTCACATCTGAATCATCGCTCACGGCGAGCGTAACATTTCCCGTCGTCATGCCGGACGGGTTGACCAGAATCGAATATGTTCCGGCTACTGGCGCTGTTACCGTATCAGTATAGCCAGCTGCGCCTCCGCAATTGCCAAGCCCTAAGACACTTCCATTGGAATTCGTCACTGCGACATTGCATAGACCATTCGGATAAGTGCCGTTTGACGAAGTGATGCTGAATTTTTGACCTGCGGCAGCGGTCAATGACAAAAGCGCATTTTGACCGACGGCAGTGTTTCCGCTGGCAGGAATCCGGACGCTTGGGCCATTGATCGTAAGCGGGGCGGTGAAATCCGGCGGCACGCTGTTCAGTTGCAAAGTTGTACTACCAATATTTGTTCCGCTGTGCTTCAACCAAAGCGTGTATTGTCCCGCAGTGGACAACAATTGCGTGTCCATAAAAAAGATTTGTCCGGCGCTATTGAGTACCCCCAAACTTGCAATGCTTTCGCCCGTCGGACCAAGAAGAAAGACGGTTGCGCCGTTCGTAACATTACTCACTTGCAGAACCACGCGCTGCCCCGCCTGGGCGCTAAAGCTGAGTCGAGCATCCTGCCCTGCATGGGTTGTAGCGACTGTCACTGGCGGGCCGTCAATGGTTATGGGCGCGGTCACATCCGACACATCTCCAAGAGTGACCGTCACGGTGCCGCTGGTTGTTAAATCCTCAACCCCGATCATATAAGTCCCGGCCCCCGCCAGTTGGACGTTGTCGATGTTCCCTGAGGAACCACCACTCGCTCCCGCGCATGATGTTGAAGCGATTCCCGTTCCATTAAACCCTGTGAGATTGATCTGCGAACCGTTAGGAGCAAAGAGATAAAGTGAGCAAGATCCAACTGTTGAAGTCCATTGCAAGCTGATATGCTGGCCCTGGTTACCGTCGAACAGGAGAAGTCCGATCTTTTGCGGCGCGTTCAGGGTCATGTTTGCGGTTTCGCCGATGCTGATGCGGCCCGTGTAAGCAATATCTGCAACCCCGTGCGTTCCGAATGGAGTAAAAAAATCACCGGTACTAGTGGCCGTCCCGGCTGACGTGGTCACGCTAGCGTGTCCTGACGTACCGCCAGATGGAAACGTCGCCGTAAGAGCGCTGGCCGTGGCGCCCGTTACGATTGCACTCGAAACGTTAAAACGTGAGCGATCATACGCGGGGTTTGTGTCGAAGTTGGTTCCCGTGATCGTCACCGACGTTCCCTGCAAGCCCATTGTCGGAGTAAATCCGGTAATGGTTGGGACCGCGGACTGCGCTGTAGGGGTAAAGTTTGTCGCACTCGTCGCGCTGCCCAACGGTGACGTCACGGTAATTGGTCCTGTACTCGCTCCGTCGGGAACTAACACGTCGAGTTCTGTGTTGGTAGCTGAGGTGATCACAGCAGCGGCGCCGTTAAACTGAACTGAATTCTGGTTAGCGGTCGCACTGAAACCCGTTCCACTGATCTTTACGGCCGCCCCTGAAGCCCCATGAGCCGGTGTAAAAGAAATAATCGCTATTTGCCCGGATGTGTAGCGGGTGATCGATAGAATGTTTCCGACAGCATCGTACCGATATGCCGCAGCATTACCACTCGTATCGAACACTGCGACGAGTCTCCCTAATTCGTCATAAGCGTAAGTCACAGGGCCATTTACCGGCCACTGCATGAAAGCGGTCAATCTCGATCGTACGATTGACGCCGCGGAACGCTGTGAAAGCGCACGAATAGCAGATCCGTCTCTCCCCATAGCGTCAGCCGCGATGCTAACGGTGCATACAACCGCGATCGCAATCGCACAGACACTCCGCCGGCTTCCCCGCATAAGAGATTTGTCCTCCGCTTGTTTTCGTGCGCGGGGGGTTGCAACAAGTGTTGCGCGCTTTGAATACCCCTGTTGGGTTTGTGCGCCGCAGGTAGCTGGAGGGCACAAGTAGCGTGTAGGCGTCCTAAATATCTGATCTGCGCTCAAATTCAATTGTTCGTGCTGCGGTACGATAACCAAGCAACTCTGATTCCTGCAACGACTAATTTGGATGAGAAGCGCCCTTAAGGTGATTAAGTTCGCGGTACTAGGTATTTTGTCTGAGTGTGGCTGCAATTAGGGATGCGAGCCAGGAGAAGAGGAGGCTTCTCACTCAAATTGGACACTCAATTCTGTTCTTCCAATATAAGAAGGCCGGGCAATAGTCGTTTCATGTCCTCAGCAACCAGGCGCCGCAAGTCAGCAGTGCAAACAAATTGATTTTCGCGCAAAAAGTCTGTCACGCAAAAATACAGGCGGTCGTCGTCATCGACATAAAAGCAATAATTAATCTGCGTTAGCGGACGGTCCATGGCTCGCAATCTTCACTTTCCGCAGTGAGAACCCAGCGATTCGCCAAGCACGGCGCTGGCCTGATGCATTGGTATGAGGTCACGACGCATTGCGGAGTAACTCCTCCAGATCGAGTTCGTCATATCTTTGAGATCAATGCGTCGCCACAAATATCAACATCGCAAAGCTCCAGCCCCAGCCAGCCGATACACCAAGGCGGCTTTTCACGGATCGTCGCGAATAAGACTGGAGATCACCACCTCATTGTGTCTTGCAACGAGCACGCTACCGTAGATTTCGGCCAAGGGCTCGAAAGCAGATCCACGCAAAAGCCTTATTGCTTTTGCATTTCGAGTAGCCCCTCTCAAGACGGCTGACAGATCTGCGATCATGACAAGATCGGCGCTGAGAAGGAAAATGCCAACGGCTTTGCCGACCCATGCATTGATGTCATGTTTCTCCAAGACCAAGCCTGAGTCGGCGAGCCGAATCTCACTCTCAGTGCCGTCGTCGCTTATCCATATGGCCATACTCCTGTTCCGTCGTAGGCGGATCGACATTCTCGCGATTGCCTAAGATTGTGAGACTAAGCCCCTTTTATATCGAATCACACGATTCGATATAGAACCGAATGGTATCATACACTGCGGGCCTTAGACAGTTGCCGGAGGGACAACGGAACATATTAACGAGTAAGCGAACGCACGGAATGGGATCAGGAAAGAGTAAGGCAGGAACAACTCGGGCGGCGTTAGCGCGCAGGGGCGCGCGGGGGATGTAAGACGTGGTTACAACATCGCTAACATGTCGTCGTGAAACTGTTTGCCATAAGTAAGCGCAAGACCCGCCGCGGCATCCTTCAGCTGTCTGTAGACCTCCAAAAGATCAAGGTCGCCGTTGTCCCCACATTTGCACAGGCTCGCTACACTGGGAATGCGAATAAATGGCCATCTTTCAATCCGAAGCACTGTCCATGCAGTCAGTTTCACCAATTGGATCGTCGCTAAGGCTCGAAAATGGGCAGCCCTCTCAGAAACAGCCACGATCATTCTTTCTCGCTCCGTAGATCGATCGGGCGATTTGTCCAACATATCCCGCAGTTCGGTATTCGCCCATTCATGAACGACGCGAACATTGTGATACATACGCCAGAGCAATTCTCGGGCCTCGTGAATTCGAACTCGCATCGTACGACGGAAGTGATAATTAGATTGAACAAGACGCAAATATCTTTCGCCCACCGGATCGAACAGATCCTTCACCTCATTCCAGTCAATCTTTCGGAAGAATACCGTAACCTCGTCTATCGTCCGGTCGTCGTCAAACCGAAATTGCCGCTGGATCAGAAGATAAAGACCGATTAGGCCAAACAGTGTTATCGGAATCCAAGCCGCAAAGGAACCTACTGGCATTTTTTGATGTTCCTCGTCCTTTCGAGCATCTTCGTTGGCCGATCCAGCAGCTGCAGCAGTTCGCTCGCGTCAGCCGATGATCCAGGCCGATTACCTGAATCGTCGTGACGTTCTCGAAAAGCCTGCAGCCAGACCACGCAGGCTATTATGTATGCCACAGCGGAGGCATAACTAAAGACGAGGTTCATTTTTATTCCGAATTCGGAACGGAGGGCATCGGCCATCATTCCGACCACGCTGAAGACGCCAAACCCGAGCATGATGCCAAAGGGCGGCTCTAGCCATTTTGTGCGCCAAAAGAACACAAGGAAGCCGAACAAACCGAAAATACCGGCAAGCATATAGTTCGAAGCAAGGTCTAACGATATGTAAATAATTGTTAAGGGGCCTGCTTGAATCGGCCTATGTCTTACCGAATTCCAGAGTGAAAGCGACAGAATTGCCAGCACAGCAGTGGGCACCAGGAGTCGAAACCAGCTTCGGCGAAAGTAGTACGGCTTGAAAATTCTGTGAAATGCTTCATTCATCGCCAGAACGGCCAAAATGGCATAGATGGCCTGCATGACCCCATAAATTGTGAAATATGCTCGCCTATTAGTCGTGAGAGCCGCGCTTAGGAGCAGGACCACAACATTGGCCAGCGCGTAGCAGATATACGAAAAGAAGAATGGGAACATCCTACGCCAGGGGCCGCGGCGAACGAGCGTGATCACTAGAGCAGCCTCCAATGCTCCGCCAGCCAACGACAACGCCGCATCAATTACACTTCGCATAGTGAAAGGGCCAGCTTAAACCAGCCCCTCCGCATACGTAAATGTAAACGTCGTCTATCTCGGACACCCAACGTCACCGGGAACACAGGACGGCTGCGGTACCGGACCTTGAAAGGTTACTGCGGGCGACGTTGCGCCGCTGATGATGAGGATGAGTAATGTGGTGGGTAACAGGAAGCGTAGAGTCTTTGTCATGGCTTTTCTCCATAAGTGGAATTGCCGCTGAAGTCGGCACAGAAGAAAGCATATTCGCTCCCGTTTTGAAACCGCAGTTTGATTCCTTTGTGTAGGGAATCTGAAAACTGTGAATGAGCAAGAAATGGCCTTATTGACTTAATAATCTTCGCCTGACGCTACAATCCAGGCGAGATCGAGGGCGGATATCTAGCCGGAGCGCAATGGAAAAGAACAACTTGTCCCCCTGTTCGTTGCCCTCTATCGTTCCGCATGCGGAAGTTCCACCGTTTCTTTTGATTGTTGGTAATATATGAAGCGTTTTCACTAAATTCCTGAGGCTTGCGTTTACCAAGGTTGCAGGCTCGACAAAGATCTGTAGCTTGGGTTATCTTCGGGCCGCATTAAGATTCTCTTAATTGAGAGCGCCAACCTGGATGACGTCAAAGATTCAAGGACCGATTTTAGAGATCGCGATTGAATTGTTCGCCAATCACGGCTACGCCGGCGTTGGCATACGAGACATCGCTGCGGCCGCCAATGTCACTCCAGGATCGATATTCCGTCTTTTCGAGAGCAAAGACAGCTTGTTTCAGGAGGCCCTAAAGACGGTCGCGTACCGCTCCCTTGCGCCGGGTGAGTTTCAGAAGTTACTCCAGGCGGACGAAGAGGAATTTTCGCTTCTTGCGCAACGTGCCATCCGGCGCTGGTATTCCTCGTTGTCGCCCCAATCGGCGCGGTTGCTAATGTACGCGGCACTCTCCGAGAAGGAACAATGGCGGGAAATGGCGTCGACCCGTACGGGAGAGATTGCTGGCATCCTGGCGCAAAGCATTCGAAAAGAAGCCCGAAAATCCAAGGTCCGCAATGTGGACGCGCTTGCCGCGTCTAGGACTCTAATCCTTGCCTTATTCAGTCTCCGAAGCACCCATTCCCTTTTAAGCACAGGAGAAAAGGAGCGGGAGGCAGTATCAAAGATGATCCTGCAATGGGTTCATGGTCTCGCTCTCGCTTAGCTGATCTGCGTTTTCGTTGTTTGTTGTCCCTAATCACAATCGAATCACATGGTTCTATTTAGAACCAACTGATCGCTTGCATTCTCCCATCACTTAGAGTAGACTCCTGCGTCAAAGCAACGCTCTGGATTGTGAGCGCTAGCCTCTAACCCGCTGGTAAAGGGCTGAAATGTGGCAGACGAAGACAATGCTGAAGATTTTTGACAACTTAGGCAGTTGCTTTCGGCTGGAGGGAGACACAACGTTTTTTTCTGTTGCTGACTTTATGCGTGTGAACCAGTTGCCAGATGATCCTCGGCTCCAGGAAGTTGTCATTGAGGAACTGCGCGAAATGTTTCCTGCTGTACGCATCGTGGAGGAAGAGAATTGAGAATGAAACAGATCATAAAACTTTGTGCAGTTCATTCCGACCGGCGAGACCCCAGTAAGACAGTGAGATGGGTCGAGGGCCCGTCGATGTACCGCGATGGGAGACGGAGGACATTTACTCTCTTGTCTTTAGATTCCGAGCGCCTGTGGAACCCCGAATTCCACCAAGGAGCGGCAGGCGCCCGGGCCGGGGCGACATGTGGAGTGTAGCCCCGGTGTAAAGAAACTGAATTAGATTTGGCAATAACTGAACACTGACCTATAGCCCGCCTTTGGCGGCTCATCGACAAACCCTAGCCACTCGTTATTTGGAGTGCCAATTGAAATCAATCAAGAGCCCTGGCGCTCGGATGCTGCCGTTCCTTAGTGATTTGAAAATAAAATCGAGCTTTGGTGAAACGATTTGGGCGCCAAGGGCACCAAGTTCTGTGGTTCGCCGCAGTTGGTTTCCGGACGACGCGCGGAACTCGATGCCTGCATCCGAGGCCGGATGTAGTGACAATGGCCGCTAGCCCGCGCAGCTAGCGGCCCATCGAGAAGAAGATGAGCGCAAACGTTTCAGCAAGCAACGCTCTGGATTGTGAACAGTAACCTCTAACCCGCCCTTGGCGGCCTAACTTTTCAACCCTCCATTCACTCCGTTCAGGAGTGCCGCCGTACCGGGTCCCCAAAGATTCCAGTATTGACACACACCCTCGTGGTGCTCAGAGGCTGTGTGTGCGGTAAGTCCAGGCCCCCGATAAAAGTTCTTGTGCGTGGAGGAAAGAATGAAATCAGCGAAGCTGTGGGTGTTGCTAACAATCCTGATCGCGGTAAGTGCTCCCCTTATTGGTCAAAACAATCCCAACGAAGAACAAGGTCTTAAGCCGTATGACTCTATTAGCGGCGGCGACCTGGATAGCACCAGTCTGACCAGTGGAGGCGTCGGTCTTCATATTCCGCTGGCAGCCTTTCCTCAGCGTGGCAATCTTGATTTGAGCTTCTTCGTCAGTTCCAGTAATAAACAATGGTATATAAAGCCTGCGAAGTTCGACCGCACCGGCCATCAGACGAGTCCCCCGGCATGGGCGCCTATGCCCAATACAGGCGTGCAAATTGTCAGCAGCACAGACTGGTGGCTGAACAGTTGTACCACGACAGAGCCAGCAGATTTAAACGATCCTGGAGCGCCGACTCTCTACGACTGGTCCGATAGCGTTAGCTCCCCTGATGGCAGTTCGCACCTTTTTGGCGATGAGGGAGCCGTTTTTGGCGGCCCAGCGTACCCCATGCGTTCGGCGGATGCGACCGGTCTCCTTCGACCGGATGCGCAAACCCTGATTCTCTCTAATGGTACTCGCTATGTTTATCCAGGCAGCGGCGGTAATTGCTCATCACTTCCATATGGCCGTATCCGGGGCGGCGAACAGGCCAGCAGCGTCACCGACGCCAATGGAAACCAGATCACCGTTAGCCCTTCAGGCTGGACAGACACAATGGGGCGATTCATCCCTGGCTCTGCCAGCACGGCCGTTGGGGGAATTGGGCCAGGCGTTACGACGACCGACCTTTCAAAATGCCCCTCCGGAACCACGTCAGCCCGCATTTGGAATGTGCCTGGAATTTCCGTTCTGAATGGGGGAATCCGGACGTTTTATTTTTGTTACTCAACCTTCCAGCTCTCAACAAATTTCAGCTCCGGTAACGCAACCAACTACGGCCCTGCCGGAAATACGCTGCTGAGTGCGGTCGTCCTTCCTGATCTCACGATGTGGACATTTAGCTACGATAACTACGGCGATGTGGTGCACGCTGGTTTCCCCACCGGTGGGTCGCTCAGCTATACCTACTCCAGCGGTCCTTATAACTCCAGTGCGGGAACGGGATTTAGCACCTGGGTAACCTCGCGCACGGTTGACGCGAACGACGGCACAGGCGGCCACAAATGGTCTTATAACTTTCAGGGCAATTTCCCGACGGGAAACGGCACTGCGGTCTATTCTTACGGACAAAAGGGCGTGGCAACCGTGACCGATCCTGATGGCAATGATGTGGTTCACACCATTGGTCCCGGTTCCACCGGGGGCTGTCCCGGATATGAGTACCAAACGCAATATTTTCAGGGCCCGGCCAGCGGTGGGGTCGTCCTGAAAACGGTACAAAGTCAGTACGACTGCACTATGGGTGCAGCGGGCGGAAATCTCGAAGGCATTGCGCTGAACGCTGTTCCCATTCAGGTAACAACCATCCTCCGTGGAGGCCAAACTTCAAAGGCGGTCAGTAGCTACGACCCAACCGTCAACGATGTTAATGGCGACGCAGCACGCATTGGCAGCGTCTTGCAGCGCGACGAATATGATTTCTCCGGCTCACTTGTTCGTTCGACGCTGGTCCGCTATATCTGGCAAGACAACGCGACTTACAAGACGAATAACCTTGTCGCTCTGCCTGAATGGTCCACAACTTACAACGGCGAGGCACCGCCATCCCCGACTTTGCCTGCTTGCAGTGGGTCCAGCACACCCGTCTGCATCAGTCAGTCCAAATACGCTTATGACGAAGGCGCTCTGTCTGCGTCAAACATTGGTACTCCAACGCATTTAGGCCCGCCAGCTGGCGAGCCGATTCGCGGCAATTCAACTACGAACAGTCACTGGCTCGATACAGCGGGCGCTTTCATTTCGAGCACCTCCACTTACTACGATACCGGCGTCAGAGCGACTACAACTGACCCACTTGGGCACACCACCAGATATGCGTATTCCGGCAGTTTCCTTGGCGCATATCTCACCCAGACGACATTGCCGGACACGCAAATGCCCGACTCGGGCGCACCTATCGTGCACCACGTTGTCAGCGGCAATTACGACTTCAACAGCGGCGTGCTGACCAGTTTCACCGACCAGAACGGCCAACCGTACACATACACATATGACATCATGCTACGGCTTATCCAGGGTAACCATCCCGATGGCGGAATCACGAAATTCTTCTATCCCGATCCCAACACCGTCGAGCGCCAGCGCCTGATCACCGGCACCATGTATGACGATTTCAAGGTGAAATTTGATGGCGTGGGGCGTCCGTATCAGACGCTGCAGTTCACACCGGATTGCACCGGCTGGATTAAAGTCGATACCACGTATGATACTGTTGGCCGCGCCAAATCCGTTTCCAATCCTTACTGCCTCACCAGCGAGCCAACCTACGGCACCACGCAGAGCGCCTATGATGCCTTGAGCCGCACGCTAACGACGACTAAGCAGGACCAGAGCGTAACCTCGGTGAAATATGACGATACCCCGGGTGATACTTCCGGAGCCCCGCTGGTCTGCACTACTGCCACTGATGAGTCGGGGAAAAAGCGGCAGGGTTGCTCAGATGCGTTTGGGCGATTGGTGAAGGCAATCGAGCCGAATCCCGCATCCACCGCGACGACTGCTACCGGATCACTCACCGTGAGCGGAACAGAACAATCGGCCAATTCACAGCCTGCTACCTCAGGACGAGCAACAATCGGTATTGGCGGTTTTGAGGTAACAGCCCAGAGTTGCATTGGCACGCGCTGCTTTACTATTTACGACACGGGAAGGGTCACCGTCACTGTCGCAGGATTCCCTGCCAAGACCGTAGGTTATGGCAGGTTTGATACTGCGGCAACTGTTGCGTGGGCTCTTTCTTGCGCGTTTCACAATGACACGGCGTCCGCTGCTGACGCCTCCTGTCCGGTTTCTGCCGGAACCAGCACCCAGGTTGTTCTTACGGCCCGGGCCACGGGAACCGCAAGCGATTACAGTTTCACCACGTCTTCAGCGACCGACGATGGCTCTACCAACTTTTTTAATCCGTCTTTTACGGCAACTCCCGCGTCAGGCGCATTTAGCGGAGCACAGAATGCCTCGTCCACGCCGGACACCGGCTCTGTCGCCGTCACATTGAACGGGACACCCTATTCGACCAGCTTCGGCTCGGGAGATACTTCCACTACCATCGTCTCGCGTCTGGCCACCGCGATCAGTGCTGGTCCCTATGCGTCCGCAACAGCCTCCGGTGGAACTCTAAATCTGACCAGTAAAACGTCCGGCACCATTGGTGACTACCCTCTTACCGCGTCTTATACGTGGAACAGCGCGCAGTTCACCAATCCGTCATTCACTACGTCAACTTCCGGATCGACGCTTAGTGGGGCCAAGGACGCCGGAGGCATCAATAACAATCCCTTCGTCACCCTGTACCAGTACGATGCGCGTGGTGATATGTTGTGCATACATCAGAAAGCCACCGATATCACGGCCGATGTGCCCTGCACTGGCACAACTCCACCTGTGGTGCCTGCCACATGGCGGCAGCGTTTCTTTGCCTATGATTCATTATCGCGCCTGCGAACAGCGATGAATCCAGAACTGAACAGCACCGGCAGCACGATGATCACCTACAACTATGACAACAACAGCAGGCTTATCTCCAAAGTGGAACCCGCGCCCAATGCGGCCTGGGGATACAGTTCCACCGTCACGGTAAATTACACGTATGACGCGATGAACCGCCTGCTGGATACCACTTATTCTGACGGAACGACGCAGGGCACCAGCCATCGCTATGATTACACAAGCTTCCTCGGGCAGACGTTTACCAATCCCATTGGGCGAGAGGTCGCAGCCACGTCGGCTGGCAACACGATTGAATCGTTTGCCAGTTATGACCAGATGGGACGTGTTGCGCGCACCGTGCAGTGCAATCCCGGCGTGACCGGCTGCAAGACGTTCACACCCAGCTATGACAAGTTGGGCGATCTCACGTCGCTGGCCTATCCAGGCAATGGATTTACTGTGACTTACGGATATGACAGTGCGGCAAGGCTCACCACAGCCGCGGACTCCAACGGCGTGATTTACGCTCAGACGCCAACGTACCTGGCCAGCGGCGCCATCAAAGAATTCACCAGCCCTAATTTCGCCAACAACAAGTATCACGTGAATTACAACAACCGGCTTCAGCCGGTAGAAATCTGGGTAGGCAGCGCGCAAGGCGCTCCCGCGCTGTTTGACAAAGAGTATTCTTACGGAACGGCACGAACGAACAACGGGAACATTTTCACCATCACCAACGTCAAGGATTCCACGCGCACCCAGACATTCGCATACGATCCGCTGAACCGGCTGATCACCGCGGGCGACAATGGCCACTGGGCCAACAGCTACACGTATGACGCTTGGGGCAACCTCACCAACAAAAATCCGGGGGCTCCGGCGGGCGAGAATATGAATCAAGCGGCCGACGCGAACAACCACCTGAGCGGGCTGACCTACGATGCCGCCGGCAACGTGATCAACGACGGCCTGGGCGGAGTGTTCGTGTTTGACGGCGAAAACCGCATCAAGACCGCCGGCAGCGCCACTTATACCTATGACGCTGCTGGTCGGCGCATCCAGAAATCCACGGGCACCAATTACTGGTACGGCCCTGGCGGCAATGTCTTTGCCGAAACTGATTCTGCCGGCAATTGGACGAATTACATCTTTTTCGGCGGCCAGCGCCTCGCCCGCAACTTGAGCGGTGACATCAAGTACTACATCACTGACCACCTGCATTCCACCGCCATGTTCGTGGACAAAGCAGGGACCACGGCGGCGATTCTCGATGATAATGACATGTATCCCTGGGGCGGCGTGGTTCCGGGCGTGGGCAAGACCACCAGCAATAACACAATTAAGTTCACCGGCCAGTATCGCGACACGGATACGGCCGCGAATCTGGATTATTTCGGTGCTCGGTATTACTCATACACAATCGGGCGGTTCATGAGTCCAGACTGGGCAGACAGACCTACAACAGTTCCGTATGCTAAATTTGGCGATCCGCAGAGTCTAAACCTATACACCTATACGGAGAACGGACCAATAAATCGGATTGACTCAAATGGCCATTGGGAGGACGCTGATTGCACCGTGTGCAGTGGAAACGGCTCGGGTTTCAGTGTGGGACCCAACGTAGGCTCAGGAGTTGGACTTGTCAATTGTCCCACTTGCCAAGGCTCCCAGACCCAACAACTCCCGGGCCCAATCGCCAACGCCTGCGCAAACGGCTGCAGCCTCCAGGTCACTCCTTCACTTTCCGTCGATGAGGGTCAAAATGGGACGATTAATGTCACTCAGACCGAGACCTATAAAGCCACCACTGATAATGGCGATGGTACCACCTCAATTACATCAGCGACGGTGACAACGTCAATCACCTTGCCATCGAATGGAGCGGCATCGGATGGTGCCAAGGCCTCCGCTACCCAGAGCGTTACAGGAGCGCAGACAACCACTGTAAACAATGAAACTGGGCAAGCCGTTTATCAGCACTATTCCGATACCAAGCAAAACATTACTATGGTACAGGCGTATCAAGCAATCGGAGGTCCGGGAACGCAGGGAACTTTCAACGGTTATCAAATCGTTCAGAATATTGTGGTGAATACAAATCAGCAGAGAACCGCCCAATGGAATGACCAGCTCAAACGTCACGCAGAGGGGGAAGATAGGACAAGCTGGGGGCATTTCGCGCACGCGGTGTCCGAGGCCCTCAGGGAACTGTTTGCTCACTAACGTCGCGGCCAATGTTTTTCGCTCGAATTGAACATGTCATCATGACACAAGAGCAACTAGCGATATCAACCACAATTCGAGAGGACCTCCGGGGCCCGATCATACCGGGCTCCAAATGGCTCACTCTCTTGCTAATTTGTATTTTATATGGTCCGGTAGCTTTAACGCTCCGTATATCCCCTCATCCCAAGACCGTGGACTCCGTCTGGGTGCTATATGGCGGGATGTTCCTTTACGAGGTTGCGGCTATTTTTGCGCTCTATGGCGGCTTGTACTTGAATTGTCGGCACTGGCGAAGCTTCACAGTTGTGGGACAAAGTAGCTCGCGAGATTTGGCGAGGGACTTTTTGCTCGGTTTTACTGTAGGGGTCTTCTCAACGATTTTAACCGCGACACTTCACTACTTCTTCGGATCATTTTACAGGCTCGATACAGATTCACTTCACCTCGGACCGCACAACCTTATAGAGACGGCGGTCTTTTTGCCGCTCATGGTTTTGGCGGCAACAAGTGAAGAGCTTATCTTTCGCGGGTATTTTTTTAAACAGTTCTATGCTTGGACCGGCAACATAGGACGCGCGTTGGTGATGCAGGCAGCTGCGTTCTCTGCTGCTCACGGATTACATCAGACTGCTGCTGGAGTTGCTGATAAAGTTGCATTTGGACTCTTGTTGGGCTGGCTGGCAAATCGGGAGAAGAGTCTTGTTCCAGGCATAATAGCCCATTCGGTTGGAAACATAATCTTCGCTTTATTGGGAATGCTGTTCGATCAATGAAGCATGTCCCGCCCTTCTCTTCCAAAAGGCCGAATTGCAGATGTCAGTAGTGCACCACTGTGCCGTACGATACGGCGGTCAATGGCTGTCGCTCGAGATAGAGAATTGCTCTATCTCGTTGCGATCTTGGTACAGTGGGGGATATTTGCTTTTGTCTATTTGGGTTTACATATTCAAAACACTCCGCTGTGTGTCCTCATTCGTAGAACCTGGCACGATTCATGGGATAAGATCCGCGAAATCGGACTGGGTCTAGGCGCCCTCTTGCTCGCTCTTTGCTCAACCGCCCTCTTCGTCTATTGGTTTGGGCCGCATGATCGAGACAAGGTCGACATCTACCCTAAAACAGCGGTCCAGTTTTATTTCTTCTTTCTGCTCGCCGTCTCCGGCGGATTCATTGAAGAGATCATTTTCCGCGGCTATCTTCTCAAGCAAATGACCCACTTATTCAACAACGGTACCGCCGCACTCTTATTGCAGGCTGCATTCTTCTCTCTAGCCCATGGACTTCATGAAGGTATTGCCGGAATGTCTAACAAGTTTTTCATCGGCCTGCTTTTCGGTTATATCTCATTTAGGCGGAAGAGCCTGATGCCTGCCAGTGTGGCGCATTGTGGGCTCGATGCGGCTGCAGCAATACTCAGTGTTCTGCATTGAAGAACCGTTGAGTATCTTTAACATTAAGTCGTTCCGTTTTGGGAACTTCTCGACTAACTCAACGATCCCCGGCCCGCTGGTATTACAATTGCCGTTTAAATTCCAAGCAAGAAGGAACGTCCCCACAAATTATGGACAGAGCAACGATCCTAGCGGAATTGGAAGCCCAACGAGACCGATTGAATCAGGCCATTGCAGCCCTTCGGGGAAGTCAGAACAGAACGGCCAGGGCACTATCTGGCAATCGCGATGGACGAAAGCGTCGGCTGTCGGCAGCAGCCCGTAAGAAGATCGGCGAAGCCATGAAGAAACGTTGGGCCGAACGGAAGAGAAAAGAAGCCGCGTGATCCTGTGATGAGCAAACACTGTGCATCATTTTGACGTACGGCTTGGCCCTTTGCGCCGTTCTTATTTTTCTCCGGATCGCGGCAGCAGACGTCGAAATGAAGCGTGTCTCAATCGTCGGCGAGGTGTGCGTTCAATGAATTCAATTTCAGCCGGCTGTTCCGGCTTTAGCCAGACGCATTCCCGCATCACGTCATCCGACCGTCGCGAGTAATTGTTCGTCCGATTGGCTCTCGATTGCGGGAACCAGCCGTCTGAGCATTTCAAGTTCGCAAGGATAATCTCGGTCCCATTTCTCATTTGGCTCTATTTCTTCCCGCCTCTGATTGATGAAGGCACGAAGGATTTCGCTGAACTGCATACTGCGCCCTCTGCATAATTGAATTGCGATTGAAACCAGATTGCTAAAATAGGCTGCTTTGTTCCGCACTGTCCTCGATATGACTTGATTCTTCCGCGCACTCCGGACCGTCGTTGGCTACCTTGTTCACAATTGAACTCACCGGGTAAACGCGCATGAGCCGCGCATCAAATGGCTTCGACAAGTCGGCTATCTGCGCGGGATCGCTAACGCCTGGATCAAGCCAGAGATCGTAATGATCGCGGTTGAGAATGACCGGCATTCTGTTATGGATGTCTTTGAGCAATGAGTTCGCATCCGTGGTCAGGATCGTGCAGGATTCAATCGGCTTGCCGTCAGGGGATTTCCATCTGTCCCACAATCCAGCAAATGCGAACAGGCCGTCATCAGACATTCCAATGTTATAAGCCTGTTTCTTCTTCGGGCCGATCTTCTTCCACTCGTAAAAGCCATCTGCCGGGATGAGGCACCGTCGCTTCTTCATTGACTCGCGGAACACGGGTTTCTCGGCTGCCGTCTCGCATACGGCATTGATCGTCTTTGCCCCGATAGATATGTCCTTCGCCCAATAGGGAATCATGCCCCAATGCATTTTGGCGAATATTCTCTTGGGCTCGCGGCGATCCTGACGCACCGTTGCAACCTCATCAGTGGGTGCAATATTCCATCTTGCTGCCCATTCCACATCCTCAGGATTGAGATTGAAGTATTCGCTGAGCCAGCGTTCCCTCGCCGTAAGTCTGTAGCGTCCGCACATTATTTCTTCCGTTTCACAACCGAGATTGATTCTTTGAGGGCGGCGGCAAGATCGGTATCATTGGTCAGGATATGCGCCGGCTTCGGCATGTGCGATTGCTGCCCTAACCACGCTTGAACTTCTGCCGGATCGGCAACAGCGAATCGGCCTTCACGCTTCACCGGCATTCCTTGCTTCGCCCATGTTTGCGCCGAAGCTGGAGTTGTACCCATAAACTTGGCAATCGCTGCCCAGCCTTTGAGTGTGGCTGCCGGTGCTGTTTTCTTCTTGGCCATACTCTCAGTTTAGCCAAACATCCCGGGGCGTGAGCTCTTTGTGCAGGCGCACCGTTGGCCAGTGCTGTTGAATTACTTTGGCGCGGGTCTGGTCAACATCAGGCGTGATGATGATGATCGAAGCAGTTGTATGCTGCTCTACCAATGCCAGGACTTCAGAGATCGCCAGAGCTTCATAGACTTCATGGCCCTGATGGACAAGTTCGTCAGAGAGTGTATCCGGTACGCGGGTTGTGAACAGGATTACTGTCATCGGGCCAGGTTACGCTAGGCTGCTTGTTTTTTCTTCCGTTCGGCCCAATGCTTCTTCATTGCTTCGACGATCTGTCTAACGGGCGGCTGCCGAATAATGATCATAAAAAGAAGCATTGATCTCACAATAATCAAAAAGGTCTGCCAGGTATTCGAGTGGGTGAATTTTGCGCTTTTTCAAATCGGCCGGGTAAACCACGCCTTCCCAATCTTCGTAAGAAAAGCCCGCCGTCCCGACAAAAATATTCATCGTGTATTCAATAGCTTAGCCGCCTAACCTTGACCGTAATCCTTGACTGGGAGGCAATTTTGAGGCTAGCGTAATTAGTGAATGAAAGGCGAAAGCACTGCCTCTTCCTTATTATATGGTCTCACTCGCCTCAATCCGTGCCCAAGTGGAACAACGCCTGAGC
>DASXCL010000146.1:0-81948 GCA_036491195.1 Candidatus Angelobacter sp.
TTCGGCCTTAAAACGCAAATCCAAACCGCCCCGCATTTATAACCTCGGCGGACGACCGGCTTTATCCGCCGCTACTTAAACTTCCAGGGGGTGACATTTTATCGTTGCAGTTAATACGACATTTTTTCGTTGCAACTACAGGTGTCTGGAATGGGTATATCGCCCATTTCCAACTTTAATGCAGGTAGTCGATCTGGTGCGGGCAACTTCTCCAAGTGAGAGAGTAAATTCTTGTTTCGTTTCACGCGAGCTGCGATGAAGACCCAAGCTCCGATGGTAGACAGATAAGCCATAAAAGCGAGAGGATTCTGAGCCGCTTGGGGGATCGCAGTAAAGGCCGATCGCAGAAAGTCATTCATGCCACCAAAGTGTAGCTAGGGGGCGGTGGCTAGGCAAGACTAAGTTGGCGTCGCACCCCACTCGTATAGCGAATCAGAATGATTAAACGATAACGGTTTGCGACCGAATCTTAACGAAAGAAACTGGGCAGATGCACTGATTGTAAAAACATCGTCTTTATCAGGGCGCACCGCGTTCGTCCGACAATAGCACTTCATTCCCACAGTGTGGGCAGGTGGTACGACTTGGGTCGCTGTACTCCCCGATTTTCCAAGGGAGAGGGATGTTTTGACCGCTCAAACCGCGCGGATAACCGGTGCCATCATAACGTTCCTGGTGCGAGTAAACGATTTCAGAAGCCTCAGAGAGGAACGGGATTTTCTTGAGCATCTGGTATCCGCGGAAGCAGTGCTCGCGCATGATCTCGGTTTCGGATTCGGTCAAAGCGCCCGGCTTACTCAGAATGGCGTCTGGAATCGCCATTTTGCCAATGTCATGCAGCCCTTGTACGGATTTCGAGCCGTGTTAAACTGCGGCCACTTATGGCAGACATCAAAGACGAACAGCAGAAGCCGTTTGAGGCTATTGAGAAGATAACCAAGGCAATTGTGGCGGTTGTGGCCGTCTCCTACGCCTTGGGAATGGTGGTATCGAATCAATACCTGATCGCTTTGGGAGCCAGTGATTTCTCATCGGTGCGGCCTAAGTACATCCTGACAGGCGGCTGGGTATTGATAATGATGGTTCTATCTGCTTTGCCAGTTCTCTTACCACTCATAAGTTGTGAAAAGCTCTTAAGTTGGGGCAGTCTGCTTCTGTTCGGTCTTGGGTTGCTGTTCTCCTGTTTAGCAGGTGCAGGACTACTGCGCTTCCTGCGGTTCGATTACGCGTGGCTAAATGAACAACACGAAGTTCTCAAGACGGCTGGGACGTTGGCGGCGGTGTGCTGCATCTGTGGCGGACTTCTGGTCATCGCAATTCGTAAAGTTCGCTTGATTGAGATTGCCCGTTCGCAATGGATGGGCCATGTAGTGGTGGCTCTGATCGTGTGTTGTTTACTGGCGTTGGTGACTTCACAAGTGGCTGGCCACATCTACGGTCATATTCCAGAGGCTATGGGCGGCGGCAAGGCAGTCATGGCCTATATCATTCTGAATGACAAGGGCGTCGGGTTTTGGGAGCAGTTCCTTCCGTTGCATCCGCGTCCCCTCATCGCTCCCAAAAGAGGAATCCAGTTCGCTAAGATTCTTTATCAGGATGAAAAACAGCTAATAATCGAGATTGAACAGGAGCGGCCTGACAAACCTCAACTTAAGCACACGAACAAATCACTGATATTGAAGCGTGACCTGGTGGACGGAATCTATATAGATAGTGACCCGAATCGCCTTTAAGCACGTGAATGGCACTTAGTTGACATCTTGCACGCGCCTCGCTAGTCTTCGCGGTTTCGGATTTCTGAAATCTCGAACGGGACTGCGATAAATTTCCTTCAGGAGTAATGTGGTCAAAACACCCGAACAAAAGTCACTGCTGGATTATCACGCGCTAATCGCGACGCAAAGAGCGTTCGGCCAGACAAGGTGTTTTAGCTGCTCGCTACAATTTCCAAGGGCACTGCGAAAGTCTCCAGCAAATAATTCTCCGTTACGGCGAGAAGCTCCAGTTGTTCTTTGGAAACCGCCGCTGCCGACAATCCCGGCTGGACAATGAAGACCCGAAGCCGTACCGGCTGGACATCAGCTTTCTCTCGGATTCTTAGCAAATCCTTTTCGGTCCCTACTTCGTAACGCGTGCCCTCTTTTCCTAGGTACCGGCGTGGCTCGCGGCGCATTAGGTGCGTGAAAAGATCCCGAGTTTTCTCCAGCCAGCGGATGCTGGTTTGTGCCTGCCCGCACAGCTCATAAAGCTCTTTTATGCGGGCACCCGGCGTGTCACCCATAGCGAACTTGCAGTGCCAAAACTCGACCTCGATGTGATCCTGCTGTTCAGCGACTCCGACGACATCAGCTGCCTCCCCGTGATCATCGTCATCGAAAATCACTGAAAATCCCCGTTTCTTCATCTCCGAGATGACACGGTGCTGAATTGCCTCGGGATTTCGCTCGATCCCTTGGGACTCCGCGCGGATTTTCGTACCAGTCCAGTCCCAAGACTGAATCCGGTCGCGCGGGAAGGGTTCGGGCCGCTTTCGCAGGGCCACATATTCGACTCCAGTAAGCGACGAACCGTCAGCAAACCAGAAGGTTGGCGGGTGTTCCTCGAAGAACTCTCGGAGGCCCATCGATCCCCCACGATAGCGGATGGTTGCTTCCGCGCCGTCCAGGGAGTGAATGGAGTAATCGGGATTGCCATTCTCCACCGCGAGGCGCAACTCAAAAGCCGCCTTGGCGGATGCCGAAGTTACGACAAAACTAAGATGTCCTTCGTCAGCCGGGTTGGACAAAGTGATATCGGCATCGTGCCGATAAACGGTGACGCCATTGATCTGGAATGAGAAAAGCTGCTCGGGCTCCTTATAGAAGAGTGGCGGCCATTCCACCGCGACGGGCATCTTTCTGGGCCGCTCGGATACGAGTTCCGGCACCAGGGTTCCACGGAGCACTTCCTCGGGGTCGAGTTGCTCGTTCACAAGGCGTTCGCCGACGGCGCGGCACCACGTCGTCAAGGTCAGAAGGTTGGCGGTCCTGTATGACCATATGCGGCCTTTATAAGAGCAGCCAATGCTTGAACGGCATCCGTTTTCAAACCCTTGGCCGAATAAATTCGCCTTGATCGCTTTCTGCTTCTGCGCTTCCGAAAGAGCTGGTTCCACATCGCTTCCGGCGCGCATGGTGTAACGGATCAAGCGGCCAAGCTGTTCAAGCAGCCCCACGTTCTGTAGTTTCAAGCGGGTGATCCCAGCCAGACAACGGAAGATCTTAGGGCCGCGTACTTGCTCCACATACCCGGCAACGGCCTTGGCGAGATCCTTAAAGAAGCCGGCGTTGCTGGAATTATGGATGAACAATAGGCCTCTGGTGCGATCCCAATGCAAAACATAGAGCTGCCAGTCCCAGTTGTGGATTTCGTCGATCTGAGCCCATTCAACGGAGACGCGACGCGTCGTGACAATGACGAGCGTATTCTCCTGCGGATTGAGCGTGTGATAGACCTTGTCCAGTGAATCGAATGCGAGAATTCCGTCTTTGAAGTTCTCTGGTGTCCACTCCGTGCATTGCGTGCGGTAAACCACAGTGCTCATGGCCGGCCGCACGTTGCGCAGTGTGATTTCCTCGGGAAGTTCCTGGAAGCCGCCGAGAAATTCCCATAGATTGAATTCCCCCTCTGTAACTCGTTCGTTCATGAGCGGCAAGAGCGCATTCTAGTCGCTGTCATGCTGGTAAAGACGCTTCAACTCGTCCTTAACCTCGAGATCGGCGATATTGGCGATGAGCGTGGCATTGCCCAGGTGAGGCTTTGTCCGGGTAAACCGGCCAACGAGCTGCAATGTGACTGCGAGAGTCTTCCGGATATCATGGAAAGCTGCAATCTTCAGCTCAGGTAGGTCAAACCCCTCCCCCAGCATGTCAACGCATACGACAATGCGGGATTCGCCCGATAGTAGTTTTCTGCGAGTCTCCTCGCGCTGCGGCTTGGACGTTATCCCCGTGTGAATCTGGACGGGCTTGAACTCGGTGTATTTCTCGTAGCAATGGAAGACTTCTGCCGCACGCTTAATGTTGGCAACGCGTGCCATGAGGATATGTCCCAATGCGGCGTCCGCGCGAAGCTGTTCGACGGCGGCTTCGGCTATGGCCATATCCTTCTGGGCCGGATCAAATTCCGTAACGGGTCTGAAGTGAATCTGCTTGAAATAGCCCTGCTCCTGGGCGTGACGGAGGGAGAACGTGAAGATCCGCTTGCCGCCGATAGGCTCGTCGTCATTGCGAAACGGTGTGGCGGTGAATTGTATGATCCTATTTTTCGCAAACGCATCCTTGAATGCCTTCCATGTCGGGGCTGCCACATGGTGGGCCTCGTCGATAAACAAGAAGGGACAGAGCTCCGCCATGCGCTGCATGACTTCGGGCGCGCACTGACTCGCCAGCGGCATCGTCGTGACGATGACGTTGCATTTACGGAAAAAGGAATCCACCTGCCCGGCGTCCGCGGGGCGCCGGTTTAAAACGCCTACGATAGGGTATCGCGCTTGTTCCAGAACGACATGAAACGCTGGGGTCTTCAGCAGGCCAAGGAGAAGAAATTTTTCGGAGATCTGGGTGCGGAGCGCATCGGTGGGCACAACGACTAACAGGCGCTGGCAGCGTTCCGCCACGAGAACGGACAGCATGGTTTCCGTTTTTCCCACGCCGGTCGGAAGAACGACGGTCGCGGGATCTACATTGATAGTCCAGTGCGCCTGCACTGCGTAGATAGCACCAATTTGAGGGGGCCGCAGGCCATCAATTTTAAGTGCCGTGTTTTCGCGCTTGTATCTAAAAGCATCGGCCCAGGATGCAAGCGCAGCGGACGTTTGGGCTTCGTAGTCCGCGAGTACCGTCAGCGGAGGCAGACTTTCGGGATGCTTTATCCATTTTGCGTCGGCAAGGTCAAGCACGGAAGCACCTGAGGAACTAATCTGTGCGTCGCGCATCCGCAAAACATGTGTGTGCTCGGGCGTTGGTTGCGCCGAATTCGTTAAAAGAAGCACGGTCGCCGATCCATCTGACGGCGTAATGGTATAACCACGCATCCGGCCCTCGGTGAATTCTTCCACGGCCGCTTTTCCGCGCCACGGTGGTACCGCGATCTGCCGGATCGTGCTGCCGTTCTCCTTAGCGTCCACCCGCAGCAGCGCGGGCAGAGTCACTTGGATCGTGATGCCAACGGCGGCGGTCGTCGGTTTGGTGGTTGAGTTTTTCATGTATGAATGCGGCGCCAGTCATCGTCTTTCGTTGGGCCATCACCTTCTCAATCTAGCCCAAAAGCCCCGCCCTTCCTTGCCCGCCCGCAGCCTTACTAGGAATTTGCATACGATCCCTGAAGAAAAATCTCGACGTGACGGCTTGCTATAGGTGAGATCTGTTTCAATAACGCGTTGCGAATACTCGCGTACGCTATTGATGACGTCGTGAGCGCTCCGGGGTTGGTCCATCTGTTAAGGTGCGACAAGGGAATTGGCATCGTTCTGTTTGTCATAAATCCTACTCTGGATTGCGAGGAAGTCAAAAGTTCCGTCTTAAGCGATCCCGAACAAGTGCCAGTGTTTTGTTCTGCGGTTGAAGCGTTCATGGAAGCTACGGCTCTGCTGAGTGCAAATGCATCCATCTCGCGGACGGCGGTCCCAGGCCTGAATGCATTCGAAGGAGCCAAACCAGTCGAAGAGAGCAAAATTCGGTACCTGCCGGAATTTGTGTTCTCACAAGATCCGCGGTAACTAGCAGACCGGCGAAGAGCGAAGAGAACGGCAGAGCTGCATCAATACCCTCTCCGTCCTTGTGCTCAATCTGACCCGTCGCGCAGGTTAGGTTCTCCTTCGAAACCTGAACCGGGAAACGATCCGCCAAGCAATCATCTCTCCCCGGAAGGTGGCGTCCGTGGTTTACGCCCCAGTTGGCCGTGGTGCTCGCGTGAATCATGAGGGGAGGAAAATTATTTTGCATCGAAAAGCGTACATTGAATTCATTGGCGAGTGGAAACCAGACGTCAAAGTCGAACGAACTTCTCTCCTGCTGTTCAACTAATTCATTCCACCACAGGGGAAGAGAGTGAGCGTGAAGAGAAGAGCCGTGTAAGAACTGAGCTACGGCGGAGCTCTTTGTGAGGTCAAACGTGCCCCGCCCAAATATTGGAGAGCGGTTGAAGTTTTCGACCTTGATCAAATCCTTATCTGCGATGGTGAGTGATCCTGTAAGCCCCGCCAGTCTCGTGCAGTACACTGCTGCCGACCCCACGGACCCAGCTCCCACCATCAATGCCCGGCCGATGCTCAGATCAAAGGGCCAGGGGGCTGATTGGGGCGTCGCATTTCCATCTAGCCAATTCAATAAAAAGAGATCAAAAATTCCCTTCCGGAAGTACCTATCGACAGGGACACCGGTCGCGACCTTAAACATCTGAGCCACGCCGAGACATGCGGCAGCTACCGCGCCCAAACAGTTTTTGTCTGTCGTGATTGGCAGCTTGATTTGACTGTCGTACCCGATGCTGGCTAACCAGCCGGCGCTGTCAATAAAAACTGTCGCGGAAGCAGTGACCGCTTGATCGTGCGGCCCAATTACAAGAGCAATTTCTGACGTGACTGGACTCGTAGCTACTCTAAACCCGCCGAAAGGGTCGGCGTCCCGCATCTGGGAAAGGGTCGCCTCGGCCAGATCATCCATGCCTAGGCCAAGCAATGGATGTGGAGCAACCGGTGCCACGACCAGCGTGACGGTACGGCACCATCGGCTGAGTAGGTTCGCCGCTGCTAGGAACATCACCTGGCCGGAGAGTGTGTGGGCGATCTCTGGCGACAAGACCACTGCGCAGACAGCACTCTGATACACACCATTGCTGATGCAGCGGTTGGTGCGGTCATCCCGCAAGGCATAAAACTCTTCGGGGGAATTTGGAAATTCGCTCACTGGTTTCTTAAATCACCGAATTCCGGGAGGATGCGAAATCGCGCCTCGACTTCGGCCGTTTGCAACCGTCGAAACCGCGAACTTTCAAAAATGTGAACACCGCAGATCGTTAAAGGGAGCATGCCCTCGCGTGCATAATGGGCGACCACAACGGAGAGAAACCCCTCGTATGGCATGAGCGCGCGCCGGTCGTCGCCTTTCGAGTGAGCGACGAATTCCCCGGGATGGCTGTGCACTTGACCAATCAATTCGAGGCCAGCACTCGAGAGATACATAATCACTCTTGCGTTTGTATGTAATGAGGTTTCAAAAGAGCCGTATGTCGTGCGTGCGGCTGGTGCAACGCAGGTTGTGATGAAAGCCTCCGTTTCAACGCGCCGCCCGGCCCAATAAACTACGCCTTCATGCGGCTCCTCAGGCCCACCGCTTTCCCGAAGTACTTGTAAGGTGCGGTCAATGACCGACTGATGTACCCAAATGAGCCCGGCCGAGCCGAGCTCTCGTTTACGTTCTTGTTTTCTATGTTTTCTCCACATGTCGTTAGCCCATCCGGCCAGCGTATAGGTCCGGGCGGCTCAGTCTTGTTTGGATGAGGCCAAGCATGTCGCCAAGCTTGGAATAGTTCGACCACTGAACGTTATTAGCTGTCGAGGTGAGCCAATCCCCGAGTTGCCAGTCCTGATGTGGACCCGTTGCAACGATTGCCTTATATGCCTTCCGGTTAAATGGTGCACAGATGCACGGACCGGACGTGTGAAAGAAACTATCCCCAGTGCTCTTCGGATATGCTCGGGGCGTCCCCTTCGTTTCAGTATCCGGCTCAACGAATTCAAAAAATGGCGGCATTTCCTTGTAATTGTCACACTTAATTTCTACGACAAAACGGTCGCCATTGTGCGCGAACATGGCGACGTAAACGATCAGCTGGTCGTAATCAGGTCTTATCTCCCACTTGTGTGTGACTGCTATATCGCGCGCAAGGGCGAGCTCTTCCTGCATATGCAGGCGGCTGATTTCACGGCTTACTGCCATCGCCTTTAGACGCCTCCGCCGATCGCCGTGAGAACGAGAAGGGAAGCCGTTCCTAACGAGGAATGACTGGACCGCTGTCATATATAGGAGGGAAAAGCCGGCTTCTCAAACGGTATCGGATTTCCGATGAATAGATCACGCGTTATCACGTTGGACTCAGCAACACTTGGCGCTCGATGCACATTGCGGTGCTCGGCAAGACGTAGTGGGAAAAGCTCGCTTCTCCGATATTAAGCCAACAGGACATCGAGGCAGATCGCGGCTTCATGAACTTCGATCTGCACGGTGAGGACGCGGTTGACCATCGCGAGATCAGGAAGCGCATATTCGGGATGAGTGCGGCTCAACGTTTCCACAGGCATCATAAAAGGCCTCCAGGCTAGCGGGTGAAGCTTGATGTCGCGGATAGAATGAGTGAGAGTGGCTGAAAGATGTTTATGTTCAGCACTGCCAGGACGCCTGGCTTTCCTGCTGTTTTTGAAACTGGTGAAATCAATGGCGGTACTTAGGTCCGACATCGAAAAAGCGCTCGACGAGATGATCTCAAACGAAGAGGGAATGAGATTTCAGGGCCTTGCTGTCGTCCTTGCCAAGCAGCTATGGCCTGATCTGATTGCCTCTGAACGAAAGAAGGATCTGGGAGCGGATGCTGTCGGAGGCGGTAAGGCTCTCGCGTGCTCCCTCACAGCGACGCTCAAAAAAATAAAGGAGGATGTAACAGGCATAAAAGCGCATTTCAGTGGCGTGGAAAAACTGATCTTCGCAACGCCGAAGAAGGTGACGAACGCCGCAATGGAGCCTTGGAAGAACGAAATCCGCAAGGACTTTGGATTTGAGCTGGTGGTGATGTCGCGGGAGGAGATCATCACCGCCCTCATGGAGCCGAAGAATGCGCCGCTCTGCCGTACCCATCTCCACCTGCTGGTGGTGAGCGAGCCAAGGGTCGAAGAATTCGCTTGCAATGCCAGGGAAGCCACGGAGCCGGTTCTCAAGGCATGGTCCGCTCGCGTGGCCGCAAAGCCAACAATTGATCTGCGCGCAGTCAAACTGGACTCTTCTGGAGCAGAAGCTAACGAAGTTTTTCAGCTCGGGGATATTCGCGAAGCACTTGGAAAGAGCGGCCGCATAGTGCTTGAAGCGCCTGCCGGACGGGGTAAGACCACGACCCTTGTGCAGCTTGCAGGACAATTGAACAGTGCGGGAAGCGTCGTGTTCCTCATCGACTTCCCGATCTGGATACAATCCGGCAAGGATGTCTTGTCATTCATCGCCGGAATACCGGCATTTCAGGCTCTCGGGCTTGGCGCGGAACGGTTAGCACACCTGCGAAAGACCGAGCACTCCTTCCTTTTGAACGGGTGGAACGAGATTGCGGAGTCGGATTCCTCGCGGGCGGCGCTTGCATTGCGTGAATTGGACGAGAACTTCCCCACGGCCGGTATCGTCGTTGCGACCCGCACTCACCATATCGTCCCTCCATTGCCAGGCGCATTGCGTCTTCGGCTGCTACTTCTAAACCGCAGCGAGCGGGCCCGGTATTTAGAGCAGCGCCTCGGAAACGAGAAGGCAAATGAACTGAGGACACAGATCGATAACGATCCGGTGCTGGACGAACTTACGCGCACGCCACTCATTCTTTCCGAAGTGACAGCGATCTTCGAACAGGGCGCACCGATCCCACACACAAAAATGGGCGTGCTCGCCGCCGCGATACAGTTGCATGAGCAAGCGAAGGAGCACTCCACTGCCCTTGCGATTGCGCCTCTCGATGGTCGTGCAAGCGACTATCTCGCGGCTCTGGCTGAAGCCATGACCCGGCAGGGAGCGGTCACAGTACAAGAGGAGTCTGCTCGCGCAACCGTCAGCTCGATGGGAGTGAGGCTGCGCGATTACGGGCAAGTTGCGCAAATCCGGGAGCCCGCGGCAGTCCTCGCCGCGCTTTGTGGACACCATCTGCTGGAGCGTAGCGAATACCCGATCCTCCTCTTCCGCTTCACGCATCAGCAGTTCCAGGAATTCTATGTTGCGACGCTGCTGAAAAAGCGGCTCATGGCACTTGCGGAAAAGGGGGATGCAAAAGGTGTTCTGGAATTCACCAAACTGTATGTGAACGAACCGGCGTGGGAAGAACCGCTGCGGATGATTGCGGAAGAGATCGGCATTGACGGCAAAGCTTCTGCCGGTTCCGAGAGCGTGCTGAAAATGGGTGCGCTGCTCGTCAGGATGGCACTCAAGTGCGATCCGGTTTATGCGGCTGATCTTGCCAATTTTTGCGGCCCTTTCGTTTGGAAGCAAGTGGGCGGGGAAGTCAGCGATCACCTGCGCTCCATGTATGCCGACCCGGATCACGACCACAAAGAGCGCGCTCTGGTCGCTATGCTGGCGAGCGGGTCTCCAGATTTCGGTGATATCCTCCTTCCTCTTTTGACGAGCACTGACCAGCATGAGAGGTTGCGGTCTAATAGACTGTGGCACGACTTCCATCTCTCAAGCCTCGGCAGCAATTGGCAACAAACCTTCCAGGGATGGAAGGAGGAGATTCGGGCGGGGTTCGTGTGGGATCTTCTTCACTTCGGAAAGGCCGTTCGGGAACTGGCTCCTTTCGCTTTGTCTGACAGCAGCATGAGAGTGAAAGTTGCCGCAGTGACAGCGCTTTCATGGATCAGCTCCCGCGAAGATCGTGCGCAGCTCCTCGGGAAGCTGGACGATGACACATTCAAAATGGCTGTACTTGAATTACCAGTGGAAACCATTCCGGCTCCGTCCCGAGGTCGGGCATTGGCGGTGTACCGGAACCTATACAGCGAGACTTCAGATCCCGTGGGCCGCCTCCGAATTTTGCTCCAGCGGGCGGAGCTGGGAGACAGCGTTATCCAGGAAATGAAAGATGAACTGACAAAATGCGTGCCGGACAGAGTGAAGGAATTGGGCGATTTTCTGTTGAAGCCACTACTTGACATGATCCGGCGTACCGGGCCGGAATGGGTGAGCCACTGGGTAGCCGCGGGGATTGTCGAAGGGACTCTGTGGTCCGACCAGTGGATCAACCTAGTTACGGCGATTCCGGACGAATTGAAGGAGCGCCTGCTTCACAGGCTCGAAACCGAAGATCTACAGCACTCCCGTCAGTCGAGTGGCAAATCGGTACTGGCAGCCTGCGGTGACACTGCGATGGTGCAAAGGGTGTTTACGAAGATATGCGACCTTGAGCGCATTATGTTGAGCGCTCCTGACCAGCGGCATGAGCTCGAATACGGGATTAAACGCCAGCTTGAGGAGCTCTTTCGTTTATTTTCGGTCCAGTGTTGGTTAAGCGGGCCGAGGGCAATATCCGGATTTTGCGAGAGACCATTCCACAAGCTGTGCCAGTTAAGGTTGAGATATTCGCGACCGATGGCGCTGTGATTGGGGGCCGCGAAGCTGTAAGGATTGTTGATGAGTCACATCCCAAACAGTTTACAGATATTGTTGTAGACGCGAGCGCTCTTTCGCGCGGCATTGTGTTTCCCGTCGTCAGGTACATCCTGAATACGGTCACTTCTGAAATCAATGTGCATTTGTTTGTCACCGATGATCCCGCAACCGATCTGGATATTTCGACTTTGACCTGGGACCAACCCGGCTATATTCATGGTTTCAAGGGCGATCCGGAGAGTGCCAACAATCCTGATGCTGCCAAGCTTTGGCTACCGCAATTAGTTGCCGGGGAGCGCACAGCGCTTGACCGAATATTTCGGTTTGTTGCGCCGCACGACGTCTGTCCAATTCTTCCGTTTCCGAGCAGCGATCCGAGAGCATCAGACGTTCTGATCGAACACTTCAGTACTGAATTGCAAGAAGTGTGGAACGTCGATCCACGCAACCTTGTTTATGCACATGAAAGTAATCCGTTAGATATTTATCGTGCTATCGTTCGAATCGGCGATGCTCGTCGTGAAATTTTTGCAAACACGATTGGGTCAAGAATTGTGCTCTCGCCAATCGGAAGCAAAGTGCTTTCACTAGGGGCGATGATGGCGGCAATTGATCGCGATTTCCCAGTTGTGTACGTGGAGGCAGGTTCCTATAAACTGACTGTGAGGCAGTCGTCAATCGCTCGATGCCAGAGTCCAATTCTGCATTTGTGGTTGAATGGAGAAGCGTATGAAGAGCATAAAGCAGCCTGACAAACGTCCACGGAAGCCGCGTATAACCACGCTAGGTCTTGTCGCGTTCGATTATGTCGTGGATTCAACGAATAAGCGCCTACATGTTCAAGCAGGTGGGACGTGCGGAAATGTGGCAGCAATACTTTCTGCCTTGGGTTGGCAGGCGGTCCCAATCGCTCGACTCAAGGAGGATCTGATCGGCGTTCAAATTCGTGCAGATTTGGAACGGTTCGGAACGGATACGAAATGGCTAAGTTGTCGTCCTGATGCTGAGAGCCCGGTAATAGTCGAACGCATCCTCAGGGATCCTCATGGAATTCCCTTTCACGTCTTTTCTTTTTTGTGTCCGGGTTGCGGCGGTCGCCTGCCTCGTTTTCAGCCTGTTACCATTACGTCTTTGCGTCCCATCCTCGCAGATGCCGCCAAGGCTGATGTCGTGTTCATCGATAGGTTTTCACCCGCTGCGGTTACTTTGGCTGAAGCAGCTCATGGAGCAGGTTCTTTGGTGTACTTCGAACCATCCGCCGCTATTTCCTCTCGAGAGCTTGAAAGAGTGCTGCAGTTCACAAACGTCCTCAAATATTCGCACGAAAGAATTGATGACGCTGGCACCGCCCCGCCCGAAGATGTTTTTTTGGAGATTCAAACACTGGGCCGTGGAGGACTGCGATATCGCCGGAGATCGCGTGCCACGAAAAGGATGAAAGATTGGGTGCACGTAAATCCAAGGTCTGTAGAGAATCTGATCGACTCTACTGGGGCAGGAGACTGGTTTTCTGCGGCGCTTATTCATATTTTTGCAAAATACGGTTTTGGCGCTGCGCGAGAGATGAGCGACCTCGACTTACTGGAAGCTCTTTCGAAGGCCCAAGCACTGGCAGCTTGGAGCTGCGGATTTGTTGGAGCGCGTGGAGCTATGTACCAGGTTCCTCTCGAGA
Source organism: Candidatus Angelobacter sp. (assembly GCA_036491195.1). GTDB lineage: Bacteria > Acidobacteriota > Terriglobia > Terriglobales > Acidobacteriaceae > Angelobacter. Next base: position 13,066 of record DASXCL010000146.1, read on the forward strand.
ACATCGAAAGAGTACTCGTGGCGGCTAAATCCCACATTCCTACCCAGTACGGCCCGGTTTACATGGCAGATGGTTCTATGGCCACTATCTGCGAAATATGCGCTTCTTCAAGGCGGGATGAGGAATGGCTGCGCCGCAGCGATCATCCAAAGCAACCAACCGCATAGGAAGGAAGACGCCGGGACCCGGAAACCCAGGCAGAGAGAAGCTTTTTCCGTGATGCTTCCGGAAACCGTAAAGGGTCACTCTCGCCTCAATCGGCCTCTTCAGGAATTAAAACACAGACAGCGGCGGTCTGATAATGACCTTAACTTCCGAATACCCGATTTCAAAGTAGCCGGCTAGCGCTGCTCACGAGCACATTTCTCGGCCCCACGCAAAACGGAACCGCTGTCCGCGCGTTTGCCGGTCAAGGCCATTTGGCAGCCACTGGGACGGGTCTGATCGTGAAAGCGATAAAAATCCTAGTGAGATCTTAAATAGCTGTGCGTCACTTGTCTTTATTTTCAAAGACAGCGGACGTGGCCTCTGGATTTGACAAGGCCGTTGTCGGTATCGCCGCAACGTCTCCACTGCCACCGGCGAACGGCCCAAGTGCATTTGGGTCGGCACGGCGGCACCAGATGATGTGGCGGTCCGAATTGCCACCCGCCCATTTCTCGATGCACTCTGTCCTTGTGCTCCAGCCTCAGCAATGACATGTGAACCCTCTTCGGCCTTCTCTTCAAATTGTCGGCGATGAACGTTACCGTCGTCGGTTCTGGCACAACGAATCCAGACATTGCACGAGCAACATTCTCCCGTCCCCGCAACAGCTCTAAAACTGCACCGTCATAGCGCCCGATCTCCGGAATGTTCAAGCGTCTGCTCGCCGAGGCGCTCCTCGCCCTGCTCGGTGCCGGTTGTTCATCGACGGGAGTTCCCGTGGACAACGCGGAGGCGACCTACCTTCCCCTGAGGCGTTACAGCCCGCCGGCGGTTCAGGTCTCGACGCAATATTTCTCCGAAGCACCGATCGCCCTGCATGGTGCGATGTGACGCGGCGCTGTGCTCAGTCTCAGCCGTCGCGCCACACCGAGCTGGTCGTATGTGGGACGCAACCTGTCGAGCTTGTCTAACAGTGCAGATCAAGTGCAAGATTGTCACTGTGAACAAAGATCAACTGAAGAAAAACAGGGGCTATCATGTCCGGGTGCGACCGGTCGCGCTCAGGTCAGGCGGACTCCCTCAGATTGATGATGACTGGCTTATCGAGTCCGTTGATGACGTGGGTCTGACCATTAAGAATACGCGCACGGAACACCGTTCACTTCTTGCCTACGACCACATCCGGGAGTTTATGACGGATGTGGCGCGTGATACGGGAGGAATCAAGCACGGCTTCCTGCGTCTGAAAGTGCAGCTAACGCTCACGGATGGAAACGTCCTTATCGAGCCGCTCTGGGAATCCTTGCCGCCTGTTGCGCAAAGAGAATTATCAAAAGTGCTGAACGAAAAGCCGAACATAATGATGATTGGCTATCAATACCTTTGGCTAAAAACTGATGAAAATCACATATGGCGTGAAACCTGGCGCGATAGTTCGGAGGGGCAGAAAGCATTACTGTTTACATTTGTGAATAATCCAGACCCTAGCGGTAGCGGTCTGGATGCCTTTTCTGTAAGAGCGCAAGTGACATTTGAGTGGGATACTGGAGCGCCAGGTCCGAATTTTTCTCCTGTTCCCTGGCTCGGCGAGGAGCGCTCTTTTATTGATATACCGTTAGGAGTAGAGAAGAAACTTGTGATAGGCACAGGGTTGGGTCCTCAACAGGGCTGGTATGGATACAAGAGCAATCGCATCAATGGGGGCTGGGCGAGAGGAGTCAACCCGCTGGAAAGCAACCCAATTCCAGACTTGGGCAAGATGAGAGTGCGCCTGATCGCGTCAGTTGAAGGAAAGAGCGAAATTATTTGGATGTCTTGTTTTTCCTGGAAGGTGCAATTCAATCCGAATCACCCGTGGTTTGAACAGATTTCGTGCAAGGAACTCGAGGCAGTTTGAGGAATGCAAAGTTGAGTAAATCAGAGGTAATGACTCTCGAAGCGGGCAGGCATTTTAAAGGGCCGGTGCCCGTCGAGCAAGAATGTCGGGGTAGGACATTTGATGTGATGTCCGCAACTGAAGGCGAGACAAAAACCACTTTCCGTTGTCAGCGATGTGGCAGAAATCTAAGTGGAGTTCGTGCATCAGATGGCCAATCTCAGCTCGACAAACCAAATGGACAAATTCAATAGAACAACTTCTCGTGCAATGATTGGACCGGCGCTCCCTTGTTCAAAGTTCCGTCATCGGGACGGTCTTTGCGTCCAAGAGCGTGCTTAGATATCGTGGGGGCGGTGCTACTTTCGCGCTGCCTTCTTCCCAGAAGCGCGGCGTGAATGTTGGCGTTCCAGAGCGTTCCGCAGATCCTGAATTTGCTGTTTGATTTCTCGTCGGCGATCTCGGGCGGCAAAGAAAACATCATTCGGATCTTGGCGCTGTTTCTCCAACTCAAGCTCCATGCGATCGAAGCGGACCGACTCCTCGGTTTCATACTCCTGCAACCTGTCGGTCAGATCTTGATTGGCCTGTGCCCGGGCGTGTTCAATTCTTATTTTGTGTTCGTTCAAATCTTCGGAACGCAAGAAACCAAGCCGTTCTAGGTTCTCAAGGCTTTCCAATATGGTCTCGACAAGGCGATTGAATGAATAAAGTGCCTCATACGCCTGAAGCTTTGTGGAGAAGTTTTTCAGGTTAAGTGTGCCCGTGGGTCCGTCCATTAGCGACCTCCTGTGTTGCGCAACATCGTTTGAGAGTGATATGGACAATGATTTCGGAAAGGAGGTGCAGGATGACAAGGTTGCGCTCCGAAAAGGCAGAAGATAGATTTTATTGCAGTCATGGTTGCCCCTTTGGCAGACAATTTTGGTTCAGGCGGCGTCCGATGTTGTAGGCATCGGTCGTGCCCGCTTCGCACATTCGTTGTTCCTCGACTTGTTTGTCTCATCCTCAGTACCGGGTTGAAACCTCTCTCAGTCCTTCGCAAAGCCGGCTTCGTTCACTTTCTCGCTGGGAAGCCCAGGTGCCGGCGCTGTTCCGCCCAATTCATCGAAGGTCGAGACGTGATCTTGGCCAGGGTAAAGTTTGGTGGTTGCCGTCCATCAAGAATTGCTTCAACGATGTCAGGAGCCAGGAAGGCGCAGCGAATGATCACACTGACGTAACGCTCGTCCAGACCTGTTGTGGCTGCAATCGCTCGACCACCCAGGGACTTTCCCTCGACAATCTGTTCATACCACTCGTGCGCTCGCGCCACGGCTTTGATCATCGCCGGGGCAGGTCGAGCAGGATCGAGCTCGCCATGGCCATCAAGAATCAATCGCACCTCTCCACCACAGCGTCTTACCCGTCCCTCAATATTGAGGACCAGGGTCTCTTCATACGCACTGGAGTCGTGAATGACCGCTGCTGGATCCTGGGCCTTTAACCACCCACCGGCCAGCGCGGCCCTGGTCGCTTCTCTCCCCAGCTTCACTTCGATAGACGCCTCGCGAACCACCACACCGCGGACCAGTAACCGAACGAAGCGGCACACTTCTGTTGCTGGGGCCGTCTCGAGTGTCTTCGCCATTCTTTGAGCAGCAGCGATGAGTGTCTGCGTGGTCGACGCATCGTCGGTATCGAAAGCAAGTAAATCGACAACCTCCTGGTCCTTGGCCAAGAAAGATTGGAGCCTGGCCAAAATCGCCGCCTCCACCTCCTGGGCCGGTATCCTGACCAGAGCTTTTCCCGCATTCGGAAGGTGTTGAATCGCTGCTTGTGAAACGTAATAGCGGTAGCGCTTGCCGTCTTTTACCGAGTGCGAGGGTGTGAACCGGTTCCCGTGTTCATCGTGAATGAGGCCGGCCAGCAGACTAGGATGGCGGGCCTTGACCCCGTTTCGGCGCGCATCATTATTACTAGTGAGCTGGGCCTGGACCTTGTCCCACACATCCTTAGAAATGATTCCCTCGTGTTGCCCGGGATAGGAACCGCCCCGGTGGGTGATCTCGCCCAGGTACACTCGGTTCTTGAGGAGTTCGTACAGTGCCCCGCGTGAGTAGGAGAACCCGCCGGATTTCCGCCCCGCTTTGCTGACCCGGATCTTGCTCTTGATGTCCCGTTTGCCGAGCTGCACCTTCAGCTTGGACACGCAGCCCAGTTCAAGGTAGAGCCCGTAAATCTTTCGGACGGTGGCCGCTTCTGCGGGATTGACGATCAGTTTGCGATCCTGGCTATCGTAACCCAGCGGTACGGTGCCGCCCATCCACATTCCCTTGCGCTTAGAAGCAGCGATCTTGTCCCGGATGCGCTCACCCGCTACCTCGCGTTCGAACTGTGCGAAGGAGAGCAGCACATTCAAGGTCAATCGTCCCATGGAAGAAGTCGTATTGAACTGTTGGGTGATGGAGACGAAGCTGGCCTTGTTCGCGTCCAGAATCTCGATCATCTTGGCGAAATCTGCCAGGCTGCGCGTCAGACGATCCACCTTGTAAACGACGATGACGTCCACTTTGCCGGCTCGTATGTCCTCGAACAGGCGTCTGACCCCGGGCCGTTCCATCGTTCCACCGGAGTAGCCGCCATCGTCATATTGAGCATCGATGGCACGCCACCCCTCCTGGCGCTGGCTCAAGATGTAGGCATGGCATGCTTCACGCTGGGCGTCGAGAGAATTGAAGGACTGTTCCAAACCTTCTTCTGACGATTTCCGAGTGTAAACAGCGCATCGCACCGGAGCTTTACGTTCAGTGCTCATCGGCCTCTCCGTCCGGCAGATACTTTTAAGCCAAAGAATAAGGGCCCAGACCACCGGGTACCGGTAATCAGTCGAGCGATTTCCGACAGGCTGGCGTACCACTGGCCGTCATATTCGAACCCGGATTTGGACACGGTCACCTTATAGCTCTTTCCCTGCCATTCCCGAATCAGCCGTGTGCCGGGTTTGATGACCCGGGTATTTGAAATCGACGAGTTCGGATCTTTCTCCATTGCGCTGGCAAACTGGCGCAGGCGGCGCCGAATCGAGGTAGCCAGACCGGAAAAGGCTTGCTCCTGAATTTTGTAGGCCAGGATCCGAATGATTAGGTCCCGGCGGGTCTGCTCAGGTGGTGGGCCTCCGAAATGGTGCCGCCAGAGTACACCCAAGGCCGCTTTGTTCATTTCGGGCAAGGAATTGAGCTGTTCCGAGACGTCCATATTCTCCAGTCGCCATCCTTATATATAGGGATATACGGTCAGTGACATTGACGCTCTGGTCGGGCAGACAGTCAAGCACGTTGTGTGGCTTTATTTTCAAGGTCTTACGCCGATTTTGGTGGCTTTTCTGGCAGAGATTGAAGTCGATTGTTACAGAACTCCTCGGCGAGGGCAGGTCTTTGCTTACCGAATTGAGATTCACCTCATAATTCTCTGAACTATAATTTCTAGCCTATGGACAGAAACATAATCGTTGACGAACTAACACAACAGCGGGACCGCGTCGTCGCTGCTATCGAAGCTCTTACAGGAACCAACCGCAAACACCGGGCTCCATCTGCGTTACAACGCAAACGAGGCGAGATGAGTGAAGCGGGAAAAAGAAGCATTTCTCTGGCAATGAAAGCTCGTTGGGCCAAGGCAAAGAAGTCCGGGAAGAATGCCCTCTAGCGGTTTCGTCACTCACAACAGCAGTCTTCGCGCAAGGCTCGATTTGCCTTGGACGATTTGGCATAAAGAGACTACTTGTCGAATCGAATCAGTCCCTTCGTTTGCATGGCCATTCAAAGAATGAAAATGGCGGGGTCCCAAACTGCAAACTCCGGCTTCGTCTTTTTAGCTAAGAAGTGAAAAGATGCTACGTCCCGAATGGAGAATGCGTCAATGTGTCCCAGGGCTTCGCAATCTTCTCAGGCGGCGATCAGCTTGACGGAAACTGCAATTGAAAACAACACTACCAATCGCATGCACTGGCGAAATCTCTGCTGCATAAAAAGTTTATCCTTGGGCAACAAGCCGTCCTAAATACTCGGACTCGGCGCCAAATTTAAATTCCTCAAATCGGCATCTTGTGCGAGGCGTAACCGTCGGTACACCGAGTTTGGGGACGGCCGAGGTCCGGCGCTCGACGTTCCATGAAATCCGTGCTCATTCATTTGGGCTCAGCCCGCTCCTCCACAACCGATTCTGCTTCCGGTGAGCACGGGCGTCGGTTGCTTGATTCAGAGCGACTTCATCAGCAACGGGCACGGGAACTTTGAAACTGTCGCGCTCCAAGGCAACGATTTGGTGCACTACTGGCATGACAACGGCAACGTGCAGCATCCCCGGAGTAAGCCACCCGTCGTCCGAGACTTTGGCTAGCTTACTTTGACCGCGATGAAGGAAGCCACTAATCCGGCCGGTTTTCCATCATGCGGTTTCACACGTATGACTGATCCGGTGATTGCCGGCACTTGGTTGACTCCGTTAGGCCAGTGTTCCGTTAGAGAGCCGTCATAGTCGTAGAAGAGGTGTTCGGTTGATGTTCCAGGCCGACCCTTGCCCACGATGTGCACGTGCGCCGCGACTCGATCATGCGTCGGGGTCACAACTCCCCTCAAGTCCATGACATTGCCGGGACCGAAGCTCAGTTCCCCTTCGAAAACAGTCGCTGGCGCATCCTTGACGGTCCACGCAGCTTCAGCGAAGAGCAGAGCTTCGAGTTTTGTGGGGTCGTCGCCTACGGGAGCGGGGTTATTTAGAAAGCTGCGGTAAGTCCAGGCTCCTGCAAAGGGATTGCTCATGAGTTGGCTCCTATTCTTTGGGTGTCGGGTTGTTGATCATCAGGGAGTGCATCCGGTGCATGCCGGGCATGCCGATGCCGTTGCCGGGCGCCCCCAGATCCGGGACGATCTGGACGTTGGTCATCATGCCGCTATCCTCGTGATCAAGGATGTGGCAATGGATAACAAACTCGCCGATGTAACGATCATATTTGGTTCGGATCATAACCTTGTAGTCGTTCTGAACGAAGACAGTGTCTTTGAATGTGTGCCACATGCCGCAGTACTGGTTCTGAAGGCCGAGGGAGTCGGGCGGTTCAAGGCACTTGCCGTTAGGGCCGAAGATGCTCTTGCCGGCATGTTGCACGTCCATGACTTCAAACGGATTGACGTGAATATGGAAGATGTGGGGTTCGATCTGTGAGCTGAGGACCCACTCGTCGGTGGTTCCAACTTGCCGGGTAAAGTCGATGCGGTCTGGATCGTAGACCTTCTTGTTGATGTAGAAGCCGAAAGCGGTCCAGGGTCCGAGCGGCGGATTATTCTGGGCGAAGGCGGGGCTGTTGGGAGGAAATGCGGCGGGGAAAGGCAGGTTGCCGATGTAGAAATCAATCTTCTGGACGTCTGGATTTACGATCTCGTCCTTCAAGTCCATCATGCCGCACCAGGGTGTGATATCTCCCTTCCGGAGCCCGGCAAGAGCGGCGGGGGGCAGAGACTTGTCATTCTTGTTGCCGTCGTAGAGGGCCTGCATGACGAAAGTTTCCGGGTCGACGGTGATGGCTTTGCCGCCCTTGACGACGACGGTGGCGAGGAGTTGGATCTCGTTGGTCCCTTGACCTCCGACGTTTTTGTTGCCGGAGTTCTCTCTCTCGGCCGGCGTTGCCGCCTGGTTGAGGACGCAATAAGTGCCTTCACGCGGGAAGACGAGCAGGATGTCGCTGCGGTAGCCGGGCTGCATGAAATTGGTACCAATGCCGCCGCTGACGCTGCTCTGGATGACGCCGTCTTTGATGCCGATGGGATAGACGTGCGTACGGGTGAGGCCGTCGGCGGCGATCTCAAATTGGGGAACCAGCGGGACGGGATTGTTTGGCTGGCTGGTGCTGGGGCAGATCTCCGCGATGATCTTCGCCTGCTCCACGGGAGTTCCGGGAATGACCCCTTCGAAGGCCCGCCTGGCTCTCGGGTCTTTGCTCGCGATCATCGGAACGATCTGCAGGTTCACGGTATCGTGAATGCCGCCGTGGATCATACGCCAGCGCTGGATCACCCCCGCTTGGACTCCAGTCAGCGTCGGCTGGACGGCTCCGTTGATGCTGGTAAAGCGGCCGCTCGTGTCCCAGACCGTGGGCGAGGCAAGCTGAGCGTCGAAGTTTTCGACGATACCGATCTTGCCCGAGGGACAGGACCAGGTCTTGTCTGCCGGATTAATGATGATGGTCTTCAATGTGTCGTCGGTGAAGCAGGCGTAGGGAATCTGCTGGAAAAGGAAGATATGCTCGGGGAAAGGTTTGTTGTTGGCATCATGGAGGACGGTGTCGATATCGCCGGGGGCGCCGCCTGTGTAATGGTGGTCACCGCGAATGATGAGCGCGCCGGAGGCCCCGCTGGCTACCTGCGTGGCGGTTGATCCGTGGCGATGAGCGTGGTACCAGAATGTGCCCGCGGGGTGATCGCCGGGAATGTTGACCTCATAGTCGAACTGGGTCTGCGGGGCGATATTGAGCAGGACGTTGTCGCTGTTGCCGGCGGGTGAGACGTGCAGCCCATGGAAATGCATGTTGATGGTGTTGAAGCAGCCGGGGGAGCCATCTGGAGGGTCCTGGCCAGCCGGGCACGTCGGGTCTGCTTTTGCGAGGTTGTTAGTAAGGTGTACCCGCAGCGTCGTGCCAGGGTGCACCTCCAGCAGCGGGCCGGAGAGACAGCCGCCATAGGAGCGCAGGCGAACCTTATCCATAGCGCCGGTGGCGGGGTTGGCGATGGTGTTGGTGTCTTCGCGAACGACTAGATCTACGGAGACGACGTTGCCGACCTGGTTGATGTCGCCTGCCGGATTGCAGCCGGCTGCGGAGATCGTGGCCGCCAACGTTCTATTCACGCCGGCTGCAGGGGCTGCCTGCAGTCTCGGCGGGGAGAGGAACGGTTGTGGCGATTGAGCCGCCAGTGGAATGCATAACGCGAGGCAGATCAAAGTTAGAACGGGTGTACCGGTATGCATCGTTACTGTCTCCTGGGTGCGAGCTGAGCGAACAGGGTGACGATTGATATTCGAGGAGCTATTTGGTCTGTCGCAGCTCCACAGCGCCGACTCGCACCTTGGCTCCTTCGCTGAGCGAAGCGGCGGCGGGTGGAGTGGCCGTGGCCTTTGCGCCCGCAGTGGGAACTCGGCCCTCGCTGGCCACCAAGGTGATGGTTATGTTCGGCGACGTTGCCGTCAGGCCAAGTGCCTTCAACTGCTGGGTCACTTCAAAATCGTAGCTTTGGTCCGAGGCCATCCTCATGCCATGGTGACCAAACGCGCCAAACCAGTTGATGGTGCCGACATACTGGCGTGTGCCCCTCGCACCCTTCCTTTCGATATATACGTCGAGAAGCGTGAGCGGCGGCTGCTCCGCCGTAAGGTGACGAAGAACAAGCTGCACGCCACTGGAAGCTTCCGCAGGGATGGCCAGAAGGCTGCTTGCTTTGACTCGCGGAATCACGATATCAATCGACGTAGAGGTGGGGTTCAGGACGACTCCCGGCGACTTTGCAACTAGGTTAGGGTAGGTGACGGGCAGCTGTTCCGGCTGCGTCGCCGCTTGTACGCGAAGAGCAGTGGGGGTTACACGAAAACAACTGGACTCGTTATCGTACTGGTAACCAAGCAGCCTGGTGTCGACAAAGTTGCTGACGGGCTGTTTTTGCAGAGCACCGGTTTCGTCGGGGAACATGAATTGCTGCATCAGCCAGAGTGTATTAGTGGGCATGGCATGCAGCTTTTCCCAGCAGGACCAGAGGCGATCGATGTTGGCGTGGTGGGCATAGAAAATAGGATCATTCCCGGCAACAGGTACATCGCCCATATGAGCGACCGGACAGGTCAGGCCAACTGTGCAGTGTACATAGCCGTGAATGCCGCGCTCGATCTTGAACTCATACGCGAGATAGTCGGGGTTGGTGAGCAACTGGTCGACGTTAGTCTTTTGGGAAGAAAGCTGGAGGCTGCCACTGTTCATGTCGGCGTCGCGCCTCTTGTCGAAGAGAGGAGAGGCGGTGTCCCGGAATTCATCGGGAAGCTCTTCCTGTGCGGCGTCGGTATAGTCCCAGTAGGGTAGGGTAAGCGTTTCGTCTTGTGCAGCCCAGCGGAGCACCCGCTCGAAGTAGTAGAGGTACATGCGATGCCAACCGAAGAAGTTAGCCTGGTTGAGTCCGATGTTGTCCGAGGTTGAGTTACCATCTGCATTGGAATGCTGGCAGGTGTCCCAGACAGCGAGCGCGATGTCATGAGCAGGACTATTCGGCTGCGCGGGCGGCAGGCTCTGGTCGCTCATGCCGTCATAGAAAGCCAAAGCTTCGTCAATGTAGGCTTGGCTCTTGCCGGCCTGTGCCAGGTAGGCGGCCAGGTTTGTTCTCTGCTGCGCCACGGTGCCTTCGGGGCTGTCCGGGCCGTAGTATCCGTGGATGTTGGCCCAATAGGCCCAGCTGCGGCGATAGTCCACCGAATCAGTTGCACTGTTGTCCAGCGACTTCATCTTTGCGACTGCCTTTTTAAGGCTCGCCAGCCGCTTCGCTCCGTCCGGGCCGGCGACGAAGTCCTGAAGCTTCATGCGGGTCTGAACTGAATTTGGTGTAGGTGGAGGCGCCTGGGCTGAAGCAAGGCTTGACAGAGAAAAAGCAAGCACTACCGACGCCAGCAACACCCAGGAGACTTGCACAGTTCCGCATTTCATGGAGGGCTCCTTACCACGACTGGTATCTGCAGCCTTGAAAAGCTCTGAATAATGATTCAAGCGCTGAAAGGTTCAAAGCAGATGCAATACCGGCTACAAGGTTTAGCCTAGGAACCTTATCACAGGCAGACCACAGTTGTGACACCTCTTGTTACAGTTAGCCTGAGTCGGGAAATCGGCGAGTAGACGCCCCTCAGGTTTCAGGACGATCTGATGCTTGGGCCAGACAAAAGCCCCACATTCATTAGAAATATCTAATTCTGCTGCGACCATGGAAATGCCTAACATTTGTAAAAAGGAAATCCCGTCGTAATCTCCGAGCGCGATGGCTAGACGATCCTGGGCCAGAACTTTCCACTCTGCTTTCACCATGAGTTTCCTGCCATTCACGGCTTTGCCATGCGACCGGCGCTGATTCAGTAAGAGTAATCTTTCCCAGTTTGAGTTCTGTATCTACATCGCTATTCATGCTGACGCCATTCCTTGATGAGATACATACGCTCCAAAAGGCTCTGGGGCATGAATTATCTGTATTAGCAGAAAAGCAAATGCAATTGGTTTGCTGGAGCGCAACTCCGTGGGAGAATTTTCCGATTCTGTTGCGTGGTGGAATTTGTGTGGGTGATATTTCCATGGACCCTGATCCTCGATCTGACGAAATCGTATTCGGTCCTGCAATGGCCCTCGTGCAGAAGCTGACGCTCGTCGGGGTCAAGACGAAACCCCGAGAATTCGTAAATGACCTTTCTTTCCTTACTCATACATGCTTTTACAAATCTTTTAGAAATCTTTTTCTTGAACGGTTGACCGGTGGATGGTTTACTCGCTGCCGCCATAAGCTGGAAATTAGAGAGATCCGTAGCCGGGGCGACGGCCCAAGGAATTTACAACGGTAGGGGGAGCGATGCAAGTATCCATTCAAGTTGCGGTCGTCGATTACAGGCCCCAAGGCTTAAAGATTGGAATGAAACTGGCTAAAGCCTGGTTTCGACCAAGAAGCATTTTTGTCATATTCCTATCACTGTTTCTGACTGTCTCCGCTTCGTCCCAAACCTCCAGCGGCCCTGTCATTTTCACCGTGGCCGGCGGCGGATTGACAAACGGGGTACCGGCTACGAGCACGGGGATAGGTAGCGCAGGTGGGATTGCGGCTGATCGAAATGGCAACTTCTATATTGCCGATGACGCCAACTACGTTATTCGCAAAATAGACGCAAATGGCATTATGACAATCGTGGCCGGAAATGGCACCACCGGCGGAATGATTACTCCATTCGGTGACGTCCTCGGAACACCGGGGGGAGTAGGGGACGGCGGCCCAGCCACGCGGGCAGAGTTCTTCTTTCCGGGAGAAGTGGCCGTTGACTCTATCGGCAACATTTTCATCAATGATTTCGGCGTGATTATACGTAAAGTAGATACTAACGGGATCATCACTACAATCGCCGGCAATGGCACTCAGGGCTTTAGCGGGGATGGAGGACCAGCCACCAGCGCACAAATCAATGCTTCTGGAATGGCCGTAGATGGCACCGGAAGCCTTTATATCACTGATGGCTTCGGCGGCACTCGGGTTCGCAAGATAAGTAGTAATGGGATCATTACTACGGTCGCAGGCAACGGAACACTCGGCTTTGCCGGTGACGGAGCGTCGGCCATTGCCGCAGAGATCAATGCCCGCGATGTCTCTGCTGACATCAACGGTAACTTCTATATTGCTGACGGTGGCACTCGCATTCGCAAAGTGAATACCAGCGGTCTGATCACAACCGTCGCCGGCACGGGTGTCTCAGGATTTAGCGGTGACGGAGGACCGGCCACAGGCGCACAGATTAGTGCGGACAGGATTGCGGTTGATGCAGCCGGAAACTTTTACATACACGGTGGCGCTAGAATTCGAAAGGTTGATACCAATGGCATTATTTCCACAGTTGCTGGTAATGGAACGGTCGGATTTACGGGAGATGGGGGCCCTGCTACAAACGCGCAAATAAGTGGCGGCATCGTGGCTGCTGATGCTCTAGGCAATGTCTATATCACACAGAATCTTGTATTCGAAGGCAGTCGTATTCGCAAAGTAAATATCCAAGGCTTGATTACGACCGTCGCTGGCAATGCCACCTTTGGTTTTAATGGCGACAGCAAACCGGCAATAACTGCTGAAATTGATGCTCCTTCCGGTGTGGCCGTCGACGGCGCGGGGAATCTCTATATCGGTGACTACGATAACTACCGCATTCGCAAAGTAGATACTGCTGGTGGGATCAGTACGATTGCAGGAAACGGAACTCTGGGATTGTGCGGCAGCTGTGGAGACGGAGGACCTGCAACCGGCGCTCAACTGAATTCCCCCTATGGAATAGTGTTGGACTCTAGTGGCAACCTCTATTTTGCGGATGCGTTTAGTGGGCGTGTTCGTGAGGTCGATACGAGCGGGGTCATTCATACGATAGCGGGTGGGGGCAACGTAGGGTTGGGCGATGGCGGCCCAGCAACGAGTGCCTCTCTCAACGAGCCGCTCGGTATCGCCCTTGATGGCACTGGGAATCTGTATATTAGCGATTTTGGTGATTTCCGCATACGAAAAGTCAATGCCGCGGGGATCATCACAACCGTAGCTGGCAATGGAACTTCAGGATTCAGCGGCGACGGAGGAGCAGCTACGAGCGCGCAACTCACGAGTCCTACAGGACTCGTGACCGATAGCGCCGGAAATGTGTATCTTGGCGACGGATCTCGTGTTCGCAAAATTGATACGAGTGGCATCATTTCCACAATTGCAGGAAACGGTATTCCTGGTTTTACCGGAGATGGTGGCCCCGCCATCAATGCAGAACTGGGATCCGTTGATGGCCTTGCCTTGGACAAGTCGGGCAGTCTATATATCAACGACGGGAACAATCGCATCCGCAAGGTTGACACTCACGGAATAATCAGTACCTTTGCGGGCACTGGAAATTTGAACTTCAGTGGCGACGGTGGACTGGCAACGAATGCTGAGTTCGCGCGGCCTGGAGCCTTGGCAATTGATAAAAATGACAATGTTTATGTAGGTGACGTATTCAACTATCGAGTTCGTGAAATCGTGGTTGTAGTTTTCACGTTGGCCGCGACATCATCGATCACGATCCCATCTCCGGGAGCATCAGGCAGTACCGGTCTGACTTTTACACCTGCGGCGCATTTCAGCGGCACGGTCAATTTGACGTGCTCTGTGGCATTCACTGGGACAGGAAGCCCAAATCTGCCACCGACTTGCTCGGTTACTCCAAACCCCGTAAATCTTGCGGCACCTTCGAATACCAGCGCCACTCTGACAATTACGACAACAGCCCCACAAACAGCGCTAGTGATTGTGAAAGCGAATTCGAAAACACTTGCGGGGCTGAGCGCGACCTTACTGTTGGGCCTGCTGGGGATTGTAACCATACCTTGCAGATATCGGCGGAATGGTGTCGGATTTAGCTTGAGCCTGCTTACTGCAGTTCTTGTTTTCTCAGCGATTGGTTGTGGAGGCGGCAACGGTACAACGCCAAAACAGACGACACCAGGCACCACGTCTGGAACGTACAACGTGACGGTGACTGCAAAGAGCGGGGCGTTTTCAAATTCTGTTGTTGTTCCGGTCACGGTGCAATAGGAGAAGCCAGAGCACCTTAATTGGCCGATCTGATTGGGCGATCCCTCAGGAAGTTGATCTCTCGATTGTTTGCTGGAGGCACAAATTTATGTCCGTCCGGAGAAGAACTAACAGAGGTGCGTCTTGTAGACGCTTAGTAGCCGCGATTGTATTAAATGCCTTCATATGCGGGGCTGGAAACCAATCCAGTGCCCAAAACATCATTAGCACGGTTGCCGGAGGCAGCTCTGTATGTTCCAACGCGAAGACTGGTTTTGGAGATGGATGTCCCGCAATCAATGCCACACTCACAAATCTGCTATATGTCCTGGCGGACGGAAGCGGGAACCTGCTGATCGCCGATTCGGATAACAACCGCATCCGCCGTGTGGATGTTTCCACCGGCATTATTTCCACAATAATCGGCGGCGGACCGCCAAACGGAGTGCCCGCGACTTCAGTTGGGATATCTGCGGATCAAGTAGCCGTGGATAGCCAAGGCAATCTCTATCTGAGCAACCAAAATAGAGTTTACAAAATCGATGTCTCAGGCAAGTTAACAATAGTGGCGGGGGATGGCGCTGTGGGATTCAGAGGGGATGGAGGACCGGCAATTTTTGCGGAATTTGCCAGCCCAGAAGCCATCGCTCTGGACGGCTTTGGGAGTATTTATGTTTCGGATCCTGGAAATTTCCGGGTCCGCAAAATTACGACGTCCGGAATGATCTCTACTGTAGCTGGTAATGGCACTGCAGGATTCAGCGGTGACGGAGGGCTGGCCACGAACGCGCAGCTGAGCGCTCCATTATTTATCTCAGTGGATAGCGCTGGTGATTTGTTTATCAATGATTTCAACAATGGTCGCATCCGCAAGGTGAGTACCTCAGGAATCATTTCTACGGTGGCTGGAAACGGTACTACGGGCTTCAGCGGCGATGGTGGGCCTGCGACAAGTGCGCTGTTAAGCAGCCCAAACGGAATAGCTGCCGATAACGCTGGGAATTTATTCATCGCCGACACGGGCAACGATCGCATCCGGAAGGTAACAAATGTGGGAATCATTTCTACCATAGCGGGAACCGGCGTACCAGGCTTCAGCGGCGATGGGGGCGCAGCGATCAGCGCCGAACTGAAAGCACCCTTTGGAATAGCTGCCGATAACGCGGGAAATCTTTATATCGGTGATTTCGGTAATCAGCGTGTCCGTAAAGTCACTTCAACCGGAGTAATTTCGACAATTGCCGGAACTGGCACAGCAGGGTTCAGTGGCGATGGGGGAGCAGCCATAAGCGCCCAGTTGAATGGTCCGGATGCAGAAGCCGTGGATAGCCTGGGGAATTTATATATAACTGACTCAGGGAATCACCGCCTTCGCAAGTTGAGTGCTTCAGGAATTATAATCACAGTCGCCGGCAACGGCACCGAAGGGTTCAGCGGCGATGGCGGACCTGCTTTGTTGGCCCAACTAGATGGTCCGCAAGGATTATCTGCAGATCTTAAAGGAAATATCTATTTCGTGGATTTTCGCCGAGTCCGCACAGCGGCACAAACAGGCGTGGTCAGCACATTTGCTGGCAACGGTATTGGCGGATTCAGCGGAGATGGAAGCTTCGCAACAGCCGCGCAGTTGAATGTAGGCAGCTTTTTCGGTTCCTCGGGGCTCACTTCTGATTCCGCAGGTAATTTGTTAATTGTGGACGAGTTCAACAATCGCATCCGGCGTGTTGATGCATCTACGGGCATTATTACAACGATTGCGGGAAACGGGACTGCTGGGTTCAGTGGAGACGGTGGACCAGCCACAAATGCAGCATTGTTTCAGCCTATGGATGTTGCGCTGGATGTCTCCGACAACCTATACATTACAGATCCTAACAACCACCGCGTGCGGCGGGTCGATGCGGTGACACACATCATAACTACAGTTGTCGGCAATGGAACAGCTGGTTTCAGCGGCGATGGTGGGCTCGCAACCGGGGCGCAACTCAACTTTCCTAGCGGAATTGCATTGGATAGCGCCGGGAACATATTTTTTACCGACACGCAACGTATCCGTCGCGTCGATTCGGTGACGCAGACCATTACCACTATCACAGGGAATGGTTCTCCAGGATCAACTGGAGATGGCGGTCCGGCGTTTGCGGCGCAACTCAACTTCCCAGTCGGTATTTCGTTTGATGCTTTGGGAAATCTTTACGTAGCCGACAGTGCTTCCAATCATGCCGACGGCCGGATTCGTAAAATCGCTTTTGTCGGTGCAACTTTCAGCCTCAGTGTGAGTTCGAATGCATTAACAATTGCAGCGGCAGGCGGAACGAGCAGTGACACTTTGATGATAATTCCCGCAAATGGCTTTACTGGTGCGGTTAACGTCTCCTGCTCTGTTGCATTTGCTGGTCAAGGAACAGCTACTGCTCTGCCAACATGCTCTGTGACGCCCGCACAAGTGAGCATTGCAGGGACAGCAGCAGGAAATGCAACTCTTTTTATCAGCACCACTGCTGCGCACAGCGCTGGGATGCTCCAAGCTACCGCGACCTGGGGAACGGGTTACTCCGGTGGACAAGTGATACTGCTGTCTAGTGCTGTATTCCTTTTGCTTATTCCATTTGCAGGTCGCCGTCGACTTTTCGTCCCTGTGTGTATGGTGATGTCGATAGGATTGGCGTTGACAACGATTGGCTGCGGGGGTGGGGGGCGCCAAAGGTAGGAGCACCTGGTACTCCGGGTACCACTGCGGGTGCTTACAACGTCACCGTTGCTGCGACAAATCGCGGTGGCACAATTTCAACGAACATCGTTCTGACGGTGCAGTGAAGCTTTGTTTTCGAATCGAAAATTAAAACCGATCATAGCGAAGAAACATTGCGCCCTCGAGGAGCTGGAGGAACCCGGACGAAATACGTCGCGAATCGCATGGCTGCTCCCATGGGGAGCGTTACGCCGCTTTCTTGAAGTACCCAATTCGTACTGGCGCGAGAATCTCAAAGTCCATTTTGTCCGGATTGCACTCCAAACCTCGGGGGCGATGGGACGTAATCAGACCAGGATGCGGCAACGCCGATTGAAATCCTCTGTGCGAATCGCCATCGAGGATGCCGGACTTTTCGTGGTAAAGATCAAAGAATTTCTGGCGCTCCCGTTCGTCCTCGAAAAACGCTTCGTCCGTGCCGACGACCTCTGCATTTTCATGGAGGCGCTGTCGGACGCGGGCTCGCAGGCCGATCAGCTTCTCTACGCCGTCGGCCGGCAAGAAAGAGTAACAGAGGATTTCTTCGGCCCTTTGACCGATTCGGTCCACCCGCCCGGCGCGCTGGATTAGCCGGATAATGGCCCAAGGGAGATCGAAGTTCACTATGATCGCCCCGTCCTGCAGATTCTGTCCTTCGCTCAAAACATCAGTTGCGAGCAGGATACGCAGCTCATCGGTGGCAGACACGGCATCACGCTTGTTGTTACTGACCGGGCTGAAGCGCCAGGCGTAGCTCGTCGGGTCTTCCGCTTCGCCCGTTACGCCCGCAAGTTTCGCCACGCCACGGCTCCGCAGTTGCGTTTCCAGGTAACGTACCGTGTCGGCAAATTGCGTGAAAACGATGACTTTGTCATGGGCGTGCTTTTTGGTAAGGAGTTTGTGCAACGCGTCCAGCTTGGCGTCTAGATCCGGGTTCCACTCTCCGCAACGCGTCAGGATCGCGAGCATTCTCATCGCGTCGTCAGAAAGATCTTTGGCAAGCGACGGAATGAACAGGTCAGGGCGCAGCCATTTGAACCTGTTCTTGTGCTGTGTAGCATACGCCTGATATGTGTCGGCAGCGCGTTTCCTGTAAGAGGCAATGTCCCGAAGGTGTAAAGAGCCCGTCGGCTTGATTATATCGCTGCTGTCTTCTTCAAACAGATCGGTGGCGGCTGATGCATCATCTACATCTTCGTCGTAATTGCCGGTATCCAGGAGCCCGGAATCCTGAGTGCCAAGCGGCAGGGGCAGGCCGTTCTCGATGGCATGAAGGTAAATATGATTGCGCAGGATATGCCGCTCAATAGACTGCTCGAATGCCGCACCACTGCTCTCAAGCCGCTTGAACAGATTTGTCCGGCAAAATCCCATAAGACGCTTGCCGGCCCTAGGAACTCGTTGAAAAAATCCGGGAAACGATCTGCTTTCCCTTGAAAGACGGCTGCTGTTCAAAAGAATGGCAGGAAGTTCGCTGCCGATTCCTGTAATCCCGCACCCGCAGAAGCGAGAGCCGTGGTGCAGCTTTGCCTCACGCATGCTGCTGCCGCAGTTTCGGGATGCGCAGCAGGTTGTAAGCCGCACAGGAGAAGACAAACAGCCATTCCACCTTTCCCAAGCCTCGCAACTTCACCTGCCGCATCCCCGCCGTTTGTTTCAACCATCCGAAGACTTTCTCCACCAGCCAACGTCGGCTCAAACTGATTTCATATCCAGGATGCCGGGTCGTGCGCCCGTCAATGGCGCTGGCTCGGTTGGTATCGTTCTGCGCCACATGCGGCGTAGCTCCTAACTCCCGCACCAGCGCCACATGCTCCACCGTGTCGTACGCTTTGTCGCCACCCCAGGTGATCCGGCCGCCGCTATCGGGAAATTCGCTCAACAGCAAAACCGATGCCTCTCGTTCCGCCGTTCCATCCCTGGGTAGCCATCGCTGCGGCCACCAATCCGTGCCGGTTCTCCACCACCGCGTGTCCCAGATAACTCATCTTGGCTTCCTGGCCTTTGCTCTTGCGGTAGGAGCGTGCCTCTGGATCAGTCTTCGACTCGTGCGTATCGTTCTTGCGCTCCTGCCCGCGAAAATCTTTGCTCCCCCTGGGCTCCTCTGGACCATCCCCTGGCTTGCGCTGGAAACTCTTCTGGCTGGCCCAGGCTTGCAGCAGCGTGCCGTCCACGGTGAAATGCTCGTCCGACATCAACCCCGACGCCTGTTGCTTGACCCGGCTGAAGAACAACTGCGCCATCTCCTGATTCAGCAGCCGCTCGCGATTCTTGCTGAACACCGCATGATTCCACACCGCCGCATCAATCTCCAGACCCACGAACCAGCGGAACAGCAGGTTGTACTCCAACTGCTCCATCAGTAGCCGCTCGCTACGGATGGAGTAGAACGCCTGCAATAGTAAGGCCCGCAGCAGTCGCTCCGGCGGGATCGATGGTCGGCCCACTTTTGCATACAGCCTATCGAACTCCAGCGACAGGCTTTTCAAGACCTCATCCACCAACTGGCGAATCCCACGCAACGGATGATTCTTCGGGATTCGATCTTCCAGCGCAATGTAACTGAACATTCCCGCTTGCAGTTGCTCGTCGTCTCCACGCATGCTCTTCTACTTACCTTACACAGAAGAGTTTTTCAACAGGTTCCTAGGTGTCAAATAGCGAAACGTTAGGCGCACAGCAGTCACCAACCTACAAGGAGGTGGGACAAGATAAACAATGCTGGAACTCAAGCCTCTCATTCCAGGAATATATGCCGACGAACAAGGACGGATTTGTGTCGATATGCGGAAGTTCCTAACCACGCATGGGCTGCCGGACGAACCTGAAGTGAGGAAGGTTATCTGGTCCGAGATACACGACGTGTTTGCCGGCTTTTCGATCTTTGAACTGCTGGAATGAATCGCGAGGTGACTCAACTGGCGTGTGCTCCAACGGTAGGCTGGTGATGGTGCGCCGAGATAACGCGGCAACAAATGAAACAGAGTGAGCTGATAAAGACCGTAGCGGGATTTTATCTAATGTGACAACGGCTCCTCTGATCTGCTGGCCAAAACAGATATGTCCACCGCGCCATTCAGTAAGACCGATTTGCGCGATGTGCCATTTATACGCAAGTGGCTGAACAGCAATCGCCAGCAAGCGTGCAGCTTGAAAGGCCACGGCGATGTGTGCTGCAACCCGGAAGCAAAAAAATGTGGCATTGGGGCCGCGCTGACCTCACGCTGGCATCGGGAGTTTAGAGAGACAGCAAACCCCTATCTTGTGCTGGCCGGGTTCCATCCCCGCCACGCAATCTATCCGATGATGTTCCAGTCATCCTGCTCCAGTTTCAATTTTGAAACATTTTATAATCATGGCAATGGCAACACGGCGGGGCACGTAGATGGTCAACATACACTTACTTCCGTGGTGGATGGCGCCTGTACATATTCCGCGCCAGCCGGTTCGACCGGTCCGGGAACGTGCAACAGCCAATGTAATGCCGGTGCAACTGCAACCCCGGCGGAATTTGGAACACTGTCAGGAATTGCACCGCACTCTCACAATGGCGGTATCGCAAGCCTGTCAGGACAGGCGGGCGGCGCGCCTACAACACAATGCCAGGGCACTAATGCTGTCAGCTTCGTGGATTGTGGTTTTACTGGCTGTTCTGTGACCGTAAGCATCAATGGAACAGCGAACGGCCTTGGAGCGGTCATAACGTTTGCTAATTCTGCACTATGGAATGACAGCCAAGCCGCGGTACATAATTGCACATCCAAATCAACCACATCAACGACGACCGGGGGCGGTGGGCTCCCGCCCGATCCCTGCCTTAATGGCCCGGCTATTGTCAGCGGCCCGTCCGGTAACTTTGGAACCACTGGCGGCGGTGGTAACAAGCCGGATTGCAGTCCCATCATTGTTGACGTGACAGGGGACGGTTTCTTTCTTACGGATGCAGCGCACGGCGTAATGTTTGACATTGCCAACACTGGTACCCAAATCCAGTTGGCATGGACTGCCAATGCGAACAACGCCTTCCTGGTGCTGGACCGTAATGGGAGCGGTACGATTACAGATGGTGCCGAACTGTTTGGCAATTTCACATCGCAACCCGTATCGGAACATCCGAATGGATTTGCCGCACTGGCTGTCTATGACAATCCGATGAACGGCGGCAACAGCGACGGTGTGATTGACGCGAGAGATAAAATCTTTTCGTCATTGCGCCTGTGGGTGGATGCCAATCATGATGGCATCTCCCAACCTGAAGAACTGCACACGCTGCCAGAGCTGGGCATCTATTCAATCAGCCTGAACTATTCGCTCTCTGAGCGCAAAGACCAGTTCGGAAACCTTTTCCGCTATCGGGCACGCGTGAACGAGGGACTGCACGGCCCCACCGATGTGGGCAAAACAGCATACGATGTATTCCTCGTAAGCAAGTAATACGGTCGAACTAAGCCGAGCGCGGCCACTGGTGAGCATCTGGCCGCGCTCTTTTGGCAATGACGAGGACACGGCTTCCGCCGTATGCTCAACTTAGCGGCCAGACTTGTGGACAGCTGCGCTTGGCCACATTAATTCAATTTCAATAGCCTAGATGTTGGATCCTTTTCGTGCACAATCGGGGCCGTGGCGCGTGCGCACGCAGAACGGCCATCCAGCGTTTGATGCACGCGGTCAGATCTGCGGCCAGTCTCGGGCGGTGAGGTGACGCGACAATGAAAGGACACAAATGAAACCTGAAGCCTATCGGCGGATGAAAGTGGCCGGACGACTGTTCGTTTTGATAGGGCTGAGCGTCCCCGCAGTCTTGATACTGCTCTTGTTGCTCCGGATGGGCTTTGTTGTACTCGCGGCGCGGGAGTGTGCGTGTTGGCGGTGGGATTTATCGTGGTCGGCGCAGTGCTGTGGGCAGGCGGCTGGATCCTGGAGGGAAACATTCCGTGAACAAAGAACGGGGGCATGGATCGTTGTGCCGAAGTGCAGGAGCTCTGATCTTCCATGAGTTCTGGAAGCGCTGGCGGGATAATACTCATCCTTCAGCGATGGCACGCAATCCTGGATGACCGGCAACGGTGCAATTGTTTAGTAATGAGAAAGCCGTGAATGCCGTCTCCGGCCTCTTGCAACTGACCATTCCTGAGTTCCATCCTAATCTTGTAAAGGGCAACCCCAAAAAGGCCGGGCAGTGCAAAAGGGTATCCGCCAAAAGCCGCTCAGGAACGTTCCCCGGTTCATCGCTCCGATGAAGCCGACGATGGTTACCAAGTTACCGGATGACAGAGCGCAATGGCTGCTCGAACCCAAGCTAGACGGCTATCGTGTGGTGGCAATGAAGTCGGATGGTCTAACAAATATCTATTCGATGGACGCCAAGATTTACAACAAAGAGTTTCCGGCGATCTACGATGCTGTTTCGGCATTATTCATGAGAGACCTGGTGCTCGATGGTGAGATCGTTGCGGTTGAACCGACGGGCAGACCGAATTTCAACGCACTGCAAAATCGCCGTTCCACAAAGCTGCCTATTTATTACGTTGCGTTCGATTGCCTGCACTTCAAAGGTCGGGACCTGCTCGACAAACCCGTCGAGGAACGCAAAAAATATTTGGCGGAGATCGCCACTGGATTCGTCTCACCCATGCAGCTGATCTTTGAATTCGGCTCAGAGGTGGATCTGTCAATGGCGATTAGCGTAGTCAAACATACGAAAATTGAAGGGCTTGTCGCAAAGCGTTTGGGAAGTCACTATCGCCCAGGCGATGAATCAGATCTGTGGCTGAAACAGAGATTCAATCAGGAGGACAAATTCTTCATAGGCGGTTACATCCCCGGGAATAAGGGAATTGGCGAACTCCTGATTGGCGAATACCGCGATGACGGAAAGCTGTATCACGTCAAACGCCTGATTGCGGGTCTCAACCAGTTCAATCGGCCTGAAATATTAAAAGCCGTGCAGGATCTGCGAACCAAAGGCACGCCCTTTGTGAACTTGCCGGAGAAAAAGAGCCAACACCAGCATGCGGTAACAGAAGAAGTCATGGCACAAGCGGTGTGGCTCAAACCAGAGCAGCCGGCAGAAATTGAGTTCGTGGAGCGGACGCCCCATGGCCGGCTCAGGCACGCCTCATTCAGACGTTTGTTACCAAGATCGGGCGAGAAGTAAGATCTCGGCAGGGGTCCAATGTCCCTGCTCCATCATTAACTTGTGTTTCAGTGCCAGACGTTCAAAGAGGCTTGCCAATCGAGCACCGCCGAATGAGTCTCCTGGTTATCTTTAAATCGTTTTTGGCAGCATTAATTTCCTGATAGATCCGGAGGGCATTCCGGAGCTTAACGAGTGCCATTGAGACCCGCTGCTGCTCACAATCAATCCGGCCGGTTTCACGCACAGCTCAGCCTCCTGATATCTCAAGCCATACTTCGTGATGAGTTTTATTGCGGCCGACCGCCAATACTGGTATCGAGAGTCTTTCTTATATCTGTAAAACAGACGAGCCAAATTTACGCAGGTCTGTGCTCGACCGATCAGGTCCCGTATGGTCAAAAAACTCATCCGCGGCCGAATGTATTGAAGCGCGTTGAATTAAGAGCCAGCTTTTTTCTGGCGGGCCTCTTCAGCTAACGGCACTAACGCGTAGGATCCGAGTCCCATGAAGATGCAAGAGGACAAGGGATGATCTGGGCGCGCATGCAGGCATATATCACTGGGACGGTGGACCAGGAATTGTTGCTCAGAAATGAATATTTGGCCGGAGGGTCATGAAAAGACGTGGAGCGGTGTCGCCCATCGGATGCGGCGAGGCGGCGCGCGACTGAGTCTCGTGTTTCTCACCTGCATAAAGCAGCAGAATTGGAGTTTGGTGCTGCTGGTGTTATTTCCCTGTTCAATCCCTGTTCTGTTCCCTGCTCCTTCCCTGTTCGCTCCCTCTTACGATTTAGCTCCTTCCGAGGGAAAACCCGGTGCGCTCAATCCGCCGCTGTCGATGCCTCGGCTCGGCGGCCTGCGCTAATTCGGCACACCGCAAACTTGCTCGCTAGCCGCAGCCGAAAAGACGAACACTGCATTCTGCTGCCGAGAGAGGCAGGCGGTAATGGTTCCGGTTTTGTCCTTCCAGAAGTAGTCTCCTGTGTCGGTTCCTTGAATCCTCTGGTCTTTTCACTTTTTATTTTTTTAATGTAACGGAACGTCGATATGTGCCACTACCCTTATACAAGCTAATGAGCTGTTTGCTTGGTGGCAGTACGACCCATCATGGCAGATGAGAAAAAACAGAGCGACAGCCGTAACGACGGGCACGAAGAACACTTTGCCGTTACCGCACCCCAGCTGAACCTGCCAAAAGGTGGAGGGGCGATACGCGGCATCGGTGAGAAGTTCGCCGCCAATCCCGTGACCGGAACCGGGTCGCTGACTGTCCCGATTTATGCCAGTCACGGCAGATCGGGGGTCGGACCGCAACTCTCATTATCCTACGACTCTGGTGCCGGCAATGGGCCGTTTGGCTTCGGCTGGTCGCTCGCGTTCCCATCGATCACCCGCAAGACCGACAAAGGACTTCCACGCTACCAGGATGCCGACGAGTCGGATACATTCATCCTGAGCGGTGCTGAAGATCTCGTGCCGCAGTTATCTGCTGGCAGCAACTGGGTTCGTGATGTACAGCCTCCGCGACTGGTTTTTGGCAAGCAGTATGGCATTCATCAATATCGCCCGCGCGTAGAAGGACTGTTCGCCCGCATCGAACGTTGGATTAACCTGCTGGATCCCACCGACACGTTTTGGCGATCTATCTCTAAAGACGACATAACCACCTGGTACGGCAAGACCGCGGAGAGCCGGATCGCTGACCCGTCAGATCCTAGCCGCGTCTTCTGCTGGCTGATTTGTGAGAGCTATGACGACAAGGGCAACGTTATTGTGTATCAGTACAAGCCCGAGGATGCCATTGGCGTTGATCTCACGCAGGCGCATGAGCGCAATCGCTCTGATGCCGACCGTTCTGCCAAGCGCCACATCAAGTCCGTCCTCTATGGTAATCGCACTCCGTATTTCCCTGACCTGACCGCCAGTCAGCCTACTGCTCTGCCGGTCGACTGGTGCTTCCAACTCGTATTCGACTATGGCGAGCACGATTTGCTGAACCCTGTTCCGCAGGATACAGGCCAGCAGTGGCTCTGCCGAATCGACGCTTCTTCGACGTATCGATCAACCTTCGAAATTCGTAACTACCGCCTTTGCCGCCGCGCGCTGATGTTCCATCATTTCGCGGAAGAGCCCAACATCGGACTCAACTGCCTGGTGCGGTCCACTGGTTTTCTTCATTCAACAGCTCCGCCGACCGATTCCTCGCAGCCTTTTTACTCTTACTTACTGTCAGTCACGCAAACTGGCTACGTTCGCAACGGCCCCGGCTATTTCGCGAACTCATTACCTCCGCTCCAATTTGAGTACACGGAAGCCGACGTGGACGAAACGGTTCGGGATGTCGATTCAGAAGCAATCAGCAACCTGCCCTACGGAATCGACGGCAACAAATACCGCTGGGTTGATCTGAACGGCGAAGGTCTATCTGGCGTTCTGACCGAACAGGGTGGAAGCTGGTTTTATAAACCGAACCTAAGTCCCGTAAATCAGCAAACCGTCGATGGCGAGCAACTCACTCTGCCACGGTTCGGAGCAATGCAACTGGTCGCGCGCCAACCGTCGCTTGCCTCTTTGAGCGGCGGCCGGCAGCAATTGATGGATCTTTCCGGTAACGGAAGGCTCGACCTCGTAGAATTCGACGGCCCAACACCGGGATTCTTCGAGCGGACCGAGGATTCAAACTGGGAGCCTTTCCAAACGTTCGGGACGTTGCCGGTGCTGGACTGGCGAAACCCGAACCTGAAATTCATTGACCTCACTGGCGATGGCTTTCCCGATTTACTGATTAGCGAAGACGACGCCTTCTGGTGGCATACTTCTCTCTCCACGGAGGGCTTCGGCCCCGCACAGCGTGTGGCCCAGAGCCTGGATGCGGAAAAGGGACCGCAGCTTGTTTTCTCTGACGGAACTGAATCAATCTTTCTCGCCGATATGTCCGGGGACGGGCTTACCGACCTGGTGCGCGTCCGTTTGGGCGAGGTGTGTTACTGGCCGAATCTTGGCTACGGCCGCTTTGGGGCCAAGGTCACAATGGACCAGTCGCCACGGTTCGACCGCGTGGATGTATATGACGGGCGGCGCATTCACCTCGCCGACATTGACGGTTCCGGAACCGCTGACATTATCTATTTTGCCGCCGGTGAAATTCGACTGTACTTCAATCAATCCGGAAATGCGTTTGGCGCCGCTCGTGCGTTACGACATTTCCCAAGCGTAGATAGCCTTTCTTCCGCCATGCCCCTTGATTTGCTCGGCAACGGCACCGCTTGTCTTGTCTGGTCTTCACCTCTAGCGGGCAATGCCCGCCGGCCGATGCGTTACATAGATTTAATGGGCGGCCAGAAACCCCATCTAATGGTGCGCGTCAACAATAATCTGGGCGCCGAAACCCTGGTGCAATATGCCCCTTCTACCAAGTTTTACGTAGCTGACAAATTGGCCGGTACACCGTGGCTCACTCGCCTTCCCTTCCCAGTCCAGGTTGTGGAACGCGTAGAGAGCTATGACTATGTGAGCCGCAACCGTTTCGTCACTCGCTACGCATATCATCACGGCTACTTTGACGGTGTGGAACGCGAGTTCCGCGGTTTTGGAAGAGTTGATCAGTGGGACACTGAAGAATTTACAACGCTTTCCAGTTCCGGAAACTTCCCGCAGGCCGCCAACGAAGACCCATCCTCTGCGGTGCCTCCCATATGGACGAAAACGTGGTTCCATACGGGTGCCTTTTTCGTTGAGTCTGCTGTTTCCAGGCACTTTGAGCAGGAGTATTACTCTGAAGGGAATTCGAGTGATGCAGTCGCGGGCTTGACTCCCCTCCAGCTTGAATCGATGCTCCTCGATGATACGGTCCTGCCTATCGCCGTCCTGCTTCCCGATGGCACGCGTACTCCGT
Organism: Candidatus Angelobacter sp.; assembly: GCA_036491195.1. Classification (GTDB taxonomy): domain Bacteria; phylum Acidobacteriota; class Terriglobia; order Terriglobales; family Acidobacteriaceae; genus Angelobacter. The sequence goes on from DASXCL010000146.1 coordinate 40,189, forward strand.
ATGATTTCTCCGGCGAGGAACTGCGGGAAGCCTGCCGGGCGCTTCGCGGCTCGATTCTTCGTCAGGAAATCTACGCTCTCGACGACACTGACGCGTCCGACCGCCCTTACAGTGTCTCTGAACGCAACTACACCATTGAGGTTCTTCAGCCGCAGGGTCCTAACCAATTCGGCGTTTTCCTGGCTCATCCACGCGAGACAATTGAGTATTACTACGAACGAAAGCTCTACAAGGTCGTGGGCAACATTTTGGCGGACCGGAACGCTGCTCCGCCCAATGCACAGAATGCGGCTGATCCAAGGGTCACACACGCTATCACGCTCGCCATTGATCCCTTTGGAAACGTCTTGCAGTCCGTAGCAATCGGATACGGGCGCCGCTATCTCGACCCCGGACTTACGCCAGCCGATCAAACCAAGCAAAGCACTCTTCTGAGCACGCTAACGGAAAATCTTTACACCAACGCCATTCTGGAGGACGACGCTTACCGGGCCCCATTGTCTGCCCAATCGAGCACGTATGAACTTGTCCAGTTTCAGCCAGCCGCTGCTCAGCAGGGCGTCACCAACCTATTTCGGTTTGACGAGATACAGGTCAAGGTGAGCCAAGCAAGCGATGGAGCGCACGATCTGCCGTTCGAGAACCTGAACCCAGCCGGATTGAATGCGGGTAAGATTTACCGTCGGCTTCTTGATCGCATGCGGACTTTGTATCGGCCAGACGATATGGGCGCCGCAGCAGGCGATCCCAACTCTCTTCTTGCGCTGGGGAAGTTGGAATCTTTGGCGTTGCCGGGCAGCAGCTTCAAACTCGCGTTCACTCCAGGGCTGATTTCACAGGTCTACCAGCGTGGCAGTGTAGCTTTGTTGCCGGATGCGCCCAGCGTGCTCGGCAGCGTCAATGCTGACGGAGGAGGCTACCTCGACCTGGATGGAAACGGCGATTGGTGGGCTCCGTCTGGGCATTTGTCCTACTTTGCCACGGCAACTACCTCTGCGGCGGAAAAAGCCGAGGCATTACAGCATTTCTTCATGCCGCGTCGCTTTGTGGATCCGTTCGGCAACGCGACGACCATCGACTATGATCCTCCTCATGATCTGTTGGTTGTAAAAACCACAGACGCGGCCGGCAACACTGCCGACGCAGCCAATGACTATCGCGTTCTTGCGCCAGCTCTGCTGACGGATCCCAATGGCAACCGGGCTGCCGTCAGCTTTGACGCGCTAGGCATGGTTGCCGGCACCGCCGTCATGGGCAAGACTACAGAAAATCTGGGTGATTCCATCACCGGCTTCAGCCCGGATCTCACGCAAGCACAAATTGACAGCTTTTATGCTGCGGACGATCCGCACTCATCAGCCGCCGATCTGCTCGGCAACGCAACAACGCGCATCGTCTATGACGTTCTGCAATTCCTGAACTCGCGCACGGCGGCCCCGAACGATTCCACCAAATGGCTCCCGGTCTTTGCAGCCACTATCGTCCGTGAAACGCATGTCAGCGATCTGACACAAGGACAACAGAGTAAGACCCAGATCACCTTCAGCTACTCTGACGGATTCGGTCGCGAGATTCAAAAGAAGATCCAGGCTGAACCGGGACCAGTCGTGGACAAAGGCCCCATCATTGATCCGCGTTGGGTCGGTAGTGGCTGGACCATTTTCAACAATAAAGGCAAGCCGATCCGCCAGTACGAGCCATTTTTCAGCCAACTTCCCAAGGGACATCAATTTGAATTTGGCATTCAAGTCGGTGTCAGCCCCATCCTGTGTTACGACCCCGTCGAACGGGTCGTGGCCACGGTGCATCCGAACCACACCTATGAAAAGGTGGTCTTCGATCCCTGGCATCAGGAAACCTGGGATGTTAACGACACCGTTCTGCAAATTGATCCTACTGCAGATCCCGATGTGGGCGATTTCTTTCAGTTGCTGCCGAACAGCGATTACTCCCCAACGTGGTACGCACAGCGCAATGCAGGAGGGCTCGGCCCTCAAGAGCAGGATGCAGCAACCAAAACCGCAGCGCACGCGAACACGCCAAGTATCGCGTACTTTGACACGCTGGGTCGGCCGTTCTTGACCCTCCAGGACAATGGCGGAGGGCTCAAGTTTCCTTCACGCGTCGAATTGGATATTCAAGGCAACCAGCGGTCGGTGCGGGACGCGATTGTTCAAGCCGGTGATCAACTAGGGCGGATCGTTATGCGCTACGACTATGACATGCTCAATAACCACATACACCAATCGAGCATGGAGGCAGGCGAGCGCTGGATGCTGAATGATGTCGCGGGCAAACCCATCCGCGCCTGGGACAGCCGCGGGCACAATTTCCGCACAGCCTATGACGCTCTACACCGCCCGACAGCTTTGTTCGTTCTAGGAACCGATGCCACCAACTCTGACCCGCGAACCACGACGGCTGAGGTGCTTTATGAAAGCACAGTCTATGGTGAAAGCCAACCTACCGCGCTTAACTTGAACACCAGGATTTTCCAACATCGTGACGCTGCCGGCATCTTGACCAGCATGGGGCACGATCCTGTCACAAACCAGGATGAAGCCTTCGATTTCAAAGGCAACCTGCTGCGCAGCAGCCGCCAGTTTCTTGCGAACCATAAAGCGCTGCCTAACTGGTCGGCGACGCCAGCGCTACTGCCGGACGTGTTCACTACCAGCACACAGTATGACGCACTCAATCGCCCCATCGCGGCCACCACGCCTGACGGAAGTATTGTTCGTCCCACATACAACGAAGCAAATCTTCTTGAAACGGTGAATGTGAACCTGCGCGGAGCGGCGAACGCTACGCCATTTATCACAAATATCGATTACGACGCAAAAGGCCAACGCGTGCTGATTGCATACGGCAATAGCACGCAGACAAACTATAGCTATGATCCGGAAACTTTCCGCCTGGTCCGTCTTACCACCACTCGGCTGGCATTTCCAGCCAATCAACAGATCGTGCAGGACCTCACGTATAGCTATGATCCTGCCGGCAACATCACGCATATCCAGGACGACGCAGACATCCAGAATGCTGTGTTCTTCCGCAACCAGCGGGTTGAGCCCAGTGCCGATTACACGTATGACGCAATCTACCGTCTGATTCAGGCCAGTGGCCGCGAGCAGTTGGGCCTTGGCGGAAATGTGCCCTTGCCGCCCACGGCGGGTTCTTACAATGACGTTCCTCGCATCCTCCTAACGCCGGCGCAGGGAGATGGCAACGCCGTAGGAACGTATACCGAACAGTATCAATATGACGTGGTTGGTAATTTCCTGCAATTCATTCATCGTGGCGCCAGCCCTTCCAATCCCGGGTGGACACGCTCCTACACCTACAGTGAAACCAGCCTTGTGGAGCCCGGCAAAATGAGCAACCGCCTGAGCAGCACGGCGGTTAGCGGCAGCCAGTCCTTGAATGAACCTTACTTTTACGACCTGCACGGCAACATGACCAGTATGCCGCAACTACAGGCCATGCAGTGGGATTTCAAAGATGAATTGCTTGTGACACAGCGCCAAGCCGTGAATGCCAGCGATGCCGATGGCATCTTGCACCAGGCCGAGCGCACTTATTACGTGTATGACTCCTTCGGACAGCGCTTCCGCAAGGTGACCGAATCGGCGGCCGGGATAAAAAAGAAAGAAAGATTTTATCTGGGCGGCTTTGAAGTCTATCGCGAATATGACGCAGGCGGCACAGTTACGTTGGAGCGTGAAACGCTGCACGTGATGGATGATAAGAAACGCGTCGCGCTGGTGGAAACGCGTACGCAGGGAACCGATCCGTCACCGGCCCAGCTTATGCGCTATCAATTCAGCAATCATCTCGGCTCGGCGTCTCTAGAACTTGACGACGCGGCGCAGATTATTTCTTACGAAGAGTACTGTCCCTACGGCAATACTTCCTACCAAGCCGGAAGAAGCGCAGCAGAGGTGAGCCTCAACCGGTATCGATACTCAGGCAAGGAGCGCGACGAGGAGAACGGACTTTACTACTTCGGCGCGCGCTACTATGCCTCATGGTTGGGTAGGTGGACGGCTGCCGAGCCCTTGGGCTTGAAGTATGGTCCCAATTTATACGTGTTCGTCGGCAATCAGCCGGTGAACCATGTTGAGGCAGACGGCCGAGGCTTTTGGGACGTTGTTGAGGGGATCGGCGAAGGCTTGCTGGTAGCTGCTGCTGTTGTCGTTACGGTTGCCCTCGTAGTTGCGATTCCTGTTGCGGGTCCGATTGTGGCGGCCGCACTCACGGAAGCTGCTCCCGCTCTCCTGGCGGTCGGTGTCGTTGCCACAGCTAAAACGATTAGCAACTGGGTGGACAGTCGCAGCTCGAGTGATCCCGAAGTTCGGGCAAAAGCGGATCGAGAGTTAGGAAGGGCCTTCGGAGGATGGATGGGGGGCGGCGCTGCAGGTAGCATCTCCAAGGGCTTGTCGGGAGCGCTTGCCGCGGACGAAGGTGCCGTGTCCTCCTTTGGAGGACTGAGACCGGCCTACGCCGGGGCGAGTGCGCCTGCTGCAGCTGCAGCTAAGGCCGTGGCATCCGCCCAAGCAGCTGTGAATGCTGCTTCGGCAACCACGTCTCTGATGGCTGCTGCAGGAGGCGGGCGGGGCGGATCTTCTTCGAACTCGCCGTCTTCTGGTTCTGGTTCGCCATCGCCGAGCTCAACCAAATCTTCAAGTGACGCCCCGCCCCCACAGATACCCCCGCCGGCACGGACGAGTCCTCTCGCCGAGGCGGGCGGGGCTACGCGACCGGTCGGCGAGATGTTACGGGGAGATAGCGCCGCAGTCCGCGAATTAGCGATGGAGCAGTTGCACGACAGGGTCACAAGTGGAGAGATGATTCCGGATGACGTCCAGACCATGAGGCGACTAGAGCAAGAAAAAGGTATCAAGGCGGTGGTCAAATTTAATAAAACCGGCAAATTACCAAAGGATTTCGAATTAAGCCATTACTACAGTAAAGCGGCAAATCCAGAGGTAGCAAAACGACCCGATTTAGCCAAGTTCGAAATTCGCGATGACCATATCCAAGGAACCCATGGTGGCGATACTCGTGTGCCTCTATACGGGAACCCTCGCAACCCCGACTACAAGGGCTCGAGCGGCTTCCAGATCATCGATGCCAACACACCAGAAGGACGTGGCTATCTTGGCATGTCGGGAGGAATAACGATTTTACGCTGGTGATGAGAGGTCACCACCATTAGAGTTCTGGTTCGTGAGACCGGCAAGACTAAATCGTTAATGCAACAGACGCGACCAAACTGCCTTGAGCTGCCGATATTGGACCACGTTACCGGAGAGAACTGAGCGAGGAATTCTGAGTTTTGCCAAACATAGAGCAACATATGATTTTGTGCAGTCATTGAACTTGAACTGATATTTATCCAAACGGAGCAAAAACATGCCGCACATCAGAAAAAGCATCAACATTCCGCCGATTCTTCAACTAAAAATACTTAACTCCCGCGAACAATCCTCGGTGGCATTTTTTGATGCGCGGGTAAAGTCGCAAGCCATAGGGCAGACGGTAACCGTGAAAGCAGCGGACCAAGCGCCTCAAGCCATCGCAGATTTGCATTGCTACAACTGCAAGACGCCGATCTTGGATCTGCGGAGCTTCAAGTGCCATAACTGGGCTTACGATTGCCCGCAGCTTTTGCAGGTGCTTGGAGAAGAAGAAATCGGAGAGTAGAGAAGAGTACATAACCGTTCTCTGCTGAGGACGATCTGGCACTCAATGTTCACCGAAACATTGATAGAGGAGAGATGTCATGGCAACAAGTGACAGCAACATCACGATTCGCATTCGAGTGCTGAACCCGCAGAAACAGCCCCTCGGGGGCACGGTCAATATCGACTGCAGGCCCGAAGTAACGGGTAAGACGATCAGCATCAAAGCGGCTAACGCCTCGAAGGACATCGACGTCAGCGGGTTGCTGCGCGGGCCAAAGGGTGTCTACCAGGTGATCGTCACGCCGACGGATGTTGTGCTGCCAGCGTCGCAATTTGTAAAGATTCCGGCAACTGGCTTTAACACCGTCGAATTCGTCATTGATAAGGCGGGCAAGGATAAGTCGGTGGCAGGCAAGCCCGCTGATCCGAAGAAACCCGCGGCGCTTCCATTGCCCATTCCAAGACCGGTTCCGGCACCCGTTCCAGCGCCCGTGCCTGCTCCTCCGATTCCAATTCCCAACCCGATTCCTGTTCCGCCGCCAATTGATACGGGGATCAAATACATGGTCCAGGGCGCGCTGACCTTTGACAATGGCTTGCGGGCAAGCGGAATCATGACGCGAATCTATGACATCGTTTTCGGCGGAAAGGATAGGCAACTAGGCCAAGCCACAAGCGATGCTCAAGGGAATTATGTGGTCTCCTTTCAGTTTGCCCGTGGCCAGTCACCGAACATTCAAGTGCGGGTGGTCGATGCCTCGAATCAGGAAGTGACGATCTCCACGACCCAGTTCAAAGTGCAAAGTTCGCTGACCCTGAACCTGGTTGTGCCCTCCAGCGTGCAGCCAGCAGTTCCGGAATTCCAGCGACTGGCGGCGGACATGGAGAAATCGATTGGGGGAGTGGCAAGTCTCGCAGCAGCGGAGGAAAGCGCCAACCGGCAAGATTTCACCCTGTTGAATCAAACGACGAATTGGGATGCGCGACTCCTGACGCTGGCCGCGACCGCGGCACAGCATACCCAGGCGACCGGCCTGGAACAGGATGTACTTTATGCGCTTTACCGTGTAGGCCTGCCCAGTGATCCAACGCAACTGGCGCAAGTGCCCGTGGCGACGCTGCAGAGCGCGCTGGCAAAAGCCAATCAGTCGGGGATCGTCAGCCTGACCGACCAGCAGATCGCAGCGGCAGCCAAGAGTTTTCAGGGCTTTTCGCTCACGGCGAAGCTGGCGATGAAGACTCCAGGAGCAGTCTCGACTTTCCGCGACCTGATCAGCGTGCATCTTGCCGACAGCCCGCTACAGACGGCATTTGCCAATCTGTACTTCAGCGATCCAACCGCACCGGATCTCTGGGCGCAAGCGGCACAACTTAACATTCCGGCGCAAACGCTGGACCAGCTAAAACTGCAGGGCGATCTTCTATATGTCACGTTTAACCACTCAGGGCTGGCACAGATGTTACAAAAGGAGATCGGCTCACAAGCCAATCTCTCACAATTGGTAGACAAGGGTTATGACAGCCCAGTGGCGTGGCAGAACGCATTAAATTCGCTGGCCGGAAAAGGCGGCGATCAGGCGCTTGTAGCTCTCATTCCGACCATCTACACGGGAAATACCACCGCCGACCGTCTCGCCGCTTATTCAGCAGACATGGCCCGCATCGCTCGGATGAGTTACCCCAACAATTCGGCGACGAACACGATCAAGAACAAGCAAGTGACGTTGGACGAAAAGACCGCGGCAACCGTGACCAATTTCTTGCAGGTCGCTGGGCCGCTCGGCTACACCTTGGGACGGACTCCACTGAATGCATTTCTAAAGAGCGCGGCGCAGAACCTGCCGGCGCTTGACGCCGACAGTCTTGCGACCGTAAAGAAATACCATGCTCTGCAGCAGGCGACGACCAGCATGGAGTCTTTCGTCGCGGCCCACAACGCGGGGTTCACTTCCGCCCGTGATATTGCCTTGTATTCAAAGGACGAGTTCCTGCGTAAGTTTGGCAACCTCTTTCCCCCGGGCGAGGCGCAATTGGTATACGGGCGCTCGCAGGTCATAAGCTCAGTCGCCTTCAATATCTTCACTTCGGCCAAGCAGTTGGACAACCAGCCTGCGGTTTACGGATTATCGGGATCGGACGACTCGCGGCAGGCGGCGAAGAACTCGATCGTGCAGCAGTTTCCTAGCATGGCGAGCCTGTTCGGCAACCTGGACTATTGCCAGTGCGAAGACTGCCGTTCGGTATTAAGTCCGGCTGCTTATTTCGTCGATGTTCTGGAGTTTCTCAACGGCCCAGCCAAGAATCCATCGGTCAATCCCGCGGGCTTCACGCCTCTTGATGTGCTTATCGGAAAACCCGGGAGCAGCGTGACTGGACGGCGCCCTGATCTCGGCGCCCTTCCACTGACTTGTGAAAACACCAACACGGCAATGCCCTACATCGACATTGTCAACGAAATTCTTGAATACTACATTGCGCACAACAACAAGCTGGATACGAGTCTGGCTTACGACACAGGCAATGCAACCACGGCAGACCTTACAGCCGAGCCGCAGAATATTCTGCCCCAGGTCTACAACGATCAGCTCAAGGGTGCAGTCTTTCCGCTGAACCTCCCGTTTGACCTGTGGATTGAAACCGTCCGCGACTTTTTGAACTACTTCCAGACTCCGTTGGCGCAAGTGTTGGATACGCTGCGTGCCGTCGACAATCTGGAATTGTTCACGGACGCGAGTTCCTTCCCTTACTACCGGGCGCAGATTCTTGCCGAAAGCCTGGGACTGTCTCCTTCCGAGTATGCGGTGCTGACTGATACGGATCCCGCTCGTCAGCCGCTTTCATTCCATTGGTTCGAACTGTTCGGGTACACCAGTGAGGCCATTGCTTTGCACGGTGTGCCGGATCCGACCGATCCTACGCAATATAAAACGCCTCCGCTGAGCTCAGCGAAGAATCTGGCGCAACTGCTGGGCGTGACGTATCAGGATCTCACCGATCTGGTAAAGACTGGGTTTCTCAATCCCAAATTGTACGCATTGCTTTTTCAGTTTGAGCGTTTCGGCATCAGCATGAGCGATGCCTTCAGTTACTCCGGGCAGCCGGGATATCCGGCAATGACCGATGTAACAGCTTTTGAAGGAGCGCTGCAGAAGATCACAACGCAGTACACCACGCAGAACGGCTCCTCTACATTCGATGCCAAGACGTGGCTGAAGAACACGCTAACGGCGAACTACTCCACTGGCGTAATGGTTCTGGCCGCTCCGAACAGTGGATGCAACTTTGGGACAACCTCGCTGCAGTACGCGGACAATAAGACGGCAGCAACGCCGCTCGATTTCATTAAGATCAATCTGTTTGTGCGGCTGTGGAAGAAGCTGGGGTGGACGATGGATGAAGTGGACCGCGCCCTGCAACTCTTCTTTCCCGGCAGCCTGCCTGCATGGGGCGGTCCTGGTTTTGACGCGGCATTCAGCGCATCGTGGAAGACGGCGCTCGTATACCTGGCACATCTCGACGACCTGAATACGCGCCTAGCGCCCGCTCTTGGACGAACAGCTTTGCTGCCATTCTGGAGCGATTTGCCCGTGCAAGGGGAGAATCCCCTCTACGCGCAATTGTTTCTCACTCCGAGCGTGCTGAACAACGATTGGGCTTTTGACGATCCTAACGGAATTTTCCCGTCGCCATTGTCTGATTTTGCGACGTCTCCTCCGTTTCCTCCGCTCACCGCATTTTCAACGCATCAATCTTCGGTTCAGGGAGTGCTCGGTCTAACCGCGGACGAAATCACAGCGATTTTTGCCGACGCATCAGCGACGATCACGATGGTGTCATATGTACAAAATACCCAGACAATTACTGTTCCAAGCTTTACTCTCACGAACCTCTCCATCTGCTATCGCTACAGCGCGCTGGCCAAGTGCCTGCAACTGCCGGTGAAAGATATGATTGCGCTCAAGGCGATGGCGGCGGCGAACGTTCCCCCGGCTCCGCCCGCAGGGCTCGATCCTTTCCAGGCTTTGTCTGGAACTCCCCTGTCCACGCTGGCGGACGACGTTCTGTTCAATCAGACCGTGATGTTTGTCCAGGAGGTGGCCGCAGTCCAGAGCAGCGGCTTCACGGTTGAGGACTTGAAGTATTTGCTGCGGCAACAATTCGATCCAGTCGGCAAGTACCGGACGGACACAAATGCCCTGATGACACTGGTGCTTTCGATCACCAGCGGGCTGCAACAAATTCAGACGCAAAACGCGGTTCCCGCGAATCTGGCGAGCTTGGCCGAAAGCCTGTTGGACCAACTTCTCTCCACTTTGTTCCCCAGCGCGGTGCTCAAGAACCTTTTCAGTTTGTTGACGAACTCGCAAACATATACCGGGCAGGCCACCTTTACCACGGCGGTGGACACCACTCCATTCTCCCACGAAACGGAGCTGATTTTCGCTTTCGCCGACGTGAATAAACAGGAGACCATCACTTATTCCGGATACCTTACCGACTGGAAAAAAGTGCAACTCGAGGGCATCAGTGGCGCGATCAGCAGCATGCTGGACATGGTGCAGGCGAATGCACAAGCCGCATTTGCGCAGAGCATGGGCAATGTTCTCGGAGTGTGGGCCAGCATGGTGCAGTATGAAGCGGTGAAGAGCGGAGTCATAGCTGCGATTCCTCCGGACCAACTCGCGCAAACCGATCCAGCGATCAGCCTCAGCTATGACCAGACCGGCCAATTGCAGTGGCTTGGATACCGCGGTGTGTTGACCGATAAGAAGCAACAGGCCTTGCTCGGCGTCCTGGCATCGGCTGATCTGACCACATTGCTGGCAGACATCCAGGGACAGACGGCAAAGTCCTATTCCCAGCTGATGGGGAGCATTCTGGCGATGTGGACGAATGCCCAGACTTACCAGGCATCGCAGACCGGCGTGGCCACAACCGACCAGATCGACGCCGGCGCGTTCTTCGATGCTCTGTCCGCAGCGCAGCAGGGAGGCACGATCACGGATCCGGTCCCACAATTACAGTTCAGCTACGCCGGCGGAACTCAAACTCTCATTTGTCAGGGCGTGCTAACAGGGCCAATGCAGACGAAATTGGCCGGCCTGATCACATCCACCGTATTGCCGGGATTGCTGTCGGCAGTACAAACGCAGGCTGTTTCTTTGTTCCAGACTCTAGCGGCGAATTTTCTCACCGTCACCTCAGCCGATCTGGACAAGTATGCTGTTCCATTTGTCGGCCTGGATATCACCCAGCAACAGACACAAGTGAAGGCGGCGCTGATCTCGGCCTTCCTGCCGCTTCTCGCGCAAAAACTGTCGCAGCAACTCGTGGTGCAAACGCTGGCGGCAAATCTGGGCGCGGACCCGTCGCTCATTACGGCTCTCATTACCGATGCGGCGTTGCTCAGCGATCCGAGCAATCCCGGCAAGTCGTTGATTGGGGCTTTCATGCTCAATCACCAAGGAGTCAGCGCAACTTATTACGACGGTGCAGGAAATGTGCTGACGAGTGGTACGGCAGTTACTATTGACACTGCGGACCCGAGCAATAGCGTGTCAGGCGCGGTAAAAGCGCACTTCGAAGGCTATCTGCAAGCGCCCACCGACGGCCCCTATCGCTTCTTCGCAGAAATAGGAGACGTTGGCACCGCCGCACAACTTGAGTTGGATCCGCCCGATCCTTCGGCGTTGCTCGACAATCCGATTATCCGAGGGACGCCTGCCACGGCGGCTCCCAGCGAGGTCAGCCAGTTCGTGCAATTGAAGGGAGGCGCGCTCTACCACTTCAGCGTCGATTTCGCGGCTGTGGGCAGCAGCGGCGCGAGGCTTTTGATTCAGGGAGAAACCGTCACTAAAGGGCCGCTGAGTCAGATCACGCTCTATCCTGAGCAAGCCCTCACTGCCTTCACACGAGCAAAGACACTGTTGGCGAAAGTCCTGCAGATTCTCGCTGTCACGAATCTTGACGATCGCGAGATCAACTACCTGATGGCGAATTCCTCACAGTTCAACAATCTCAGGCTGAGTTCGCTGCCGACGCAGCCGAGCGACAACACAGCGGCAAATGCCATCTCGCTGTTTTCGCAATTCCTGGCCCTGGCCGACTATGCAGATTTGCGGCAAGGTCCGGCCGGCGGCACCGACGGATTGATGGATGTCTTTCAAGGCGTAGGGCAAGTCTTTACCGAAACCGTTACTTCGCAGGACACAAACAACAATTCGTCCACACCATGGACCAGCCTCGCAAACCTTACCCGGCGCGATGCCGCCACGGTGCGCGCGATTGCCGAATATTTCGGTTTGATTACGAATGTCGTTGTGGGCGCCAACCGCCAGGTCACGGCAGTCGGCGATTTCGGCAATAACAAGGGCGTGCGGCGAATCTGGCAGGCACTGCAATTGCTGCAAATCGCCGGGATTCCGGTAACCTCACTAACTGCCTCGACCGTGATTGCCTCAGCGGCTCCGCCTGCGGGTTCGCCGTCATTCGATGTGATCGCGGAAAACTTCAAGAACTCCGTCAAAGCGCAATATACCGCAGACAACTGGCGTCCGGTCGCGCAGTCTGTCTTCGACAAGCTGCGCCAGAAAAAGCGGGATGCGCTGGTTGCGTATCTAGTGCAGGCGATGCCGCTGCAGAATTCCAATCAGCTCTTTGAGTATTTCCTGGTAGATCCCGGGATGGAGCCAGTTGTTCAGACTTCGCGCCTGCGGCTCGCGATGTCATCGGTCCAGACTTTCGTCCAGCGCTGCCTGCTCAACCTTGAGAATGCCAATACCAATACTGACGTCAATGTAACGCCGAGTCAGATCGATGCGGATTGGTGGTCATGGATGAAGCGCTATCGTGTCTGGCAAGCGAACCGCGAGATTTTTCTCTTTCCGGAAAACTGGATGGAACCCGAACTCCGCCTCGACAAGACCGATCTATTCGAGCAACTGGAGAGCGACCTTCTGCAAGGCAACGTCACTCAGGACCTTGCCGAGGGTGCGTTTTACTCCTATCTCAAGGGCCTGGATGCTCGCGCGCGACTCGATATCGTCGCGACCTATCTCGACCAGAATCTGAGCGACGGCTCGCTCAGCACACTCCACGTGCTGGGACGCACCTACGGTCATCCACACAAATATTTCTACCGCACCTATGCCATGGGCACATGGTCCGGCTGGACCGCGGTTACCCCCGAGATCGATGGCGACCACATTGTTCTGGCGATCTGGAAGGGACGCGTGAATATCTTCTGGGTCAAGTTCATCCTCCAAGCCCAGCCACCATCAGCAGGCAGCACTGGCCTGGGCAACATAACGGGGCTCTCATTCGACCAACTTGCGGGCGGCATCAATGCTGCAAAAGCAACGCAACAGGTGAAAGCGCAACTGTACTGGGCAGAATACTTCCAGGGCAAGTGGACAACACCCATTGCGACCGATCCCAACTCAACTGCAGCGGTCCTCGTCAATGACGGATTCGATGCCTCTAGTGTATACATCCACGTTTCGAAAGAGCTGGACACCAGCAGAAACGAGGGGGCGGTGCGAATTCATCTCGACTTTCCGCCAGTTTATGGGCTGCTGTCTTTTTCATTCGGAAATCTCTTGCCGGTCGACTCCACCGAAAGAATGCGGGTGTCATTCTCGAGCCCAACACAGGAGATTTACGTTCCACCCCGGCAGGTGCAGATAGGCGGAGGAGGCTATGCGTTCCGTGTCACCAGCAAGAACTCCGCTCCGGATTTTGCTCAATCCTATTGGCAGCCTGCAGCGCCGAATCCTTACAACGCAAAGAATATCCATGCGACCCTGTATGACGGCGGCAGCGTTCTGTCGGCAACATTTGAAACAAATGTCCAGAATTCTGGATCCGGCACGTCGGATACGGAATTCATTCTTCAGACGATCAATAGCTTCGGAGTATTGGCCTGCTCGAACCCTGTGGTACCGGATCCTTTCCTTGATCAGACAGAGCCGCTTTACAACCAGGCGGGGGCATTGGTAAGTCCCTTTTTCTTTAAGGACACCGGAAACCCCGATGCCACCTCAACGAACTTTGCGGACGAATTGACTTTCTTCGTGCAGCCGACATTGAAGGAGAAGACCATCGATCAGTGGAACGGATGGGCAATCGCGCCGCAAAAGCCGGCACAGGATTGGACCGACCCTAGCATAGTCAACAACATTCCTGTCATAGCGCAGGTTCCCGTCGCCGAGCTGAATCCCATCAACCCCGGAGATCCCATCAATTCCGTCTTTACGATGCAGAACACGACCGACTGGGTCACAGATCCGGCGACGGCATTATCATTCGGTGGATCGCTCATCGGCCAGGGCGGAGGCGTCAAAGTCGCGTCGCTCGGCCCCGCTGCCGATCTTGCCTCCAGCGTTTCCAGTCTCTCAAACGCAGCGCTGGACCGCGCGGGCGTTACGGTAGTAGGTTCCCAAGGCATCAGCCTGAGTCGATTGCGAGCGGCAAAAATCACGTCGACATCTTCCGTGCTTAGCGGTTTCACCACACTTCGAAAGACATTTTAAATAGGGGAAAGTTATGCTTCCAACAGCGCCGAGCTTTCACAACCTGATGGATTACACCCGGGCCTACCAGACCTATACGGTTGGCGGAGTGTGGAAAAATATTCCGTCGTACATCACGCTTCGGCAGAGGAGCCTGACGTATCAGTTCTTTTCCCATTTCCATCCCTACGTGGGCGGCCATCGCGCGGTGCTTCCAAATGTGTCGCCGTCTCAGCTCTCGCTGATTCAGCGGCTGAATGATGGGGGACTCGATGAACTCCAGGATTCGGATACGCTGTACATGCCGCAGCCGAATTCCTCCACCCCTCCTGCGCCGATGACGGTGCAGCCGGACAGTACGCGGGTAACGCTTACCGCTTCGGTTACAGCCACGCGTCCGGACGGTTCCGCGTCCGTCGTGCTGCCCGCGGGAACTCCGCTCACCCTGCCTGATAGCACGCAGGTATCGGTTCCTTCTGGAACTGTGATCGCGACCACCGCCGGCGGAACGACGACGCTGCCGGCTGCCCTGCCGTTCGTGTTACCCGGCCAGATTCCTGCTCTCTCGGGGAGCGGAATTCAGATCGACGCCACTAATATTGTCCCTAACTACACTGTGGTGACGCTCCCCAGCGGGGCGGCGTCAGCAGTGCTCGCCAATGACGGAACATGGGTCAACCTGCCGAGCAATACCAGCGTTTCAATTCGCAACGGCGTGCCTCAACCTTTGTTCTACGAAGGCATCTTCGACGGTTCACACTACAATCCCACGGCATACGTAACCTCACCGTATCCTGTCAAGAATCTTGATTTCACTTATAACGGAGCTTACTCAATCTACAACTGGGAGATCTTTTTTCACGCTCCGCTGTTGATCGCCGTCCATCTCAGTCAGAACCAGCAATACCAGGATGCCCAGAACTGGTTTCATTACATTTTCAATCCAACTGACAACACCGATGGCCCAACGCCGCAACGATTCTGGCAGGTGCAGCCCTTCCAGTACACCGACGTTGAGATGATCGAGCAAATCCTGGTGAATCTTTCCACCGGGCAGGACGTCCCGCTGCAGACGGAGACGGTTCAGAGCATTCAGAACTGGATGCAGAACCCTTTCCAGCCCTGGGCAGTGGCGAAGTACCGACCGACCGCATACATGCTCAAGACCGTGATGGCGTATCTCGATAATCTGATCGCATGGGGCGATTCGCTGTTTGCGCAGTACACGATCGAAACCATTAACGAGGCCACGCAGCTGTACATCATGGCTGCGAACATTCTTGGGGACAAGCCGCAGCCGGTGCCCCAGCAAGGTTCGGTTTCAACGCTCACCTACAACCAGTTGCGCGGCAAGCTCGATCCCTTCGGCAATACGCTGGTAGATATGGAAGTGGACATGCCGTTCGATATAGTGCAGACAGGCGGCTCCGGGGCGACGGCGAACGGAAGTCAAATCCTGCCCAGCATCGGGCAGACACTCTATTTCTGTATCCCGCAGAATGATCGACTGCTCGCGTACTGGGATACCGTTGCTGACAGGCTCTTCAAGATTCACAACAGCCTGAATCTGCAAGGCATGTTTCAGCAGCTTCCGCTCTATGATCCGCCGATCGATCCCGCTCTTCTGGTGCGGGCCGCTGCATCGGGATTAGATGTCAGCTCTATCGTCAGCGGGCTCAATCAGCCGCTGCCCTTGGTGCGTTTCCAGTTGCTGGTAGCCAAGGCGGCGGAAATCTGCCAGGAAGTCATCTCGCTTGGCGGCGGCTTGCTGGCGGCCATGGAGAAAGGTGACAACGAATCGCTATCTCTTTTGCGCGCCCAGCATGAGAACACAATCCTCGGACTGGCGCAGATGGTGAAGTATTCTCAGTGGCAGGATGCGCAGAAGGCTACTCAAGCCCTGTCTTTGACTCTCGCCACGTCAGTCAACAGATATACCTACTATCAAACGCTGCTTGGCACGGCTGCTTCTCAGATTCAAACCAATCTTCCGCAGTTGAGCGATCTGGACCTACCAGGACTCGAAAACTTTAACTTCACGCAGTCTGATAGTTCAAGCGAGCCGACCATGCCGCTGGATACGATCAATCCGGACATCTCGACGGATTCCACGTCGGTGAGCGATGGTGCGCTGAATACCTTAAGCAACAACGAAGTTGTGGAACTGCAAAAGCTCGGCACCGCCCATGACCTGCAGGAAGTGGCGCACGGAATCAACGCCGTGGGGGCAATCCTGGCCCTGATACCGCAGTTTAAAGCACATGTACAGCCCATGGGTTGCGGAGCCACCATTGATTTTGGCGGACACAACCTGTCTTTCAACACCGAAGCCCTGGCAACCGCTGTAAATGCTGTAGCTGAAGAGTTCACATACGAGGCGGGCAACGCCGCCAAGATCGGCTCTTACTCGCGCCGTGAACAGGAGTGGCTATTCCAGAGCAACTCGGCCAAGGCGGAGATCAACCAGATCCTCAAGCAGACGCGTGGTGCGCAGATTCGCGAAGCGATCGCGAAGAAGGAATATGAGAACCACCTCGTCCAGATGCAGCACGCACAACAGATCGTCGACTTTCTGGAAGGCAATCAGGTTGACGGCGGCTACCAGATCAAAGAGACAACCATTGGCTTCTATGCCTGGATGAAACGGGAAATAAAGGCTCTTTACGGCAATGTGTTCCAACTCGCCTTCGAAATCGCAAAAAAAGCGGAGCGCGCGCTGCAGAACGAATTGGGCGACTCAGCTCTGACCTACATTCAATTCAGCTATCTCGACGGAACCGAAGGGCTGTTGGCCGGGGAAAAGCTATTGTTTGATGTGAAGACCATGGAGATGTCCTACCATGATCTGAACCAGCGGGAATATGAACTCACCAAGCACGTAAGCCTGTTGCAGACAAATCCTCTGGCGCTGGTGCAATTGCGCGCCACTGGAAGTTGCAGCTTCACTCTGCCGGAAGAAGCGTTCGACCTCGATGGACCGGGGCACTACTTTCGCAGAATCAGAACTGTCGCCTTGACTTTGCCATGCGTCGCCGGCCCCTATACCAGTGTCAACTGCACACTAACGCTGCAGAAGAGCACGATTCGCACAAAAACCGGGCTCTACAATAACAAGTACGCACGGCAAGGCTCCGATGATCCCCGCTTTGACGACTACTACGGCACGATCCAGTCGATTGTGACCAGCTCCGCGCAGTCAGACAGCGGGCTTTTTGAAACCAATTTCAAAGATGAGCGCTATCTGCCATTTGAAAACTCGGGAATCGCGGGAAGCCAGTGGACGTTGTCCTTGCCCGCAGACGTGCCGCAATTCGACTTCGATACGATTACCGACGTGGTTCTGCACATCCGCTACACAGCCCGCGAAGGCGGGGATCCACAGAAGACCGCGGCCGTCGCGAATCTACAGGGCCTCATCAGTAAGGCGCAAACCGTTGGTTCGGTCTGCTTATTCTCCGTGCGCCATGAATTCCCGTCACAGTGGGCGAAGTTCCAGAATTCGATCTCGACTCAGAGCTCTGAACTGCAATTGACGCTGGTACCCGAGTTGTATCCGTTCTGGTCGCAAGCTGTGGTGGGCGGAAAGGTCCCCAAGCCTGTCAAACTCATCGGGGTTGAGTTCCTCGCTCAGATGCTGCCGACCGACAAAGCTTCCACGGTGAACATCAACGACAAGGCTGACTTGAGCGGTAACGCGGATTCGCTGACGAAGAACCCCGCAATGGGCAACCTGCTGGGTGGCAGCCTGAACAAGATCGCACTGCCCGCAGCCATTACCGACGCGGCTCATCCGCCCTTGACACTCTACTTCGATGATAATTCCATGGAGGATTTGTGGATGGTCATTACTTGGGGGACATAGTCATCCGGTGCTGCGGGCGGAATTGCGCCAATGATAGTGATAAAGATGCGATCTTTTTGAATGCTTGGCGATCTTCGGATCTGTAGGAGTCGGTATGGGCTGTGCGACTACCCTTCAGGATCAGAGACGGGATTTTCTCCGGGCAGATGAAATGTGCTGCATGCAGTACGGATTCCAGTTAAGGTACTGTCGAATCCCACTTCCCTTGTACTACTACCTGTGGTACGCAATAATTCCATCCGGGTCGGTAACTAATTGGAATGATTGGGCTGAATGCGGAGTCACGCTGCCGGACCCTCAGATTCGAGACAAATGCTAGCTCTCTCAGCAGCTCTTCCTATCTCCTTCGCAAACAGCTGGCCTTTTACCGCGAGCACCAGATTCGGCCTCGGTCCGACAACTGCGCCGGTGCGTGCTTGTGAGACATCCAGAAACTACGCTCGGGACTGCAGTCTCGTGTTTCTCACCTGCATAAAGCAGCAGAATTGGAGTTTGCCGCTGCCGCTGCTATTTCCCTGTTCAATTCCTGTTCTGTTCCCTGCTCCTTCCCTGTTCGTTCCCTGTTACGATTTAGCCCCATTTAAGAGAAAGACCTAAAAATGCCAAGGGAATCGCGATTTTCAACGCCTGGGGCATCAAAAGTGTTGGGCATTTTCCCTGTATTTTTCCCTGTTAACGGGAATTCGGGGCGGAGACAGGTTCGCCAATAACTGGCACCACCGCCAGACAGTCTCTAATCCCTTAAAGGTCAAAACGTTCGGCAGCTTGCGATTGCGAGCTACTAAAAGTCGAGCTACTAAATCCCGCTGATTCCTGTTTTCCCAGTATTTGGCCTTCGGAGAACAGAAAAATGAAAAAGCTGAAGGTTTCGATTTTCGTTAGGATTCGTGAGGAAGGAAAGCAGCGGTACGCCCCACCCGTTTGGCATACCAAAACCGTTCTAAAACCCGGCTGGGCCTTCGTCGCTTCCGGAATGTGGCGCGTTTGCTAAGGGCTGGAAGGCCAAGTATGGACTGTCTCGTACTGGTTCTCGCCAGAATAGACGCGGGTGAGTGCTTCGTCCAGCCTCATACCGCTCACTGGTTTTGCCAAATAGCCGTCCATTCCAGCCGCAAGGCATAACTCTTCATCGCCCTTCATTGCGTTGGCCGTCAAAGCAATGATCGGAATACGACCGCCTGTCTGTCTTTCCGCATTGCGAATTTCTCGTGTGGCTGAAAAGCCATCCATTTGCAGGCATCTGCACGTCCATGAGAACCAGATCAAAGCGTTCTCGCTCCAACGCTTCCAACGCCTGTCGTCCGTTTTCCACTGTTGTGGGAACGTGCCCCCTCTTCTGGAGTAGCCGAATGATCAAAACCTGATTGATGGCATTGTCTTCCGCCACGAGTAAGTGAAGGGATCGGCGTGTCATACCCAGGTTTGCCTGCGTCACCAATTCAGGGGACGAATCGGGCTGCCGTCCCAACACCGTGAGTATCGCGGTTAGCAACTCGGATTTGCGAATGGGCTTCACTAAGTAAGCGGCAATCCCCAGCTCTCTGCATCGCGCTGCATCGCCCTGATATTCGGACGAGGTCAGCATCATGACGGTTGCGCCGGAAAGTTCCGGGGCATGCTTGATTCGCTTTGCCAGTTCAAAACCATCCATGCCGGGCATGTTGCCGTCTATCAGGGCCAGGCAAAAAGTATTGCCATTCTGCGTGGCTCCTGTCATCTAATGGCTTGGTGAGCTTCGATATAATGTCTCCCGCACAGGGGCACATCAGTCAGCTTCTGGTCAACGGTTACGTGTACGACTCTGTAGGCGATCTGACCGCACTCACAGTTGGAATTGCACATATTGGCAGTGGCGGTTTCAAGTGCGGATATCTTGAAGGCTTGCATCACACGCTTCTTTCTGTAGCGAGTATGCACGTTTGCGGTTGCGGCCCGGCGATCCCGAATCCTGAACGAAGGTACCCCCGCATTCCCGAAATGGAACGTCTTGCGCACACCGGCTTGCCCATGACAACCCAACGAATATCTTTTGCGCCTCGCGGAGCGCTGTGACCTAAATCACGCCCGCGTTCACTCTGAGCATGAAATGCCGCTGTTACTCTGCGCTTTCTCAGATGAAAGAAACTTCAATTTTTCCCATTTTCGTAAATCTTCCACAGCAAGCTTTTTACACAAGCAGCTTGACATCGCCTTTTCTCTCGGCAAATTGACCATTCAGTCAAAAAACTGTACTATTTGGTCATCCATGCCGACATTGGCCAAACCAGTTAGATCCAAGAAACAGGTTGTGTTCGAGTTTCGCCGGTCGGAAATCATCACTGCGGCCAGAAAAGTCTTCGCGGAAAAGGGCTACATCGCAGCAACCGTGGACGAGATTGCCGCGCGCGCCGAACTTGCTAAAGGCACCATTTACGTTTACTTCGAATCAAAAGAACAAATTTATACTGCGGTGCTGGCTAATGACTTGGAAACTCTGCGCCGATTGACCGTGGAAAAGATTACCGCCGCCAGCACCGTACACGAAAAGATATCGGCATATATTCAGACGAGGTTTGAATATTGCGAGGAGCGCCGGGATTTTTTTCGCATTATGTACATCGAACCTTCCGGTTCTCCGGTACTCAGCAAGGCCAAGGCCCGAGAATGGCTGCGCGAACCTATCCGCCTGCTTACCCTGGCGATTGACAGTGCGATCTCCGCGAACCAGATCCGGCATTGGCCAGCCGAGGTCCTTGCGTGGACCGTGGCCGATCTAACCACCGGGGCCTTGCAGCGCCGGCTTGCCACTATCCCAACCAATACGGCTGGTGAGGACAGTGAGTTTCTGATTGATTTCCTTTATTCAGCCTTACGCCCGCAGCAAGGCAAGAGCGAAAGGACCCCTTAGATGACGGTTCCAACACTTAAAACGCTTCGAATGAGTTACAACGTTCTTCTCGCGTTGTCATTCATTGCGCTGGGCGGCTGCGGAGGTGTGAAGGCTTCTGTTTCCGCGACGAAACCTCCTGACGTGGAGGTGATTGAGGTCGTGCAGAAAGATGTTCCTATCGTGAGCGAATGGACGGCCACTCTGGATGGTTTTGTAAACGCACAAATTCAGCCCAGGGTTGCGGGTTATCTTACCAAGCAGGACTACAAGGAGGGTTCTTATGTCCGCAAAGGACAGGTCCTTTTTGAAATAGATTCCCGGCCATTTATGGCCATTCTGAGCCAGGCGAAGGGACAATTGGCTCAGACGGAAGCGGCGCTCGGCAAAGCCCAACAGGACGTGAAGCGCGATAAACCGCTGGCCGAAGCCCGCGCCATCGCTCAAAGCCAGTTCGACAATGACATTCAGGCGGAGCTTGGCGCCAAGGCCGCAGTTGAGACTGCGAAAGCTTCAGTGGAACAGGCAGAACTTAACGTGGGATTCACTAAAGTGACTTCTTTGATCGATGGTATTGCGGGCATTGCGCAAACACAGATCGGAAATTTAGTAAGCAATACCACGGTCCTGACTTCTGTCTCGCAGGTAAACCCAATTAAAGCTTACTTTTCCATCAGCGAGCAGCAATACATGGTGTCTCAGAGCGGAGGCAGGAACGGCCAGCAAAAGGATGCATGGAAAGGCGTGAAGCTAAAGCTCACACTCTCTGACGGCAGCACATTCCCACATGAGGGTTCCTTCTTGCTGGCGGACCGCCAAGTGGATGCGAACACGGGAACGATACGTGTAGTCGGGTCTTTTCCCAATCCTAATAACCTGCTTCGACCGGGACAATTTGGCCGGGTAGTGGCGGAAATGGGAACACAAAAATCAGCGCTGCTGGTGCCGCAAAGGGCTGTCACCGAATTGCAGGGCAGCTATCAACTGGCCGTGGTGGGGAGCGACAACAAAGTAAGTATCCGTCCGGTGAAGGTGGGACCCAGCGTGGGCAAGATGCTGATCATTCAAGACGGTCTAAAGCCCCAGGAGCGGGTAATTGTAGAAGGTCTGCAAAAGGTGAAAGACGGCACTGTAGTAACGCCCAAACCCATGAGTCTCTAACAATAAGGGGAAAGTGATGGCCAAGTTTTTCGTTAACCGGCCCATCGTGGCAATGGTTATTTCTATTGTCACGGTACTCGCAGGACTGGTCTCCATGGGCAAGCTGCCTCTGGCGCAATTTCCGCAGATCGTTCCACCTCAGATCGTCGTCAACACCACCTTTACCGGCGGCGATGCCACCACGATTGAGCAGTCGGTAGCAACGCCCTTGGAGCAGCAATTAAATGGCGTGGACAACATGCTCTATATGCAATCCACCAATGCCAATGACGGTACGTTGCAGGAAACTGTAACCTTCGATGTTGAGAGCGATCCTAGTACTGACCAGGTCAACGTACAGAACCGGTTGGCGCAGGCGCAGCCGAATCTTCCGCCGGATGTAAATCAGTTCGGGGTGACGCTGCGCAAATCCACCGGCTTTCCCATGATGTTGGTGACGTTGTACTCACCAAAGGGCACTTACGACTCCCTGTTCCTCGCCAATTACGCCAATATCAACATTAACGATGCGCTTTATCGTATCCCGGGCGTGGGGGAAGTCAGGATCTTTGGCGCCGGCGATTACGCCATGCGTATCTGGATCAGGCCCGATGTTCTGGCAAAACTTGGATTGACGGTTCCCGACATAACCAAAGCAGTGCAGCAGCAGAATAATGTGAATCCCGCTGGGCAGGTAGGAGCGGAGCCTGCGCCGCCTGGAAACGAAATGACCTATACCGTACGGGCGCAGGGCAGGCTGATTACGGCTGACCAGTTCGGTCAAATTGTCGTTCGTTCAAATCCCGATGGCTCGCTGGTGCGGCTGAAAGACGTCGCCAGAATCGAACTGGGCGCGCTCAATTACCAGCAAGTGGCCCGCATGAACGGCAAGCCGACCTGCATCATCGTTGTTTTCCAGGCGCCAGGATCGAATGCAATCGCGGTTGCTGATGGCGTGCAAAAGATCATGGACGGGATGAAGCAGCATTTCCCCACCGACCTGGATTATGTGACTTCGCTTGATACTACGCGGCCGGTACGAGAGGGGATACGGGAAATCGTCCTCACCTTGTCCGAGGCCATGGTTCTGGTGATCTTTGTTGTTTACCTGTTTTTGCAGAACTGGCGGGCAACTTTGATTCCCATGATTGCGGTCCCGGTTTCGCTCATCGGGACATTTGCCTTTTTTCCCTTCCTATCATTTTCCATCAATACATTGTCATTGTTTGGACTTGTGCTGGCGATTGGTTTGGTGGTCGATGACGCTATCGTAGTGGTAGAGGCAGTGGAGCACCACATTGAAGAAGGCATGAGTCCCAAGGACGCTACGCTTCAGGCGATGAAAGAAGTGTCGGGACCAGTCATCGGCATCGCCCTCATTCTTTCATCGGTATTTGTGCCTATCGCCTTCATGAGCGGAATTCAGGGAAGGCTAAACAGGCAATTTGCCGTCACGATTGCCATCTCCGTACTGATCTCCGCTTTCAACGCGCTAACGCTTTCACCGGCTCTTTCCGCCATGCTGCTGCGCCCAAGAAAAAAATCCACTGGGCCACTGGCCCGGTTCTTTGCGCTCTTCAACCGCTGGTTTGAGAAGGCAACACATGGATATGGAAGCTTAAGCCAAAGCCTAGCGCGCAAGGCGATTGTCGGCATATTGATATTGGTGGGCTTTGTCTTGGTTGACGGCGCTGTAGGCCGCAAACTGCCCACCAGTTTTCTTCCCGAGGAAGATTACGGCTTCTTCCTGCTGAATGCCCAGCTTCCCCCCGCAGCCTCATTGGCGCGTACCGATCAGGTATGCCAGAAGATTGAAAAGATCCTGGCCAACACTGAAGGCATTCAGTATGTCAGCCGGGTAGCTGGCTTCAGTCTTCTTACCCGAGTTTCATCTTCTTATAATGGTTTCTTTTTTGTCGCGCTAAAGCCCTGGGACGACCGGCGTGGGAGCGGCCTTGAAGCAAAACAGGTTTTGGATAAGCTCAATAAACGGCTCGCCTCTGATGTGCCTGAGGCCAATGCTTTCGGCTTCATGCCGCCGGCCATCCCCGGACTAGGCAGTGCCGGTGGATTTTCCTTTTGGCTCCAGGATCGCAGTGGCGGGTCGGTAGACTATCTTGACCAGAATCTTAAGAAGTTTCTTGCGGCGGCCCGCAAACGCCCGGAACTTAGCGGCCTCAACGCTTCATTTGCCACCAATATTCCCCAAATCTATGCGGACGTTGACCGGGACAAAGTATTGAAGCAAAGCGTCGCGGTGGGTGACGTCTACCAGACGCTGCAAGCATTTCTGGGTGGCTTGTTTGTAAACCAGTTCAACCGCTTCGGACGGCAGTGGAAGGTATTTGTCGAGGCGGAAGGGGCAGAGCGGGCGCACCCTGAGGATGTCGGTCAATATTACGTTCGCAGCAGCAAAGGCGGCATGGTCCCGCTTTCCGCCGTGGTTACCACCAAACCGACGACTGGCCCGGAATACACCAACCGCTTCAATCTGTACCGGGCCGCACAGGTGTTGGGCAGCGCCGCTCCGGGCTATAGTTCGGGGCAGGCGATGGATGCGCTCGAGCAGGTTGCGAAAGAGACGCTGCCAACAGACATGGGGTATGACTGGGCTGATCTCTCTTACCAGGAAAGAAAAGCTTCGGGCGCAGCGACCGGAATTTTCGGTCTGTCATTGCTGCTGGTATTTCTGATTTTGGCGGCTCTGTATGAAAGTTGGGCGCTGCCGTTCTCGGTTCTGCTGTCTGTCCCGATTGCGGTATTTGGCGCATTTCTCGGATTGCAACTCCGCCACTTTGACCTCGACGTGTATGCGCAGATCGGGCTCATCATGCTGATCGGGCTTTCCGCCAAGAACGCCATCCTGATTGTGGAGTTCGCCAAAATCGAGCATGAAAAGGGCAGAGATCTGATCGAATCAGCAATCGCGGGGGCCAAGCTTCGCTTGCGTCCGATTCTGATGACGTCATTCGCTTTCATTCTGGGCTGCGTACCTCTTTGGATTGCATCAGGCTCGGGTGCGGCAGGACGGCGCATTTTGGGAACGGTCGTTATTACAGGCATGCTGGCCGCCACTTGTATCGCTATCTTTATTATTCCCATGCTGTTTGTGGTGGTAGAGAAAATAGCGGCACGGATGCGACGCACGTCCCGCACGCCGAACCTCGCTGCCCCTCGTCCATCACCGACGGGAGCCGATGATTAGGACCGAAATGAAACGAATAGCCGTCATTTTGCTCTCCCTCGCTATTTCTGGCTGTACGGTTGGACCACGTTACAAGCGCCCCACCGTAGATGTTCCTCCAGCTCATCGGGGCATTGAGGAGGAGAATGCGGGCCGCACTGGTACTGCGTCTCTGGCGGACCAGAAATGGTGGGAGCTTTTTCAGGACCCGCAACTCCAGGAACTGGAGCGCGTCGCCATCGAACAGAACTACGATGTTCGCATTGCTGCGGCCCGCATTCTTGAAGCCCAGGCTCAGCTGGGCATTACGCGTTCCAACCAGTTTCCGCAAGTCAATGCCGGGGCCGCGAGCACAACCCAGCGGGTGCCAGCATCTGCTCTTTTCCCCCAGGCGACAAACGGAAGCGCAGAACAGTTGAGTGTGTCAGCAATATGGGAACTTGATTTCTGGGGCAAGTTTCGGCGAGCCACGGAAGCCGCACGGGCCAATTTGCTGGCCAGCGAATGGGCCAGGCAACAGGTAATCAGTACTCTGGTCAGCAATGTGGCCACGGCGTATTTTCAGCTGCGCGAACTCGATCTTGAACTTGAGATTTCACGCCAGGCGCTCACTTCGCGGCGCGATTCACTGAAGCTAACCCAGTTGCTCGCTGACCATGGAGCAACATCACTCCTTGACGTGCGCCAGGCGGAACAACTCGTCTATACAGCAGGCGAACAAGTTCCCGACCTTGAGCGCCGAATTCAACAGCAGGAAAACCTGATCAGCACGCTGCTGGGAAAAAATCCCGGGGCCGTGGGACGAGGATTGAAATTGACGGAACAGCCGCATTTGCCGCAAGTGCCGGCCGGCTTGCCGTCGTCCTTGCTGGAGCGGCGGCCTGATATCCGTCAGGCTGAGCAGCAACTTATTGCCTTCAATGCGCAGGTCGGCGTCGCCAAAGCAGCCTACTTTCCGCAAATCACTTTAACCGGAGATGCCGGCTACCAGAGTCTGGCGCTTAGCCGCCTTTTTAGTGGTCCAGGGGGATTTTTCAGCCTTGGCGGTTCGCTGGCACAGCCCCTTTTTGCTGGAGGCCGGATCCGTTCAGGAGTGAAGCTGGCGGAAGCACAGAAGGAAGATGCACTTCTGACATATCGGCAGACCGTTCAACAAGCTTTTAGAGATGTGGCTGACTCGCTGATCGCCTATGAGAAAGACCAGGAATTCCGGCAGCAGCAACAGTTGCTGACCAATGCCGCAGAAGATGCCGCGCACTTGTCGGATATTCGCTACAAAGGCGGCGCAGCAAGCTACCTGGAAGTGTTGACCAACCAAACCAATTATTTTTCCGCTCAACTCAACCTTGCCCAGGCCCAGTTGAACGAACTGAATGCATTTGTCCAGCTTTACCGATCTCTCGGCGGTGGATGGCAGCAATAAGCTAAACAGCTTGCGCCGATTTTTGCATCTCGAGGTGCGCCTTTTGCATGCAAAGATCACAGAGAGAGTGACCTTAGATCACTGCAGCGGCCATGGTGCAACAAACGCAACTACCTGTTCGGACTGGGCTGTAAAGAAGCTTTGTGATCAGCTAAACCATCCACTCCGGTAGGCCACCCACCAGCAGAGCACGAGCAGAGGCAAGGTAAGCGCAAGGCTCCACCAGAGAGGCAGGGCGATGTCCATCACCAAGCCGAGAACAACGAAGAGCAGCCAGAATATCTTTTTTTCCATCGGGAAGACCTTACCACTGATTGACACGGATAACACTGATCCGACAAAAACCAAAATCTTTGAAACACGGAGGAAAAGAGGAAGCGGAGGAGAAATGCAAAACCTTACCGCGGATGAACACTGATCACACTGATCTGAAAAAGACTTAGCAAGTTAAGGATTTTGGTAAAGTATTTGGATTCATGCTTGACCTTGAGGCGCAAGGAGGCGTGAGCGAAAGCGGGAGCCGCCTGCCGAAATCCTGAGGAAAGCGAAGGATCTCGCACTCTCAATAATGCAAAGGGAATTTTGATGCTCGATTTGGCATATGTCCGAGAGAACCTCACCCAGATTGAAGAGATGCTGCGCCGCCGGGGCATGGATCCAGCGCAGGTGCTGAGCGGCTTTCGCCAGGTGGATGAAAAACGCCGCCAGTTGATCACCCAATCTGAAACCTTGAAGGCACAGCGCAACCGCGCGTCAGAGGAAATTGCGAAACTCAAGAAGGCCGGCCAGGGCGCCACCGCACAGATGGAACAGACGAAAGCTTTGCGCGCGGAGAGCGACGATCTGGAGAAGAAGGCTGCGGAGATCAACCAGGAAATGCGGGCCATGTTGGCCGGCATTCCCAACATGCCGCATGAGTCCGTGCCGGTGGGGCGCTTGGCGGACGACAACAAGGAAGTCCGAAAATGGGGCAAGCCGCCGGAGTTCAGCTTTACGCCCAAGCCGCACTGGGAGCTGGGCGAGCAACTGGGCGTGCTGGACATGGAGCGCGCGGTCAAGCTCAGCGGCGCTCGCTTTGCCGTCTATTGGGACCTGGGCGCAAAGCTGGAGCGGGCGCTGGCCAACTTTATGCTCGACCTGCATACGGGCCAGCACGGTTACACGGAAGTGCTGACGCCTTATATGGTGAACTCGGCGTCGATGTACGGTACTGGGCAATTACCGAAATTCGCCAGCGACCTGTTCAAGATTGACGATCACGACCTGTGGCTGATTCCTACGGCGGAAGTGCCGCTGACCAATCTCTATCGCGACGAGACGATTGACGCCTCGCGGCTTCCGCTCTCGGTTACGGGATACACGCCGTGCTTCCGCAGCGAGGCTGGGTCGTATGGAAAAGACGTGCGCGGCATCATCCGGCAGCACCAGTTCCAGAAAGTCGAACTGGTAAAGTTCACGCGTCCTGACCAATCATATGAGGCGCATGAGCAACTCACGCGCGACGCCGAGAGCGTGTTGCAGGCGCTCGGCCTGCACTACCGCACAATGCTCCTTAGCACGGGCGATATGGGACCAAGCTCGGCCAAGACCTACGACCTGGAAGTGTGGCTGCCGGGACAGAAACTGTATCGCGAGATTTCTTCCTGCTCGAACTTTGAGGCGTATCAGGCGCGGCGGGCGAACATACGTTTTCGTCCTGAAGGCAGCAAGAAGAGCGAGTACGTGCATACGCTGAACGGCAGCGGTCTGGCGATTGGCCGAACGTGGCTGGCGATCCTGGAAAACTATCAGCAGGCCGACGGCAGTGTTGTGATCCCTGAGCCGCTGCGGAAGTATGTGGGTGCGGAGCGGATTACGGCGAAGAAGTTTTAATCCTTACCACTGATTAACACTGATGACACTGATCGGAATCGTTAGATCGGTGCTCAAATTGCCAAAACTGCCAGGATTGAAAATCGGGGAAGATGTCTAGAAAACTAGATCAACCAAATCGTTCGGAGGAAACTCAAATTCCAGCGATTTCGGAAAGAAGCTTAATTCGGCGATTTTGGCAATCTTCAATCTTGGCGGTTTTGGCGATCATGGCAATTCTGGCAATTGATTGATGTGGCCCGGCACTTCCACTAAACTATCCACATGTCTCGCATCGGGCGCACACTCAAGGGCTATCTGTTCTGGACCTACACGCGGGGAAGCTTCCATTACGACGTAATGGTCACGCTGATCCTGGCGTTCATCTTTATTGCGCCGCATTTCATTGACTTCAAAGACAAACCGGCCAGACAGCAGACGCATCCTACTGACATCGTTGTCAGTGCTGATGGAAAAACGTACCAGGTAGATGCTTCCGCCGTGGATGCCCAGGACGAAGGCATGGTGCGCGCGAACTTTCAGCGCGTGCTCAGGCCGATTACCGGGGCGGTTACCGTAGAACGGGTGGAACAGGTTCGCGACGGCAGCGGACACGTGGTCGCTTACCGGGGCTGGGTGCGGAAGTAAACCCGTGAGTGTGGTTGATGTCAGTGACGCGCTCTATCTCGGACTCGCGAAATCGGCGGACCTCCGCCGCGTGAATGGTCTGGTGCGCAGATAAAAAAGTAGCAGGAACGTCCTCTTCCTTTTCTGCACGGCCTTTCTAGCATCTCTCCTTTCCAGTTTCAGAGTTTTGATTCCCGTGATCTTTTGCTGTGCCGTTCGTTCTCTTCTCCAGCAGTAGAGTGCATACCGCAAAAGAGCCATGTCGTCCCACGATGCAAATCAATTCCTGATCTTAGTCCAATGCACTTTATATATTCTCGGCTCAGTTACCGCTGATGCCTGCCAGCCGTTAATATTCCGACGGAATAAGAAACAGATCATCTCGTCCCATAGGTTCGTCCCATAGGTCAAATGGATATAACTTTCTAGTTTCTTAAGCTAACGAAACTTATATTTCGCGCCAACAAATTACTGCGCTGAATGCTCTCAATCACGCGAACTTTGCAACCGTCAATCCGTTTGTCGAGAATGCCGGCACGAACACCTTTGGAAACGCGTTTGCGCTTCCACAACTCACCGGCGACTCCATTCCGGGATCGAATCTGGCTGCCAGCCGCCGTTTTTATGTTGGAGGCGTATTCAGGTTCTAGCTTTCCTTTGACGTTCATTGCCCGCCGGTTTGTACGGCGGGCTTTTTTCTGCCCAATCAAGTTCGGAAGAAACGGTAAGATTCGCTATGATACAGGCAGGTAAACTGGCATTATTTCGCCGCACTCTTCCGGGGCCGATGTCAGAGAAATGCGTCGGTTTGACTGCGCTACACGGCTGGGACAGCTTTTTGGTTGTTGATATAGAGGCGGCAGGCACATCGCCAGCGGGCATCAGAGTGAATACAGGCAAACGCCGAGAAAGCGTCAAAAACTATTCATGAAGCGCAACCCTCGCTCTTTAACGACAGTTTTTTTCCAAGCGGTGCCGGCCGCCCTGGCCTTTTGTGTCATTATCGCGATGGCTACGGGTGTGGGATTTGCTCAAAGCACCGAGCCTGCAGCCCCAGGAAAGACCGCGCCAGCGCAAACAGCCGAACCGAAATCTTCTCCCGCGGCGGGCGGCGACCGCGAATCAGTGCTGGCGAAGATGAATCAGTCAGCAGCGGCCTTTAAGTCGGCCCAGGGCGATTTTGAGTTTGAGACTTACCAGAAGCTGGTGGACGAAAAAGACACGCAGAAGGGGCGCATCTATTTTCTGCGCAACAAAAATGGTGTCGATGCCGCGTTTGATATGGAGGGGACAGCGCCCAAGCAGGTGGTTTACAAAGATGGCAAGCTGCAAATCTTCGAAAAAAAAATCAACCAGGTAACGGAACGCGACGTAGCAAAGAACAAATCAGACGTTGAGGCTTTTCTCAGCCTGGGGTTTGGCGCGAGCGGCGATGAATTGCTGCGGGACTACGACGTGAAAATGGACGGCTGGGAGACGGTGGACGGCGTGAAAACCGCCAAGCTGGATCTGACGCCTAAGAACGTAAAACTGCTGCAAACCTACAACAAGATCCTGCTGTGGATCGATCCCGATCGGGATGTTCTGCTCAAGCAGCAATTCTTCGAACGCTCAGGCGACTACCGCCTGGCCCATTACACAGGCATGAAGCTGAACCGAAAAATTTCCGATGATGTCTTTCGTCTGAAAACGAACGGAAATACCAAAACCGTAAGACCCCAATGATCAGACCGCAATGAGAACAAAGTTAATAGCAAGAGCGGCGGCTGGAGGAGTAAAATCAGAGAGAAGGCGCGGCCGACCAAAGGAAAGGCAAAATAAGACCGGTTGGTTCGTATAATTTCTCATCGCCATACGCCTTTTGCAGCGCAGAGGCTGGCGACGGCATCTGAATAGTCTGGATCTTCTTGGATCCGAGGTATCTCTAGAATGGCCAAAGTTCTTACCCTGCCGATCAAGCCGGAAATGCCGGATCCAGCGCGCCGTAAGGCCAAGCCGCGCCAACCCGATCCACGGTATCTAGAGGGCCAGCGGCTCCTGGTTGAGGCGATGAAATACCTCATCCAGCAAGATCCGCAACGGAATAAGGACGCCGTGATGATGATTTCCGAGCATTTTCGAACGCGTTTTCGGATGTCTGACCGGCCAGTGGACCTGCCCAGTTTTACGCCCGAACCCAAGTAAACAACTCCCTATCTTCCAAATTCTGAATATTCACCGGAATAAAATCCAGTATTGCGGATTCGCCGCTCGAATTTTCCTTGTAAACCGTTGATATTAAAGGCCGAACTATCTAGGAACGCCAGTTGCAATGTAGATTGCAAGACAACCCTGTGTCTCGTGCGTGACGAGCCTTGAGTTGTGTGCTCTTAAACTGAAAAAACAATGGAGATGCAAAGGATGAATCGTAAACTGCGCGACAAATTAATTCTGGTCGCCACATGCTTGACGCTGCTTTGGTGCATCCCGTCTTTTGGTCAGGTGCTGAAGGGTTCGATCTCCGGCACGGTTCTTGACCAACAAGGCGCGGTTGTATCGGGTGCTCAGGTCAAGGCGACACAAGTAGACACCGGGTCCGTACTAACAACCACTAGCGATAACTCTGGCTCGTTCCGGTTCAATCTGATTCCAGCCGGCAACTACAAAGTCGAAGTCTCTGCCCAGGGATTCAAGACTGCAGTCCAGAACAATATTTTAGTGTCTGCCGGCCGCGATAGTGGCTTGGGCTCAATGAAGCTGACGGTTGGCGAAACCAGCACCACGATTGAAGTAAGCGCCGAGGCGCCGCTGATCGAGACCACACAGTCTCAGATTACTAACACCTTCGCCGGCACCCAGCTCACTACCTTCGCCGGCGTCCAGGAAAACGAAGGACTGGATAACCTCGCTCTGTTTGTACCCGGCGTGGTTTCAGCCCGTGACAACGGTTTCTCGAACACCAACGGTGGTGGCGGTTTTTCGGTCAACGGCCTGCGCGGCCGCAACAATGACCAGCAGATTGACGGTCAGAACAACAATGACAACAGCGTCGCGGGTCCTGGCCTGTTCCTGTCGGACACGGAATTCGTCCAGCAGTACATCATTGTCACGGACCAGTTCGGCCCCGAGTATGGCCGCAACGCCGGTTCGGTGGTGAACATCATCACCAAGTCGGGCACCAATGCCTGGCACGGCAGCATCTATGGCACGGAAAGCAATTCCATCCTGAACTCGATGACCAACACCGAGAAGCAGTTTGACAACCTTACTCATCCGCCGCGTCTGCAGGATGAATTCACCGGGTTCACCATTGGCGGGCCGATGGTGAAAAACAAGCTGTTCATGTTTGGCGGCTTTGACAATGAAATCGTCACCTCGCACACCACCTCTACGTCGGGCGGGCTTACGCCCACGCCAACCGGGCTGGGACAGTTGGCTGCCTGTTTTCCAGGAAGCCAGAACCTGACGACGTTTGCCACTACGGGCCCGTTTGGGATTTCCGCAGGCAATCCAGTCGTTGCTCCTAACAGCGCGACAACCGTTCCGGTCGCTGGCTGCACTACAACTGAGCCCGACGGTGGTGTTGAGTTTGGCAACGTGTCACGGTCACTTGCGACTCCCGTCCACCAGTTCAACTTCGTGAATAGAGAAGATCTGCAGTTGGGCAGCGACACCGTCACGGCCCGCTACATCTTCAATCGCGGCAACTTCTTCAACCTGGATGAGTGCACCGATTGCGCCGCCGCCGGCTTTCCAACCAGCGTTCCAGCCCTGAGCCAGGCAGTCCTGGTGGGCTGGACTCATAACATCAACTCCAAGATGGTCAACGAACTCCGCGGTAGCTTTGGCCGCCTTAACGTGCTGTTTGGCGGCAATACCATTGGCACCATGCCTACCGGGGTTGACCAGGCTTTGGCTCAGATCAGCTTCGCCGCGCCCGGCTTTCTTGCCGTTGGCCCGGCCACCAACCTGCCTCAGTTCAGGATCGTCAATACCTATCAGGCGCAGGACAACTTTAATTACGTCATGGGCAAGCATCAGTTGAAGGCCGGCGTGAACTATACGTACCAACGTTCACCCAATGGCTTCCTGCCCGCGGTCAACGGAGCGTTCCAGTTCGCTAACTGGTCGACCTTTGTTGCCAACACGCCATCGAGCGTGAACATCGCGGCTGGATCATCCTCATTTGATCTGCGCGAGCATGACACGTTCCTTTATGCTGGCGACGATTGGAAATTAAGCCAGCATCTCACCTTGAACCTTGGCCTGACCTGGTCATACTATGGCCAGCCTGCCAATCTGTTCAATCAGGTCACCACGGCGCGCGAAAGCAATCCGGCAACAGCATTGTTCAACCCGGCTTTGCCGCTTTCTATACGGACGTTCCCATCGTTCCCGACCAAGACGAACGCCTTCGGCCCCAGCGTCGGCTTCGCCTACTCGCCGCAGTGGGGCGGGTTCCTGACTGGGAACGGCAAGACCGTCATCCGCGGCGGATACCGCCTTCTGTATGATCCGCCGTTCTACAACATCTACGCCAACATGGCCACGGCCGCTCCTGAAGTCTTCAGCAACACCTTCGGCGCCGCGACCACTCCAACTGCGGCATCTTTGCCGCTGCCGGTCAATCCGATCGGTCCTAATGTGCGGGCGGAACTTAACCCTCAATTGCTGCGGGGCGTGTTTGATCCGAGAAGCTTCAACCAGACCTCGCTCACGCCAAACTTTGGGCCGGATATGGTCCATTCCTACAGCCTCGGCATAGAGCGCGAGATCACGAAGAACTCGGCCATTGAACTGCGTTACGTAGGAAACCATGCTGTTGATCTGTTCCAATCCATCAACGGAAACCCCTTTATCGCTGACCTAGCTCGCGATTTCCCGAATGTGGTGCCTGCCGGCGTAACCCCCTGCACTGCTCCGCAAATCGTGCTGGGACCAGGACAGGCTTCCAACTCAGCCCTAGGGCGTGAAAACTGCGGGGAAGGCGTTGTGCGTCTCCGCTCCAACGGTGGGTTCTCCAATTACAACGGATTCCAGGCGGAATTCCGTGCCAACAACCTGTTCCACCAGTTGACCATTCGGACGGGTTACACCTTCAGCAAGAACCTCGACAACGTGAGCGAGATCTTCAGCACCGGCGCGGGCGGTACCTCTATTTCCTTTGCTCAAAACCCGTTTAATCAGACCGGCGAATACAGCTTCTCCGGATTGGACATTCCACACCAGTGGACCATCCTGTTCTCGGAAGAGTTCCCGATGTTTAAGGAACAGCACGGTTTGATCGGCCACCTCCTGGGCGGTTGGGGAGTCTCCGGAAACTACGTGATCGCTTCCGGACAGCGTTACACCCCTTCCCAGGCCGTAATTGCACGCTTCTCGGCCAACGGTAACTATTTTGACTCAGCGTTCTTCAGAGCCTTCATCGGCGCTGAAACGGCTCGCCCATTCCTTGGCAATACCAGCGCACCAATCAACACGGTGGGTATCTTCGCTGGCGATGCCTGCAACGTGTTCGCAAGCACTGGAACAGAGCCGGTTTGCACGATTGCCCCTAACACGCTTATTAGCCTGAATGCGCTCAATTCTTCAAACGCTGGCCTGTTTGATGCGAACGGCAATCCAGTTAATCCGGTCACTGTTAGCCAGAGTCAAGTGCATTTCATCGCCAATGGCGGCCAGTCGGAAACTATATTCGGTACGCCGTTTGGCAATACACAGCGCGGCATTGCGCAGGACGCTATTACCAATATCGCTAACGCCTCTCTTTATAAGAGGTTTAAACTCGGTGAGCATGCGGCGTTTGAATTCCACGCCACCGCCTTGAACGTCTTCAATCACATGAACTTCCAGAGCGTCGATCCGTTCGTTGAGGATGCGGGTCTGCGTGCTCCGGGAACAGGGTTCGCTGATCCAAGCGTAACTGGCTCAGTTCCTCCAGGCTTCGGAGCGGCAGCAACGCGTCGCATCCTGGTTGGTGGAACCATCCGGTTCTAAACAAACTTGCTGTAACAACCTTCAGCCCGCCAGTTCGCTGGCGGGCTTTTTTATTTCTGCCCGCAAAATCAAACGCCCCCCTCCTTTTAGTAAAATTGTGAAAGATGAGCAGCAACGGCCTTTCTTCCGGCACCATCAAGTTTCCTGTCTACCTGGATAATCATGCCACCACGCCGCTTGATCCGCGTGTCCTGGAGGCCATGCTGCCGTTCTTTACCTCGCGTTTTGGCAATGCCGCCAGCAACAGTCACTCCTTCGGATGGGAAGCCGCGGCCGCCGTGGAACAGGCCCGCCGCCAGATCGCCGCGGCCATCGGCGCATCGGCCCATGAGATCGTCTTCACCTCCGGCGCCACGGAAAGCGATAACCTGGCAATCAAAGGCGTGGCAGAAGCCTGTAAAGGAAAAGGGAATCACATCATCACCGTGGTTACCGAGCACAAAGCCGTGCTCGATAGCTGTAAGCATCTGGAAAAAAGCGGTTGCCGCGTGACGTATCTTCCCGTCCGAAGCGATGGCCTCGTTGATCTGGACCAGCTCAAAGACGCGTTTACGGACCAGACCATTCTCGTCAGCATCATGGCGGCCAATAATGAGACCGGCGTGCTCCAGCCCATCGAGGAAATTGGCCGTCTCTGCCGCGAGCGCGGGGTGCTCTTCCACTCGGATGCCGTGCAGGCCCTGGGCAAAGTCCCGTTGGACGTCAATCGCGCCAACCTGGATATGGCTTCTCTAACGGCACACAAACTCTATGGTCCCAAGGGCTGTGGGGCGCTCTATGTGCGCGGTGACGCCGCAGTGAAGATTGCGCCCATGATTGACGGCGGCGGCCACGAAGGGGGCCTGCGCTCCGGTACTCTCAACGTTCCCGGCATTGCCGGCTTTGGCCAGGCCTGCGAGATCGCCCAGAAAGATATGCCTGAAGAAAGCTGCCGCTTGGCTGGATTGCGCAACCGCCTGCGTGACCGCCTGCTGGCCGAGTTGGATCAGGTAACGATCAATGGCTGCATGGAACACCGGCTGCCCGGCAACCTGAATATGAGCTTCCTGGACGTGGAAGGTGAGACGCTGCTCACTGGGCTGAATGACGTAGCACTGTCCAGCGGATCGGCCTGCTCGTCGGGTAAAACCCAGGCGTCGCACGTGCTCAAGGCCCTGGGCCTGAGCGATGAAGCCGCAGGCAGCGCTATCCGTTTCGGCATTGGACGCTTCAACACGGAAGCAGAGATCGATTACGTTGCGGGTCGGGTCATTGAGCTGGTGAAAAACTTGCGCGAAGTCTCAGCATTGAAGTAGCGTTGGGTTTTTCTGTGCGGTTCCGATCACGCGCGACGACGGCGATCACCCGATCTCCACAGCTCCCACCGTCTGAGGCTCCCCGACCTTGGCCTCCCTCAAGAACCTGGCCGCTTCTTCCGGCGGCGTGGGATTGATATAGAAACCGGTCCCCCATTCGAAGCCGGCGGTTTTGGCCAGCTTGGGAATGATCTCCAGGTGCCAGTGGTAAAAGTCATTGGTGTTTTCCTGCACCGGTGAACTGTGAATGATCAGGTTGTAGGCCGGATTGTCGAGCACCCGGACCGCCTTGCTCAGGACGGTGCGCAACATGCGCGCCAGATTCTCATACAAGCTGGAAGGCGAGTTCTCAAAGGCCGATTCATGCCGCTTGGGCAGTATCCATGTCTCAAAAGGAAAGCGCGGCGCGTAGGGACACAGCGTGACAAAATCCTGGTTTTCCGCCGCTACCCGCACCTGCGCTTCGGTTTCCTGCCGGATAATGTCACAAAAGATGCAGCGCTCTTTGTTGCTGAAGTAGCGCTTCGCGCCTTCAAGTTCCTCTACCACCTGCCGGGGCAGGATTGGCAGGGCGATGATCTGCGAATGCGGGTGCTCCAGCGATGCGCCGGCGGCCTCGCCGTGGTTCTTGAATACCAGAATGTATTTGAACCGGCGGTCCTGTTTCAGATCCAGGATTCGGTCGCGAAAAGCCCACAGCAGGTCTTCCACGCGCTTCACCGGCATTGTAGCCAGCGTCTCGGCGTGGTCCGCCGACTCGATCACGACCTCATGGGCGCCCACGCCGTTCATCTTGTCAAACATGCCATCGGCCTGCCGGTCCAAGTCGCCCTCAATTCCCAGGGCGGGAAACTTATTGGGGACAACCCTGAGATTCCAGCCAGCGGTATCCCGCCGCGCGTTCTCTCCGGGACGGTACGCCAGGATTTCCGGCGGCGTGGTGGCCTCATTACCGGGGCAAAAAGGGCAGAAGCCGCCCTTGAGGACGACGCGTTCGCGGGAAAAATCGCCGGGACGTCTGGATCGGTCGGTGGAGATAATCACCCATCGTCCGGTGACGGGGTCTTTTCTTAGCTCAGGCACAACCACTATCTTACAACCCCGGCGGGGTCTCCTGCCCCCGATAACGTGGCTGTTATCTCATACCGGCGCTTTTGCTACAATCACGCTTTGCCCTTGCGCCTTTACAACACGCTTTCCGGCAATGTCGAACAGTTCGCTCCTGCCGTGGACAACACCGTCCGCATGTATGCCTGTGGTCCCACGGTGTACGACTACGGCCACATCGGCAACTTCCGCACCTTTGTCGCCGTGGACATTCTGCGGCGATTCCTGCGCCAGAGCGGGTTCAAACTCCAGCACGTCATGAATATCACCGATGTGGACGACAAAATCATCCGCAACGCTGCGCGTGATAAGAAAACGGTGCAGGAATACACGCGCACTTATGAAGAGGCTTTTCTGGAGGACATGGACTCTCTGAACCTGCAGCGTCCGGAGAAGACCGTGCGGGCCACGGAGCATATTCAAGAGATGGCCGAGTTCATTGCCAGGCTCCAGAAAATGGGCATCGCTTACCGAACTGACGACGGCTCTTACTACTTCCGCATCGCCAAATTCCCCGCATATGGCAAGCTTTCAAAAAAAGATTTTGCCGGCATGGAAGATGGCGCGCGGGTCGATGTGGACGAATACGAAAAAGACAGTGCCCGCGACTTTGCCCTGTGGAAGGCGCCCAAGGAAGGCGAGGCTTTCTGGCAAAGCCCTATCGGACCCGGCCGGCCGGGGTGGCATATCGAGTGCTCCGTTATGTCCATGAAGTATCTGGGTGACAGCTTTGATCTGCATGCCGGCGGCGAAGACCTGATCTTCCCGCACCATGAGAATGAAATCGCACAGTCTGAATCGCTCACCGGCAAGATCTTCGCTCGCCACTGGATGCACGTGCGCTTTCTGCTGGTGGAAGGCGAGAAGATGTCCAAGAGCGCAGGTAATTTCTATACCCTGCGTGACCTGTTGGTCATGGGCCACAAGCCGTCGTCGATTCGCTTCCTGCTGGCATCAGTTCCTTACCGGAAACAACTCAACTTCACCATGGCGGGACTGGAGCAGGGCGCAAAGTCCGTAGAGCGTCTTCGTACCTTTGCCGCCCGCATCCGAATGACGCAGCTTCCTGCGGGGACCAACCCTGTTGCGCAGGAAGCGGCAGCCACGGCCAAACGGGAAATGCGCGCCGGCATGGAAGATGACCTGAACACTGCTTATACGTCCGGGGCGATTTTTGACATGGTGCGCGAAGCCAACATCCTGGCCGATCGCGGCGAACTGCGCGAAGGCGACAAGGCGTCCCTGCTGGAAGCGTTGCAGCAATTCGACGAGATTTTTGCCGTCCTCAAAGACGATGACGCGGAGAAAACGAAGGCCGCGATGGAATGGGCCCGCGCGCACGGCATGCTCAAAAACTCCGAGGTCCCAGCAGACGCCATTTCTGATGGCGAAGTAAATCGTTTGATCGAAGAACGCAGCGCGGCGAAGAAGGCACGCGATTTTGCTCGCTCAGACGACATCCGCAAGCAACTCTCCGACGCCGGCATCGCGGTGGAAGACACGAAGGATGGAATCAGGTGGAAGCGGAAGTAACTCTCTAGGGCGCGCATCCAGCGATTCGCTTTGGAATTGTCTGGAAGTTCGCAACGCGGGACAAAAAGGAAGCTATTGTGCCCCAAATCTTCGTCCAGGCTTTAAGAGTTGTCATTGTAACGATGTTCTTGCCTCGCTCCCGGCCCACGTCGTCGCCTTACCGAACGCCGATGCGCCGATCATTCGAACGGTGGACATTGGCCACGGCATCACTCTGCATTACGTGGAACTGGGCAAAGGAACGCCTGTGATTTTTGTCCACGGGTCGTTGAGTGATGGCGGGTATTGGGCAGCTCAGGGCCCTGAATTCCGGGCATGATGATGGTTGCTGCTTTCCGGCGCCAGGTCGTACCCATTTTTGGGACTCATTACGGAAGAGTTGGCGCACTTGCTTCCGAACCATGAAATGAAAGTGTTACCCGATGCCGGACACCAAATGTGGTACCAGGCCCCAGACGTGTGCAGAAATTATGTCGAAGCATATACCGCCTGCTGTATGCGATGGCCCGATAACGCTCTGAAAATGGGACGAGCTGGTCTTCGGAGTACCAGCGGCGCCGCATTAACGATCTTTAAATTTAGCGCGCCATGGCGACGGCGGGCAGGACGTCGCAGAACCAGAATCCGTCGCGTTCCACTTTCTCGCCGGTTACGATTGCCAGCGCCCGGCTGAACATCGGTCCCGCATAGGCAAACGAATGGAACTCTCCATTCTCTCCACAGGGATCGATGCCGGCGGGAAGTTCATCAAGGAATCGTTGGTCAAAATCGCGACCAATGAAATCAGCCGAAAGCTGTTTCGGGTCCACGCAAACCAGCTTCGCGCGAAGGCCGGCGCGCACCATCTCTTGCGCAAGCTCGTGTGTCGGGCGATCCCAGATGGGAAACAGCGGTTCCAGCCCAGTGCCTTGCATCTGCCGCTCGCGGTAAGCCCGGACCTCCGTAAGAAACAGGTCGCCAAAGGCGATCGCGGAAATTCCCTGTGCCAGCGCGCGGTCGCAGAGTTGCTTCATGGCCGATTCATACTCAACGTTGGAGCACGGCCAGGGAAGCGGCGCCGTGATCAGCGGCAGTCCGGCCGCTTCGGCCTGCATTTCCAGCAGGGCGCGACGCGTGCTGTGCATGGCAACACGATCAAAGGCCGAGTTCATGGTCGTCATGAGCCCGGCAATCTCGTACTGGCCCTGTTGACGAAGCACGTGCAGGGCCCACGCACAATCTTTGCCGCTGCTCCAGGAAAGCAGGATTTTCTTTTTCATTGGCAGCAATAAACCTACCACGGAGACATCAACAGGG
The DNA here is from genome assembly GCA_036491195.1 of Candidatus Angelobacter sp. Taxonomy (GTDB): domain Bacteria; phylum Acidobacteriota; class Terriglobia; order Terriglobales; family Acidobacteriaceae; genus Angelobacter. The sequence continues at coordinate 80,546 of DASXCL010000146.1, forward strand.
AGAAAGCCAAAACTTGTACCTGTGACTTTTCCGAAATCCCGAACCCCGCAGAGCGGTGAGAGAAACCCTATCATTGCGAAAAAGCAAGACGTGGAAGAAATCAACCACCAAGCGGTAAAGAGGCATTAATCAGTGGTAAGTATCTTTTGTTGTCCTATCCAGCAGCAACCCTGCTTCCTGAGTAGCGCATCGCATCACGTGAGCTGCTTCCCCTAGATCGGAGTTGCCCATGAAGCGCCTCTTTGCCACCGCGTTTTGCTTCTTCACATCACTCACCTCTTTCGGCCAGAGTTTCAGCACAAAAAGTTACCCGGTCGGAGCGGGACCGGCGCAACTTATCGTTGCTGATTTTAATGGCGACCACATTCCTGATATCGCCACAGTGAATGCCGGCACCAACACTGTTTCCATCCTGATCAACAACGGCGACGGCACTTTTCGTCCGCAGATTGAATTCGCCACCGGGCCCGGGCCGGTTGGATTGGCCGCCGTGGATTGGAACAAAGATGGAAAGATGGACCTGGTCGTCGCCAACAGCGCAGCCGATGCGGCGCACAGCGTGTCTATCCTGCTGGGAAACGGTGACGGAACATTTCAACCGCATCACGATATTCCCGGAGCACCCAACGCAAACTCAATTGCCGCGGGAGATTTCAATCACGACGGTAATCCTGACATCGCTACCGGCACCAATTCTCCGGTAAATGCGGTGTATGCAAGCCTGGGCAACGGAAAGGGCGGAGTGCTGGCGCAGAAGGTCACCACCGGTTTTGGCGCGATCGCGCCGGACCCGGGCGCAAACCCATTTCTCCTCCTGAAGATCGCCTGGGCCGATTACAATCGCGATGGCAAAGACGACCTCTATTACATCGAATGCTGCGGCGGCGTTGATATAGACTTCGGCGCTTGGGGCGTGCTCGTGGGAAATGGCGACGGCACTTTTACCGATCATCTCGTCAACGGCCAAGATTTCGACGTGTTTAACCTGAGCTCGATGGACATCAATCAGGACGGGCTTTCAGACGCTATAGTGTCGTATCGTTGCGTCCATGATTTCTGTGGAGGTGTTGTAGGCAGGATCAACAATGGCGACGGTACCTTTAGCGACGTCCCCGACGGCTTTATGGGCATCTCATTTGAGAACCAGCCTGATCTTGGAGGAGGCGCTGCGTTCGACGTAGACGGTGATGGCCTTAAAGACATGGTGGGCGTGGGCGCAAGTTTTGATAACGACTTCCCCACGACGATGACTTTGATCATCTCGCGCCAGAATGCGGATGGATCATTCGCCGGTTCTTTTGGCACGTCCCCCAGTGGTTTTGTCACGGTGCCCATTAACGCACCCGTTGGAGAGAGTTCCCCACCGGTCGTCGCCGACTTTAATCATGACGGCAAACCTGACC
>DASXCL010000147.1:0-11333 GCA_036491195.1 Candidatus Angelobacter sp.
TTCGGCCTTAAAACGCAAATCCAAACCGCCCCGCATTTATAACCTCGGCGGACGACCGGCTTTATCCGCCGCTACTTAAACTTCCAGGGGGTGACATTTTATCGTTGCAGTTAATACGACATTTTTTCGTTGCAACTACAGCGATAAAAGGACGCAGAAAGAATATTTGGGACGCGCGGCGATAAACGCAGCAAGCAAGGCTTCGCGTTGGCCAGCGAAAATGATACCCTTAGGTGAGTCCCATCCCTGTGCGCCCGTAGCTCAGCTGGATAGAGCGGTTGCCTCCGAAGCAACAGGCCGGGAGTTCGAATCTCTCCGGGCGCACCATTCCTTCGATTTTGCTCTTTTGGAAAATCATGTCGAAGGGCTTTCTGTATGCAGGATAAAGACTTGCGCCGTCGAAGCGGCAGTTCGAAGCCACCATTTTCAGCAGTCCTCAAGCTGCCACTCAGCAGTTTTTCTCCGCCAGAACTCCGCAGAGATTTTACCGTCCAGTTTGTCCGTATACGCTTGGTCAATGCGATTGCGAACGGCTGTAAGGCGCTGCTGTAATTTGTCCTGCTACGCTTTCTTCTCCGCCTGGGAATTGTTCTGGTCCTGCGTTAGAGAATTCTCCACAGCTCTATGCGACGGGCAATCATTCCCTGATGGAGTTGCGCAAGATCATTCGCACCGAAACGGATCTGATTTCAAATGGGCTGATTGATGCTTCCCTCAGTTGATCTACACGTATAGTAACCGCGACCAGACTAAGAGAGTGGCGCGATCGGGATTTGAGAATCATGCGCAAGCGTGCGTTGTGTCGTTATGGATGGTTTTGCAAAATCTCGCCCAGAGATTTGGGAAAAAGTGTTGAACGCGATGTTCGACAGTCACGACCGATCAGGAAGAGGCACGGCCCAACGGTTCTTCATGAGCATCAGCAGCGGAAGGACGTTTGGGCAAGCAGTCGGGGGCGTCCTCTTTCGGAGCATCCTGTATGTCATTGTCGTGGCCTAATCTCTTGATGGCAACTTCGTGACCGAAATAGTGCTTTAAGTGCGCCAACTGCCAGATGTGGGACACTGTTTTTGCATCGCTGGTCTTCATAAATCCTCATAACAGCATTTCGATTTGCGCAACAATTACAGAGTTACTGCAAGCGATGTAGAAGCCCATCTGACAAACCGAGGCGGCATTCAACCTCGTCCCACTGTCCGATGCGACAGGACAATCACTTATCCACTCTTTCGATACTCAACGGCTCAGGCGCGATGGGCCATTGCTTTGCCGTCATCACGGGCGAAATCCTCCGGCATAGTGATAATGCAATGCTCCAGCGCCAAGCCAAGAGCGCGCCGAAACGGACCTTGTAGCAGGTTCGAGTCGGCCAATAGCCTCTTGCCCGAGCTGTGCTCAAGATATAGGCGACCGACTTTGCCATGCCGGGGCGTTCTTATGTCCATGGACAGTATCAACTGCTCACGCTGACTCAATGCCGCCCACGATTTTTCAAGAACCAGGGATGGCGAATCGTCGAAGTCGGTTGTGACCCAATGGCCGGGCTCAAGAGAGATCCTGAAACCGTCAAATTCGCAGCGTAGGCCGCGCTCAAGCACGGCAACGATGGCAATGGCATCCTTAGCTTCCTCCAACTGATCCGCCGCTTTATGCAACGCTATGTTGGAGGCTGCAACCTGCTTTTGCTGCCGCAGGCGGAGTGCGAACCTCTCCAGCTCTCCAAACTCGTGATAGTTTAAGCGGCGGATGCCGAAAAAGACTGACAGGGCCAGAATGCCGAGCACGGGAACAGCGACCAGTCGGGACGGATAAAGACAGGTGAGGCTCAACACTGCGCACAGCGCGGAAACAGCGTACAGGACTGCAACCACCTGCCGATGGCTTAGCCCCAGCTCCAAAAGTTTATGATGGATGTGCTCGCGGTCGGCACCAAACAGTGCATGCCCTGAAAGATAGCGCCGGACGATCGTGAGGGCAAGATCGGTCAGTGGGAGAGCCAGGGCCGTGACTGGCACCAGCAGAGAACGCACAGCATTGGACTGCTGGCCCGATTCCGACATCACCAGGCCACTTAGCATGAACCCAATGAAGAGACTTCCAGAATCGCCCAGAAAAATGGATGCTGGGTTGAAATTAAATGCCAGGAAACCCAGGTTCGCTCCGGCCAGAATGGTTACCGCCAGAGCAGGGCCATGACGGCCATTGACCATGGCGAAGGTAAAGATGGTGACCATGGAAAATAGCGCTGCACCCGCGGCCAGCCCGTCCAACCCGTCGATCAGATTAATGGCATTGCAGATCAGCACAACGGTTCCCACAGTCAGGGCAAAACATAAAACCGCGCCCAAATTCTCCGACAGGCCATGGAGGCAGACCAGGCGAAATCCGCTGAAATAAAGGAAAGCACCACCGGCGACTTGGGCTGTCAGCTTGATACCAGCGTTCAGCCCGCGCAAGTCATCAAGCAGTCCTATTGCAAACAGTCCGCTTGCCGGGATGAGAATGCGCGGCAACGAGAAGCCGTGAGGGCGATGTACAACCCCCAGTGTCATGCCCAACAAGTACAGTAAAGAAATGATGAGGTATGTAAAGAAGATTGCGACTCCGCCAAGTCTGGGAATCGGGACCTCGTGAATGTGGCGCGCTGAATCGGGCCCGAAGGCCAGGCCCATCTTGTTTGCACGATCCCTGACAACTTTTGTCAGACCTGCCGACATGGCTGCCGAAATGATGAGCAACACTAAATAAATCAACACATAAACATCCCACCGCCGACTATCTTCCTGAGCAGGCTATATAACTTCTCATTTTGCGCAATGCAAGTGAAGACATCGTACACAAAGAACCAGCAACTTGGAAATAAGTTTTTTGTTTTAGATTTAGAAATATATCTAAGTGTAACTAAGGTTATGCCGAGAATTTGACTGAGATCGAATGCGCTTCTGGCTTCCGATTTTTCAGTTTTGCGCCCCGGACCTTATATGATTGGTCGGTGGCGTTGAGGACTGCTTCATCGGTGGAGGGTCAAACGCCCTTGCGGGTGAAAAATGGCAAATAAGGCGCGAGGTGGCACGGGATCGCGGTATTCCTGCGACGGCTCCAATCTGGTAAAGAATTCTCAGAATAGCCGTGCACTCATTGTTTATTGGGTTTATTTTCATTCGTGCTTTTCGGCTACGAAGGCCTTTCAGGCGGTGGCTCTCGGATTTCCAGACCTAGGCAAATTATCATGTCGTGGGGTATAGTTTCCTGCAGCTCAGTAAAAGCTAAGACATGCTCTAAGTGCTTGTGCCTAGCCACAAAAGCGCGGCTGCGGTTTACATTGATAATTCCAGCCTGTGGCGTTCGCTTAGTCTGCCGAATGGTGACTTGAGCTATAGAGAAAACTGTGTTACGAGCCGTATCTCCTTACATTCCTTTCTGCCTGTTTGTTCTTGCGACCGCTGCTGCTCAGAGCGACCGTGCGACGATGCCCGCGGAGCGTCCAACCCAGGGTATCCAGATTACTAATGGCCCGGCTGAGCAACAGCAACAAACGCGCGCAGATCGAGAGACCCAGGAAAATCAGGGACAGAATGAACAAATCAAGGATGAGCGGCGGGTGGGATTAGAGAATTTTTACAATCCAAAGGAGCCCGACATTGAGTTCCAGCGCTTCGTAGCCGCATCACTTGGCTATCGTCTGGAAATTTTCGGGGAAAACCTATTTCGCAACGTTCCCTCTACCTTCGCTCCTTTGGATCGGGTTCCAGTCACCCCGGACTACCTGATTGGGCCGGGCGACGAACTGCTGATCCGGGCATGGGGGCAGATCGACATCAACTATCGCACGGTCGTGGACCGCACCGGCACGATTTATTTACCGAAGATCGGGGCCATGAGTGTCGCCGGTTTGCGCTACGACGAGTTGAATAGCGCGCTTTCGCGGAACATCGGCCGGGTTTTCAAGAATTTCGAGTTGAACGTGACCCTGGGCCAGCTGCGTTCCATCGAGGTTTTTGTCGTAGGACAGGTGAAGCGGCCGGGCTCCTATACCGTAAGTTCGCTGAGTACGCTGGTCAACGCTTTGTTCGCTTCCGGCGGACCATCCAACCGCGGTTCCATGCGGCAGATTGTGCTGAAGCGCCAGGGCAAGGAGGTCACGCGCTTTGACCTCTATGATCTGATCGTCTCGGGAGACAAGAGCAAGGATGCGCAACTGCTCCCGGGCGATGTAATCTATGTACCGCCCGTGGGCAAGCTGGTGGCGCTCGCCGGTAGTGTCAATGTGCCAGCAATTTACGAGCTAAGAGAGCGCGAGGATTTGAGCCAAGTGCTCGCCGATGCTGGGGGTCTGACCACCACTGCGGGCGGGCAGAAGGCTTTCGTCGACCGTATCGATGACCGCCTGACGCGGCGAACAGCGGAGTTCGAGCTGACTGGCGCAGGACTCAAGACTGAACTCAAGGACGGCGATATCGTGAGGTTTCTGCACATCTCGCCCAGGTTCGATAATGCCGTCACCCTGCGAGGAAACGTCGCCGTACCTGGCCGATATCCCTGGCGCCAGGGCATGCGGGTACACGACCTTATACCTAACCGGGAATTTCTCGTGACCGAGGAGTTTTGGAAGCGCCAGAACAAGCTGGCTGTGGATCCGGACAGCCTGACCTTCCAGCCCCATGACGAGGCCGAGCGGGAGCGGCAGCTGGAGAAACAGAAAGAGCTGCAACGTGATCGAAACGCGCCGTCAACACAACCCCCGGGTGATCAGGGAGAGGCGCCAGTCCCGATACCTCCATCTTCCAGCAACGAACAACTCCCAGCCGACCAGCGTGGTACCAGACACCAAGAAGATCTATCGAGCCGGTTAGGTCGCACCGAGGCGCAGCGCATCAAGCAGGAAGAATTAAAGAACGAAGTGAAGCGGTCGGCGGCAGAGATTAACTGGGAATATGCAGTCATTCAGCGAATCAATCCGGAAGACCTCACGACCCGGCTGGTGCCTTTCAATCTGGGAAATGCGATTAGCGGAGACGAGGGCCAGAACGTCGCGCTGCAGCCCGGGGACGTTGTCACGATCTTCTCCCAGAATGACATGCAGGTGCCAGCCGCCCAACAGACGAAATTTGTGCGGCTGGAAGGGGAGTTCCGGACCGCGGGAGTCTACCAGGTCGAGCCGGCAGAAACTCTGCGCCACTTAATCGAACGAGTCGGCGGCCTAACCCCCGAGGCATATCTTTATGGATCGGAGTTTACCCGCGAGTCGGCGAAGGAAGACCAGCAGAAGCGGCTCGATGAGTACACCAACGAACTCGAACGGTCGATTGACCGCAATGCCAGTTCGCAGAGGAACCTCAGCGGAGAAGAGGCACTTACAGAGCGCCAGACTCTGGAAGGCCAGCGGCGGCTCCTCGACAAACTTCGTCAGCTGAAGGCCACCGGCCGGATCGTCCTGGAACTAAAGCCAACCGCCAACGAATTAGATGCGATACCCGATCTCCCGCTCGAAGATGGTGACCGGTTGCTCGTGCCCTTCCGTCCGGCGACGGTCAATGTGATTGGCTCAGTCTACAACAGCAACTCGTTTATTTTTAAGCCCGACAAGACGGTGGGGGATTATTTGCGGGTCTCGGGCGGTCCCACGCGCAATGGAGACAAAGGGCATCTGTTCGTGATTCGGGCCGACGGCACGACGATTGGCGGCCAAGGACATACCGGGCTTTTCCTGAAGAGCTTTAGCGAGGCAAGGCTGATGCCTGGCGACACAATTGTTGTGCCAGAGAAGCTGGACAAAGGCGTGGTGTTGCGGGGGTTCAAGGATTGGACGCAGATCATCAGCACCTTTGTGATCGGTGCTGCGGCCGCGAAGGTATTGTTCCCATGATAGGGCGTAGGGGCAAATTGGCAGGCTTCCTCAGCTAAGTACAGCATGCACCAAGAGTAAGGAGTGGTCCTGGCATTCCGAAGGTGCATAGCCCGTCTCTTGAAGAATGCGAAATAAAGTTGTGAGTTTCTGTAATGTGTGGAATTGCTGGGTTCTGGCCACGAAAACGTTTAGCTAAACCGTCGGCGGAAATCCTCCGGCATATGGGTGATGCGCTGGCGCACCGAGGCCCCGATGACTCGGGTGTTTTCTTTGATGATTCCTCTGGGATAGGTCTTGTTCACCGGCGACTTTCCATTCTCGATCTTTCGCCAGCAGGCCATCAGCCCATGTCCTCGAGCTCCGGTCGCTACATGATCGTCTTCAATGGCGAGGTCTACAACTTTGAGGAGGTACGATCGCAACTTGGCTCCGACCCCAAGTGGAAGGGCCGCTCCGACACAGAAGTGATGGTGGAAGCCATTGAACGGTGGGGGATCGAATCCGCTGTCTGCCGATTTGTAGGCATGTTCGCCTTCGCCCTTTGGGATCGCTTGGAGAGCAAACTTTATCTGGTCCGCGATCGGCTGGGAATTAAACCCATGTATTACGGTTTTGTGGATGGCAACTTCGTCTTCGCTTCAGAGTTGAAAGCCATCCGCCATTGTCCAGCGTTTGACGGCGAACTTGACCGCGATGCATTAGCCCTCTACATGCGCCACAACTATGTACCGGCGCCGCATACGATTTACAAAGGGATATATAAACTCCAACCAGGAAGTATCCTCGCGCTGAACTCTGCACAACGACAGCCTGAATTGCGACGTTATTGGTCAGCAACTCAGATTGCCGACGACGGCATCCATTCGCGCCTCGATTGCAGCGATGCCGAAGCGACTGAGCAGCTCGAGCAAAAAATGCGGGAAGCGATCGGGCTCCGCATGATTGCCGATGTACCGCTCGGCGCATTTCTCTCGGGCGGCATCGACTCCTCTACCGTTGTCGCCCTCATGCAGGCGCAAAGTAACCGTCCGGTAAAAACATTTACGATTGGCTTCCACGAACATGATTACAACGAGGCGGCGCATGCGAAGCGCATTGCTGAACACCTGGGAACGGAACACACCGAACTCTATGTGACCGCGCATGAAGCATTGAACGTGGTTCCGCTGCTCCCTTCTATGTATGACGAGCCCTTCGCTGACGTCTCTCAGATTCCCACATTTCTGGTATCCAAACTTGCGCGTCAACGCGTGACCGTCAGTCTTTCCGGTGACGGCGGCGACGAGCTCTTTGGTGGTTACGCTCGTTACTTTCTTACAAGAAAGATCTGGCAATACCTGAAGCGTGTCCCAAGACCATTTCGGAAGGTTGCTGCCAGTATGATTTCCTCCATTCCACCCGCCCGGATTGACGCCGTTTATCGGCACGCAAAGCTTGTGATCCCAGGAAAAGCACAATGGTCAGCGGTCGGCGACAAAGCTCACAAATTTGCAGGATTTCTTGATCTTGAGAGCCCTGAGTCCATCTACATGCGCGCTTTATCGCACTGGACAGAGCCCATCGAGGTTGTGCTCGGTTCGCGTGAGCCCGATACGGTGAGCGGGTTCATCCGGCAAGCGGCGTGGCTTCCTGGGATAGAAGAAGTCATGATGCTCACGGACCTTGTGAGCTACCTTCCCGATGACATTCTTACCAAGGTGGATCGGGCCAGCATGGCGGTCAGCCTGGAAGCGCGTGTCCCTCTACTTGATCATCGTGTCGTCGAATTCGCCTGGAGACTGCCGTTGCATCTCAAAATCCGTGATGGTATCAGTAAGTGGATTCTTCGCCAGGTGCTGTACAAATATGTGCCTGCCGCACTCGTCGAGCGCCCCAAAATGGGCTTCGGTGTGCCCATCGACAGTTGGCTGCGTGGCCCTTTACGAGAGTGGGCTGAAGACCTTCTCTCCACTGAAGCCTTAAAAGGCCAAGGCGTTTTCAATGTTCCATCAGTTCGGCGTCGTTGGGAGGAGCACGTGTCAGGCTCCCGCAATTGGCAGTACTTAATTTGGGACGTCTTAGTGTTTCAGGACTGGCTCCGTAACGGCGTCGGGGCTTTGCAGCCCGCTATGAGCTAAGTTCTTCGCTCTGACTTGCGACCTCGAGAAATGTCGTGAGAGTGTCTGTTCTACCTCGGTTCGTTAGACCGCAAGGAATAGACTCTGGGCGGCACCGGTTTGGTGGGAAATGCAGTACTATATTCGATAGCGAGAGATTTGAAATTGACCATGGCGCTGCAGCAAACAAAAGAGCCTAACAGGCCAGCAACTGATGAAGCTCCGTCGGCGCAAATGCTTGCAGGAGTCGAGAGAAGTCATTTTGTCGACCTTCTCATCATTCTTGCCAAGCGTAAGTTCTTGATTCTCGGATGTACGACGGCTGCCGGGATTATGTCGCTGGTGATCGCTCTATTGCTGCCAAAGTATTACACTGCGACGGCAAAGATCCTTCCGCCACAACAGAGTCAATCCGTGGCCACTGCGATGCTGGGACAGTTGGGGCCGTTACTTGGGGCTACTGCCGGCAAGGATCTTGGCATTCGCAATCCAAATGATTTGTACGTCGCGATGCTGCGCAGCAGAACGGTGGAAGACAGTTTGCTCAACCGCTTTTCTTTGATGAGTGTTTACAGAGACAAACTTCGCATAGACACGCTACGCGATTTGGAATCATTGACCGAGATCGTTGCCGGCAAAGACGGCGTAATCTCTGTTTCAGTCGAAGACCGTGATCCTCGCCGCGCAGCCTCTATCGCTAATGCGTACATCGATGAACTTACCAAGCTGACTAAAACGCTGGCTGTTACTGACGCCGGGAAACGGCGCCTATTCTTCGAGCAAGAAGTAAGAACCGCTAACGACGAGCTCGCGGCTGCTGAACAAGCCCTCAAGCGCACCGAAGAAACAACCGGCATCATCCAATTGGATAACCAGTCAAAGGTGATGCTGCAGTCATACGCGGATCTTCGCGCACAAGTGTCGGCTCGCGAAGTGCAGGTGCAATCCATGCGGTCATATGCAACACCTGAGAACCCTGATCTTATTCGGGCTGAGCAGGAGCTCTCGGCCCTGCGGTCCCAGGTTGCGCGATTCGAAGGCGGTGCAGGCGGCCAGTCTTCCAACAGCGTGGCTCTGTCCAAGGTTCCCAGCGCCGGACTGGAATACGTTCGCAAGCTACGCGACGTCAAGTATCGCGAGGCGCTAGTTGAATTGCTGACCAAACAGTATGAAGTCGCGCGAATCGATGAATCTAAAGACGCTTCCATTATTCAGGTGCTTGACCAAGCGGTCACGCCGGAACGTAAATCGAGACCCCATCGCATGTCAATTGTGTTGCTGGTAACGTTGCTGGCCTTTCTGCTGGCCATCGTTTGGGCATTTATTGCCGAGACAATTCGGGACTCCAAAGGGGATCCGGAGTTCGCCGTCCGACTGCAGCTGCTGAAGATGTATCTTTCGCGCGGCTGGGCGCGGCGTGCTACTTAACCGGGAACCGATCCAGCAGCTCACAATCTTCCTGACAACCTACTCGGGCCGGTGCTGCTCTAATCTATGGCGCTTTGCATTGGACCGGCATTCGGTTTTTCGGCCGCCCAAGCCACGCGCGAACCCGGTCCCGCGCTCCTGCCCGCGGGTAAACGTTCTTGAGCATAGGTGCCTATGGCTTCTTCCCGTTGGCTTGGATTTTTACTTTTGCCGGTGCTGCTGGCCGGCGTGACTGGATGTGGTGGGATTGGCGTTTCTTCGACCACGACTGCAAATTTGGCGCCTACTCCCTCCCCCACCCCCGTTGCTGGTACGCCGAGTAGCGCTACGGCGCCAGAATTTGCATTCTGGTATGACCCTTGGAACGTGGCGATCACCCCCGCAGCCGTAAAACCGGCTGACGTCGTCATTGGTCTGGCCCCTTTCAATGTGGCCAAAGCGCATGCCATAGGCAAATTGGTGATGCAATATCAGTCGTATTACCAGGCGCAGCCTAACTCGCCGTTGCTGACGAACACAGCAGATCTAGCCAACGTCGGCTTTGAAATCAACCACCAGTTTGTGGTCAATATTTTCGGCACCCCGACAAACAGCTATGTGATGTGTCCCAACAGTGTCATCTTCCACCAAAGGGTACAGCAGTACGTTCAAGCAGCCATTGCCTCGAAATATGACGGCCTATTTGTGGACAATACGTTCTTTGATCCGCCGGCGCACCTTGTCTGCGATGGCGCCCATGCTCACCTTGATCCAACTGCCGAGGGTGGCCGCGCTTTTCTGACCTTGCTCGCGGAAGTTCGCCAGACTCTCAAGGCGCACAATCCAAAGGCAATTCTCATGACCAACCCCGGTGATCCCGCGTGGGCCGACCGTATGGTGACGGGCAGCCCCACCCTGTGGGACCTCTCCGACTATGTGCTGTGGGAAAGCTGGGGGTACACTGGCTTCACCGATTCCCGGCACGACAACTGGGCTGATGCCATCCCCAAGAGCTACCAGCTTGCCACGACCCAACCCGATCAGGTTCCAAAACTGGTCATGCTCTCTTACGTCAAAAGCGTGACTGAGGCCCGTTTTGCGTTTGCTGCTGCCCGCTTTTTCGGATTTAGCTGGACAGCGAATCTTGGCGCTTCAAGCTTTGGCACCTACTTGAATAGCATCCCGTTCTCGCTGGGCGAGCCAATCGGGCCGTTGCCGGCTCAAGACACCGTTCTTCACCGGGCTTTCCAGCATGGCGAGGTCTTCGTCAATGTGAGTGGAGTCTCTCAGTCCGTGACCGTCCCGGCGGGAACCCTGTACCTCGGCGCGACCACTCAGGACATCGCGACTTCCACCGTCCAGAATCTTCAGCCTCGAACCGCGGCCATTGTGGTCTTCCACTAAGCATTTGTCGGCCATTCCGACGATAGGCGCCCCTGCACGCCCCCGGTATCCCTCAACTAGGATTCCAAAGGGTTTAACTTGTGTCATCCCAGGCTCATCCCAACCAACCCCGTCCAAGTATGCTTTTCACGTGGAATGCGCAGAGATTGGCTTGGACCTTCCGCCTTCCAGGCTCGGTTCCGATCCTTGGCCAAAAGCCGGCAGCCAAACACCCCTGGCAACTCAATTACTTTACCATTTGTTCGCCGTTTTGTCAAGGGCAAAAGACAGGGATGTCGCCGCAAAGTGAGAAGTTCCTATTGGAGCAAAGTAGAAAGTTCCTATTGACGAGGGGGCAAGACCGGAATGTCAGAGGAACGAATGGCGCTCAATCAGAAGGAACGGGACTGGCTGCAGTGGCTGCACCAGGCCAAGCGTAAACAGATCACACAGAGAGAAGCGGCGCAGCGGATGCAGGTGAGCGAACGGTGGGTGCGCAGGCTGCTGCAACGGATGAAACGGGAGAAGGATCGTGTGGTGATGCACGGGTTGCGGGGACGGACCTCCAACCGCCGCATCCCCGCCGCGACGCAGAAGAA
>DASXCL010000148.1:0-4088 GCA_036491195.1 Candidatus Angelobacter sp.
TTCGGCCTTAAAACGCAAATCCAAACCGCCCCGCATTTATAACCTCGGCGGACGACCGGCTTTATCCGCCGCTACTTAAACTTCCAGGGGGTGACATTTTATCGTTGCAGTTAATACGACATTTTTTCGTTGCAACTACACGCCGGCACCCAGAAAGCAACCGCCGGGCAAAATTTGATGCCTTCAAAATTTTGGCAATTACCTGATTTTGGCAATTCCGGACGACCAGATATACGACCCCCATCAAGACGGTGTTACAGCTCCCAAAGCCACCTTCACACCCGAACCAGAATTTCCTGAAGAAGCTCGCCGGGCAAGATTTCAGGAAGAACTGAAATTGAGCATTGTCGTAGACAAAGCGGGAAATGTCGCACGAATCAGGGTGGATGAAGTCCTAGGACACGGGCTCGATGAGCAATCCACGAAAGCAGTTAAAGTCTGACGCTTTATTCCCGGAGCCCGAAACGGCGAGCCTGTGGCTGTAAGGGAGCCGATTGGTGTCGCGTTCAATCTTCATTGAGCCCACAAGCCAGATGCGATAAACTCTCCGCCCATGAAAAAGATGTGTTTTCTCCTGTGGTTTTTTTTCTTGAGTTCTGGCTTTGCACCGGCGAGCGATTCAAGTCTGGAAGAGCAACTCCACAAGGCCTACGCTGGCTCACAGCAGATGTTGCGCCACTTCTATGCCTCAGCCGATTTGAAGTTTGATGTTGACGGCAATCCTAAAAACAAAGAGAAAGAGGGGTCATGGACGCTGCTGAGTGGCGTCATCATCGACGATCTGCAGCTCAAGTCGGGAAAACTCGAGCTGCATGGGCATCGGCGCCTGCTGGTGTTCGATGAGCAAAGCAAACAGATTCGCGGGGTCAAGACGGATCAGAAGTTCCGTATTGAGATTGACGCTCATGACGAGTCGGAGCAGGGACCCCAGTTGGCTGCGGCGCTCACCCGTGTTTTTGTCAGCACGGAAGAGCTTGGTTCCATTGTTCCTGACTACTGGCAGGACTACATGGCAAGGTTTACCGGAAAACTAAGCAACGGGGCACCCTGTAGCTCCTCAAACGTCCAGGTCGATGACGAAAACGGCGCACCGCAGGCTGCCGCGGTTTCAACTGGCGTTGCCGAGGGGCTGAAGATTCACGATGTGCCGCCCGGCTATTCCGCGATTGCCCGAGCCTATCGAGTGCAGGGTGGACTTGCCTTGCGGGCCGTGGTTGATAAAGCTGGGAATGTCAGTCGCGTCTGCATTCTCCAGGCGCTGGGAGCGGGAATTGACGATGACATGGTAACTGTTGTTCGGCAATGGAAGTACCAGCCGTACCTCCTTAATGGTAAACCGGTTGAAATCCAGACCACCATAAAGGCCAGCTTCGGCATCCGCTGAACCGGTGGAACGAGACGAGCAATCCTAACTTCTCCTGGCTCTCCTCTGTGTTCCTTTGTCCCCTCTGTGTTTAGATAGATGGTAATGATCCAGCTCACCGCAGCCGGAAAACGCTTTGGTCCCAAGGTCCTCTTTCAGGAACTCGACTGGCTGATCACGCCGCATGATCGCGTCGGCATGGTTGGCGCAAACGGCACCGGCAAGACCACTTTGCTGAAAATTCTTGGCGGCATTGAGTCTCTCGACTACGGCACGGTCACGCAGCAGCGCGGCATACAGTGCGGCTACCTGCCGCAGGATGGACTCTCGCTCTCCGGCCGCTCGGTCTTCGCCGAGTGCCTGACGGTTTTCGAGCACGTGCACCAGATGCAGCGCGAGCAGGAAGAACTGGCGCATCGTATGGCGGAAGTCGACCACGCGAGCGCTGAATACACGCAGATTGCCGAGCGATTCCACCGCATTCAGGCGGAAATGCAGGCCCGCGACGGTTACACCATTGAAGCCGAAGTGGGCACGGTACTCAACGGGTTAGGCTTCAAAAAAGAAGACTGGGAGCGGCGGACGGAAGAATTTTCTGGCGGCTGGCAGATGCGGATCGCCCTGGCCAAGCTGTTGCTGCAAAAACCCAACCTGCTCCTGCTGGACGAGCCCACGAACCACCTTGACCTTGAAACCCGGAACTGGCTGGAACAATATCTCGTCAACTACCCGCACGCCTATGTGCTGATCTCGCATGATCGCTATTTTCTTGACGTGACGGTTAAGAAGACCGCCGAGATATGGAACAAGCAGGTCTTTTTCTATTCCGGCAATTACGAGAAATATCTGGCGCAGAAGGCCGAGCGCCGAGCGCAGCTTGAGGCCGCTTACAGCAACCAGAAAGAAAAGATTGACCAGCTTGAGGCGTTCATCAATCGATTCCGTTATCAGGCCACCAAGGCCAAGCAGGTGCAGAGCCGGATCAAAGAGCTGGAGCGGATGGATAAGATCGAAATTCCGCCGGAAGAAAAGGCCATCCATTTTTCTTTTCCGCAGCCTCGACCCAGCGGTCGCATGGTGGCCGAAGCCAAAGACCTGGCCAAGAGTTACGGTCCCAAGCACGTCTTCTCCGGCGCTAACTTTGTGATTGAGCGCGGCGACCGCATTGCCCTGGTCGGCGTGAACGGCGCAGGCAAATCTACGTTGATCAAACTGCTGGCCGGCTCAGAGCAGCCCACGGCGGGCGATCTGCGGCTTGGCCACAATGCTGACGTTGACTACTTTGCCCAGGACCAATACAAGGCGCTCGATCCCAACGCCCGCATGCTCGACGACCTGTTTGAAGCCGCGCCGCGCTCCACCCAGACCGAGCTGCGCAGCCTGCTCGGCTGCTTCTTGTTTTCTGAGGATGATGTCTTTAAGACCATTGGCGTCCTTTCCGGAGGCGAGCGCAATCGCTATGCCCTGGCCCGAATGCTGCTGCATCCATCCAACTTCCTGCTGCTTGACGAACCTACGAACCACCTCGACCTGCGCGCCAAAGACGTGCTGCTGGGTTCTCTACAGAAGTTCACCGGCACGGTCGTCTTCGTTTCCCACGATCGCTACTTTATTGACAAGCTCGCAACGCGCGTCTTTGAGATCGGCGATGGCCGCGTGGAAGTCTTCCCTGGCAACTATGAAGACTATCTCTGGCGGAAAGGAGGGAAGAGCGCAGCTCCGGACGGATCTCTCTCCTCCGTCGGTGCTGCTCAGTCAGCGAATTCCGCAATCTCAACCAATCATGACGAAGCCGCACGCCAGCCCGAGCCTGAGGCCAGGCAAAAACGCGTGAACCCGATCAAGCTCAAGCAAATGAAAGAGCGCCTGCAGGAGCTGGAGGAAGAGATCGCGCGGTTTGAGGCCGCCATCGCCACGGCGGAAACCGCGCTGCAGAACTTTGTAAGCGTGGAAGAAACGCAGCGCCAGACAGGCTTGCTCCACCGCTCAAAGTCAGATCTCGAGCGCGCGATGCAGGAATGGGAAGAGATTGGGCAAATGCTGGAGACACAGACGGAAGCCTGAGTCATTCCATGGTCTGCTAATCTCCCAGGCTCTTTACGGCACAACCACCTGCGCGCTGGCAGTGCCAATCTTGTTCGATGCCCGGTCCAGCACGCCCATGCGCAGTGCGTAGGTGCCGGGCTTCAGGTCCAGTTCGCGGTCGCACGGCAGAAAACGCTGTTGCACTACTTGCTGATATTCGCTTGCTTTCAGGTTTGCGGTCAGCGTTCCGCTTGACATGGTCGGTTTGTCCTTGTCTTTCCCGTAAGCCCAGACGGTGCAGCTCAATCGTGCGAACTCCACTCCGCCGTCTTTGTGTTCAAAGGCCAGTGTGCGAGGATCGATGTGGAAGGTGACCAGTACCTTCTTGCTCTTCTCTGATGGCGGCTGCACCTGCGCCTGGAAGACGACTTGAGTCGCTGCAGGCGCATCCAGTTCCAGAGAACGGCTGAAGTTCTCTGCGACCGCATCTGAATCAGCCTTGTTGACCTTCTCCGGATCCAGCGCATAGTATCCCTGCCTGTAGCGCAAGCTGATCCCAGGGCGGCTGCTGTGGATCTGAATCGTACGAAACTTGCCGTCCCAGGTCTTGTTGTCGGGATAATATTCCAGGGTGTAATAAGTCGAGCCATCGTCTACGCTGCTCGTCATACTGGCTGTGAGATTGTTTGTACCGATGAAA
>DASXCL010000149.1:0-5887 GCA_036491195.1 Candidatus Angelobacter sp.
CATCATGGATCCCGCCACGACAGCCTTGGGATATTCCAGACGGCGCAGCAAAAATCGGTATCCGATTTTTTTCTGAAACTCATCGAACGCGAGCTTCCAGTCGTCGGGAATTGGTGACGACTTCACATTCACAGAAGTGACATGCCAACGCAACGCCTGTTCCAGAATGTATTTCAGATCAAAATGATCTCGTTTCCATTCGGAAACTGTGCCGCACACCTCCAGCGATACCGGCCGCTGTTCCCACACATTCTGAATGCCGGCCCGCACCACCTGCTGCGGATAGACATCCAGCATCTCCGGTTGAAAGTAGGGGTTATCAGATTTCATCCGTAGATCGCCGAGACAATCCAGCCGCCAGCCGGCGCCTCGACGAGTTCCGTACGCCAATGCCTGCGGCTCGTCGAAGTTCATCAACAGCGTTGTGTGGGGAAAAGCATCGAACCAGATATCGATCAGTTCCTTCTGGTACGCGAATGCAGGCATGTAAGGGCTCCAGCCCTCGCCCCAGTAGCCAACCGAAGAAATATCCACGCTGTCGAGGTAAGGATTGCCGTCATAACGTTCTCCGGCCTCGGCCACCAACTCGCCCCAATACTTCATGTAAAGAGGATCAGAAAAATCGGGCTGCCAGATGGAGCCATCTTTGTCAGTGGGCTTGTTGGCACGGCGTGCGCCAGATTTCTGATACCACTCCGGCAGCGGGTCCTTGTCTGAATACGGCATGAGTCGGATAGCCAGCGTCTGCCCATGCGCTCGCGCCTCTTTGAGGGCCAGATCGATGATCTCCCAGCGGATCTTTCCCTGCTCCGGTTCCAGCGCATTCCAGTACCAGCGAAGATACGCAATTGTCGTGTCAGGAAAATCGGGATTGGTTGCCGCCTGGGGCAACTTTGTGACCGGTCCCAGTTCCGACCATTCCAGCGCGGGATTGTTGGCTTGTCCATTGAATCGATTGAAGGTAGTAATTCCCATACCTGGATTTTGCAGGACATCGTCGATGGGCCGCGGACGCACGATGATAGTGTCGTGCTGCGCATAGGAGAAGCAACTGAACAATACGATTACGCATAGCGACAAAGTGTTTTTCATGGTTTTCCTGGGGTGTCGGTAGCTTACCTTTGTCGGAAGAAGATCACAAGAAACAGCGATTCATTGCCCGCGGCGTGCGTTGACAAGCCCTTCGAGCAGTGAGAAACTTCTGGCCCAGGAAGAAGTGTGATTCGAGATTCATTCCCGTTCGGGAAATCATCATCGGATGACCTGCTTTGCAGTCCTACTCATGTCCGGAACACAGGCGAGCGTTGAGTCGCATTAACCGCGCGCATTTTCGTTTCTGTCGCTGTTCCCAACAAGCGGTTCGTGATCTTTGGGCACGCTTTGACCTTCGTGTGTTTGTTGTGACTCTCGCAATTTGCGCGTCTTTCGCGTGCAACCGAACGCAGATTTCCCGGCGTCTTGATTTTAATCAGGACGTTCAGCCTATTCTTGCCAGCCGATGCTTCAGTTGTCACGGTCCCGACCCGGAAATGCGCAAAGCGGGATTGCGGCTCGATCTTGCCGAGTGGGCAATGAAGAAGCGCGAAGGACGTCGCGATGCTATCGTCCCCGGTCATCCGGAGAAGAGCGAACTGGTCAAGCGAATAGAGTCCAAAGATCCGAAATATCTGATGCCGCAAACTGAGCACGGCGAGGCCAAGCCGATGAGCGCCGGCGAGGTCGCGATTCTGAGGGAATGGATCAAGCAAGGCGCAGTCTACCGACCGCACTGGGCTTTCGAAACGCCGAGCCGCCCCGCTGTTCCACACGATCGCGGAAGCGACACCTGGGCAAAGAATGCGATCGACAATTTCATCTTTGCAAAATTGAACAAAGAACGTCTGCAACCTTCTCCGGAAGCGGATAAGGCGGCGCTCATTCGCCGAGTAACGCTTGATCTGACCGGGATATTGCCCACGCCAGAGGAAGTGCAGGCGTTCGTAAGCGACTCCTCGCCAGATGCATATGAGCATGTTGTTGACCGACTGCTGGCTCAACCAACTTTCGGTGAACATCGGGCACGGTACTGGCTCGACTACGCCCGCTACGCTGATACTTACGGTCTGCATTTCGACAATAGCCGCGACATTTGGCCCTATCGGGATTATGTGATCCGCTCGTTCAACAACAACAAGCCCTTCGACCGATTTGCCGTTGAGCAGATCGCCGGCGACCTCATGCCGATGAAGACCATCGATCCCCTGATCGGCAGTGGCTATGTGCGCCTGGGCGTCAGCAGCAACGAAGGTGGCACGATTCCCGAGGAGTTGCGCGTTAACATCGCGCGCGAGCGCACCGAAGCTTTCGGCGCCACATTCATGGGACTGACTGTCGGTTGTGCAGTCTGTCACGATCACAAGTTCGATCCAACTACCCAGCACGATTTCTATGCCCTCAGCGCGTTCTTCAATAATCTCGACGAAAAACCTTTTAATGATGATCGGCCGGTGTGGACGCCGGTCGCCCGCATTCCAAAGGCCGATAAATCGGAGCAGTACGACCGGATACTCGCCCAGCGCTCAGAACTTCAGGAAAAACTGAACGCTATGCGTCTCAACGCGCCGAATCTGGTGGCACAGTGGCTGGCAATTAAGAAAGACGTGGTGCGCCCAGTCGCCACTGACGGACTCATCGTTCGGCTTCGTCTGGATGAGGGTAGCGGCGAGGTGTTGAAGAACAGCGCGCCCAATGCAAATCCTGCAAGCTTCAAGACCACGACCATGAAGCCCGAATGGGGCGAGACTACATGGCTATGGCCCGATTTCCGCATGCAGTCGAGCACGAGGGTGCTGCTCGGGCAAGCGGGCGATTACGAATCGAGCCATCCTTTTTCGGGAGGTGGTTGGTTCATGTTCCGGTCGGCGCCGTTTCATCCCGGCAGCTTCGGCACTCTGATGTCGAAAATGGAATCGACGCAGCACGATCGCGGATGGGAACTCGCCGCCGATGACAACGGCATTTTGAGTGTGGCTCTGGTCAATCAAGCGCCGAAAGAAGGCAAGGCAGAAAAAAAGGAAGAC
The DNA here is from genome assembly GCA_036491195.1 of Candidatus Angelobacter sp. GTDB lineage: Bacteria > Acidobacteriota > Terriglobia > Terriglobales > Acidobacteriaceae > Angelobacter. The sequence continues at coordinate 3,060 of DASXCL010000149.1, forward strand.
AAGAAAGGATCCCACAAAAAGCCAGAGGCGAAGGAAGCTTTCGATTATCCTACCCCGCGTGATCTCGGCAAAAAGGATTTGGCCCCTAACAAGCCTCCCGAACAATTAAAAGCGGAGAAAGACGCAGAGAAAAAAGAAAAAGCAGAGGAGAAAGCAGCCGCCAGAAAGAAAAAATCAAAACCACCCAGTGGAACCCCGGACGAGAAGCTACCCGAGGCCGCCATCCGCGTTGCCGCGGTTAAGCCTCTGCCGCTGGACAATGCGTGGAAGCACATCTTCTTCACCTATGACGGTTCGGGCCACGCCTCCGGCGTCAAGATTTATGTGAATGGCACGCCGGTCGCTACGTCTGTGCTTAAGGACAACCTTGGCAGAAAGACCATTCATATAGACGCTCCCATGCAACTCGGCTGGCGCAATCCAGAAGAACATCCCGCCAAGGAAGCGCGTTATCAGGACATCCGTCTTTATGCACGTACTCTCGCCTCGGACGAGGTGAAACGGCTTCCATTCGAAGACTACGTGGCCGAAATTACGAAACAGCCGGCGGCTCAGTGGACGCGAGATCAGTCGCACGTTGTCACCGAGTTCTACCTCAATAATGTTGATGCTACGTGGCGGGGGATCCAGCGTGAGATCGCTTCGCTTGATGAGCAACTGGACCAATTATCCAAAGGCGGTGACTTGACGCTGGTTTCCTGGGAAAAACCCACGCTCCCGTACGCAAACGTGCTGACCCGCGGAGTGTACACAGCGCGCACTGATCGAGTTGAGGCCAACACCCCACACTTCTTGCCACCGTTGCCCGCAAACGAACCACGCAATCGGCTCGCACTGGCGAAATGGACCGTCAGTCCAGAGAATCCGCTCACCGCACGGGTCACAGTGAATCGTATGTGGTACGAGCTCTTCGGCGCTGGCCTGGTGGAAACAACCGAAGATTTCGGAATTATGGGACAGCGGCCGACGCACCCTGAGTTGCTCGATTGGCTTGCTGTCGAATTCCGCGACGGCGGATGGAACATCAAGCACATGTACAAGCTGATGGTGATGTCGGCTACCTACCGGCAGAGCTCGAAGGCAAGCCCGCAACAGTTGGCGAAGGATCCTAGAAATGTTTTATGGTCTCGCGGCCCGCGCTTCCGTATGGATGCCGAGATGGTTCGTGATATCGCGTTGCAGTCCGCCAGGCTACTGGTACAAAAAATCGGTGGACCGAGCGTGAAGCCCTACCAACCGCCGAACATTTGGGAGCAAGTAAGTTATCCGACCAGCGATACTGTACGGTACGTGCAAGAGCACAGTGATTCGCTTTACCGCCGCAGCATGTACACATACGTGAAACGCATGGCGCCACCGCCCAACATGGATGCATTCGATGCCCCCACCCGCGACGTGGTCTGCACCAGGCGGCAGCGCACCGATACACCGCTCCAGGCTCTCGTCACCATGAACGATGTGCAGTGGGTAGAATCGGCTCGGGCTCTGGCTGAGCGCGTAATTCATGAAGCCGGCCCACGTCCCGAGCAGAAAATCAGCCGCATGGGAATGATTTTGCTTGCGCATGCTCCTCCTCCCGCAATGGCCGCCGTTCTGGAGAAATCATTCGATGAAATGCAGAAACATTATGCCGAAAATCAGAAGGACGCCGGCTCTCTCGTCAACGTTGGTGAAAAGCGAGTTGATAGTTCCATCCCGGCGCCCGAATTGGCTGCCTGGACAATGATCGCCAGCGAAATGCTGAATCTTGATGAGACCGTTAACAAATAGATAAGGATTGTATGAAACAGCACCTTTTGTGCACTGATTGTGAAGACAAGATCACGCCGATGGATTTGCCCATTCCCGCAGGGCTCAAGCAAGAGTGGTCGGTCTGCGAGTCTCGCCGCCAATTCCTTGGGCGCGCCGGGAAAGTGTTAGGGTGGGCATCATTGGCAACGCTTTTCGGCGAAGCAAGTTTTCGCCGCATTGCTTTTGCATCAGGCCCCAACTCGCATGCAGGAGCCGGGAGCAACAATCTCGGGCTTCCACACTTCGCGCCCAAAGCCAAACGCGCAATTTATTTGTTTATGTCCGGCGCACCGCCGCAGGTGGACCTTTTTGATTACAAGCCTAACCTTGCCGCACAATTCGACAAAGACATGCCCGCGTCCGTCCGAGGCAATCAGCAACTAACCGGGATGACCGCCGGTCAGGCTCGCTTCCCAGTTGCTCCTGCACACTGGCCCTTCAATCAGCATGGCCAAACTGGAACCTGGATCAGCGATCTGCTTCCTTACACGGCGCGCATGGTGGACGATCTCACCTTTATTAAGTCAACCAACACTGATGCTATCAACCATGAACCCGCGATCATGCTCATGAATACGGGCAACATGAATGCCGGCAAGCCGTGCATGGGTGCGTGGCTGGCATACGGTCTCGGCAGCATGAACGACAATTTGCCAACCTTTGTTGTTCTTCAGACGAAGACGAATCCCAAGGAGAACAACCAGCCGGTTTCTTCTCGTTTGTGGAGCAGCGGTTTCCTTTCGTCTGAATTCTCGGGGGTCGGATTGCGATCGGTTGGCGATCCGGTGCTTTACCTGCAAGATCCCCCAGGCGTCGATCGAGAAACCAGGCGCAAAATGCTGAACGCGGTAGAAGAAATCAATCGGCAGACACTAGCGGAGGTTGGCGATCCCGAAACCAACTCGCGCATCGCGCAATATGAAATGGCGTTTCGCATGCAATCTTCAGTGCCAGAACTCACGGATCTCAGCAAAGAGCCGGAATCAACCTGGGAGCTTTACGGTCCGGAAGCGAAACTACCCGGTACGTTCGCCTAC
>DASXCL010000150.1:0-3828 GCA_036491195.1 Candidatus Angelobacter sp.
CCCCCTAGTGGGCATTATTTTGGTACTGGAGTAACGCATTACTAATGGCACGAATCATGCCACTTACGGTGCAAAACGATCAAAAGAAAGACCAATTAGAAACAACAACTTACAGCAGATTTGAGTGCTTTAGCGGAACAAGAAACCGTTGAAGCTGCAAATTCCTGCACATTTTGTGCTTTCAGCTTCGTTGAAGCTGCTAAGTCTGCCGGTTCAGGACGCGATCAATCTTGGCCGCCATGATGAAATCGCTCTCGGTCAGGCCGTCAATTTTGTGGGTCCAGATGGTGATTTCCGCCTTCCCCCATGCCAGCCAGATATCAGGATGGTGGCCTTGTTCCTCGGCCACTTCGCCCACTCGATTTACGAAAGCCAGCGCCTGTTTGAAGTCCGGAAAAGCGAAAGTGCGAGTGAGATGGTGCTCATTGACCACCTTCCAATGCGCCCAGTCCGGCAGCTGCTTATGAAGTTCGGCCAGTTCCTTGCCTTTCAGCGGCGGGACACCACCACGGCAGGGAACACAGGTCATCGCGGCAAGGTCGGGCATCGAATTCCTCGGTCAGATTAGCGGATTAAAACGGGATATCTTCGTCGCTGATTGGCGAAGACCCGACTGCAGCGGGCTCCGGTTCCGGAGTACGCTGGTCGAAATTGTTGTTGTTGCCCGCAGAGGCTCCGCGTGAGAATCCGCCGGATTCCCCGCCGCCCTCGCCGCGTCCGCCCAGGAGCACCAGGTCGTTGGCGACGACTTCTGTCATATATTTCTTCTGGTTGGTCTGCTTGTCTTCCCATGAGCGGGTCTGCAAGCGGCCCTCGATGTACACTTTGCCGCCCTTTTTCAGATATTCGCCGGCAATCTCCGCCAGGCGCTGCCATAAGACCACGTTGTGCCACTCAGTACGGTCCTGCCACTGGCCGTCCTTGTCCTTGTAACGTTCATTGGTGGCAAGAGTGAGTTTTGCGACGGGCGTGCCTTGCGGCGTGTATTTCACTTCGGGATCTTTGCCGAGATTGCCGATAAGAATAACTTTGTTGACGCTCTTTCCTGCCATGGGAGCTCCTTGAATCAATGGCCAGTGGTCAGTGATCGGTTTGAGGTTTCGACAAATATATCAGCTTTGATTCGGGGCAGAACAGGAATCGGCGCGATGTCTTCCAAAATGGGAAAGATGAGCTCCGTTCCAACTGATTGTTAACCCCATAATCAGACTGAGGTCGCTACTTCACGGCCGCAAAAGTCATTTCTTCTGCTTGGCTGCCGGTGCGTTTTTTCCAGTCGAAAAATAGGCCAGCATACGTTTCAGTGATGTAGTCGCCCCGGCGAAGATTCAGTTGGCTTGCGACCGTGTCGATCCACTCCGGCGGGCCTTCAATCTCGCCGAAGCTGCCGATGGGAGTTTCATCGATCACGACGTGGCCTTGCTCGCCCTGCCACTCGGCCCGAAACTTTTCGTATCGGAATGATGGTTCGAATTGGAGGGCCCGTAGAATGGCTTCCATCTTTTCGCCATCTTCGACACGCGTCTCGGTCTCGATTCGGGATTTGTGCGGACCACCGTCACTCTTGCTCTTGGCTTTGTGGGTGAGGACCCAGCTTTCGCCGTACTTGCGCAGACGCAGAACTTCGCCGCGCGCACGCAACGGGCGTCCCGGAAGATCAAACAGAACGTTCATTTCGTGGGTGCGCGGGGTTATTTCCTTCAAGCCAAAACGACGCAGATCGCTCAACAGCGAATCAATCGCGGTGATTCGAAATTTAATTTCAACTTCCGCAGGCATGGGCGTCAGATCCGAAATTGCCGGGTTTATGGATTAAACATTTCAAACGTTGCGCTAACCGGTCGCCACTCGTAAGATTCGGATTGCAACCGTTCCGTTCGGAAATTCCGAAAGCATGGAAACCTTGAAACCTGGCTTGTTCAGCTGAACGTAGGCAGCTTCACCAGATCGCCTTCCGGAACCGATTCGAGCGGCTGTCCTGCCTTGCGCCACGCGGTCAATCCGCCGGCGATGACGTAGGCGCGGAACCCCTGCTGCCTGAGTAACAGCGCCACCCGGGCGCTGGTCGCTTCGCGTGCTCAAGTGCAATAGACATAGATGTCTTTGTCCTTGGGAAAGGTTTTGACTTCCTCCGCGAGCCGGTTGGGTTCCAGCCGAATGGAACCGGCGATGCGCGCAGCGCCTGAGTCGTAGTAGCCATGGCTGCGCACGTCAACGACTATGATGTCCTTCTCGTCGGTAAGCATGCGGCGTGCAAGTTCCGTCACCGCAATTCGCGGGACAACGTCGGTCATCTTGTAGCGGCGATACTGCACGACTCGATAGACGATGAAAACCAGCACGGCGACAAAAGTAACTTCCGCCAGAACGTGGCTGGCGTTCTGAATGCCGCGAGTGATCTTGACTACGAAGTCGCGGAAAAGATAGCCCAGCACGGTGTAGGTTGCGGCATAAAGAAAGGCGCCTGCCAGATCGAGGCGCATAAACTGACCCAGTCTCATCTTCATGCTGCCTGCCAGGGGAGGCGCCATGGTGTTGATGCCGGGAACAAATTTGGCAAAGAGCAGGGTCAGCTTACCGCGTTTGTAAAAGGCTTCTGCGGAGCGAAGAATACAGGTTTCGGGATTCAGCGAGAGCCGGCAGAGAACGCTCAAAAGGGCCCATCCCATGTAGCGTCCGAGGAAAAAAAGCAGAGTGTCGCCCAGCATCATTGCCAGAACGGCAAAAGCAATGGAGACGGGCGCGCTCAGGATATGCGCCGCCGAAGCCGCTCCGGCCGCTACCAGAGCCAGGGCGGCGGGCGCCGGCAGTCCGCAAGCTTCTGCCAGAACAAACAGAAACACCAGCAGATAGCCGTGGTGCCAGACCGCGCCGAGAATATTGTTCATGGCAAATTACAGAGTACATGAAAAAAGGCGGCGCGAGGCCGCCTGATACCGAATATGAGGGATCGGAAATTACATCGCCGATTTGGTGGCCTTCATCATTTTCACGCTCATGACGTGAATTGAATTCTTGTCCGCATAAACATGCGCGCTGACCGAAACGTGGTGGCCAACGTGGTCTTTCAAGGTTTCAGGGTTCATGACGTCCCAGCTCTTTTGATCGGCGTCACTCACGAAACTGACCTTGTCGCCGTCCTGCTTTACCGTGCCCTTAAGGGTCTTGAGCGGGGCTTTTGCCTCTTTGCCCATGCTCATGCCCGAATCGCATTTCTTCATGGTGTCTTGTGCAATGGCAGCGACGCTGAATGCAACGCAGGCTGCAAGTGTGAGGATCAACAGCTTTTTCATTCGCAATCTCCTGTTTGAATTGAATTACTGGGAACCGCCCACTGACTATACGAATTAACCCGGCGTTTGGATGCGCAGGTCGAAGAAATGTTACACCTTGTGAACTTTATTTGTGTAATTCATCGGTAGAGTACCGCCACCGGGACGCCGGTAGCTACTTTTCGCGGACGACGACAAACTCAGGCGCCCACAGCAGGGCGCGCTTTATCTCCGAGTCGGGGAAAGTGCAGATAGCTTTGCGGGCAGAGTCAGCGTATTGAGCTGCAAGAGCATGCGCGGCATCGAGAGAGTCGTAGCGCGCAAGAATATCGAGAATGTCTGCGTGGGTGACGCCGTTGAAGGCACGCTGCTCGACGACGGTGGCGATTTGCAGCCTCTCTTCCAGCGAGCAACGTTCGAGAGCGTGAATAACGGCCATGGTTACTTTGCCTTCGCGCAAGTCGCTGGCAACCGGTTTGCCAAGCACGCTTTCTGAGGCAGTGAGGTCGAGCACGTCGTCCACAATCTGAAATGCCATGCCCAGATCGCGGCCGTA
>DASXCL010000151.1:0-93809 GCA_036491195.1 Candidatus Angelobacter sp.
GAGATCCAGAGACCTTGCGGAAAGAAGCTCGATCTTGGAACCGCCGCACCAATCGCAACCGAGTCACCATCCAGTGGGCCTTTACTCGGAAAAAGGCTCGACACAAGTTCGGCTACAAAATCACGCGGTCACGGTACTAGCTTCACCGTGCCCGTACCCAGCGGCGCTACCACTGGACCAGTGGTAGCGACCATCAACAATTTTGCCAGCAATGGAATTAATTTCACCATAATTGCCGATACGACACCCCCGTCGATTACTGCAACGGTACTCCCAAGTCCGAACGCTGCTGGCTGGAACGACAGTCAAGTCGGCGTCCTGTTTGCATGTGGAGACAGCCAGTCAGGTGTCGCTTCGTGCCCTCCTCTTCAGACAATCGCAACTGAGGGCATCAACCAAGCAGTTTCCGGGACCGCCACCGACAATGCTGGGAATAGCAGCAGCACAAGTGTGAGCGTGAACATCGATACGACGCCGCCGGTTCTCTCTATCACATCACCATCTGATGGGTCAACGGTTGCGGCTTCGACGGGTTCTATTGCGGGAACAGTGTCTGATCTTCTCTCGGGCGTAGCTTCAGTGCAGTGCAATGGGATTGCGGGTGCACTGTCGTCCGGCAGCTTCCTCTGTCAAATAAACTTAAATCCCGGTTTTAACCAGATCCAGATAACCGCAACCGATGTTGCCGGCAACCAGGCAACCAGCAGTATCGGCATTACTTCTCTTGCGCCACCACCAATTCCCATCAGTGCCATTTTTCTTACTCCAAGCCAAGTCAATTTGCTGGTAAGCCAATCTCGCTCGCTTAAGGTGGTCAGTGACCAAGGTGCGTCCGTTCCTGGAGCCACTCTGGCTGTGAATGATGCCACAATCCTTCAAATAACAGATGGACAACTTACAGCTTTGCAGCCAGGCACAACCATGATTACAGCGACGCTGCAAACCGCTGCGGGGCCGCTTTCAGCAACTTCTAGCGTTTCCGTTTTTGCCGGGACCCAACTGCCTGATGGCGTTCCTCTATGGGGAGTGAGCCCTTTGCCACAGAACTTTGCCTTTGACGGAGTCTTCGCCTATGGAAATAGCGATGATTCCCCTGGAATTTATTCGATAGAGGCTGCCTCTGGATTTTCAAGCTTAACGGTCCGTGCGCTGAACCGCGACGGCGAAGGGCTTTGGTCTGCGCCAATTACCGGTGCTACGCTTCAGGCCGCAGCTGCAACCAACTCAGCTCCGAAGATCGCTTCGGTGCAACTCATTGATAATGAGATTCTTGCTGTCGATGACACAGGATTCAGCAGGTCTAACGCAGCGGTAAATAGGGCTGAATCCGTAGTTCAGCAGTTAAGAAGCCATGGCGGGAGGCTTGCAATGTTCGCCGACGCGATTTCTCGGCATGTGAGCCAGATCAGATCGCATTATCCATCGCTAGAGGAGTTACGGGCGGCTTCTCTTAAGAGAGCCCAAGCCATCTCTGGCCGTTTTGTGGCGCGGGCGGGAACACTGCCGGAGGTGAATTCAATCACTTCTCTCATGACAGCTCAGGCGAGCACGTTAGACGCGCCCTCTGTAATTTATGCCTCCGCCCAACAGGTGTCTGACCCCCAGGGCGGTCTGCTCGTGCATCTGGTTCCGATAGGCTGCTGCGATGTACCAGAGACGTTACTCAGAATCGATCCTGCAACTCAGGCCATCTCTTGGCGCTACGACGCACAAACACTCGGTGAGTTCGCCGTCCGAGGCGACGGTACAATATTTACGTTTACGGGCACTAGAACCAATGCTAACACTGTGCATGTTGACGTCATTGCTTTGGATCTGATCACTGGTGCTCAGAAATTTAGCGTGCCTTTGGATGGCCAGCTCTTTCTAGAGGCCTCACCTTTTCCCGCCTCCCAGTTAGTATTAGAGTGCAATTGCATCGGAAACGGAACTATCATGATTGCTCCGGATGGGAATGCGCATTTGAGCTATTCCACGAGTACCGGGGATATTGTTGTGGATTCAAACGCAAATACGGTCACTGCTACTATTAGTTATATGCTGAACCTCCTGACGGTCGATGACAGTGGGAGCTTTTCGATAGAGACACTACGGAGCTTCACCGCGAAAAATATTATTTTCTCTGGGACAGATGGTTCGCCTCAGGAACAAATCACGGACGCATTAACTCAACCATTGCCCGGCGAGACCATCCCTGATGGGAATGATGGATTGCTGGCAGCGTGGACCTTCAATAATTCAGGGAGTTCAGACTGTATATGGGCAACGCCGGGAGGTACCCCACAATGCACCCTGGGCCAAACGGTAGTAGATGCCAGAATCACTCACAATGGATCTGACTATGTACTCCCTATAGGCGCTTGGACCGGGGGCAATTTCAGCGTAGATCCTGGCGGAACGCTCGTTCTTGGGCAGAATAACACGGCATTTGCCTTTAACGGCGTCAAAATCGCCGCCATCCAGACAGATACGGGCATAACCTCTTGGTCCGCCGACCTCCCTCCCCATACCTTTCCGGCGACTCTTATTGGGGCTACCGATGATGGTGGCGTCATGCTCAATCTGCCTACTGGTGAAATAGCGCAGTATGACACTTCCGGTAATTCTACTTTGTCCGCGTTCCCATTTTTTATTTCAGATGTTGACGAGCAATCAAATCTGTTTGGACAGGATCCAAATGGCAATGTGCAACTACATCCACGGAGAAAATCGCTCGCCCAATCAGTGTGGAATCCACGCGGAGGTCTTGCTAAGGGAAGGACCGGGGCTCTTTTTACAAAGGAGATCACTATTGTCGGGTGGATCGATGTCCAGAGTGTGGAATTGCCCGGCCCCGGCTTGGTTAATCCGAACTTACCCATAGAACTGAGGAGTACTATCGGCTGCCCCTTCTTGCTGAAAAGCCTGAGTGATGGTGACCGAAGTTCTATAAGCAACGATGCGGATCGGCAATTTGTTAACGCTTTCCTAATCCAGCAAAGCGCAAATGCCACCCCGCCATCCCAACTCGATAAGTCAGTGCTTCAGGGCGGTGATTTTCGATCATACAATCGTACGCAGGCCATTATTGAACCGATTGGGAACCAAGTATTTCAAGCTCGGTTCTACAACACGAAAGCGGTGCTTGGTGAGACCCCGGATTCCTGTCATTCTGTCTTTACCAGTCTCGCTAATTTTGTTAAATTCGGCGGTAAATTGTTCACGCCTGAAGCTCATCCCGATAATGACCAGAAAGGGGTAGCCTCCGGACGCTTGCACGCTTTTCACCTCGCGGAGGGCAGGGTCGGCCCGGAAGCCCAGGCAGCCAATAGAACCCTCAATGCTTGCACGAGCACGGATACGAGAGGGTTTTGTAGTAACCCCGTCTCGCCCGTAACTGCTTACATCTGGTCAACAACCGAGTTCTACTACCAAGGCCAATATACGGTGGATACCCAGATTTTTCCCACATATTATATTTATGAAGACGGAACACTCCTGCCTTCGAAAACTAAGACCCAAAGCGCAGTGGAGACTTTTATTAAACTCGACTCTCAATCCCAAGTTAAGGCGAGTGACATCAAGTGATTATGGCAAAATGGCGTATGGGCTTGGCGCGAAGCAAACGCACTCTAATTCTTGCCGGCTTGGTCTTCTCTCTTATGGGTAGTCAAAATGCTCAGAAGAAGCCAAACGAAACCGATAAGGAAAAGGCTCTGGAATTGATTGCACTTGAAAACAAGACACACACCTTTCAAGAGTTCTTGAGCGGAAACCCGGAGGTCGTTGCCAATGAGAAGCAGATTTTTGCCCTTAGCAATGATGCCAAGGTAAAACGTAGAATCGCCAGCATCCTCATCACTTTGGGCATAAAGGACCGAGTTTATTTTGACTATCTGGTTCAGGAAGCAAAAAAGGGCTTAAATAATGAAATGCCGTGGCCAAGCGCTTATGACGAGCACGGCAGACTGAACAAAGACGTAACCCAGGCATTCATAGGCTGGTGCAAGAAGAATGGAATAGACCCTAACGATCCTCACGTCGCTTCATATCGGGCAGCAGATCCTGAATGGCTGGAATGGTGCATGAAACGCCATTTGAACCTCAACAACTCGCGCTATGCCGCGTACTATGAAATCCCGGATGGCTGGTACGATTTAGCTGCAACACGTGATCCGCGCTCCTACGATCTGCTCATTCAGGGACTTCACTCACATAACCTGATGATTGCTGCCACAGCGGCAAAGGGTTTGGCGCGGCTTCAGGACCCCAGAGCAATCGACGAATTAATCGCGACTGGCCGCCGTGTTCCTGGTGAGGCCCGGTACGGCATTGCGGAAGCATTGCTTTACTTCCCAGATCCAAAAGCTCAAGCCGCTGCTGAAGAATTTGCTGACGTCCTCGACGACAAGAAACTTTTTGACTACAAACGTGCCGAGGCCAAAGCCAAAGGAGTCAAGGGGTTGTTTCCTTATTAGACCGGCAGCCCTCGAAGATTTCACACAATTGAGGAGCACTCGCAAATCACGGCGGCTGACATACCATGATGCCAGGCGTCTGAGCGGCTGCTCGGGCGCTCCGCCGCCACCAGTTACAACCTTGGCTTGTGCGCTCAGGGACTCGGCCGCCCAACTGACGCGCTGGCCTATATGGGCGACGCATGCGTCCTTGATCCCAGTCTTGAGCCTGCACGGAGATCACGGGCCATGCTGGAAAAAGAGCTTGGCGAGAGATGATGCTCGCGAAATTGGGATTGGACTCGCCGCGAAGATGACGTTCCGCTTTCTGCGGGTGTTGCCTTCCACGGGTAGATAACTAGCCCCTGAATCACTTGTTTTCAAATTTTAATGTCTTGCCAATTTTTCTGCTAAGATACAGGTGTCATTTTGGAATACAATCCAATCCAATGATGCATTTGCCGGGGCGTAAAGGATTAGGCAAAAGATGTTTTTCCTGGTTCACAGGTGGTTGCGCGGTGGCGTTCTCGGCCTGATGTTTTTTCTTGCCGGGACCGCTTGCTGCTGGTGCGACTCATACGATCCCAATCCATATGACAACATCCCCCCGGTGGTTACGGTTGAGTTCAATTACGTTGTTCCCAGCAGGGTCAGCGTACGTCTCCCCAGAGTGCAGGCGAAAAACCCGCAACGCATCTCTGTGAGGGCCTATCGGCTGCAGAATTTTGCAACACCCCAATTGTTGGTAACTAGCCGCGTTACTCCAGCGTTCCAGATGAGCCTGTCAAATCTGGTCATACCTCTCAGACGCTAGAACGTTCGCCCCAAAAAACCTCATTCCCATACATGCTGCTGGTCTGTGTAAGAAGCCAAGAAATGGTTCCCGCAGGCATCATGCGCTTATTTTGATTTCTTTACCCCTTCCAGAGGCGGTGAAGAAGCCGGAATCGGGTTTCCGGCGAAAAAGTCGGGCACCGGACTGGTAGCCGGCTGGGCACCGCGCATCAGCCAAACGCCAGGTTTCGGTGTCCGACTTTTTATTCGGAATGAGATTCCCACTGTGGCCAGAGTGGCGTTCATCCCCGGCCAGCCCGATGGTATTAGAAGTCGTGAACGGCTGCCGGATCCCGCAAGATGGCAGCCCGAATTTATTTCAGGCGTAAACTAAGAGGCGCGTTCCACAACAATAAATGGCGACCTCTATCCATAGCACGACCACCAAGCCGAAAGGAATGCTTCCCGACGAGCCGCCCGCGACCACCACGAGGCAACGGCTCGAATCGCTGGATATCTTCCGGGGGCTGACCATCGCCGGCATGATCCTGGTGAACAATCCTGGTTCAGATGTTTCTTACTGGCCACTGAATCACGCCGACGAGCTGATGACGGCACACCAAGCGGGCGGGTATCCGGGGAAGTGGTGGGTGGACGCGAACGGCTGGACGCCAACGGACCTGATTTTTCCATTCTTCCTGTTTATCGTCGGGGCGTCCATGGTGCTGTCGTTTGCGGCGCGGCGGGCGCGTGGCGATTCTAGGCTGACGCTGATGACGCATGTGGCGCGGCGGAGCTTGCTGATCCTGCTGATCGGCTATGCCATTCGTATCTTGCCCTATGTCGACTTTTCCCACATGCGCTACCCAGGAGTATTGCAGCGGATCGCCCTGGTGTATTTATGCGCGTCAGTGATTACGCTTTGGACGTCAGGCCGCGCACGCATCCTTTGGATTGCCGGACTGCTAGCCGGCTACTACGCAATCATACGGTTCGTGCCGGTTCCGGGATGCGATTCCGCTGCATGGATGACGCAGCATTGCTCGCTTGCCGGATGGCTCGACCGCAAGCTGATGCTAGGCCACCTTTATCGCCGGGATTTCGATCCTGAAGGGTTGCTGAGCACGCTTCCGGCGATTGCAACCACGCTACTGGGTACGCTGGCCGGAGAATTTCTGCGCGACGCCTCACCCCAGCGAGCCAAAAGCGGGCTCGCCGGGAACCCCACCGCTAGCCTGCGGCAAAAAATGCGTGGCCTTGTTATTGCCGGAGTGATGGGCGTGGCTGCGGGGTATGCGTGGCATCCCTGGTTTCCCATCTCTAAGCCGCTGTGGACCAGTTCCTACGTGCTCTTTACCGCCGGGGCCGCATGCCTGCTGCTGGCGCTCTGCTGGTGGCTGATCGAGATGCGCGGCTGGCGCGCGTGGGCCAGGCCATTCCTGTGGCTGGGATCAAACGCGATCCTGGCCTACGCGCTCTCAACGTTCGTCGGCAAACTGGGATCTATCATCCAGGTGGGTGATGGGACACAAGTGACCACGGTACAGACTTGGATCTATGAGCACTGGTTCGCGCCACTGGCACAAGCGAAGAATGCGTCTCTGGCCTTCGCACTATGCTACCTGGCGCTGTGGACGCTGGTGGCATGGGGCTTGTATAGGAAGAAGATTTTTGTGAAGGTCTAGCGGGTAAGCGCGGGACCGCCGTTCGACATCATGCGGTTTCACTCAGATCGCGAGCGTGATTGCGATGTTTCAACAGCAATGCTGTTGGGGATCATGAGCTGTCCCAAATTAAGACCACGCAGTAAGAGCCACAGACAAGCTGAATAGAGCAGGGCAGGAATCCACAGAATGACTGCATAGGCGATGAACGCCTCAAACCATCGGTTGTGAACATTTCCAAACCAACCACGGTCTAACAGCCAAGCCCAAGGCGTGCTGAATAGAAAACCGTATCCCGCGATGTGTTCTCGGCGCCAGTGGAATCGGTCGGCAACATTCATCATCACGGTCAGCGTAGCCGCAACTGCGAAGGGAAATGCAAGCAATAGCCGCCTTGTCCAAATCATGGTGCCTCCCTTCCTCTCGCTACATGGTCGCGGACCCAGGCTCGAAATCCAAATATTCTGGTATCGGACTCTTGTCGTAAACAGGTGCGCTTACACTCAGAACTTTGTCGGTCGCGTCACCGTCGCCTGCTGTTTCACCGCCTCATCCGGCTTCGACTCAACCAGCTTCATGTATTCAGCCAGCGTGACGAAGCGGTAGCCTCGCGCTTTCAGATCAGTGATCAGCCGCGGCATGATGGCGGCGGTTGTGGATAACTCATGGAAGGCGAGAATGTGCGTATAGGTTCCTTTTTTCTCGCGCTGCCCTATCTGCTGTAATACTGCGTCGGGCAGGGACGGCTTGGGACATCCCACCGCTTTGCCGGCGCAAAGATAGTCGAGCGAGTTCACGTCGCGCAGGGCCATGGGATTTTCCGCCGAAATGGTCAGCACGCGATAGCCCTGCTGTTGCAGGTCGCGCCGCGCATCATTGGTGATGATCCAGTCTGGAGGGCGGAGGTATCGCGGCTGCGTGCCGGTGATGGCCTTAATGGCCTGCGCTCCACGATCCACGTCATGCATGACCCATTGCTCGCCGTTTTTCTTCTCTGCGCTGCGCAATTCCAGGTGGCTGTAGGTGTGGTCTTCCAGCTCATGGCCGCGCCGGATCAACTGTTCCGCCGCGTCAATGCAAGTAACGCCAATGTCTTCTTCGTGCCGCGGTTCGCCCCACGTTTTAGAGGTAAGCCGCCATCCGACGACAAAAAACGTCGCCTTCACACCATTCTGGTCGAGGATATCCACCAGGCCCGGAGCAGGACGGCTCCCCTTGCTGCCGAACAGGACATAGGGCCGGGGGCCATCATCAAATGTAAGCGCGATGAGCTTGTCAGCCGGGGAAACAGAAGTCGTTTTCGCGACCGGGCGGACGCCGGCAGGCGGAGCTTCTTTGGACACCATGGAGCCGGGAACACTGTTGCTGGCAGAAGCAGAGATGGCGTTCGAATCGGCGCCCGCGCTGAGAAAGTGGAGACCACTGCATGCGCTGAGCAAGCAAAGACCGGCACCTGACAACAAGAATCTAACGTAGCCCATCAAGATCACCCCGACCGACCGATACATTCCGGAAACGGTTCAACTCCAAGACTTTTGCGGGGGAGACGGATTAAGCACGAAGTGGCAATGGCAGATCGTTAACTAATTTTTATCACGGACAATCTTTGTTGGTTAGAGTCCGAAGGTCGGTGACGAAAGTAATTACGCCCACAGGGTAGCAGTCTTCTTATAAAACCGATTTCACTGCCCGAGAATCCCTACATGAGCGAAAAAAATACGATACAACTAATAGCAAGCTCTTAGCTGCTGGGCGACAGAAAAATGATACAGACCGGGCACATCCCTGACACTGCGAGGAACAGGATACAAAAGGAGCGCATGCCATGGAGAAAGAGCAGTATGACCGGCATCGACTGAAAATTCTGTGATGACAATTACATTGCCGCGGGCTGATATGAGCGACTTTTGACCGGTCGAAGCACTGGCGCTTCACCTAGCGGGCTTGAGCAGCTTATCGATTTCGGAGCGTAAATCCGCATAGGCCATTGCTCCGGGATGATAAAGAGCGACATTGCCATTGCGCGACAGAAGAACAAGTGTGGGCGTGGTGCTGGCACCATAACGATCAAAGTTCTGCTGGCTGACTGGCACTGGAGCCGTGGCAAGCTGCGAGTAGTAATGCTGGCGAACGGCTTCAATGTATTGGGTTTCCTGCTGAGGAGAAATGTTTTCCTGCGCCCCGGCATAGCCATAACGCTGCGTGGGAGCAACCACCACAAAGTCATGCGGCGGCAGCTCTGACTGCAATCGGGCGATGACCGGCGCTTCAGCTTTGCAGTCACTGCACCAATGGGCCCAGAAAAAGAGCAGTACCACCGAACCTTTGAGCGCGGGTAAAGGCTGCGGCTTGGGCCCTAAATACTCTCCGATGGCCAGAGGCGGCGCGGGCTTGCCGATGAGCGTAAGCAGATTGAGGTTTTTCTGCAGACGCGCGCGGATTGACGTGGCGCCGTAAGCCTGCAACGCCTGACGTAGAAGGACCACGGCTGCCGGCGTCTGATTCTGTTTTGCCAGGGCCTGGGCCTGCACTTCAAAGGATGCGCCCAGAGCAATGGCCAGGCGTGGGTCCTGGTCGAGCGGAGCATTCTTCAGCAGTTGGATCGTCAGCTTCTTTGTGTCCTGGCCGAGCTTGCGTGCTTGCGCGAAGTCGCCGGAATTCAGTTCGCCGCGGGCGATCCAGGAAAGGGCCTCAACATATTCGGGGTCGATGCCATGCTGCGCCTTGTATCCGCTCAGAACCTCCAGAGCGTTGGAGAAATTATTATGAGCAATGGCGGCACGAACGTCGTCTACCACCCCGGCGGTGGCCGTGAGCGGCAGAACCAGCAACATCAGAAGAATTCGTAACATAAGCACCTTGACCGTTGTGCCAAACGCCTCTCATTAAAGCGGAAGCAGGGCACATCTATAAGTTTACGCGACAACGTGAATTCCGGGCAGGATTGCGGAATCGACTGCTTGGGCAGACATCCAATGCGTCATTACGATTAGTCGCTTATGACCGTGCTTCGCCAGATGGTACAGAAGACTCCAAGAGGCGCACGCCAAACGCGCTTCAGGGATGGCAAGGCCTTGGGCGCGCCGAGTCGGCTTTCGCGTGTTACATTTATTTCACGATGGATGCTGACCTAAAAAAGCGAATCCAGATAACCGTGCTGGTTTTTGTGGTGATTGCCCTCATACGGGTGGGATTTATTTTCTATGCCCGCCGTGACACGGGCGCCGGACCGAAAAAGCCAGAGACCACTTATTCATCCAACATGGATGACTATGTAACACCGCACAAAATCTTTCCTTACAACGTGGAATCGGCCAAGAAAGAGCTGGCGGGAAAACCGGTATGGATCAAGACCGGGAACCTGCTTTCATACTATCCTTATGACGCCGCTGCGCACAGCGTGAACTTCAAGCGCAAGGCGGGGGTGCTGCCTCCGCTGGCCAAGCTAGAAGTGAAAGACGTGGTGCTGCAACGTGAGCCCGTCGCGCTGAAGGCGGGACAGCTTGCGGTGGTCCAGAAGCAGATCATGGCAGTGTTTGAAAAAGCAGGCGAGTCTGGCACCTTTGCCGCGGCTTTTGGAACGAACACCGGAGACGACTACACGTTCAACGCGAACGACGTTTTCTTTTTTGAAGATCCGCATGAGTTGTACAAACACTGGCCCGCCGATACATGGAGCGCCGTAGATCAACACCAGGTCAAACAGGGGATGAGCGAACTGCAAGCCAGCTTTGCCCTTGGCTCAGATATGAGCGCCGACGCCGGCGACTATGGCAATCGAACCATTGAGTTTGCCAATGCGGGCAAGCCAGTGACGGTAACGTTCGAGAAGAACAAGGCCGTGAAGGTCACACCGGGTAAGGCGCAGTAGTAGTGTTCTGATTGGCGTGTGCGGGAGGGTTACCCCAGCGGCTGAAGCCGATGAATTTATGAGCTTGAAAACGCAGGCATAAATGCCTGCTCCACCCCGATTAAGAGACAGTAAGTCGGGAACGATCTTAGCTTCCGGCTTTGCGGCCTTTCTTGCCGCGAGCAGGCTCTTCTTCTACGGGCAGAGCGGGAGTGCCAACGGAGGAGCGAATCGGCTTCTTGACTTCAGCCAGGCTCATCTTGAGCGCTTCCAGAATATCGACCACCGGCGCTTTGTGCTTGGTCTCAACGGTTTCGACGATCTGCTTGCCTTCCACCTTGGCCTGGATCATGGCCATCAGATTTTCGCGATAGGCGTCGTGGTATTTTTGCGGCTCGAACTCGGCGAGCAGGGAATCGATAAGCATCTTCGCCATCGCCAGCTCTTTTTCTTTCACGATGCTGGTATCGGTGCGGAACTCTTCAACCTGCCGGATCTCGTCCGGGTAATACATGGTGTGCAACAGAATACCTTTTGGGCCGGGCCGCAGCACAACGATATGCTCGCGATTGTGCATGGCGATCTTGGCCACACCCACGCAGCCGCTCTGGCGCAGCGCTTCAAACAAAAGAGCGTAAGGCTTTTCGCCGGCTTCATCGGGCGCCATGTAATAGGAGCTTTCAAAGAAGATTGCGTCGACCTCTGTGGCCTTCACGAATTCCAGCACTTCCATGGTCCTGGCGGTCTTGGGCGCGACCTTCTTGATGTCCTCATCGTCGATGACGACGTATTTGTCTTTCTCGTATTCGTAGCCTTTTACAATCTCACTGCGAGGGATCGGCTTGTCCTCAAGCTGGCAGTAAAGCACCTGCTTGACGCGGGAGTTGTCGGCTTTGTGGAGTTGGTTGAAGCCTACGGATTCACTGCGGGCTGCGCTGTACAATTTGATGGGAAGCGACAGCAAACCAAAAGTAAGATGTCCCTTCCAAACGGTGCTGGCCATTTTATGTTCTCCAGATATCAGGGCGTAGGGCTAATGAAAGCACAAAAAGCGGTGCAATACAATCTTCCGAACAGGCTATGTCACTAGAAGAATACCGGCGAAAAAGAGTCTTCTCCAGGACCCCTGAGCCTCCTGCCAAGCCTGCGAGCGATGGGGGCAACCGCTTTTTTATCCAACGACATAGCGCCAGACGTCTCCACTATGACTTGAGGTTGGAAATGGACGGCGTGCTCAAATCCTGGGCGCTGCCTCATGGTCCGACTCTTGACCCGGCGATCAAGCGGCTTGCCGTCCATGTGGAAGATCATCCGCTCGATTATGGCAGCTTTGAAGGAACGATTCCCAGCGGCAATTACGGCGCGGGCAGCGTGACGCTTTGGGACCGCGGGACTTATGAGTGGCTGGGGCCGAAGACACCGGCTCAGATGTGGGAATCGGGCGACCTCAAGCTGCGCTTTCACGGACACAAGATTGTCGGCGAGTTTGCGCTGGTCCGCACCAACCGCAGCAAGGGCAAAGACTGGCTGTTGATCAAGAAGAAAGATTTCGCCGTGCGCGAAGGATGGGACCCGGAAGCAGATACGCGGAGCGTGCTGCAAGGGCCAGGGGATATCTCTTCGACCGAAGGCGCAATCAAGGCGGATATGCCGACGGCATTAGAACCAATGCTGGCGACTCTGGGAACCGCGGTGCCTTCTGGAAGCGATTGGCTTTATGAGGTGAAGTGGGACGGCTATCGCGCGTTGTGCTTTATCGAAGGCGGCAAGGTGCGCATGGCCTCCCGTCGAGGCACCAATCTGGACAAGCAGTTTGCGGCCGTGGCGGCCGCGCTGGCGCAGAGCGTGAAAGCCGATGCCGCGATCATCGACGGCGAAGTGGTGGCGCTGGATGACATCGGCAATCCCAGCTTTCAACGTCTACAAAACATGACCGGCTTCGGCACCAAGTCGGCGGTCAAGGGAGCTGCGCCGTTCCTGAACTTCTTTGCTTTCGACCTGCTCTACTTGAACGGATACGATCTGCGGAAAGCCGCGCTCATCGACCGCCGACAGCTTCTGATGTCGATCCTGCTGCCCAGCGATGTGGTCCGATATTCGGAACATTTTGTCGGCAAAGGCGACGAATTGCTGCAAGCCGTGCGGGCCAAGGGCCTGGAAGGAATCATAGCCAAACAGGCGCAGAGCAGGTACGAATCAAAGCGCAGTGCAAGCTGGATCAAGATCAAAGTGACGTGCCAGCAGGATTTTGTCGTCTGCGGATTCATTCTGGGCGAACGCGAACCCTTTGGCGCGCTGGTGCTCGGCTACTACAAAGACAAGAAGCTGATATACGCAGGCAATGTGGGCTCGGGATTCACGCAGCAATCGCTCAAGGCGGTGTTTGAGAAGATCACGCCGCTGGTCGCGAAAAAACCGGTGTTGAACGATGTGCCCAAGGACGTCGGCGAAGTTATCTGGGTGAAGCCGGAGTTGGTTTGCGCGGTCAAGTTTACGTCATGGACAAAAGATGACCGGCTGCGCGCGCCGGTGTTTCTGGGAATGAGTACGGAAGTCGCGCCGGAAGAAGTGGTGCGCGAAACAGGGTTGACTGGAGAAAGCTTGCTGGCGGAAGAAACGGAGCAGGAGTCGAAGCGCGAGACGCTGTTGCCGGCCGATAAAGCCGAGATCACCCTCGATATCGACGAGCATCGACTGAAATTTACCAACCTCAACAAAGTTTTTTATCCGGCGGATGGCTACACCAAGCGCGACGTGATCAACTTCTACGCCGCGGTTGCCGATCTGCTGGTGCCGCACCTGCAAGGGAGGCCGCTTTCGCTCAAGCGATATCCCAACGGCATCGATCATGATTATTTCTTCCAGAAAGACGCTTCCGGATTTCCTGACTGGCTGCATCGGGAAGAGCTGGCGGATGACGAAGAGTCGAAGACGCGGGTGATCTGCGACGATAAAGCATCTTTGCTCTATCTGGCGAACCTGGGCTGCATTGACCAGAATCCTTACATGAGCCGGCTGAAAACACTGGAGCATCCGGACTTCATCCTGATCGATCTGGACCCGTATCACTGCGGTTATGACCGCATTGTGGAAGCGGCGCAGCTGGTGCGGGAAAAGCTGCGGCTGATCGGGCTCACGGGATATCCCAAGACTACAGGCGGAAACGGCATGCACGTGTATGTGCCGGTGGAACCGATTTACAGCTCGGCGCAGACGCGCCAATTCGCGGAGATACTGGCACGATGGGTGGCCGCCGAGCGGCCTGATCTCTTCACCACGCCGAGGATGGTTTCTGCCCGTGAGAAGGGCAAGGTTTACTTCGACTATCTGCAAAACGCCAGCGGCAGAACCATCTCCGCGCCGTACGTGCTGCGCGCGCATCCCGGAGCGCCGGTGGCTACGCCGCTCAAGTGGGAAGAAGTTGTGCCGGGGCTGAAGCCGGCGCAATTTCATATCGCCAACGTGCTGCGACGGCATGAGCGCGTGGGCGATCTCTTTGAGGGAGTGTTGAAGAAGCCGCAGGAATTGGGGCCGGCGCTGGAGCGGTTGGGTGCGGCGATGGGGTAAGGAGTGCATATTAATTGTTCTTATCTAATAAGAACAAATGATACAATACCGAAAGAGAAAAGCTATGACAACAGTCACTATCTCGCTGCCGGATTCGTTGCGTGAATTTATTGATCGCGAAGTGGAGAGCAAGGGCTATGGCAACGTCAGCGAATACTTCCGCGGACTGCTTCGCGATGCGCAGAAAAAGGAAGCGGACGCACGCCTTGAATCACTGCTGCTGGAAGGCCTGTCGGCGGAAAAGGATTCGCCGCACACCCGAGAATTCTGGCGTGAAATCAAGGCGGAAGCTGCACTGATCGTTGCGCGGAAGAAACAGGCGCGTAAGCGACGGTCTGGCCGATGAAAGGTTCCATAGGAGCAGTCGCGCGCGATGACATTCTGCGTCAATACCGCTATTTGCTCGTTGAGGAAGACAATCCAGCTGCAGCCCAGCGTTTCCTGGCTGCCGTACATATGGCAGTGAGGAAAATATGCCAAAGACCCGGGATTGGAGCCCCGAAGTTGATCAAGAACCAAAGACTGGCCGGACTGAGATCTTGGTCGATCAAAGGTTTCACAGCTATCCGCATCTACTATCTCGTGTCCGGGAACAGCCTGCGCGTGATTCGAGTCCTGCACGGCAAAAGAGATATCAATCCCATGCTGGAAAATGAGTCCGAAGAACCCTGAAAGCCCGCAAACCCGCGTTGATAACGCCTCCTTCGGAAACGTACTGGGACATTATCAAACGTCCCGCTGAAGCGGGACTGCAATGGCCCGTGATCGGCCGAAGCTGTTATCAGACGTCTCGCTGGCCGGCCACTCCCGATCTTCCGACAGCGGGCTTCATGTACCGGCGACAACCGGGTGCGAAGAAGGCCAATGGCTGGATTCGCTATTGTTTTGTAGGCGAAGATAAAGTAAACTAGCTAGTGAAAAAGGCCCGTTTTAGAGGCGGGTCTTCGTTTGTAAAGGCGGATCTTCGTTTTAGGAGGTGGATCATGGAAATCATGTTTTCGATGAAGATCAAGAAAGACGGGAAGACCGTCCAGGTGCTGATGTTATGCACGGAATGCCAGGGAGAGTTGGAGATGGCGGCTGGCGCGACGAGTGTCCGGTTCAGGTGCCGTAAGCACGGTGAATTGGGAACGCTATCAGCCGAGGAGTTTGCTGACGGCCTGCGCCAAGCCCAGGAAAGAGCTGCCAAACAGTATGGCCTGGGTAAGCCTGTTCGAATCAAAGTGTCGCCAGCCGAACCGACGGTCCAGTAGCGTGAGGGTGTCATCTTCAGCTGAAAAGGGGCTGGATTCGACGCAGTTTGAGGCCAATTCAACGTGATTCGGGATCGGTTTGAAGGCAAATTTCCTGGGTCGATACGGATAACTCCCGTGGAATCATAGTCGGGCCTATGGGGATGGGATAGGACGAAGCAAAATTGCCAGAATTTGTAATCGCCGAAATTGGAAAACGTGATGATGGAAGAAAAATATAGCTCGGAATCCCAAAACGGGCGTAAGACGCCAGAAGAACGGTACTCCTATTACCGAAGGTGCCAGGTATTTCGCAGGAATGGCGTGCAGTGCAAGGCCCCGGCGGAAAAGGGCTCATACATATGCCACGCTCATGCCGGGCAGTTGGCGACGGCGGTGCGCAGAGAGCGGGAGAGGCGGGCGATCCTGGCGGAAGCGGTGGCGGAGATGCGCCAGCGGGGCAAACCAGAATGCGAGCCGGTGGATTTGTTCATGGATTTCAAGGGAATCCAGGTGACTCTGGCGAAAATGGCCCAGGCATTGATCGATGGCCGGATTGATTGCAAGACGGCAGGACGGTTAGTGGTGCAGTTGCAGATGGCGTCGAAGCTGTTGTGGATGGCGCAGAAAGCGAAGGCCAGGATCGAAGCGAAGACGAGGCGCGAAGAAAAGCAGGTTGGGGTAACGAGGAGGACACATGTTGTTGTGGAAGAGTACAAAGAATGTGGTGAGAACTCCCTGATGCGGCATGGTGATCCGAAATATTCTCGGGATCCTTCCGCTCCGCCTCAGTCGCTGCGCTTCTTCGTCGTCGGTCAGGATGACAAGGTGTTAGGGCGTGGATCGAGATATGGACTTTGGATAAGCAATCGGGCCGGGCCATGCGGTCCGATGGATTTCTTGAAGGCCGCCTAGGCGGTGAAGAAGATGGCTCTTTGACAATTTAGTTGCCCCGCGGGACTGATCTGTGGGAATCCACCGTCCCTTCAAACATCTGAACAACCGTTCCGGTTTTCTGGGCCCTCCACGTCTCCACGGTAAAACACGCCGTCAGTAGTCAGTAGTTCATGTTGAAATTCATCAGATTCCAATGGTATGAGAACCACACAAAGCCCAGGCAGGCCAGCAACAACAGCAGGTTCCAGATTTTGCTCCAGAACCACATTTGAGGATCTCTCCAGGCACGCAGACAGGCCAGAATGACCACGATGGTCCCGCAAGCGCCGAGCAATCCAAACGCCTGGATGGCCTCAAACTTGAAATCTGTTTTAGTGCTGAGCGCGCCTGGCCCCGCGCCGGTAAGAGTAAGAAGCAGGACCGCGACAAAAGCAACATCCACGGCGCAAACCAGACGCACCCAGAGGCGCAGGCGCATGTAGCTGGAATCGAGTTCAAGCCGCTGATGGTAATGCCCGCGAATGATGGCGGCCAGCGGCCAGCAGATGAGCGTGAGTCCCAGCACCGCCAGAATGGAAAGAATCAAGGATTGGTTGAAGTCACTGCTTACAAGTAATGGAATACGCTGCTCCAGGGCAGCAGGGAAGTTTGGGACCAGTTGCATCTGTCCGCGGTCGTCACGGCGGAAGGCAATCAGGTCCTGGCCGTTGACGGAGCGGTAGACCAGCGGCGCGATCTCCTGCCACTTCTTGATCTGCCCGTTGAAGTCTTTGAGTGGCTCGACCTTGATGACGCCGTTTTCATCGGGCGTGACCTGGACGTTTTCCTCGATGGCGCCGACTTTCAGGAAGCTGCTTTCTGAACGCCGCGTGGTGAGATAACGGCCGGCAACGGTGCGGGCGTCGGCATCGGCTGTGGCCAGTTTTTCGACCTTTGGAGGCGTGTATGGGAAGTAGCGATCGAGAAAGTGGTACCACAAGGCGGTGCGCGGGCTGATCTCACCCTTGCCGGCGCTGTTATAGGAGACAAAGAAGCCAATGCCATTTTCCAGCATGAGATGCAGGTCACTGTGGAAGTAAACGGTGTCACCGCCGTGGCCGATGATGCGATGCCCGTTGCGCGACTCTTCATAGAAACCCAGGCACATGCCGTTGAGCGCCGGGCTGAGGCCGAACTGGCGCGAATGCATCTGCGTGGCGGTCTCAGGCCGGAGAATCTGGGCGTTATCCAGCTTGCCGTTTTGCAGTTGCGCGATCATGAAGCGGCCCAGATCGGCGGCCGTGGCGGCAAGCGCGCCGGCCGGAGCTTCTTCAATGATCTCAAATGGCTTGGCTTTGCCCGAGCCAAGGTTATATCCATTGGACATGAGCGGCTTCAGGTCAGCGGGAAGAGGTTGCGCGAAGGTGGAATGGAACATGCCCAGCGGCTTGAAGATGTTTTCCGCCACGTAGTCGTTGAACGGACGCTGGGAAACGCGTTCAACAATATAGCCGGCAAGGGAAGCGCCATAGTTGGAATAGGCTGGCGTTGTTCCGGGCGGGAAGATGCGTTCGGGAATGTGCGTGACCAGATGTTGCCGCAGCGTGGCCATGGGAGTTGCGTCTTCGCTGATCAGGTCCTTGATCTGCTCTTCGAAGCCAGGAGTATGCGTCATGAGATTGCGCAGCGTGATCGGCTTGCCAAACGCCGGAGGAATTTTAAAGTCCAGATACTCGTTGATGTCATGGTCAAGGTCGAGCTTGCCTTGTTCCACCAGTTGCATCACGGCGGTCCAGGTAAAGAGTTTGGAAATCGAGCCGGGACGAAAGAGCGTGGCATCCACGGTGACGGGAGTTTTCTTGTCTACGTCGCTATAGCCGTAACCTTTGGAGAAGAAGATTGCCCCATCCTTCACCACCAGAACCACTGCGCCAGCAATGTTTTCGCGCTCCAGTTGCATGGGGACAAAGCCATCGAGAAACGCATGAACGTCAGCCACTGTCAGCTCGTGCGAAGGCTCAGTCACCCTGGATTCGCCGCCCGCGGGTTGCTGAGGCGAAGGCGGAACGGGCGTTGCCTTGGGTGACTGCGCCGTTGCCAGAGATACGAGGAGGGCGAAATGCAGCGCAAACGTCAGAAGGGTCCGTGATGTCATGGGATGACGGTGCTCCGTTTCCTGCTTCTGTCTAAAGGGATTCTTAGAACGGGAAAGAATATCACGCGTGGCCAGACAGACCGCATAGGCGCGTTGAGCCGATCAACCAACGAAACTTTGCAGCGCACGCTTCGACGGTAACAGATTAAGTTTTTTTTTAAAGATTGTTTTGAAATTTCGGCTGCGAAACCCTGATATCTTCAGATCAAGCACAGTTTCTGAAAATCGAATTACGCCGGATTTCACTGTGCTTCACCACGCCGGGCATTCGTCCACACCTGGCGTATGTGCAATGAGTTTCTTCGAGGCAAGAAGGCATTTCCCTTGACCAAGGCGAAAGTATTGTTGATCGACGATGATCCGGTAATTCTTGGCGCCATCACAGAATTTCTGCGGCATGAAGGATATTCGGTTGTGCAGGCCGCGGACCTCAAGTCTGCCTATGCAACTCTCGAATCCGCGGCGCCCGATATCGCGGTAGTCGACTTCGACCTGCCTGACGGAAATGCCCTGGATTTTCTGGCCGGACTCATGCAATAGCTAGGAGACGGAAGCGGTTCGCGCGCTGAGTTCGGCCGTCGGGAGCTTCGCATCGGCCGGCCATGGTTGCTCGACGGGAGGACCGGCTTCAGGATGGCTATCGCGCATCAGGAGCGCTAGTTCAACGCGGTTCCAGACGCCCATTTTTTTGAAAATACGGGAGAGCTCATTGCGCACGCTTTGTTCTTTGATTCGCAAACGTCTTGCGATTTCACGGTTGGGATATGCCTGGGCAACCAGACCGGCGATCCGCGTCTGCGCTGGACTTAAGTTGCATAAATCCAGGACCTTGGCCGCGGCTTCGCTCCGTGCGTCATCGATTGAATTCAGCGCGCGCACCAGACCGGTTCCAGTCGCGCTAAATGCTTCTGCGCCGGAGTTGAGCATGATGACCAGCGTTCCCGGACAGAATTCATGCACGAAGCGCAGTACTTTGAAACGATCGGGATCATGCGTGGCGGAGTTGAACTCCAGAAGAATACCGGCCACGTCGCCAACCTGTAGCAGTTGCTTGGCGCGCAAAACGTCAGAGGTAACGCTGACCCGCCATCCTGCATGGCGCAGCGAATTCAAAAAACTTTCCGGTACGCCCTGTTGCAGCGGCACTACGAGCAAATGGTCCATTTTGAAAACCTCACATCTTTCCTTACTCAAACAATGTATCGGCGGATCGGCCAGGGACTTTCGTGAGGATAGATTTTTTTTATGAAAGGAGCAGAAAATATTGATATGGATGAAGAAGGTGTCGATAACCAAAGTAAGCAAATATGAGTCGGTGGCGGTCCAAGTTGATGTTTGGTTACCCGACCCGCCACCGGCGACCCTCAGGGGCCGGTCAGTGTGGTCGCAACTCTTGCGGCGCCGCAGACGCATGTTAAGTCTTTTCCAATTTTTGCTTTTAAGCTTCTGTGCGTCCAGCCTTTGGAGCCTGAATTCTGGAAACAGGACATGGAATTGACGGTGTGCAGTACGGTCGTCCTTGATTTTGAACCACTTAACAGTACGCGAGTTTTGGCACAGTACATGCCTTAGCTATTGTCGGGAGGCAACTCACAATGGCTACGAACGTAATCAATCCTGCTCAATCGCAAGTGGTGGTTCAAAATTATTTCAATCTGGTGCATACGATTGCCAATAAG
Organism: Candidatus Angelobacter sp.; assembly: GCA_036491195.1. Lineage (GTDB taxonomy): Bacteria > Acidobacteriota > Terriglobia > Terriglobales > Acidobacteriaceae > Angelobacter. The sequence goes on from DASXCL010000151.1 coordinate 20,234, forward strand.
ATCAAACGGCGCTTACCGGCACACGTCGATATCGATGACTTGGTGCAGACAGGCATGATTGGCCTGCTTGAGGCTTCCGGCCGTTTTGATGCTTCCCGCATGGTCGATTTTTCCAGCTTTGCTAACTCGCGCATTACTGGCGCAATCCTGGATGAGCTGCGCAAATGGGACACCTGTTCCCGCCAAGACCGCAAGACTGCCCGCGAAATTGAATCAGCCAAGCAGAACCTCCGCGCCAGGAAGGGAACTGAACCAGGGCATGAAGAGATTGCCGAAGCGGTGGGAATTGGACTGGCCGAGTATGATCGGACGCTGCACCGGCTTGAGTCCGCGAAACAGCCTTCGCTGCTATCGGACGATCGTGAGTCAGATTCTTCCGACGAGATGAACCAGCTTCCGTCCAAAGACCAAACGCCGTTTGAGGCTTGCTGCAGAAGTGAAAATTTCAATCTCCTGCGTATCCACATCAAAGAACTTAAGCCTCCCCAGCGCCGCGTGCTGGAGCAGTATTACTTCAAGGAAATGGGATTAAAAGAGATTGGCGCGGAAATGGGAGTTGGTGAAGCGCGCATCAGCCAGATCCATAAGCAGGCTGTCACTGAGCTGCGCCGGATGATTGAAAGCTCATACTCAGATCGCAAGCCCGCTGCCGCTGCAAACGTGAGCACAATGATTCAGTAAGCGCCGCGAAAAGACGTTCCCTCCCCAAAGCAAATGCCGCAAGGCTAATCTAAACCTTGCGGCTTTTGTTTTAAGCCACGTTAGTCTTTTCGCGGGGCAGAAGTCCGCTCATCGCCCAGATTCCAAGCAATGGTCCCAGAGCCATACTGGCCAGCGCCCAATTCCATCCGTATTGGTGTGACTGTGCGGCGATTGCCGCCATCAGTCGAATGACCGCGGCGGTCAGCAGGAATCCCAGCGCCACCTGGCATGTCAGCGCCGTGCCAACGTAGTTCTTGTCGGAAACCTCGCTGATGATGGTGGAGAACTGCGCGGAATCGGCGATCACCGCAATTCCCCAGATCAGCGAGAGCGGAACCAGAATCATGGGACGATGTAGAACGAACGCAGCCAGAACGCAACAAGCAGAGCTGATCGCCATGGCAATGATCGTGACTCGGGCTCGCTGCGCCACGCGGACAGCCGATGTCTGGTCCTGGAGTCGATCGCTGGCTGCTCCTGCCCAGATACATCCGACCGCGCCAATCGCAATCGCCAGCGCCGCCATGGCTTCAAACCTTGACCGCGACCATCCTGCCGAAACCGAGAAGATCACGGCAATCCATCCCCACATGCTATAAAGTTCCCACATGTGGCCCAGATAGCCGAGATTCGCCAGCCGCAGCGGACGATTGCGAACGATCTCCAGAATCTGCATTGGATCGAAGCGTGATTGCGGCATGGCGAACGGCCCTTCGCGCACCGCGAACGCCACAATCAACGCGCCCAGCAGTGCCTGCGCGCTGCCCAGCAGCACCACGCCCTGCCACGATACTCGACCCAGCGCATTCACGGCGTGCGGCGCGGCCGAACCAACCGTGAGTGCGCCGATCATCACGCCCAGGGCAAATCCTCGTCCACGCTGAAACCAGCCGGCAATAATCTTCATGCCTACCGGATAAACGCCGGCAAGAAAGAATCCCGTCGCGCCGCGCAACAGGATGGCCGACAGCGGATCTGCCGCCGCAAAAGCAAATGCTGCGTTGGCTGCGGCCGCCAGCACAGCAGAAATGACTAATACCTTGATGGGACTGAAGACATCAGGAATGTTGAACAGAGCAAACGTAATTGCGCCTACTGAAAATCCTATCTGTACGGCGATCGTCAGCCATGAGCCCAGCGCCAGGCCTGAATGCCACAAAGCTGTTATCTGAGGAATCACCGCGGTGCCGGTGAACCACAATGACATCGCTAGTAACTGGGCTAGAGAAAGCAAAAAAAGCGCCCGCCGGGATGAAAGTCCCTGGCGGGCTTCAGTCTGAACTGTTGCCGGCATCTAGCTTTTCAGTTTCCGTCGTTCGCAGGATTCAACCATCTTAGTAGGATCAACGGCATCATTGTCGATCTGCATCTCGGCGATCTTTCCTTCTTTGTCGATCAGGAAATTCACCCGCCGGCCGATCTTGTGTTTTTCGTCATAGAGGCCGTATTTTTTAGTGATCTCCCCGCCCCAATCGCTCAGCAGAGGAAAAGTAACGTTGATTTTTTCCGCCCATGCGGCGTTGCTGAAGGGGCTGTCCATGCTTACACCCAGTACCTGGGTATCTGCAGCTTCCAGTTTTTTGAGGTTCGCCTGGAAGTTCTGCATTTGCTTGGTTCAACCACCGGTAAAGGCGAAGATATAAAACGCCAGCGCGACGTTCTTCTTCCCCTTGAAGTCATGGAGTGAAACCTTGTTTTTGTAGGTCTGGTCGGGCAAGGTAAAGTCGGGAGCCATGTCTCCGACCTTTAATGCCGGCGCCGGCGGCGCTTCCTTCTTCTCGCCTTGCGCAAACAGCCTGGCGCCGCCCGTCGGCCCCAGCAGCGCTAGCGTTCCCAACATCTGGACAGCGGTTCTTCTACGCATCAGTTCGTTCCTCCGCTTGAATGCTGCTCGGGTAAGCCTAAATTTACCCGGTCTGAACGTCAATAGCAGATACACAGACCCATGTGCCAGCAACTTTGGGCTATCCCGGTGTTAGTATTTGGCAGAGAGATACTTCGATGAAAATTCTGGTTTATTTGCTGGTCCTCCTGGCATTCGCAGGCTTCACTTCTGCGCAAGTTTCCACCGTTCCTGCCGCCATCCAGATCAATACCATTTATGCCGGCGCCGACGGAAAATTCGAAGCTGCGCCGGATACCGCCGTCTTACGCATGGACATCGCTTCCCAACAGGACACGTCGCGCGCCGCCTATGATCATGCGGCCATCGCCGTCGACCACGTGCGCCAGGTATTGAAGAGCAATGGGATCGACTTGAAGAGCGCACAATTCGGGACCTACCAGATGCAGCCCATGTATGACTGGAAAAATCCCAAGCACAAAGTCATCGCCTATCGCGTTACCAGCGACGTAACGCTAAAAATGCGTGACTTTACCAAGATCGGCGTTCTTACGGAGCAGCTGGCCGATATTGAAGACACGCAGAACCAGTCAGTGACTTACACGCTGGAAGATATTGAGCAGGCCAAAGCCAAAGCGTCTGAAGATGCCCTGAAGAAGGCCCGCAACCAGGCAGCAGCCGTCGCCACCGCCGGCGGACGCACCCTCGGTGAGCTGCTCTATGCCTCCGTGGACGTAAACCAGGCCAACATCGTACCTGTGTTTGCCCAGGCCGCTATGGCGCGGTCTGCGGCACCCATGGCAACGCCGCCGCCGATGGCTGATTTCACGCCGCAAACCGTAACCATCAACGCCCATGTGAACGCGCTTTTCTCGCTCAAGTAAGGCTTGTTCTGGAGTTCGCCTGTTGCTGAGTCCACTTCAGGGTCCTTGTCGCGTGGCCTCTAGTCCTGGCCCATGATCAGCGGCAATCCGTTCTTGGGATTTCCAATCACGATGATCTTTGCGTTTGGGCTCTTGGCCAGGGTTTCCGTTGCCTCAATGCCTTTCCATTGCAGCAACTGCGCGCTGATCCCCTGGGCCACGATCTACTGGAAGTCGTGTATGCCCTGGGCTTCGATCCGCTTGCGGTCCGCTTCCTGGCGTTCCTTCTGCAATCGGAAGCTCATCGCCAATGACTCCTGCTCCGCCTGCTGCTTGGTCTCAATGGACGCACGCAGCGCGTGGGGCAGCTGAATATCGCGCAGCAGCACGTTTTCAATCACAATGCCGCGCGGTTCCAGGGCCGCCCGCATACCCTGCATGATCTCGTCCTCCACCTGCTTGCGTGAACTCGAATACAGCGTGTTGGCAGAGTGTCCGGCCGTGGTATCGCGGATGGTCGAGCGCAGGTTCGGCTCAATGATCGTGGCGGAATATTGCGTGCCGAGAGTCCGGAATACTTCCGCCGATTTCCCCCAATTCAGGTGGTAGATGAGCGATGTATCAATCTCCAGGTTTAACCCTTCGCTGGAAGGAGTAGAGGTGTGCTCTTCCTGGGTTTGTGTCCGCACGGTCATTACGTGATTGACTTTAAAAGGAGATACAAAATGTGTTCCTTCCGGCAGAATCTCTCCGGTCACGCGCCCAAACGACGTAAGTACACCGGCGCTGCCCGGCGGTACATAAGCCACTGACGCCCACAGAAGAATGACGATGAGCACCAGCCCCAGGATGACCAGGATGGGGGCTGAAACCTGTTTTGGATTTGCATTGATGATTCTTGGATCGAAGTGTGACATGGGAACTCCTTCTCTCTATTGCAGATAGCCGTAACCCGCAGGCAGGGAACCACATTGCCTGCCCGGTTCGGGCGCTCAACTCTTAAATTGGTTTTGGGTGTAGCGCTCGTAGAATAAAGCCCACCGCCAATTGCAGCTAAGTAATAAATGGATCGTGGATCTTGTCTCAGTAAATTTCACTGAGCAATTTTTTCAGGGACAGGGAATTCCTACCCGCTTTCCCATCCAGCAGCTCTGCTAAAGCCTTTATTTTCAGTCGATGAGAAATGGCACAGAGGATGCAATGAGAGAGAACAGACGAAGTGGCGCGCATCGGGGCGCTTTCGAATGGATCTAACGGCCAGAGATCCCTCGAAAGTGCCTCGTTGCATTTTGAGCGGGCACTGCGGGCGTGACCCTGAGCTTGCCGAAGGGGCAACGCCGAGCTGGAGAGTCCGCACGCGAAATCCTGAGCCGAAGGCGAAGGATCTCAGTTGAGGTGATTTGCGGGCGTGGCTCCTGAACTTGCCGCCGGTTAAACAGGAATTTCGTCCACACCGACGCCTCTCACCCTCCGTTATTAATTGCCTGGATTGAAAAATCGGCGTCTTCGTCGAGAGGGATCAGACTTGCCCGGTTCGGCGGCTAGCGTAAGAACAGCCTCTGCAAGATTCTCGGGGCAGCAGTCAACACTTAGAACGGCGTCCGCAAATTCCGCCCTGTTGATGTTCCATCGGTAGAGGAAAATGACCCCGGCTCTACGCCATATTTTGGCCCTGACCGCAACCTCATTACGCTGTTCAACCGGTACCCCGTGTCCCACAATGAGGACATTGAATTCCTCATTTTCGAGCAGTTTAAGCACGTTAGACTTAGTATCAACCGAGGTCACTTGAAAACCCGCAGCCGTCAGCAAGCGATGCCGCTCCCGCAGCAACTCTTCGACATAACCAAACGACAAAACTCTCACAATGCCATTTCTCCCTAAATTGTTCTTCCTCCGCCGAGCCATCACTCAGGCCGACCCATGCCTGCAGCCCTGGCTAGGTTCTCTGTTGGGTTAGCTGCCGCTTTCCACACAGCCTCTGCCCAGGCGGTAATGTTTTCCTTCGCTATCAAACGCCGCATGCTTCTCATACGCAGCCGGCGCTCCTGCCGGCTGAACGTCAAGGCCCGCCGAATTGCCGCTGCTACCGCTTCCATGTCGTTGGGATTGACCAGCAACGCTCCGTGCTTTAGCTGCGCTGCTGCACCGGCGAACTCGCTTAGGATCAGGGTTCCTTCATTGTCGATATGGGCCGCGCAAAACTCCTTCGCCACCAGGTTCATTCCATCCTTTAAAGGCGTGACCAGGGCTATGTCCGCCGCCCTGTAATATGCAAGAAGTTCAGTGCGATCCAGCCGTCGATAAACATACTGAATGGGAACCCAGCCATTTTGTGTGAAGCGGCCGTTGATCGAAGTTACGAGACGTTCGACCTCCTCTTTCAATTCGCGGTATTTGGGAATGTCTTCCCGGCTCGGTACCACGATCTGGATCAGGGTGACCCTGTGACGAAGGTCGGGAGTTTTCTCAAGCAACAGATCGAATGCTCGAAGACGCTCCGGAATTCCCTTGGTGTAGTCAAGTCGATCAACTCCCAGAAGGCGATGACTTCCCCTGATGTTCGAACGCAGCGAATCAGCAAGAGTAGTAATAGCGTCGGCGGAAGCTTGAGTGACGAATTCGTGGTAGTCGATGCTGATGGGAAAGGTACCCGCGGACAGCGTACCAGCCTTTGTTTCAATACTTACTTCTTTTGTACCAGAGCTAATGCGTACGTCGCTCGCAACGAAGCGCCTCAAACAGCGGACGAAGTTCTGGAGATCACGGCTGGTCTGGAACCCGAGTGCGTTGTACTTCAGCATGGCCCTTAGCAGTTCAGATCGCCACGGCAGCTTGCCAAAAATGTCAGGGGATGGAAATGGAATGTGGTGGAAATACGCCAGGGTGGATTCAACTCCTATCGCGCGCAGTTCTTCCGCTAGAAGAAGCAAATGATAGTCATGCACCCAGATATATTCCTGCCGATGGGACTGTTCTTGCACAGTTTTGGCGTATTTCCTGTTGACGGATCTGTAAATGCCCCAATAAGACGGATCAAAATTGCACCGGGACTGGAGATCATGAAAAAGGGGCCAGATTATTTCGTTAGAAAAGCCGTAATAAAACTTGGCCTCTTCCTCTGACGTCAGGAAGACCGGAATCAGGTGGCAGTGCTCCTGTGAAGCGATCTGTAGCAGTGCGGATGCTTCCTGGTCTTCCACACTGGGACCAGGCCAGCCGATCCAGGTGGTTTCCTTGTTTTTCAGGACGGGAGTTAAGGCGGTGATCAATCCGCCAGATGATGGTTCCAGCCGCATGCATCCGTTGGCGCTCTCGACCACACAGGGCAGACGATTGGAAACAATCGTCAACCTCTTTGGTGTGTTCATGCAGCACCTCCGCAAGAGTCCAGCCACGCTTCCAGAAATGCCGTGAGCTCATTAGGTGGCTTGAGCCACAGTTGTGCTGAGGTGGTCCTGAACTCTGGCCTGACCAACACAGTCAACCCAGCATCGCCCAAGGCAAGAAATGCATCTTCATCCGTGAGATCGTCGCCGAGGCATGCAACGGGCGTTTTTGGCGGCAAATCTTTCAAGATGGCTCTGACCGCATCGCCCTTACCTCTTCGACCCATCAGCAGTTCAATGCCGCCGTCGAATTCCAGCAGCCGGCAATTTGCCTTGGTGCGCAGAAACGCGAACGCGCGCAATGCGGCAAGCCTTGCATCTCTTTGGCCTTTCACGTCAAGACCTCTCCAATGAACAGCCAGCGAGAATGGTTTCAGTTCCACCATATCGCCCAGCCCCTCAATGTGGAGCAATTCGTCAGCTTGGTACAGGATTTGAGTTGTCTGCTCATCAATTTCAAATGTCAGGCACGTACCATCGGAGTGCAAGCACTCCCGGCCATGGACTCCCCATATTTCACAATTCAATCCATAGGGCCGCAACATGCGGTCCAAATCCTGGGCTCTACGGCCGGTGATGAAAACGGTCCTGGTTCCGGTGGTCCCGCAGATTCGCTGGAGCGATTCGATCACCCCCGGGTAAGGTTTCGCCTTTTCACGCTCCACCGCGAACGGCGCAAGCGTTCCGTCATAGTCTAGGAGCAACACTGGATGGGTGGAACTCCGTAATTGATCAAAAAAACTTGTCTGAAGGCATGTAGCTGCCATGATTGATTCCCCCTTTGTGAGTCTTACGCAGTCTTTTCAGGTATTACGAAGAGGACAGCGTGTGGGGAAACCTAGCAGAGAAGAGTGCAGAGCAAGGAACTGGTTCGAGCACTAAACATAGACAGCGGATTTTCGCATTCCACTCGAAAGAGCATTAGGACAACTGCGAACAAAAGCTCAATGTTCAGCAGAGTGATGCAAATCATCACCTTCTGCGCGTTCTGGTTAGCCCGCAGAGCTGTTTCCGGCAGATCGATAGTGGGCGCAAGAAAGACCAGGAGGACGCACACAATCGTGGCCAGCAAAACCGATTTGTGAACTAAACGTTGCATCGGCAAACTCATTCTACCGCGAAAGAGAGGGATCGCGGCAGGCAAAACCCACTTCCTTAATCACTTCCTAATCTGAGTCAGATGCTATATTGGCCTAAATTATTGTAAAGTCAATGGTTTCGTAATACGATGTGTTTAGAATTTATCTGGCCGTGCGGGGCGCAGATTTCGCCAATGTTAGAGAAATTGACGACTTTGTCCTATCGCCTATTGATGGGAGATTCAACTCTTGCCGGAGCGACCAGCCATTCCTTCAGCCGGTTTTTTGCAGTACATTGAATCTGCCGATAAAATGAGCAAGCATCATTCCAACGAGCACCATCCAGCCGAGGTTTGCCCGCGCAAGATCGTCATTTACAATCCAGCTCCCCACTGGATTATAGAGAAAAAGTGAGAATGCCAAAGCACCGGCTGCCGTACCCAGAACCCCAGCAAGCCGCCCCCAGAGCTTGGCCGCCACTACGACAACAGCTAAGAAGCCGTACGGAGTAAAACCTCGAAGTGCGGTCTCGCGCAGGAACAGCGAGAAAGATACGGCCGATGCTGTACAAAGCACAACCCAAGCATTGGGTTTAAGCCTCGCAAGAATCTTTGCCACAAAAGGTCTAGGCGCCGGCTTCCTCGCCTCGCCGGTTCTGAACTGCAGCCTCGACCCCGTTGAAGTAATTCACTAACGACGGAAAACCGGGAAGCAGGTCGCCAAACCCGAAAATGCCATGCGCCAGTATGATTGTGCCCATGTAATATCCCCCGCGGTCAGAAGCCGACGAATACTACAACGGAATTACACCAGCTGTACCTTTTCTCTCAGATCGATGCCCGCCCGCCGCAGGATTCCGGCTATCTCGCCATCGTTCAGCCGTGAAGCGTCATATTCCACGCGGATGGTATGCTCTTTCTCGTCGAACTTGATCTTGCGCACGCCATACACTTCCCAGGCGTTGTTGAGCGCGCCCATCTCTTTTTCTCCGGGCGGCGTGCCATATTTAAAAACCACATCGAGCAAGGTCATCAAATTCCCTCATGATTAGATTCGGCTGCGCCACGTCTCGTCAGCCGGAATTCTGGCGGTCACTCCAAATATAGCGTAACGCTCTTCTGTTGTGTTGAAAGGCTCTGAGATTAAATCTTGTTGACATTAATCCGCGACCTAAGTTAGCTTGTCAAACCATTCACCCCCATTCTCTTTGAAAGGTTAATCAGGATGAAACTTTCACGATCGAGCGCCCTGGTCGTTACACTTTTTGTTACATCCTGCTGGCTACCTGCTCAGACGTCGTCATGGAAGCCGCGAAATGAATTACAGCGATCTGCGGAACTCGCGCGTCTCTCGTTGCAACTCGACTTTCTTGAAGTGATTCAGGTCCATTATTCGGCGCTAAGCGAGGAAGAGAAGCGGCAAACGACCCAAAAGCAGGCGGCTGATGCTGCTGAGAGCGACAGGTTAATTAAGAAATTTGCGGCAAATGTTAAAGAGGCTTTTGCCAACAAGAGATGCTTAAGTTCATGCCAAAGCCAAATTGGGCCGCTTGTTGATACTTTTGCCAGTATGGGCAACACCGTCGAGATACTCAATCAGGGAAAAACTGATGTCGCCTTGTTGCCGATCTATCGCCATACTTTTGAGCTCCAACTGAAGAGCGCCCGTGAGTATATTGAGCGTATCAGCTTGAAGGGGGATTCTCCTTCCACGTCAACGCCCGCGAAGTAATTGCCGTAACATACCCCAGGGGGGTATAATTGGCCAGGTTGGTACTGCCAATGCTCAGGAAAATTATCCGAAAAGCATCCCACCGCGCTATGCCGCGCGAGGAATCTGCCCGCCATGACCTGCTGCTGCGGTTGCGACGCGTCGAAGGCCAGGTCCGCGGCGTCCAGAAAATGGTTGAAGAAGAACGCTACTGCCCGGACGTGCTGGTTCAGATGTCAGCCATTCACGAATCGCTGCGCGCGGTCGAGCGCATCCTGATGAAAGACCATTTGCAGCATTGCGCCACAGAAGCCCTGCGCTCCGGCGACGACAAACAGGCGCAGCGCACCTACGATGAACTGACAGAACTGTTTTACAGGCACGCTCGCTAGAGGCCCCAGAACCATGAATCCCGATAAAACGAATTCAGGGATGGAGAATCCAGGAAAAACCACGGTTAAGGATCCCGTCTGCAACATGGACGTTGATCCAGCCACCGCTCGTGGTTTGGCCGAATACAAAGGCCGCACGTATTATTTTTGCAGCCCAGGCTGCGTGAAACGTTTCAACGCCGATCCTGACAAATATCTCGCGCCAAAACCTCCAAAGCCCGAACTCCCAAAATCCCAGATGGTGCAGATCGGCGGAACCATCGCCACACCCGCTGCGCCCACGGCAAAGCCTGCGCAGGAACCATCGGCACGCAAGGGAACTGTTACCTACGTTTGCCCCATGGACCCCGAAGTCCGCGAAAACAAACCCGGAGCATGTCCCAAATGCGGCATGGCCCTGGATCCGGAAACTGTCGAATATACCTGCCCGATGCATCCGGAGATCGTGCGTGATGGTCCGGGAAACTGTCCCATCTGCGGCATGGCTCTTGAGCCGCGCGTCGCCGTCGGCGCCCACGTAGAAGACGATTCTGAATTGCGCAGCATGCAACGCCGGTTTTGGGTCGGTGTGGTTCTTAGCATTCCGCTGCTCGCGCTCTCGATGAGCGGCATGGCGGCCGGCAGTCCATTCCACAATCTGCCCGCCGGCTGGATGGAGTGGCTGCAACTAGCATTGGCGACGCCTGTCGTCCTCTGGGGAGGCTGGCCGTTCTTTCAGCGCGGATGGGCCTCTATGGTCAATCGCCACCTGAATATGTTCACGCTGATTGCGATGGGAACCGGCACAGCCTACCTCTTCAGCGTCATCGCAACTCTGGCGCCGGGCATTTTTCCGCAATCTTTTCTCGGCCATGGCGGACGGCCCGAAGTCTATTTTGAATCCGCAGCCATCATCGTCACGCTGGTTTTGCTGGGGCAGGTCCTGGAGTTGCGGGCGCGACGCCAGACCAGCTCCGCCATTAAAGCGCTGCTCGATCTCAATCCGAAAACAGCCCGGCGCGTTCGCCCAGGCGGATCGGACGAAGAAATTCCTCTGGAGCATGTTCAGCGCGGCGACCGCCTGCGGGTTCGGCCTGGCGACCGCATTCCCGTCGATGGAACGCTGGAAGAAGGCAGCAGCGCGGTGGATGAGTCGATGATCACCGGCGAATCCATGCCCGTTGAAAAAGTGCTCGGCGCGAAGGTGGTCGGCGGCACCGTGAACCAGACCGGCTCGTTCATTATGCGGGCGGAAAAGCTGGGTTCAGAAACGCTCTTGGCGCAGATCGTGCGCATGGTCGCGGAAGCCCAGCGCAGCCGCGCTCCCATCCAATCGCTCGCGGACAAGGTCTCCGGTTATTTTGTGCCTGCTGTGTTGCTGGTGGCTGTACTTACGTTTATCACTTGGGCCATCTGGGGGCCCGAGCCTCGCTTTGCCTATGCTCTGGTGAACGCCGTGGCTGTGCTTATTATTGCCTGCCCCTGCGCGCTGGGTCTGGCTACACCGATGGCGGTAATGGTCGGCGCCGGACGCGGCGCCCGTGCCGGCGTGCTGGTCAGAAACGCCGAAGCCCTGGAAATCATGGAGAAAGTGGATACTCTGGTGCTCGATAAAACCGGCACATTGACGGAAGGCAAGCCGCGGCTCACCCAGGTTGTCGCCACCGGCTCTGTCCCGGAAAGCGATCTCTTGCGACTCGTCGCCAGTGTGGAGCGCTCCAGCGAGCATCCTTTGGCGGCCGCAATTGTGAAGGCTGCGGAGGAGCGCGGGCTCAAGCTGAGCACTCCAGCCAATTTCGAATCGATCACGGGAAAAGGCGTCGTCGGCCGCATAGATGGTCGTGAAGTCGTGGTTGGCAACGCAGCCCTTCTTTCGGCGCGCAAAATCGGCACGGAAAATCTTGTGCGCAATGCCGGCGAATTGCGCCATCAGGGGCAAACCGTGATGCTGGCCGCTGTCGATGGCCAACCTGCCGGCTTGATTGCCGTTGCCGATCCCATCAAGAGTTCAGCTCGAGCAGCGGTTGCATCTTTGAAAAGCAGCGGTCTTCGTCTGGTGATGCTCACCGGCGACAATCATGCGACGGCGGAAGCTATTGCCACGGAACTCGGTATCGCTGAATTTGAGGCCGAGGTGTTGCCGGAGAAGAAGCTGGCCATCGTCAAGAGATTGCAAACTGAAGGGCGCATTGTTGCCATGGCTGGAGACGGCGTGAATGACGCACCCGCACTCGTCCAGTCCGATGTCGGTATCGCCATGGGAACCGGCACTGACGTTGCCATGGAGAGCGGCGATATCACTTTGATCAAAGGCGACCTGAACGCCTTGATGCGGGCGCGCAATCTCAGCCGCGCCACCATGAGCAATATCCGGCAAAATCTGTTCTTCGCCTTCATCTATAACCTGCTGGGTGTACCGATTGCCGCAGGCGTGTTGTATCCATTCACGGGCCTGCTGCTGCAGCCTGTCTTTGCCGCGGCGGCCATGAGCTTCAGCTCAGTCTCAGTGATTGCCAATGCATTGCGGCTCCGCAGGGCCAGGCTTTAGCTGGACCTGTTCTATAATCCTGCGCGAGGATCCCGCCGATGAAAACTCTTGCCGTGCTGCTCTTGTCCGCCGCCGCGTTCGCGCAAAACTCTGAAGAAGGCAAAGTTATCCGCTACGAACTGAAACCGAACGAGCTGAAATACACTTACGCTGCGTCTTATAGCCCAGTCGCACACCTCAAGTCCGGCAACATCCTTGAGACCAATACGGTGGACTGTTTCGGCAACGCCATCAAGAAGCCGGGTGACACTCTGAGCATGGCCCCCGGCGACAACCCTCTTACGGGGCCATTCTTCATCGACGGCGCAGAACCCGGCGACACCCTGGCGGTAAAGATCCTCGAAATCAAAGTCGACAGCAATCAGGGCATTGGCGCGCTGGCCCCTGGTTTTGGCGCGATCAACTCCACCAATTACACGCCTATGCTCAACGCACCTATTCCGGAGAAAATCTGGTTCTATCCCATTGACCATGCCAGCAACACTGCTACCTTTCAGGCGCTCGATTCCAAATACACGGTGAAGTTTCCGCTGCATCCATTTTTTGGCTGCATCGGCGTGGCGCCGGCCGGCGGTGAGGCTCGCACGTCCGTAGTGCCGGAAGCCTTCGGCGGCAACATGGATTCTCCCGAAGCCAGCGTTGGCAACACGGTTTATTTTCCCGTAAATGTTCCCGGCGCGATGCTCTTCCTGGGTGACGGCCACGCCGCCATGGGCGATGGCGAGATCGCAGGAACGGCGCTAGAAGTCCCGTTGCGCGGACGCGTGCAGGTCCACGTGATCAAAGGCCAGAAAATCAGCTGGCCGCGTTTTGAGAATGACGAATACATCATGACCGTCGGCGCCTACCGCCCACTGGACGACGCGCTCCGCATCGCTTTCACTGAGCTCGTCGGCTGGATCCACACCGACTACGGCCTCTCCGAGATGGACGCCTATGAGCTGCTTTCAAAGGTCGGCGAGATTCACTTGAACGAAATGGTCGATCCCAATTATGTGATTGTGGCCAAGGTGAAGAAGAAATACCTGCCGTCGAAAGCGCGATAACAAGGGAGCAACTTGCCTCGATGCGTGCAGGTGGCAAACAAGCCCGTGGCGCACCCGCGACATGGTCGCGCTGGCGATATCTAAAGTTTGATCAGGTACTCGACAATCTCCGGGCTGGTCCAGTTAACCGCCAAGACAAACTTGCGGCGAACCATGCCGTCGCGATCGATGATGGTCGTTTCCGGATAACCTGTGGCCCCATAAAGGTTGTAGCTGTCTTTGGCTGAGTCGAGCACCGTCAGAAAGTCGATACCGTGCTTTTGAAGGAAGGCGTGGTACTCGTCATTCGTGGTATCTACGGCTACGCCCACCACGGTGATCTTGTCGCCCATGCGCTTCTGCAATTGCACTAGGGAAGGCATTTCCGCGATACAAGGCGCGCAGTGCGCCGACCAGAAATTCAATACCACGATCTTGCCCCGGTAATCATGGAGGGAGATTTTGCGGTCGGTGTCCTGCACGGTGAAATCCGGGGCCTGTGAGCCGATCAGGCGCAGCTTGGGCTGATCATTGCAGCCGACGCAGCCTGCCAAAACTGCCGCCAGAATGACCGGAATTACGATTCGAAGCGATTTCATCCCCTTATAATAACCCGATTCCGATGGAAACTGGCCACGCAGAACCAACAGTTAACGTCATCATTCCCGCCCGGAATGAGGAGGAGTGCCTTGGCCGCTGCCTTCAGTCGCTCGCGGCCCAGCAGGGGATCTCCTTTCAAATCACCGTAGTAGATGATGGATCAACCGACCGCACCCGAGCCATCGCTGCATCCTTCCCGGATGTTCGTGTTTTAAGCGCGGCTGAACCCCAGCCGGGGGTAATGGGCAAAAGCAATGCCTTGATCATCGGCGCCGCCGGAAGCCGCGCAAAATGGCTGCTTTTTACCGATGCCGATACTGCCCACTATCCTGGTTCTCTGGCAGCGTCTGTGCGTGAAGCGGAAAGCCGGAACGTGGATTTGCTGTCTTATTCGCCTGAGCAGGAAGTTATTACGTGGTGGGAGCTGGCCGTGATGCCTGTGGTCTTTGCTGAGTTGGTACGGACGTATCTGCCTGAGCGCGTGAACAATCCTGACGATCCAACCGTAGCCGCGAACGGACAATATATTCTGGTTCGCCGGGAAGTTTACGAAGCGCTCGGCGGTCATTATCCCGTAGCCAGCAACATACTGGAAGACGTGGAGTTAGCCAGAATATTTAAAGTCTCCGGTCATACAATATGGTTTCGGCAGGGCACAGGTCTTGTCCGCACCAGAATGTACCGTAGCTTTCGCGCCATGTGGGAGGGCTGGACCAAGAATCTGGCTTTGCTGTTCCGCCGTCCGCTGATTCTTGCGACCTTGCGCGGCTTTGAGTTCCTGGTAATCATGGCCTCGCTCTTCGCCGGGCTTCTGCTTATATCGCTGAGTGATCGCCGCGGTGCATTTTTTCCGCTGACGTTTGCGGCCCTAGCCTATTTGAACTTCCTCTCCCGCATCCAACAGGCGCATTTTCCCTGGAAGGCTAACTTTATGGCATTCATAGGCTTACCGATTTTTGTGTTACTTTTGGTCCGCTCGCACATCCATTCCAATATGCGTGGCGAGTTAATATGGAAGGGGCGGACGTACTCACAATCCGCACCTAATGCGGCCGCTGATTCATCTATTCGAAAGGGCGATCTGAGCTAACGATCTGATTCTGATGGTTTATCTGACAAGGAAAGCAGAGTTTTCGGCGTCGCATTACTACCACAATCCGGAATTTAGCCCGGAAGAAAACCAGCGCATTTTTGGCAAGTGCAATAATCCCCACGGCCATGGACACAATTACACGCTGGAGGTCACGGTAAAGGGCAATGTGGACCAGCGCTCCGGATTCGTGGTCGACCTGAAAGAGTTAAAGGAGATCATGAACCGCGAGGTGATTGACGCCATGGACCATCGCTTCCTCAATAAGGAAGTGGCCGACTTCAAGGACCAGATTCCGACGACGGAAAATCTGGCGATCAGCATCTGGCGGCGTCTTCAGCCCAAGCTCAATCTGGCGGAACTGCACCGGGTCCGGGTGTATGAGACGCCGGACCTCTTTGTGGATTTTTACGGAGAAGCATGAAGGCCTACCTGACAAGACGGTACCTGTTTTCGGCCTCGCACAGGTTGCATTGCGACGAAATGTCTACCGCGGAGAATCAGGCCGTCTACGGCAAGTGCAACAACCCGCATGGCCACGGCCACAATTATTCTGTGGAGGTTACGGTCGGAGGGAATGTCGATTCACGCACAGGGATGGTTTGCAATTTGGTGGATCTCGATTCTTTTGTGCATGAAGAAATCCTGGAACGTTTTGGCCACCAGAACCTCAATACGTTGGCGGAATTTCAGGGAACCGTACCGACCACGGAAAACCTGTGCGTTGAAGTCTTCGACATTCTGGAACGAGAGTTTCACCACGCTCAGGTAGATAAAGTACGGGTCGAGGAAACTATGCTGAATTCCTTTGAATACGCCGGAGGCAGGGAAATCCGTTATTAGGAGACTTTTGGTGAAATCAGGAGCTGTTGTGAAGAAAATAGATGAAGTCTCGCCGGTGTATGCAGTCAGCACGCAGGAATTGCTGCGTGAACTGCTGCTGCGACTGGGCGAAGATCCCACCCGCGACGGCCTTCTGCGAACGCCGGAACGCATGCAGAAGTCTCTGGAATATCTGACCAAGGGCTATCAGCAGGACGCAGATAAGGTCCTGCAGGGCGCGCTCTTTGACGTACCTTATGACGAAATGGTCATCGTTAAAGATGTTGAGATGTTCAGCCTGTGTGAGCACCATCTACTCCCGTTCTTTGGCAAAGTACATGTCGCCTATATCCCGAATGGCAAAGTCCTGGGGCTGAGCAAGATCCCTCGCCTAGTTGATATCTTTGCCCGCCGACTGCAAGTGCAGGAACGGCTGACCGTACAGATCGCCGAGACCATTCAGAATGCCATCCAGCCCCAAGGCGTGGGCGTAGTGGTGGAAGCGCGTCACCTGTGCGTGATGATGCGCGGCGTGGAAAAGCAGCATTCTTCGGCCGTAACGTCGCATATGCTCGGCAGCTTCCGTAGCTCGGATAAGACGCGGGAAGAATTTCTTTCGCTGATTCGCAACGGTAAGAACGGAAACTCATTCTAGTGCCCGCGAAGAAAGCCGGACAACACAAAGTAGCTGTAATTACCGGCGGCGGTAGCGGCATTGGTCTGGCTATAGCCCGCGCCTTCGCGGCGAACGGCTATTCAGTGGTCATCATCGGCCGTGACAAAAACCGCCTTCAGAAAGTTGCGGAAGAACTTTCCAGGGCCAAATCAACCGTTACCCCCATCGCCTGCGATGTCCGCGATCCCGCCTCGGTGGAGAAATTTTTCCGGGAGATCGGCAAGCGCCACTCCTCCATCGACGTGCTGATCAACAATGCCGGCATAGCCCACGCTTTGGCGCCCACGGATCAACTGCCGGTCGAAACCTGGAAAGAGGTGATCGACACCAATCTCACCGGCACGTTCCTGGTCACGCGCGCCGCGCTGCCGCTGATGCGCGCCGGCGGAACGATCGTGAATAATCTATCCGTCGCCGCCTTGCGGCCGTTCGCCGGAATGTCCGCCTACAATGCTTCCAAGTTTGGCGCGCTGGGATTCACGCATGCGCTTCGCGAAGACCTGCGCAAGCGCGGAATCCGGGTAGTCGCACTGCTGCCCGGCGCGACGGACACGGACATCTGGGGCCAATTCTGGCCAGAAGCGCCAAAAGAAAAGATGATCTCAGCGGCAACTGTAGCGCAAGCCGTGCTTCATGCCGTGTCAGCGCCCGCGAACACTGCAATCGAAGAAATCCGCATCGGTCCTGTGGCCGGTGCGCTCTAATTAGAATTGATCGAAGGCGGATAGAACTTTCCCGATCTCGGCGGATTTTTGGACCTGCTAGTAATCTTCAAACGCGTAAACGTTTTTCCGAACCGGAAGCATCTTGATCAGCAGCACGCCGGTGACGAACCCGCCCACGTGGGCCCAGAATGCGACCCCGCCGGCGCCGGTGGCGGAAGTAAAGAGGGAAGCGGCGCCACTCAGAAATTCGCCCAGGAACCAGTATCCCAGCACCAGCCAGGCCGGGAGCCAGAAGACGAAAAACACCCACCACGTCAACACGCGAGCGCGGGGGTACAGGATGAAGTAGGCGCCCATCACGCCGGCAATGGCGCCACTGGCGCCGACCGAAGGCAACGGCGAGTTGAAATTGAACAGCAGATGAACCAGATTTGCGCCCAGGCCGCAAAGCAGGTAAAAGATCAGATAGCCGAAATGCCCCAGCCGGTCTTCCACATTGTCACCAAAAATGCGCAGAAACCACATGTTGGCGATCACGTGAGGCCACGACGCATGCAGGAACATGGAGCTGAGAAATGGAACCAGAGCATAAGCGGCCGGTAAAGACCCGATCAGCCACTCTTGCACGTGACGCGGGAAGAATGCGAACTGGAATTCGAAGCCGGCAAGGGCGCGTCGCGGCAGTGTCGATTCGAAAAAGAAAATGGCAAGGTTCAGCGCAATCAAAAAATAATTAATGAATGGAGTCGTGGCGCGGGGGATGTCATCGCGGATCGGTAACATTCACTTATGGCTTCCTAAGTATCATGCTTGATAAAACGGAGTTACTCAAGTGGACGCGGTCCTGATCGTCGACAAACCGGCCGGAATGACTTCCCATGACGTGGTGGCGCGGGTGCGCCGCATCACCGGAGAGAAGTCCGTCGGCCATCTTGGCACGCTCGATCCCATGGCGACCGGCGTCCTGCCGCTGGTTTTGGGCCGCTTTACTCGTCTGGCGCAGTTCTATAACGAAGCCGATAAGCGTTATGAAGGCGTGATCCGTTTTGGCTATGCCACCGATACCTACGACGCTGAGGGCCAGCCTGTCGGCCCGGAACAGCCAGTCAACCTCGTATTGCAGCAGGTGCAGGCTGCTGCCGCCGAACTCATTGGCGAAATCTCGCAGTATCCGCCGCCGTTTTCCGCCAAGAAGATTGCCGGTATCCCAGCCCATCGTCTAGCTCGAAAAGGATTGCCAGTAGAGCTGAAGCCCAAACAAGTCGAGGTGAAGGCGCTTGAATTCTTTTCCTGCAGCGGACAAACAGTGCGCTTCCGCGCCTGGGTCAGCTCCGGCACATATCTGCGTTCGCTGGCACATGATTTAGGCAAAAAACTGGGCCCGGGCGGACATCTTGCCGAGCTCAAGCGTACGGCGGTACGTGAATTCACCATCGAAGAGGCGCACAGTCTGGATGAATTGGAAAAGATATCGCCAACGTCTGATAACAGATATTATGTAAAGTCAGACACAGGGCTGAAGTCGGGTTCCGGAAAGGGATTCTCCAGTCCTCTGTTTCTTCATCCTCGACTGGTGCTGCCGGAATTTCCCGCCGTCACTGCCACGCCTGAAAGCGCCGCAAAGATCCGGCATGGAGGAGCGGTGAACCTTCCCGAGTTCAGCAAGGCGCCCATGATACGAGTGTTTGCCGGACAAATAGAGCTGATCGCCATCGCCCGCAGGGTGGCAGGGACTCTGTTTCAGCCGAAGGTAGTGCTTCAGGGGTAGGTTTTGATGTTTTCCCCGCGCAGCACAGTCTTTAAGTCAGCGCGGAACCTCTCAAGAATCGCAATCCGCTCGGGTGTAGCCTCGGCGATTTCCTGTTTATGAACGAACACCTTCCGGCCTCCGCGTTCGACCAGAGGGCCGAGGCTTTCTCCCATGCGCCAGCCGACATTGCCAAGAATCTGCAGACCCTCTGGGCCGGGAATGAGGAACGCAATACAGTTATCGCGCAAGACACCTACAGCTTTAGGAAAACGATCAAAGGTTTGCAGGTCGAAACCGGCGAGGTAAAGCCGTTGGAGTTGGTGTTCGGGATCGGGCATGGAAAGAGAGCTAAGCCGCGAATTTACGCGAAACGAATTAAATCAGATCGAATTTTAATTTTGCAAGATTCGGGTTTATTCGCGGCCAAAATCTTACATCTTGTATCTGCCCAAGTCCTCGTCATTCAGGCCTTCCAGCCACTTGCGCAGATCGTCAGAGGAAATGCGGTCAGCGGCGGTGCTGGCGACCTTGGACGTCTTAAGCACCTCATCATCTACGTAGATGGGGCAATCCAGCCGCAAGGCCAGCGCCAGAGCGTCTGAGGGGCGGGAATCAATGCTGATGACTCTTCCCTCCCGTTCCATCCAGATCACGGCGAAAAACGTGTCGTCGCGCAATTCATTCACCACAATTTTGTGGACGTGCGTATCCAGGCCGATCAGCAGATTCTTGATCAGGTCGTGGGTCATCGGCCGGGGCGTGGTCACCTTCTCAATCTCAAGAGCAATGGCGTTGGCTTCGTAAACCCCGACCCAGATCGGCAAAACGGTATCGCTGCCGACGTCTTTCAATACCACGATGGGCATGTTGGTGACGGGATCCATCATCAATCCGCGAATTTTCATCTCAACTTCCATCATTTTTCTCCTGCGGCCTCGCCCTTGAATTGGTCAGACCATCTCGCCTAACAAACTGTTGGGGAAACTCCTGGTCACGAGCACGTTAACATAGCTGCCCACGGCAGGAACCGAAGTTTCCGGGGCGGTAAAGTTCAAGGTAATGTTTTGTGAGGTACGCCCAATCAACTGGCCACGGGCCTGGTTTGTACCTTCAACCATTACTTCATGGATTTGCCCGACTCGTTTCTCATAGTTAACGCTCTGGATCTCCCGCTGCCGTCCCTGCAGGACCTGAAGGCGTTTGGATTTCTCCTGGTCGGCGATGCCGTCAATCATCCCGAGCGCCGGCGTATTGGGCCGGGGCGAATATTTGAAGCTGAAAACACTGTCAAACTGGCATTCGTCGAGCAGGGTAATGGTTTCTTCAAACTCGGCCGCGGTTTCGTTAGGGAAGCCAACAATGACGTCCGTAGTGATTGAAAGCTCCCGCTTCGCGGCCTTGATCCATGAGATCTTTTCCAGGTACATCTCGCGCGTATATTCGCGATTCATCGCTTTCAGCACCCGCGACGATCCGCTCTGTACCGGCAAATGGATGTGGTCACACAGCCGCGGCGACGCAACCAAGGCCGCGACAATGTCTTTGCTGAAATGGCGCGGATGGGAGGTCGTGAAGCGCACGCGCCGCACGCCGGAGATTTCGCCGATGGCATAGAGCAGTTCCGCGAAAGTCTTCTTCCCGAGCAGATCGGCATAGGCATTCACGTTTTGGCCCAGAAGTTGGATATCGGTATAACCCAAGTCGGCCATCTGCCGGGCTTCCGCCATCACTGAATCCGATGTGCGGCTGCGTTCCTTGCCGCGCGTGTATGGCACTACGCAATAAGCGCAGAATTTGTCGCAGCCCTCGATAATTGTGATGTAACCGCGATGCGGATTGGTGCGGGCAGTGAAGTCGGTTTCAAAGGTCAGGTCGGTCTGGCGATCATCAAGTCCGGTTACGCGGTTGTTCCCTGCTTCAATCTGCACCAGCATGGCGGGCAGGTTGCGGTAAGAAGCCGAGCCGGCCACCAGGGAAACATACGGCGCTTTCTCGAAAATCTTTTCGCCTTCCTGCTGCGCCACACAGCCCAGCACGCCAAATTTTTTGCCCTGCGCCTGGAGCTTCTTGTAGTCGTTGAGGCGATGAAAGACCTTCTGTTCCGCTTTGTCGCGGATGGAACAAGTGTTGTAAAGGACAAGCTGCGCTTCTTCCACGGTCTCCACCTGGCGATACCCCTGATGCACCAGCGTGCCGATGACTTTCTCCGAGTCATGCACGTTCATCTGGCAGCCAAAGGTCTCCAGGTAAAACGTCTTTTCCTGCTGTCCGCTCACGGTTCCAGTATAACGCAGCAAAATAGCGGCGTTTGCGGTTATTCTTGATGCGAATGGACGAGAGAACCTTATGGAATAAAAAGTACAGTGAGCGCTCGCATAGTTCATTGGAGCCCGACCCATTCCTGGTGAGTGCTTACGAAGAATTCCTCGCCGGCAGGCCTCCGGGCAACGTATTGGATGTCGCCGGCGGTGTGGGCCGTCACTCGATCTGGCTGGCGCAGCGTGGCTGGCGCCTAAGGTTGATGGATATTTCTGAAGTCGGCCTCAAACAGGCAAACGAGAATGCTAAGACGACCGGGACCGCGGCTTCGATCACAACCGAGATTCGCGATCTCAACGTCATGCAAGACCTCGGCCGGGAACAGTACGATCTGGTTTTAGCCTTCTTCTTTCTCCAGCGTGAACTCTTCCCTGCTTTGGCGGCGGCCGTGAAACCTGGCGGCTTCCTCATCTACAAAACCTACACAAACGAGCAGCAGCGTTTCAATGGTGGACCCAGCCATCCCATGTTCCTGCTTCAGCCCAATGAACTGCTGCACGCGTTTTCATCGCTGCGCGTGTTGCACTATCACGAAACCGTTCAGCAAAAAGGTGTGGCGGAACTGGTCGCGCAGAAATAGCCTTTATTGTCACCCCTGACAACAAGCGGCGCCATTTCTCCAGATGTTAGAATCACTTTGTTACTCATGGCAAAAAGCAAACTCTCCCACGGACATGCGGTCCACGGCAAGCCCAAGCCACGCAAGAACCACTGTTTTGGCTGCGGGCACGACAATCCGCAGGGCATGCGCCTCAAGTTCTCGCTGGACGAAGATTCGCGCCAGGCCATTTGCCATTTCAAGCTTTCGCGCAAATACACGGGGCCTCCCGGTCACGCCCATGGGGGCATTATCGCCACTATTCTGGATGAAGCCATGGGCAAGGTGAACAAGTTCCGTAACGTGCTGGCGCTCACCGGCTCGATGGAAATCAAATATCTAAAGCCTGTTCCTCTCGGCCAGCAACTTACTGTCACTGCGAAAGAAGAAAGCGTCGATGGCCGCAGGCACATCAACCTGGCGGAAATCAGCAATGAAAAGGGCGAGACCCTGGCGCGGGGCACAGCCACGTTTATTGCGATTGATCCAGAGAAGATGTTCGCCCGGCATGGGCTTCCCGCAGGCATCAGCACAGCGGCCGGAACCAAGGCGTAATTGCAGCACAAATCCCGCCAACCTAGTAAAATATGATTTCAGCCCTACAAGTTTCGCCGTAACGCTCACGTGCGGTACGGCGCAGGAGTTCGCAATGTCCAGATCACGGGGAAAGAAAATGCCAGTGGCAAAGGGCCACAAACCTGTTTCCAACGGCCATAGTGTCACCGTCACGCCGAACGGCGGCGGGACCGTCCTGAACGGCAACGCCGGATTGCGCCTGAAAACCGGCCTGGCCGAGATGCTTAAAGGCGGCGTGATTATGGATGTAACCGACGCCCGGCAGGCAGAGATCGCTGAGAAGGCGGGCGCTGCGGCTGTGATGGCCTTGGAGCGCGTCCCGGCCCAGATCCGAGCACAGGGTGGCGTTGCCCGCATGGCGTCTCCCAAGAAGATCCGCGAGATCATGGAAACGGTCTCCATCCCTGTGATGGCGAAGTGCCGCATCGGCCACTTTGCCGAAGCGCAAATCCTTCAGGCTCTGGGCGTGGATTACATTGACGAATCGGAAGTGCTGACCCCTGCCGACGAAGCTCACCACGTTGACAAGCACGCCTTCCAGACGCCGTTTGTCTGCGGCGCCCGCAATCTGGGCGAGGCGCTGCGGCGCATTGCCGAAGGCGCGGCCATGATCCGGACGAAGGGTGAAGCCGGCACGGGTGATGTCGTGCATGCCGTAAAGCACATGCGCCAGATCGTTCGTGAAATGAAGATATTGAAAGCGCTATCTGGAGAAGAGCTTTATGCCCAGGCTAAAGATCTGCAAGCGCCGGTTGAGTTGGTTCGCCTTGTGGCAAAGATCGGGAAACTTCCAGTGCCGAACTTTTCCGCCGGCGGTATCGCAACACCAGCCGATGCAGCGCTGGTTCGCCAGCTTGGAGCAGAGGCTGTGTTTGTAGGATCGGGAATCTTCATGGCTGACGGTCTTAATTTCTGCGAACCAAAGGAAGCTGAGAAACGCGCCAAAGCTATCGTCCGCGCCTGCACTCACTTTGACGATCCTAAAGTGTTACTTGAAGTGAGCGAAGACCTGGTGGGAGCGATGAAGGGTCTGGCCATCGCGGCGATCGCCGAAGGCGATATGCTGCAGACACGGGGCTGGTAGTTTTTTCTGAAATCCCGAGCAGAGCGAGGGATCCCTATCACTTTGAAAGCCGATCGTCAGATTCGAGAAGACGCCGTCCGGGTCATCCGCCATCAAGATGGAAATCGGCGGGTAATTATCTTTCAGCGGAGAGATGGCACCTTCGACTTTCAGGAGGAGCGGTTCTGGGAAGATGAAAATTCCTGGGCTTCTCTCAAGAAAGAAACTGCAACTGTGACGGACACACTTGATCGTGTTCTCGAGGAAGTGAAAGGGCGGATCAATTGGGTAAAGGAATTATGAGCGAGTACCATTCTGAGTCATAGGGTTCCCTCGCTTCGCTCGGGACAAAAAATGAAAATCGGTGTCCTTGCCATCCAGGGTGATTACGAAGCGCACAAGGCGCGGCTGGAGCAGTTGGGCACCGAGGTCACGTTGGTGCGCAAGCCCGAACAGCTTGATGCCATTGACGGCATCGTGATCCCGGGCGGAGAATCGAGCACTTTCCTGAACTTTTTGGACGAACGCGGATTTCTGGAAAAGCTCCGCGATTTTGTTTCATCGAAACCGACATTTGGTACCTGCGCTGGCGCTATCCTGCTGGCAAAGAATGTTGAGAACCCGCCGCAGAGGTCACTGGCAGCGATGGACATAAGGATCCGCCGCAATGCCTATGGCCGCCAGATTGACAGCTCGATACGCGAAGCGGAAAGCAAGCTGGGGAATAAGCCGCTGGAGATGGTATTCATCCGCGCTCCTAAAATTGTAGGCACCGGAAAAGGCGTTGAAGTTCTGGCCACGGCTGGGGGTGATCCGGTGCTGGTGCGCCAGGGCAAGATCCTGGCCGCTACCTTTCATCCCGAATTGTCGGAAGACACACGCGTCCACCAGGAGTTTGTCAGGATGGTGAAGAACGGCCATCGGTCGAAATAATGTCTGCCGCGCTGCGGGTCGCGCTGCTGCTGGTAGTTATCGGCTGCGTATTTCTGTTTCTCTCGCATCCTTACTGGTTCCCTGCTGGGGTCTCCGCAAGCTCCGGATCTATCGATCACCAATTCAGGATCGCTTTCTGGGTGTTTGGCGGGCTGTTTGTTGTTGGCCATCTGGTTTTAATTTTTGTCCTGTCGAAGAAGTCTCACGTCGACGGCAAGATGTCCGCGGGAAGCTGGCGGGTGGAAATTACCTGGACGCTGGCGGTGACGGTCATCTTTTTCTGGTTCAACATTTCCGGCGACCGTTTGTGGTCAAGCATGATGCCTGCGGCGCGGCAAGCCGGACAGATTGAGGTCGAGGTGACGGGTGCGCAGTTTCAGTGGTATTTCCGTTATCCGGGCGCAGACGGAGTTTTTGGTCGAACGGACGCGCAGAAATTTGCTCGCGCGGCAGAGGGTAATCCGCTGGGCATTGATCCAAGCGATCCGACCGGACGCGATGACATTCTTTCAACCGCCATGATCGTACCCGTTGGCCACACGGTGCAGCTCCATCTTCGGGCACAGGACGTGATCCACAGTCTTTTCATCCCTGCAATGCGCTTTAAGCAGGATACCGTTCCGGGAATGGAAATTCTCTCGAACTTTACGCCAACACAAATTGGGAATTATGAGATCGCCTGCGCGGAATTATGTGGCATTGGTCACTATCGCATGCGTGCCACGGTCCGAGTGGTAAGTGAAGAAGACTTTGCAAAATGGAAAAAGGCGCAGGAGGCGGCCGCAGCAAGCCACTGACTCAATGCCACACTCCACTTTCCCTGCCGTCAATTCAACCGAGAGATCAATTCTGCGCCGCTATCTCTTCAGCACCGACCACAAAGTCATCGGCCGGCAATATTTCTTCTTGTCGCTGGCTGCTGTTCTGGTGGGGGCATGGCTTTCATTGCTGATGAGAATCCATCTGGTCTGGCCCAAAGTAGCAATTCCCTTCCTGGGCGCGATCAAGCCGGAAAATTACCTGGCGCACCTGACGATGCACGGCACGCTGATGGTGTTCTTTGTGCTTTCGACCGTTCCTCAGACCGGCTTTGGAACGTTCTTTCTTCCGCTGCAATTAGGCGCTTCAAACATGGCGTTTCCGCGGCTCACCGCTGCCGGCTTCTGGACGGCACTGATTTCTTTCTTTGTGCTGATGGCGGCTTTCTTCGTTCCTGGCGGACCTTCAGGAGCGGGCTGGACCCAATACCCGCCGCTCAGCGCACTGGCATCCGCTGGCCCCGGGCAAGCCGCAGGAACCGATCTGTGGCTGGTGAGTATTGGCATGTTTTGCCTGTCATCCCTGATGAGCGCGGTTGGCTTTGTAGCCACAACCATCCGGCGCCGCGCTCAGGGAATGACGTGGCTGCGCATGCCGCTGACTTGCTGGAGCTGGTTCGTCACGGCGATCTTGATCCTTCTGGCTTTCGGCATCCTCTTGGCCGCGGTTGTGCTCCTGATGCTCGATCGTCATGCGGGAACGAACTTCTTTATTCCCGGCGGACTCCTGGTAAGCGGAAAAGCCATCGATCACGCCGGCGGATCTCCGCTCCTCTGGCAGCACCTCTTCTGGTTCTTCGGCCATCCCGAGGTTTATATCGCGATCCTGCCGGCGATGGGCGTGACATCGCACCTGCTCTCAGTCTTCGCGCGTAAGCCGGTCTTCGGCTACAAAGCGATGGTGGGCGCCACGCTGGCCATCGGCGCCCTGGGATTCATGGTCTGGGGACACCACATGTTCGTCAGCGGGATGAACCCTTATGCCGGGTTCGCGTTTTCCACGCTGACGACGGCCATCGCCGTTCCTTCAGCCATCAAAACATTCAATTGGGTAGCCACGCTCTACGGAGGCAGGATTCGGTATGCCACGCCGCTTCTGTTTTCTGCCGGTTTCGTGTCATTGTTCATTACGGGCGGACTCACCGGGCCCATTTTGGCCCAGCCTGCGCTCGATATCTACCTGCACGACACCTACTTTGTAGTCGCGCATTTTCACCTGATCATGGCGATGGCGGGCCTATTCGCCATTTTCTCCGCAACTTACTTCTGGTTCCCCAGGATGTTTGGCCGCATGATGAATGAACGCCTGGGACGAGCGCACTTCTGGATCACGCTGTTTGGCGCTTACGCCACCTTTGTGCCCATGCACTTGCTGGGGATCGCCGGCCATCCGCGGCGCTATTCTGACCTGACCGGCGTACAATATGTAGCTGCGATGGCGCCGCTGCAAAAATTTATCACGCTGGCTGCCATCGTCACTCTTGCCGGACAGCTCATCTTTCTGGTGAACTTATTCTGGAGTATGCGCAAGGGACCGGCGGCGGACGTCAATCCCTGGGAGTGCGGCACGCTGGAGTGGACGGTGCCATCTTCGGCAGCGATAGCGGCTTTTTCCGGACAAGGACCACTGGTAAACCATGGTCCGTATGAGTTCGACGTTACGGGAGCGGAAAAGGATTTCATCATGCAAGACGCTCCGGCCAGCTAGAGCATGTAGAAACGTCATCTGAGTAGAAGTATGCCAATCATTGGCGATCGAGTAGAGATCGAACGCAAGCCTAAGCTGGGCGGCGGTGGGCCGGGCAAAATCCCGCATCGGCGCGGATACGGCGGCGGGGACGACGGCGATCGAGGCAATTCAGGCGATTTCCCTTCGCGCGAACAGCGCATGCGTCGCTACCGCACTGGCATGACGCTCTGCATCGTCTCCGTTACCGCAATCTTTATTCTGCTGACCGTCGTCTATGTTTTTCGCATGGGCAAGGGCCGGTATGACGAAGAGGCGCACCGCTGGATACGTGATTGGATCCCGCTCAGCCTTCCCTATCTGCAACTATGGGCGAATTCGGCGCTCTTGCTGCTGAGCAGCGCCACTCTGGAGCTGGCGCGCCGTGCCATGGCCAGAAAAGAAGAGTTTGCTGCCATGGGCATCATTCCTCCACGCCTGAAACGCGACATGCCATGGCTCGGAATAACGGTCGTGCTGGGCTTTTGTTTTCTGGCGGGACAGATTGTGGTGTGGAAGATCCTGCGCAGCCAGGGCGTATTCCTGGAATCGAACCCCAGCCGTTCACTGTTTTATATCATCACCGGCACTCATGCGGTGCACCTTATCGTCGGGCTGCTTGTGCTGCTGTATGCCGTTGCGGGACGTTTGCTGGCAGCCAGGTTTGAGTCACAACGCATCGTCGTTGAGGTCACCGGTTGGTACTGGCATTACCTGGCGTTTTTGTGGCTTGGAATTTTTGCCCTGGTCCATTTTGCTAAGGGATAAGCGGCGACTCTTCGAGTGCACTAAGTCTGATCGCCGGTGCGCTTTACCCGAACAACCGTGATCTTTCCAAATCCTTCTTCAAAGGTGGGCGCTTTGAGCTTGGCCGCCATCCGCTGAATCACGTCTTCTTTGACCTGCCGTTCTCGTTTGTGATTTCGCTCTAGGCAGACTTCAAGTGGTACATCGAAAAAGACTGCATGCACCTCATAACCAAAGCCTTTAGCCATCTTGATCCACTGGCGGCGTTCGTGCGGAGCCAGATTGCTGGCGTCGACGTAATTCCACGGCATGCGGGCGATTAAGCGGGCTCGCAGCAATGAACGAAGAGTCGAAAAAACCAGCCCCTGATAGCGTTGCTCAGTGATGTCATCAAAGAGGATCGAACGCAGCATGTCACTGGATAGCGGGGTGACGCCCCGACGCTTAAACCAAGTCGTCTTCCCAGACCCAGGCAGTCCAATCGCGAGAACCACCACGCCCTTGGGCGGTCGGGTTGAGGATTTTACGGCTTGCTGCGCTGGCCGGTGTTCGGGAATGCCTGGAGGAGGCATGGACGGCGATTCCGGCTGCACCTCAGTTTCGATCCGTGGTTCCTCAACGGAGGGCGCTTCCAAACTTGCATCATGGAACTCAGGGCCCCGTTCGTCGTAGGCAGGGACAAGGGGCTGGGGATGAGCCTCATCGACAAGAGGCTTCTGCTGGCCTACTTTTCCAGTGGCCTCCGTTTCGTTCTCCGGCTTTTTTTTACGGCGCTTCATGCGCTCGCGCATCCAGTTGCGCATGCTTCTGTGTGTAACACAAGCAGCTAAGAAGTTGCAAGCAAAGGAGCTTTTTCAGGCAACGAAAGCTTTGAAAATCCGATCTTCGGCTCCGCATCGAGTTCACCACCAAGGGCAAATAACCGGCTCCGAAGGAAGCCCCGCCCGTGAACCAACAAAGTTAACGCGGGCGATTTTTTCCCGATTCTTGTGTTGCTCTAATGGTGCAAGTTGCTATAATTGCCGCCCGCAACCAAGCCAAGTCATTCAAAGTACTCCTGGCAGGAAACGTCCCTGCAGATGGTGAGGGTTGGTTTCGCAATGAAAGCAATGCGCAGACGCTTTGGCGCTGGCTTCAAATGATCGGACTTGACGGCTCGAATGTTCCTGCCCTGGCCCAATCTTGAAGATATCCAGAGATGCACTCGCAAAGGACCCGAGCCAGATTTACGAAACAGTTTCGCAGCAAAGGACCAAGTCAAGAGCTACCGGACAATATGCAAAGCATTTAAGTTAGAGAGAGAGACAGGAATACGGGCCAGCAAGAAAAGAATCGAACGGCGCACGAGCTTCATTGAGACAACAGGACTTCACGAACCTCCAAGCATCAGCCAAGGAAAAATAGAGGCCCACGGTCCCGGATCGGCGTGCTTCTATGGTTGAACGGTTTAGAGCGAATTCGAGCGACCTGCGGAGGCTGGAGCAACTGTTTCCTAAGCGGCGGCCTGGACAACAAAAGGCTGCGGAGGCAAATGTCAGCGAAGCACAGGCGCCGGCAGCACAACTGTAAAGTATTTGGATACCAACCGAGCAACATTGCAATAAGGCCGCGGCGCTTGCGAACCGCGGCTTTATCGCTTGCTTTGCAGGCCGGTTACCCGCCATCGGACCCATCCTCGGAGTTTGTCTAAGCATCTCACGCGCGGCCTGAATCCATGATGGGCGGTTTGCGCGTCTCCAACGGTCTCTGCTAACCTGATTAGTTTCAACCGCGTATCGGGGTTCTACTGTCGCGGTTTCTGCATCCAACGGATGCAATGTCATCAGGATTCTTGAAGGAGATTCAAAGCAAATGGCAATTAAAGTCGGGATTAACGGCTTCGGCCGTATTGGCCGCAATGTGTTACGTACGGCTCTGGAAGATTCAAACCTGGAATTTGTGGCCGTCAATGACCTCACCAGCCCGGCAACGCTGGCACATCTCCTCAAATATGACTCGATCCTGGGCAATCTGAAGCAGGACATCAAAGCATCGGGTGATTCGATTACGGTTGGCGGCAAGGCCATCAAAGTTTTTTCAGAAAAGGACCCGGCGGCGATCAACTGGGAATCCGTGGGCGCTCAGGTGGTGATTGAGTCCACCGGTAAATTCACCGAGGCTGAGCAGGCCAAAAAGCATCTGCACGGACCAGTGAAGAAAGTAATTATTTCCGCTCCAGCCAAGAATGAGGACATCACCATTGTTCTGGGCGTGAACGAAAACAAGTACGATCCGGCCAAGCACAATATCGTGTCGAATGCCTCATGCACCACAAATTGCCTGGCGCCCGTGGCCAAGGTGCTGCATGACACTTTTAAGATTCAGAGCGGGACGATGACCACGATACATTCCTATACCAACGATCAGGTCATACTCGATTTTCCGCACAAAGATCTGCGCCGCGCCCGCGCCGCCGCGCTTTCCATGATTCCCACTTCCACCGGGGCAGCGAAGGCCATCAATCTGGTGATTCCTGATCTGAAGGGCAAGCTGGATGGATTTGCCATGCGCGTCCCCACGCCCAATGTATCTGTGGTGGATCTTGTTGTATTTACGGAGAAGAGCACGAGCGTGGATGAAGTGAACAAGGCCCTGCAGGCCGCTGCTAATGGTGCGATGAAGGGTATCCTGGGCTACGAGACCGCCGAACTTGTATCGGTGGATTATCGCGGCGACGAGCGGTCTTCTATTGTTGACTCTCCGCTCACGCGCGTGGTGGCCGGCAATTGCGTGAAGGTGATCGCCTGGTATGACAACGAGTGGGGATATTCCTGCCGCGTCCGCGACCTGGTCCACTTCATCGCGAAAAAGGGGCTGTAATGACGGTTGCAACCGAGAAACACATGGCCAAGCTTTCCATCCAGGATATGAATCTAGAGGGACATCGCGTTTTCATGCGCGTGGATTTCAATGTGCCACTCACGGAAGACGGGCGCGTTTCCGATGACACGCGCATCCGCGAGACGCTGCCCACAATCGAATATGCATTGCGCAAGGGTGCAAGGTTGATACTGGCATCGCATTTGGGCCGTCCCAAGGGAAAAGTCAATGCCAAGATGAGTTTAAAACCGGTGGCGGAGCGTCTCCGCATGCTTTTGGACGAAGAGCTGGGGCGCAGCTGCAACGTTGGCTTTGCTCCGGACTGCATTGGTCTGGCGGCCGAGGAAATGGCCCACAAGCTGGAAAAAGGCCAGACGCTGCTGCTGGAAAATCTTCGTTTCCATGCCGAAGAAGAAGCCAACGATGAAGCATTTTCGCGCAAGCTGGCCGCGCTGGCCGACGTTTATGTGAATGACGCGTTTGGATCGGCCCATCGCGCTCATGCTTCAACCGTCGGAATCACAAACTTCCTGGGAAAATCCGCTGCCGGCCTGTTGATGCAGAAGGAATTGGAATATCTCGGCAAGGTGACAACACATCCGGAAAAGCCATTTGTGGCCATCATCGGCGGCGCCAAGGTGTCAGATAAGATTAACGTCATCCGAAATCTGCTCACCAAGGTAGACGCGTTACTGATCGGCGGGGCCATGGCATATACGTTCCTCAAGGCCGAAGGCAAGCAGGTGGGCAAGTCCCTGGTGGAAGAAGATAAAGTCGATCTGGCCAAGTCTCTTTTGCTGGATGCAAAGGACAAGGGTGTCCGGCTGCTGTTGCCGCTGGACAACGTGGTAGCAGAAAAAATTGACGCTTCCGCAAAAACCCAAATCGTAAAAACCGAGCAAGGCATTCCAGCGGACCAGATGGGACTGGATATTGGTCCCGAGACGATAGCGGCTTTCAGCAAAGAAATCGCGGGCGCAAAGACGATTGTCTGGAACGGCCCGATGGGCGTTTTCGAAGTTTTGCCCTTTGCCCGAGGCACCATGAAGATTGCCGAAGCTGTTGCCGGAAATCGCGGCACGATTTCGATTGTCGGCGGCGGAGATTCGGTTGCCGCGGTCCATCAGTCCGGTCTGGCGAACAAGATCACCCATATTTCCACCGGCGGCGGCGCTTCGCTGGAGTTTCTGGAAGGCAAGAAATTGCCGGGCGTGGAAGCGCTCACCGACAAATAATGGCGCACAGCGTGCGATATCGAATTGGCCCCGCAGCCATCCTTGAACTGGTGGTAGGCGACATCACCGAGGAAAACACTGACGCAATCGTGAACGCCGCCAACTCTGGGCTGCTGGGCGGCGGCGGTGTGGATGGGGCGATTCATCGTGTTGCCGGGCCTGCTCTGCTGGCAGAGTGTAAGAAAATCCGCGAGCAGCGCGGCCCTTTGCCACCTGGACAGGCTGTAACCACCTCCGGCGGCGATCTCAAGGCTCGATATGTTATTCACACCGTGGGCCCCGTCTGGCAGGGTGGCAAGGTCAACGAACCGCAAATCCTCGAAAGCTGCTATTGCAACTCGATGGAGCAAGCGAATCTCAAGTTCTGCGCCAGCGTGAGCTTCCCTTCCGTTTCCACGGGCGCGTTTGGTTATCCCGTGGGACCCGCCGCGCAAATTGCACTGCGGACCATTGCCGACCTGCTGCATGAACCAAAGTCGGTCAAGTTGGTCCGCTTTGTGCTTTTTGACGAACGCACTTATAAGGCTTACGCTGCCGCGGCGGAAGAGCTGGGCCGCGACTTTCCCCACTACAAGATCAAGGCTGAAGCATGAGAAAAAAACTGATCGCTGCCAACTGGAAGATGTACAAGACTCCGGAGCAGGCGCGGGCATACGTGGCAGCCTTTCTTCCTCAAGTGCAACAGCATACGCGGGATGAGATCGTTCTCTGTCCGCCTTTTATTAGTATTCCAGCAGTGGTGGAAGCCACGCGCAACAGCAATATTGCTGTCGGCGGCCAGGACATGTTCTGGGAAACAGAGGGCGCTTACACCGGTGAAGTCTGTGCTCCGATGCTTCATGCTGTGGGCTGTTCGCACGTGATCATCGGCCATTCTGAGCGGCGCCAGTATTTTGGCGAAACCGATGACACGGTCAACCACAAGCTTCGCGCCGCTTTGGTAGTGGGATTGAAGCCCATTGTGTGCGTGGGTGAAGTGCTGCAGGAGCGTGAAGCGGGAGTTACGGAAGATATTTTGCGGCGGCAATGCAGTATCGCCTTTCGTGAGATCGCTTCCGGTGGTGCTCATCCTATTATTGTGGCTTATGAACCGGTGTGGGCCATCGGGACGGGCAAGACCGCCACGCCTGAACTGGCCGCCGAAGCGCATCGAGTGATCCGTGCCCAGGCAGCAGAAGCGTTCGGCGACGACGTAGCCGCGAAAATGCGGATTCTCTACGGCGGCAGCGTCAAGCCAGAGAACGCAAAGGCATTGATGTCACAGCCTGAAATCGATGGCGCGCTGGTGGGCGGAGCGAGCCTCGATCCGAAGTCGTTTGCGGCGATCGTGAAGTGGTAGGAAAACCTTACCACTGATAAACACGGATAACACTGATCTGTGTTTAGCGGTACACAAGAACTCACTTAATCCGCATTTTTGCGGGAACAAGTTATCGGGCGCGAATGGAGCCCGAAACGCTTGCTCGTTTACGGCCTCAGGATGACGAAGTTTAGTAGTGGGTGAAATCGATTTCCAAAATGAGACTGTACCCACATCGAGATTGTAATCCTTGAGACCAGCGGAGCCGATTCCTCGGTCCCTCACGGAAGCTGTGACGGAGATTTCAGCAGCGATGACGGTTCGGCCCCTCGGAACAGCAGGTGATTGTGGTGGCGTAGTCATCGGCCTGTGCAGTTTGTCAGCGCGAGACGATGCTGAGATGCAAAGATCGTTTTCCTGTCGTCGAAGATTTCAGACAGCGATGACGTTCGGCCCCGGCGGCAGATCCCTATAGAATTAAACTTGGCAGATACCTGAAGTTGCGAGAAAGAGACAAGCGCACGGCGGGCACTCTTTGACCAGGAATGTATTTGCTTTTTATTCACTGTACGTGATATATTCGCTACGTCATGCCGGGCATCACTCAAGTAGCGGAACAGGTCAATTGGCTCTTTCTGGACATGAATTCGTACTTTGCCTCTGTGGAGCAGCAAGTCCAGCCCCACCTTCGCGGGAAGCCTACGGCTGTTGTAACGGTGGATGCGGATTCAACGGTCTGCATCGCCGCCAGTTATGAAGCCAAGGCATTTGGCGTAAGCACCGGAACTGCTCTGGGTGAAGCGCGCAAGAAGTGTCCTGACCTGAATGTGGTGGTGGCCCGGCATGAGATTTACGTTGATTATCATAAAAAGATCCAAAAGGCAGTTGAGCAAAACTGCCTGCACGTTTCAAAAATCGTTTCCATTGATGAGATGGAGTGTCGGCTCGGTGGGCGCGACAGGCAAATATCGAATGCTCAGGAACTGGCCCGCCAGGTAAAGCAGGCAATTTATTCTGTTGGGGAAATATTGCATTGTTCCGTTGGGCTGGCGCCGAACCGCTTTTTGGCCAAGGTCGGCTCCAACATGAAAAAACCGGATGGCCTGATAACGCTTACCGCAGATCAACTTCCGCAAATTCTGTTCTCATTAAAACCGCGCGACCTGCCGGGAATTGGACACCAGATGGAGAAGCGTCTGCTTAACCAGGGCGTTGCAACAATGGAGCAACTCTGGCGGCTCGATATTGATCAGATGACGCGGCTTTGGGGCGGAGTGTTGGGTACGCGCTTCTGGCTGAAGCTGCGTGGTGTTGATTTTGACGAACGTGAATCACAAACAACCAGCATTAGTCACCAACATGTTCTGCCGCCTGAATTGCGTACGCGAGAACAGGCGTGTGCTGTCGGCAAGAAACTGCTGCATAAAGCCGCAGTGCGCTTGCGCCAGCATAAGCTCTGGACTAGTGCCATGGTGATCTATGTCTTGTTTTCCAAAGACCAGAATTCGAAAGACGGAGATTCCAAAGGCTACTGGATGCATCATGACCGCCCGTTATGGGAAGCCAGTCTGCGCTTCCCTTCTTGCCAGGACACGATGACACTGGTGAACATTTTTCAGGAAGCATGGAGGGACTGTCCTAAGCGCAGGCCCGTGATGGTGAGCGTGGCGCTGATGGACCTGCTGCCGGAAAATATGCGGAACATGACGCTCTTTGACGAGATGTATGGAGCAGGAAAGTTTGATCGGCTGGCTGAGGTGATGGATAGCGTCAACGCGAAATATGGCTCCACGACTTTGTATCTGGGCGGGATTCACAACGTGCGGACGGCTGCGCCACCCAGAATCGCTTTTAAGAGCATTCCAGATATGAATTTGAAGTAAAACGGCCCTTCTAAAACGGCGCTTCATCGAGCCAAGAATAGGAAGGCCAGGATCGAGGCGGTGATCCACGCCCTGAACCGGACCGCGCAGACCCATCTGGCTTCTAGGTTAGGCAACCGGAGTTTGTTATAATCAACTTTCCTTTTTCTCCCATCCGGCGTTCTGCGCTCGTGGGTGCAAACAGGCCCAGAGCGGAAGTGGTGGAACTGGCAGACACACCATCTTGAGGGGGTGGCGCCGAAAGGCGTGGGGGTTCAAATCCCCCCTTCCGCACCAAGTTTTGAAAGGATTTTCAATAAACAGATGCTCAGCGTTTTGATTACCATTGTTCACGTAATTGTTTGCGCGGTACTGATTGTGGTGGTGCTGCTGCAGCACGGCAAGAGCGCCGATATCGCCGCGACCTTCGGAGGAATGGGCAGCCAGACGGCGTTTGGCCCGCGTGGCACAGCCACCGCCTTTTCCCGGCTGACCACCTGGTGCGCCATCATCTTCATGCTGACGTCGATAATCCTGACCTATATCACCAGCAATCGCGGGTCGTCTTCAGTGATGGACAAGATCCCTACGCCGGTCGAGACGCCGAAGAAGTAGTCAATTGCAGAATTAACTTCTATGACATTGGGCCGCCTTTGTGCGGCCCGTTTTACGTCACGGCTTCCTTAAGACGACTTCCGGCTAACCACTCGCCTAGGGACCGGGATCACAATGGCGGAAATCCATTACCGATCAGTGTCATCCGTGTTCATCAGTGGTAGGCTTTTTCTATGATTCACAAGATTTTCCCCGTAGGCCCGCTGCAGTGCAACTGCTCTGTCATTGGCGACGAGAAAACCCACGAGGCCATGGTGATTGATCCGGGCGACCGGATTGAAGGAATTCTGGAGATACTGCGCCAGGAAAAGCTCACGCTCAAGCAGATTGTGATTACCCATGCGCACATTGATCACGTGGGCGGCGCAATGAAGCTGAAAGAGGCCACCGGCGCGCCGATTCTGATGAATCAGAACGATTATGCCCTATTGAAGATGCTGGATATGCAGGCAGCATGGATCGGCATGCGGCCTCCCGGTGACGTTCAGGTGGATGAAGCGATTGGCCAGGGCCGTGTGTTGAAGATTGGCGATATATCTTCAAACGTGATTCATACGCCAGGACATACTGAAGGCAGCATCTGCCTCTATTTCCCAACAGAAAAAAAACTGATTGCCGGTGATACGCTTTTTGCCGGCAGCATTGGCCGCACCGATCTGCCGGGCGGATCGATGGATAAAATCATGCGGTCGCTGCACACGCAGGTGCTGGCACTGCCCGACGAAACCGAAGTCATTCCCGGCCACGGGCCGATGACGACCATCGGTGAAGAGCGAGAAACGAATCCGTTCTTGCAGAAGTAGAATTAATCTGCCAGATAGCTGATCTCGGTCTTGCGGATGCGGTAAGCGGCGAAGACCAGAATTGCGGCACTCAAGAGAAGCAAGCCGGGGATGGCTAGCCAGGGCGAAACCGGCTCAGCCATGACTGTGAATAAGGCCATGAGGCCGTCGGGCGGAATGGTGACCGGCGAAAGCTGCTTCAAATAAAAGGTCACACTGAATTTTTGCAGCAGCGATGGCGCAACGGCATGGAACGATTCCCACAACAGCACCACGATGCCGGGCAGGATCGGATTCTTGAAAATCAAGCTCAGCGCCAGGAAGATTGAACCGAATCCCAGGCAGGCAAGCACGGTCACCAGCAGATAAGAACCCAGTTGTCCAAGACCAGGTCCGTTAAACACGTACGCACGACCGGGTGCTCCAAAATGTCCGTAAACAAAGAAGAAGCAAACCAGGACCGATGAGGCAAAGACCAGCGACGTGGTAATCAATCCGGCCAGAAACTTCCCTGCTACCAGCAGCTCACGCCGCATGGGAGCCAGGAAGTAATAGTGGAGGCTTTTTTCCACGATCTCACCACGGACGAGCCATGTGAACAGCCCCATGCAGCCAAAGAAAATTCCCACACGCAAATAGAATATCTGGAACGTGTAGGCCAGGACCCGCGTGTCCTCCTCAATGCTGCAGTTGCGTCCCATGGGGCTGGTGAGAGCGTGGATGCCGAACATGACCGTTGGAGCGAAGGCCAGCAGGTAGATCCATATGCTGCGGCGCATCCACAGGGTCTTCTTGATCTCAATGCGAAGGATCGCCGCGAGTTGCGAGGCCCACAACTGCCACGGCAGTTCTTTGATCGGCTTGCGCGGGCGCGCGATGGCTGCTGTGCTCATACGGTGCCTCCTCCGCTGCCGATCAGGTATTGGTAGACGGAGTTCACGTCGTCATCATTGGGCGCGACCGTATCCACGGCAAAATCTTCCTCGACCACAATCTTGTTCAGAAGCTGGTAAAACTGGTCAGCGTCTTTGGTGCGGACTAGAACGCCCTTACCGTCATTGTTCAGCTTGGCTTCCACAACATGGTCCTGTGAAAACAGCCGTGAGGCGAGCAGGCCGGGCTGCGCACAGCGTACAAGAATCTGCATGGGATGTTCTTTCACTTCGGTACGGACGCCATGAATTTGTCCCTCCGCCACCACGTAGCCGTAGCTCATCAGAACAACCTGATCGGAAATTTTATCGACTTCGTGAAGGACGTGGCTGGAAATGATCACGTGCAGACCTTGCTTTCCCAGCGCTTCAAACAGAGCAATCGATTCCGAACGGGCCATGGGATCAAGGCCATTTAGCGGTTCGTCGAGCACCAGCACGGTGGGATGATGGGCGATGGCCTGGGCCAACCGTATTCGCTGGCGCATCCCTTTGCTATAGCCGGCAACACGGCGATGGGCAGCGTCACCCATGGCGACACGATCAATGGCTTCAGTGGTTAGACGTGCGGCTTCACTCCCGGAGAGGCCGCGAAGGCGCAAAGACTGATTGATAAATTCGAAGCCGGTCACACCCTTGGGAAATGAATCGAACTGCGTGCAATAACCAACGTGGCGGAAAAACGCTTCCGGCTCGTCCGGCGTGAGGCCAAGGACGCTAACCCGGCCTTGCGTCGGGCGGACCAGGCCCGTAACAAGGTTCATCAGAGTGGTCTTGCCGGAGCCGTTTGGCCCGACCAGGCTGGTAACGCCGGGCGGTAGCGTAAGATTCACGCGATTCACGCCAAGCACCTCGCCGTAAAATTTGGAGACGTTTTCGAAAACGATGCTGCTGTTCGCGGTGGGAGTCATGAGCGTTCCACCTCCCGCGCCTTCAACTTACTATGCAGCAGCCAGAAGCAGATGGTGCACACACTGAGCGCCGAAGCCCATGCTGCCCACACAGGCACAACATAGAAACCTGGGCCCATGCCACCCGGGCCTAATGGAGCAATACGAAACAGATGTCCCCAGATGATCATGATCATGGTCGGAAAACTCAGCACGTGGCCCCACCTGGTCCGCAGGATGAGACTGATCGTGCCCCCGAGCGCGGGGAAAAGGAAAAACACGGCAAACATCAGGGCAGTGGCAGCAATGCGCCACTTGACCCAAACAGCTACCGCCATCGAAAGCAGCGAAACCATTGCGATGCCAATGAGGCAGCTCAGGACGATTGCGCGGGCGAGCCACAAGTTGTCCCAAATCCAGCCATGCCCTTCGAGCCCGCCCTGCACGAAGAAGAGAACCAGCGCTGGAACCCAGCTAATGCACGAGAGCAGGATGAACATTACCGACGCCTTGCCGAACAGGTACTCAATCCGGGAAAGCGGGCGGCTCAGATAGAGCTGCACTGAGTGATTGGCAAAGTCCTGGGTAATCATGCCAGGCCCGCCCCATGCGGCCAGGATGAAACCCATCCAGGCTTCCGTGGCCAGAAAAAACAGAAACCACAACTTGCTCACGACGTCGCTATTGCCGAAGCGAATTCCAAGAACGAGCTGAGCAGTGGTGCTGTGGGCCAAGTAGATGGCTATCAGCCAGCCCACGAATGGAACAAAGCACAATACGGTGAACGCTGTAAAGGGGCGCGAGTTAAACAAGTTCTTGAGGCCATAACGTGACAGCACGGTAAAGCGTGACCATGCCGGCGTGAGCGGCCCACGATAAGCCTTGTAGGTGCGCTTATAGACGGCCATTGGCGCTCCCCTGTGCCTGCGAAGTTCCGGCCATCGCCTTGAGGAAGATGTCTTCGAGCGTGTCTCTCCGATAGTTCATGCGGCGAATCTGCACGGCGTGTTGCGCAGCGGTGCGATAGATCTGGCGCAGGTCAATGTTGTCCGGTAGCACAATGCGGACGCGTCCGGCGCCAAAGCTGGCGCACTCACAGCCCAGCCCGCGCACGGACTCCAAAAAGCCATTGCCCTGCGTGACTTCCAGCTCCAGAAACTTCAGGTTGGCCTTGCGTTCTTCTTCAAGATTGCAAAGCGCGGCGATCCTGCCATCTTTCAGGATCAAGACCTGGTCGCAGCATTCTTCAATGTCGCGCAGCAGGTGAGAAGAGATCAGCACGCTAACTTCGCCGGTATCGCGAATCTCCCGCACCAGTTGCAGCATGCGAATGCGCGCTTCCGGATCAAGACCGTTCGTGGGTTCGTCCAGCAACACCAGCTTTGGCCCGTGCGCGATGGCCTGAGCCAGTTTGGCCAATTGCTTCATGCCAAGCGAGTAGGTGCCGAGCTTACGGTAGCGCGCTTCGCCCAGTCCGACATAGAAAAATGCTTCATGAGCACGCTCCATGGCTTCACCGCGTGGCAAGCCGGATAGTTCAGCCATATAGCGGACGAAGCGGACACCGGTCATATCGGCGATAAAGGCATCGCTTTCCGGCATGTAGCCGATCACGGCGCGCAGTTCGCGCAAATTGCTCTTAACTTCTTTTCCCAAAATGCGGGCTGCGCCGGCGACAGGCTCGTAAAATCCCAGCAGCGTATTGATGAGGGTCGACTTGCCCGAGCCGTTCGGGCCCAGCAGTCCGATACAACGACCTGACAGCGCGCCGTTCAACTGGTTCAGGATGGTCCTGTTGCCCAACTGCACGGTCAGGTTTTGCATTTCAATGATTGCTGACATCCGGCCTCTTACTCGCGGGAGCGCGCTCCGTGCGCTCGTGAAGGTTGCACAACGTTCATCAACGTAGTCAGAGCCAGCGTGTTCAGATCAAAGCCGAAAAGACGGCTGCTAGTGGCCACGCGGATGGCATTGCCTTCGCCATAAGCGCAGACTACGCTGGGTTTGGTCTCCGCTGCAATCTGCTGTAATGATTGCAACTGCGAAGCGCTAAGCTGCTGGGCGATCGGCTTAATCACCGGCGCCAGGTTCTGGTAGAGCAGCGCGGAAACGTCGGCTTGCTCATCCTGGGGCAAAAGGGCGCGGAAATCACTGGAATGTGCCAGCGAGTTTCCGTTTTGGTGGATCGCAATCGCGTTCATAACCAGTGCCCTGCTTGGTCCCAGAATCATGTATCCGTCAGTGAATGTATACGTAGCCTCGAACGGTTTTGTTGCATCTAGATGGCGGATTGTGTAAAAGGTCAGCCCGTTGGCTGTTTCCTGATCCAGCGCCAGGCCGGGGTGCTCGCCTTTAACGTGGTCGTTTACATCGGTAACCAGCTGCTGGATTGTGGACTGTAAGCGTCCGGGGTCCTTCACCTCAGCCACAATTTTCCACGATGGCGTGGGAAGAATCGGACCATCCAGGGCGAATGTGACTTCGCCTCCTAGCGTGTCGGCCAGGTCCTGATGGAACCGGATTTTCAACTTTGATTCGCCACGGGCGATGTTCTCCGCAGCATTGCCATCGGTGTTGGCGATGTTCAAAACATCGTCCAGCATGTCCGCTGGATTCTTGGAGATGAACGCCGCCACCGCTCCTGCATCTTTAGAGACGAAGTCCATTCCGCCGATAGGCGCTGGCACCGCCAGCCAGGAAGCGAGTCCGCGCCGCTGATTCACAAAGGTCAACTGTGCCCGGTTCTGGACCTGCGTGCCGCTTCCCTTGCGCTCCGCGATCAGGTACTCAACGTCTGCCAGGCCGGTAAGCGCGAAATGCGAACTCTGCTCAGGGTCGCGTGGCCGGTGCGATGAGGTCATCTCCGCCAGGTTTGCGCCGAACAGGATCTCCGTTCCGTTCTTGTATTGCGCGGCCATGCGCTGGCCAAACGCGGTGCCGGCGAACCCGCCGCCCCCAGCGTTCAGTCCGGCGACAAACTGCTTAAGAATGGCGACATCGCAGGCCGCGGCCACAAAGTCCGGGCGGACGAGAATCAGCAGCTGCTTCCCTTGCTGCGCTGGAATCTGGTTTAGTTCCTGTTCATCGACGACACGTATGTGTCCATTGGTACCGGCGTACTTCGCAGTTTCCTGCTGGATGAACTGCTTCAGGCCGTCATGCTGGACCTGAGCCACTACGAGCGGCTCGCCATCATGACCGTTGAGCGCCACGGAGAAAACGATTTCGTCCCCCAGATATTGACCGAGATCGTGGACATAATCAATGATTTCCTGAAATTCTGGGCCGTTCTTCTTTCCTGCCTGCACCTGCTGCCACCAGTCGCGCAGCACGGCGGATTCCTGCAATTCTTGCTGGAACAACTTGTTGGCTTGCTGGACTGCGTCACCCAGGTTAGGAATTCCGGCGAAGACAACGGTATTCGCGGGCAGCATTGCCAGGACGTGGCTCTGATAACGCAAACCGGGAAGCTGCACGGCTTCCAGCTTGTTGCTCAGGTGCGCGAACTCAGCCAGCAACGCGAGATGCTGGTCCAGATTCTGGCTCCAGGCAATCTCCTGCTTTACCGGGACTGTTGCCAGGCTGGCGTTGGTCGTGAGCTGGTCGCCGGAATGCAGAACTTTTTCCGCTCCGGCTTCAGCGACACGCACTTCGCCTTCGATCACAGAGACGCGCGAGCCTTTCATGCCGGCGTTCACGGCAAAGACCGTGCCGGTAACGGAAACGCGGCAATCCTGGGCCGCCACATAAAGATGGCCGCTAGTACGCTTGGCCGCCTGAATAATAATGTTGCCGCGCTGAAGTTGGATCGTCGTATCTTTACGGCCCATGGAGACGCCAAATTCGGCGCGCTCATTCATCTCGACCACAGATCCATCACGCAACCGCAGCATGGCATGCGATCCGCCGCCGGTGCGAATTTTCTGGCCTTCCGTAACTTCGTCGCCGACTTTGAGCGGCTGATCGCCGCTATAACCCACGCGGCTCAACACGCCATTCAGGGATTCCACGCGGGCGCGCATGCCCTGCGGACCGGAAAAGAATTTGTCCTGCACAAAGTATGTTGCCACGGCAAAAATCACGATCGCGGCGGCCGCAGCCACCCAGCGGAAACCGGTGTTCGCTATCTGGGGAAGCTCCTGCTTCCACGGCGCTAGCGTGTTGCGCTCGCGTTTGCCGGTCTCAGCTTCGCGGCGACAGGCCACACATTCGTGTAAATGAGATTCCACCAGCAATGCCCGTGCCGGAGCCATCTGGCCGCTGCGATATTGTGGCAGCAACTTCCGGATATCTTCACAGCCGCGAATCGATTCAACTTGCGTGATGGATGCGAAAGAGGCTTCCTCTCTCACGCGCTGCCAGGCGAGCTCACCGGCGGCGTTCATGGTTTCCTGATCAGGCTGCTCGGCGCGCATGGCCGTAAGCGCGTTGTCAAGCAATTCCCCTGGATTGGTGGCGCGATTCTTATTCTGGTGCTTCATCTCCTGGTGCTTCATGGGGTTACCCTCGTCGTCGATGCTTTAAAGT
The DNA here is from genome assembly GCA_036491195.1 of Candidatus Angelobacter sp. GTDB lineage: Bacteria > Acidobacteriota > Terriglobia > Terriglobales > Acidobacteriaceae > Angelobacter. Next base: position 63,149 of record DASXCL010000151.1, read on the forward strand.
CCTTCTTTAGCTGAGTACGCGTACGATGCAGCACCACAGCAACCACCGCAGCCGATGTATTCATAAGCCCGGCTATTTCACGATTGCTGTAATCCTCTATAAATCGAAGCACAAACATTTCCGCCCAGCGTGGATTGAGCTTCGCCAGAGCGTGGCGAAACCAGTCCCGAAGTTCGGCGGAATGGTGCCCATGGTCGGTTGACACCACTTCAGCCTGGTTCGGGTCGTCATCCAGGGAAAAAGTTTCCTTTTTCCCGCGCAGCAAGTCCAGAGACGCATTCACCGCGGAACGGTGCAGATAACCTGGAAGGTTAGAGATTTCCGGAAATTTCGCCAGCCGGACCAGACGCAAAAAGACGGTTTGCAAGACGTCTTCGGCGTCGCTCGAATTGCCGGTGACGCGGTAAGCCGCCCGGAAAACGAGGTCCTTGTGCTCCAGAAATATCTGCTCCAGCCCCGGTGTAAAACTGTCTCCGGCCATGACTGCCATGTTTGCCTGCGCTATTTGCATTGTGGCCTGCAATTTAGTACGGTGCTCCTCTCAAGATGTCAGACGAGAGAAGAACCCTGTTATTAACCAGAAGCGCAAAATTATCACCTTCGCGCCCTCTGATGGCAGTAGTTACGGCTGAGAAGAGGTGGAAGTTCCAGCAAAGGCCAAAAACGCCAAAATTGATAAGGGCGTTTAACATCAATGATTTATGACACCTTGAAAGACAAACAGTGCCTGGTTATGAGACAGTCAAGAAAATTGAATAAAGACAACTCCGGTTATCTGGAGGACTGGAAAGGCAACAATATAGCTTTCAATTGCCCGGTTTGCGGCAAAGTTTATATCGTCAGCGGTCTTCTCGATCAAAATGGGAGAGAATGTCCAAACTGCGGCAAGTCGCGAGGATTCGTGGATAAACACGGAGAAATTGCCTCAGTTGAGTGGGATACAGCATCTTCACTCATTTTGAAACTCAATTAAACCCTGGGGTTGGTGTATGGTGAGAATTCCCTGAATCCGCATGCCAGGGGGATGCATTCTCGGGATCCTTCGACTCTACCTCGCTTCCCGCTTCGCGGTTGCGAGGTGTCGCTCCCAATGACAAAGACAGAAACAAAGAACTTAGAGGAAACTTCCGGACGTTGTCATTCCCGCCTTATCCCGCAGCACGCGGGTCGGGTGCTCAGGATGACAAATGCAAACAGTGTGGGCACTTACAGGCATATGACATCCATCCAATTACCAACCATCTTTAATGTGGCCACGCATTTTGTCGATCGCCACATCAGCGAAGGCCGCGACCAGAAAGTCGCGTACGAGTGCGGCGATGAGCGCGTGACTTACCGCCAGTTGTTCGAACGCGTGAACCGGGCCGGTAACGCACTCAAAAAGCTGGGCATAAGACAAGAAGAGCGCGTGGGATTACTGCTGCTGGATACGCCGGAGTTTCCTTATTGCTTCTTTGGCGCGATCAAAATCGGCGCGGTCCCCATTCCTTTCAACACGCTGCTCAAACCACACGAGTACGAATACGTACTTAACGATTCGCGCGCGCGGGTCCTGGTTGTGAGCGAGTCCCTGCTGCCACAGATACAAGCCATTGGCAAAGAAAAGCTGCGCTATCTGAAGACCATAATCGTATTCGGCGAAGCGCCGGCGGGCATGGAATCGCTAGAAGTGTTGCTAAACGCCAGCTCCCCTGAGCTTGAAGCGGAGCCGACAACCAAAGACGATCCCGCATTCTGGCTTTACTCTTCCGGCAGCACCGGCTTCCCCAAAGGCTGCGTGCATCTGCACCATGACATGGTGGTATGCGCGGAACTATACGCGAAGAACATCCTCAAAGTCACCGAGCATGACCGCTTTTTCAGCGTGGCCAAAATGTTCTTTGCCTACGGCCTGGGCAATGGGCTCTATTTTTCTCTCTCCGTGGGCGCCACCAGCATTCTGTGGCCGGGCTCGCCTTCACCGCCGAACATCTTCTCCATGATTGAAAAGCACAGGCCGACACTCTTTTTCTCCGTGCCTTCCAACTACTCGACACTGCTTTCATACAAGCGCGAAGGCGGACCGGATTTTGACCTTTCCACCGTGCGGTACGCTGTCTCAGCGGGTGAGGCGCTTCCGGCCACGATCTTCCATCGCTTCAAGGAACGCTTTAAGGTTGAAATTCTGGATGCGATCGGATCAACCGAGGCGCTGCACATGTTTATCGCCAACCGTCCTGGCGCGGTACGGCCGGGATCAAGCGGGCAAATCATGCCCGGCTATGAAGCGCGCATTGTGGACGAGAATGGCCAGGACCTTCCCGATGGAGAGATCGGCAGCCTGTTGATCAAGGGCGACTCCGTATGCGCTTGCTATTGGAACCAGCATGAGAAGACTAAAGAAACCATCCAGGGGCATTGGATCCGCACCGGCGATAAGTACTACCGCGATCCCGATGGCTACTACTGGTACGTGGGCCGCAATGACGACATGATGAAAGTGAAGGGCATGTGGGTCAGTCCGGTTGAGATTGAGAGCGTGCTGCTGGAGCATCCCATGGTGCAGGAGGCGGCGGCCATTGGGAATCCGGACGGCAATCACCTGGTGAAACCCGCGGCCTTTATAGTACTAAAGCAAGGCACGAATAATACGCCGCAAATGATTGAAGAGATTCGACAACACGTTCTGGACCGGCTGGCAGGATATAAATGTCCCCAGACATTCGAAGTGGTGACCGAGCTTCCCAAGACCGCTACGGGGAAGATTCAACGGTACAAGCTACGGCAGTCCGCCGCAACCGCAACAAGCATTCCATCAAAATAAGTTTGCAACATCCAGGAACCTTTTCCGTTCTACTGGCGTATATAAACGCAAGGAGACGTGCGATGAAGAAACTCCTGCCTTTTTTACTCGTGCTATCCGCGTCCCTGGCTTGGGGACAAGCCGGGCATGAACGCCGATATGAGTTGCGGCCTGATCCGAACTGGCCTCTGGAAATTGAACTGGGTTCCGGTGACTATCAAATAGTGGCTAGCGCTTCCGACAGCATCGCGGTGGTGTACGACGAGGGCGCTTCGGCGGAAATCCGCAAGGTGGAAGTGCAGATAGGCTCCGGGCACGGCCAGAACTACCTGAAGATTGCCGGTCCGAAGTCAGATTTTCATGCTGTCATTGAAATACCGCGCAAGACCGATTTACGGGTACGCATGAACGCCGGCGACCTGCGCGTGGGCGATGTTGAGGGCAATAAAAGATATAGAAATCAGAGCCGGCAGTCTGGAATTGAACGCTCTGCGTCCACAGGATTATGCTCAGGCTGATTTTTCTGTCCGTATCGGCGACGTGCATGCGCCTGTTTTTAAGACCGTGAAAAGCGGATACTGGCGGTCTTTCAAGACGGTCGGTCCGGGCAAATATCGCCTGCATGCCTATGTGGACGTGGGCGATTTGACGCTGCATACGAACGTGATTTGATGGTTTAACATCCCGAGCGACAGCGAGGGAGCCCTAACAGTTTCGGAATTCTTGAGGCACTCCTATAATGAACACGAATCGAGCTTTCTTGATCCCCATAGAGCCTGCTGACGATAGGGGTCCTCACCCGCTTTGCGGGATTCGGGATTTCAGAAATAAACAGACAGAACACGACGAACGCCTTCACCGAAGTCCTGTTCTGGAGTGATCAGGCTGACCACCAGATAACCATCGCCGGGAAAATCATAGAAGTGTCCAGGATGAAGATACACATTGTGTTTCTCCAGTAGCTCGATGACAAGATCTTCGTCCGGCTGCGTGGCGGGGACGCGAAGGACCGCGTACCAGCCGCCTTCCACCGCGAGGCGGTTTAGCTGAGATTTGTTCGCAAGCTGCGAATCCAGTTCGGCTAGATTCTTACGCACACGGGACATGAGCTGCCCTTGGAATGGGCTGCGTTTTTGCAGAAGGACCGGCGCAGCCAGCTGTATGGGTGCGTTGAGCGAGAGATACGTATCGGCGATCATCTCCAGCCGGGCAAGCGCTTCCCTCTTCACGTCTTCAGGTCCGCTAACGGCCAGCCATGCAAACTTCATCTGCGGCAGGCCGGAAATCTTGGAGATGCCGCTCATGGTAAACGTAAGCGTGGAAGTATTCGATACGAGACTTTTCGGCGCGTCTTTGGGCGAGAAACCCAGCGGCGAGGAACCCAGCAGTGAGAAATCCAGAAAGACTTCATCGGCGATAATGGCCATCTGGCCGGCCGAGCATATCCTGTTGAGCTCAGTCACTTCTTCGCGTTTGGTGAAATGCCCGGTCGGATTGTTGGGATGGACGACGATGATGCCTTGTGTTCGAGGTGTAACGGCCTGCTTGAGAGCGTGCATGTCGATATGCCAGCCGTGATCGTAAAAGAGCGGATAGCGGACCAGCTTGACGTCATTTACGTCAGCAAGAAAATCAAAGAGCGGATAACTGGGCGTGGGGATCAGAAGTTCGTCGCCGGAATTGCACAGCAGGCGGAAAATAAAAGAATAGGCTTCGCTGGTGCTCGCCGTTAGAAGCAGATCTTCGATGGCAACGCGTTCGCCGTGGGCGGCGTAGTACTCGCAAACAGCCCGGCGCGCCGACTTCAACCCTCGCGGATCAGGATGATATTGCAGCGATCCGGGAGCACAAAGCGCGCGCATGATGGCTGCCGTGTCATATTCGAAACCGCACTCGGTCGGATTGGAAGCGCTGAGGTCGAGCAGCGGACGGCCGCTGGACTTGTGGCGCTCCAGAGCTTCGGCCAGACGGTTGGGTTTCAAGTTCCAGTTCGTGCGCGCGGCGAACATGCAATCACGTTATAACAGTTTCTCTCTAAACTTTCTGCACCGCCTGGACAAGGTTGGTAAGGCTGGTCTTTGCATCGCCGTAAAGCATGCCGGTAACGGGCTTGAAGAACAATGGATTTTCCAGTCCGGAAAACCCTTTGCCTTTGCCGCGTTTCAGCACAACGACTGACTTTGCCTTGTCGACTTCGATGATGGGCATTCCCGCGATTAAGCTCTTGGGATTATCGCGTGCGTCAGGGTTGACCACGTCATTCGCACCGATCACCATAGCCACGTCGGTCGACGGCATTTCAGGATTGATCTGTTCCATTTCGTAGAGCGATGAGTAAGGCACATTGGCTTCGGCCAGAAGCACGTTCATGTGTCCAGGCATGCGTCCGGCCACCGGATGGATAGCGTATTTCACAGAGATGCCGCGCTCTTCCAGGATATTGCCTAGCTCACGGCAGGCGTGTTGCGCCTGGGCCGTGGCCATGCCGTATCCGGGGACGAAGACGACCTGGTTCGCGTATGCGAGTTGAACAGCAACGTCATCAAGTCCGACTTCGCGCATTGAACCCGTGACAGCGGTTTCTGACGTGACTGCGGCCCCAAAGCCGCCGAACAGCACGTTGGTGATCGAGCGATTCATAGCTCGGCACATCAGGATGGACAGGATGAAGCCGGAAAAGCCATCCAGCGTACCGGCAATGATGAGGACGTTGTTGCCCAGCACAAAACCGGTCGCGGCGGAAGAGAGGCCGGCATAAGAATTCAACAGCGACATCACCACGGGCATGTCGGCAGCGCCGATGGGAATCACCAGCATCACGCCAAAAACAAAGGCGCATCCCACCATCGTGTAGAAAAACATGGACGCCGCAGGATTGACGATCCAGGTTACAAACGAGCCGATCATCACGATGAAGAGCGCCAGATTAAAAATCTGCTGGCCTTTGAACTGGATGGGTGTGCCGCGCATGAGCTCCTGAAGCTTGGCGGCGGCAATCAACGAGCCGGTCACGGTAAGAGAGCCGAGCATGACTTCGAGTCCCAGGGCGCCGACTTTGACCGGGCCCAGGTTGCTGCCATGGATCACATATTCGGCAATTCCGACCATCGACGCGGCCAGTGCGCCAAAAGCGTGCGACAGCGCGGTCCGCTGTGGCATGGCGGTCATCGGCACCATGGCCATGGGGATACCAATGCTTGAGCCCAGAATCAGACCAATGGCGATGTAAATATAGTTATGAATGTCGGGATGAAATAGCGTGCCGATGACAGCGGCAGACATTCCGGCAGCGGCCATGATCATGCCGCGGCGCGCGGTGTCAGGATGGCTCAGCCCTTTCAAGCCAAGAACGAAGAGGCAGGAAGCGATCAGGTATGTGGCTTCCAGAAAATATTGCGCGTGGCTCACTTTTTCTCCTCCGGCTTGGCCGCTTTGGGCGCTTCCTTTTTGCGGAACATCTTGAGCATGCGGTCCGTGATGAGAAAACCGCCAGTCACGTTGATCATGGCGGAAGTCACCGCGGCGCAGCCCAGGATGGAAGCCAGCATCTGGTGCCGGTCATAGTGCGAACCGGCGATCACCAGTGAGCCGATCAGCGAAATACCGGAGATAGCGTTAGTGGCCGACATCAGCGGCGTGTGCAGCAGCGGGGGCACGCGTGAGATCACCTGGTAACCCAGAAAGGCCGCCAGCGCAAACACGTACAGTGAGGCAATAAGAACGGCCGGATTAAAAGACAGTTCTTTTGTGCCTTCCATCAACGACAGAGCGGCGATGAATCCTACGGGATGAAACAATAAGTGCTCCATTCAGGTCTCCTTTGTTGCTCAATCAATGGTGTTGCGTAATTAATGTTGCACTACGCTACCGGATGTCCCAGCGCCGCCGCCACTTTCGGGTGAACGCTGCCGCCCTGGTAAGCCACGCACGCCCCTTTCAGGATGTCGTCATTCATGTCAATTTTCAAAGTGCCCTTGTCATTGATCAGGGCCATGAAGCTGGTCAGGTTGCGCGAATAAAGCTGGCTGGCATGGCCCGGGACCGTTGCGGGCAAGTTTAGCGGACCAAGGATCGTTACGCCGTTGTGTTCTATGTCTTCTCCCGGCCTGGTAAAAGCCACGTTGCCGCCGGTGGACGCGGCGAGGTCAACAATCACTGAACCTGCATGCATGCTGTTTACGGCTTCTTCGGTGAGCATCAGAGGGGCTTTTCGGCCAGGTACCTGAGCGGTGGTAATCACCACATCGGAGATGGCGGCGCGCTTGGCCACCATGTCACGGCCGCGCTGCAGGGCTTCAGGGGAAAGCTCTTTCGCGTATCCACCAGCGTCCTGCGTTTCAATTCCACCCAGATCGACTTCAAGAAACTTTGCGCCCAGGGATTTAACGTCCTGACCGGCGGCAGCGCGAACGTCATAGGCTTCCACCACAGCGCCAAGCCGTTTCGCAGTTGCGATGGCCTGCAATCCGGCGACACCCGCTCCCAACACGAGCACCTTCGCTGGCGGCACTGTGCCGGCGGCGGTCATCAGCATGGGAAACATGCGCGGCAGGCGCGCCGCGGCAATCAGCACTGCTTTATAGCCCGCAACGGTGGCCATGGAAGAGAGAGCGTCCATGGATTGAGCGCGCGTGGAGCGCGGCACCAGTTCCATGGCAAATGCCGTGAGCTTGCGCCCGATAATTGGCTCCAGCGCGGCGGGCTCGTCCAGCGGCTTCAGAAAACCGATAATCACAGCGCCCTGCTTCAGCTTGGCAAAATCACCGGGCTCAGGCCGGTTCACGCAGGCCAGGATGTCGGTTTCCGGCAGCAGATCTCCGCGGGACATCAGGCTGGCGCCGGCTGTCTGATAGTCTGCGTCAGGAAATCCCGCGTGAACGCCCGCACCGGTTTCAATCCCAACTTCCGCACCGGCAGCCACCAGCTTTTTAACCGACTCTGGCGTCAACGCCACCCGGGCTTCACCCTGCTGCTGCTCCCGTGGGACCGCAATTCTCATATGTCCGTTTCCTCTCTCAGCACAAAACTCGGTATGTTACACCGAAAATGGTCAGGAGACATTATTGCTGAAGGCGCATATTTACAAAAGCATGACTTTAAACGGAAGGGGCTGCGCAGAATGTGATGAGGATCACAGGGAGCTTTCTGGGGCGCTTTCTGTTGCCTGTAAATTGGTCGTTTGGTATCGTTTTTCAATCTCTGAAAAAGTCTCACCTACGGCGAACGGCAGGAGGTTTAAGTCGATGGCTCCATCGTTCTTCTCCTCGTTCTTCTATGGGCGGGAGCCGGCAGCACAGCCCCTTGCGCAGATTTTTCTGTCACTGTTTCAAGTAACGAAGCGCAACCCGTCCTGATTCAAAAATCTTTGACTCAACAAGTTTCAGGTGTAGACTCTCCGGCAGGCTAACACCCTCCAACAACCGTCTCCCTTCTCCTGCGACGATTGGGCCAACAACAAAACGATATTCATCCACCAGACCAAGCTGTATAAGTTGTGAAGGAATATCTATACCACCGACTAAAATATTTTTGCCCGGTTCCTGTTTCAATTTAAGTATTTCGTCATGAAGGTTCCCACGAACAATTCGCGTATTTCTGTCTTCAGCGCTATCTAATGATCGTGAAAAAACAATTTTGTTGATGGAGTCAAATGCCCGGGCAAATTCGGTATCTGCTTTTGTCTCAGACTGGCCTTTGAGGACTTCAGGCCAATAGGGGACCATCAATTGATAGGTTTTACGCCCAAAGACCTGCAAGTCAGCCTCTCGCGTGAGCTGAGTAAAATATTCAAGTTGTTCTTCATCGACATATTGTTTGGTATGGTCGCAGCAGCCATCCAGGGTAATGTTGATGGCGAAGATCAGCTTTCGCATCGGATTTGTCCTGCCCCTTTATGTATCGCTTATGAGAATGTGCGGTGTGCGTGCTGGATCGTCCGTCCTATTGTCGTCGCACACCCTTTACCAATTATCTAGTCTTCGATGGCCTCAACACCAAGCTGCCTTAATCGTTCAAGGTGAGCCTTCATGTTGTTGAGTTCATCGGCGGAGTGGCCTTGCCAATCGATGACCTCTCCTATCACGCGAAGCGGGTCCCTGGAGCGATATGACATTGTCGGATTGCCTGGGTATTTCTTGTCAGTCAAATTGGGGTCATCTTCAATAGGGCCGGTCGCCTCCACAACGTAGATCCTGCCGGGTTCTTCGCCGAAGGCCAACTCAGCTCCCCAGATCGCCGCATTCAAGGTACCTGCCATATAGATGTAAGCAGCTATTGCCCTTTTCCCATAGTTGGAGTTGTGCCCCGGCTTGATGAGATCTCCTTGTTTCAACTTGGCCTTGGTGCCGTGGAAAAAACTTCGACCGGGGAACACGGGATTGGTCACGAATATCTCCTATTCTTATGGTTCGTTGGGCTTTTATGGTCCATTGGGCGCGATCAGAAATGATACGTTCGGCTCACTTCCCCGCGTCGCCCATGGAGCCGGTCCGCAAAGGCCCGTTGGGCTTGTAAGTGCTGATGATGACGCCCGAGGACACAGCCTTTGTGCTGACGAGCGCGAGTTCGCGCGGCGGAGTTCCCTCTGCAAAGAGACGTTTGCCTGTGCCTAACAGGACCGGAAAAACGAGCAGCAAGACCTCATCCGCAAGCTCGTGTTCCAGCAGCACCGGTGTCAACGTGGAGCTGCCCCATACGATCAGGTGAGGCCCGCCTTTCGCCTTGACGCGGCGAATGCCCTCGACGATGTCCGGTCCAAGGTCCTCGACCGGGCCCCATTCAAGCGTCTTCGGCCTGTGGGTCGCGACGTATTTCGTCGCTGCGTTTATAGAGTCCGCCATTGAACTCTTCGGGGCGGTGGGCCAAAAGCCGCTCCAGATATCGTAGGTTCGGCGGCCCAGCAGCAGATCAAAAGCCTCGCCGTGAGCCGCGACGATGGCCGCTCCTCCCTCCGGGTCGTCATGCGGTGCCGACCATCCGCCGTACTTGAAGCCGTCACTTGCATCTTCCTCGGGCCCGCCAGGGGCCTGAATCACGCCATCCAGCGAAATATGTTCCAGGATCTTGATCTTTCTCATTTAAGTCTCCTCTCACATAGAGCGCTACTCAATTTCGGTTGCCGAAAACTGCAAAACATTTGGTTCGTCACCGGTTTTCCGGTACCCTCACTCTCGTCCACGCCATTCAGTTGTCGCCGGGCCGCCAAACGGACCACGCCACCCCTTCGTCCATGTTAGCGATTTCTATCACCCACAAACCGCCTATGTGCTCCTTGGTCTCCCCGTCGGTGACGAGCACCTTGCCATCGGGCTGCGCCCGCAACGATTTCGCTTCCCTTGTCGGGTGCAAGCCGCCAACGAAAACCCCGATACCAGCAGCAACGATCTCTTCGCTGAGCACGTCGATATCGCGCTCCATCGCAGGGTCCATGCTGGATGAGTCAAAGTCGTCACGCAACTGAATCGCAACCAAAATCGAGGCATGCCTTCTCCTATGAAGGCCTTCGGACTAGCAGCACAGCCTTACGCGCCGGATCGTTCATTCTATAGTCGATGCGCACAGGGAAAATCGACAGCAGAGGTGAACTATTTTTTACAGGATAAACGGGGAACGTCCCGTCTGTTCCCGGTTTCCCAAACGCTTTTGGGACTGTTTGGACCGGCTGACTGCGTTCCTCAAAAGGTTTAGGACGGAAGCGCCCACGTCTAATCAAGGTACCCCTTTTGTGGGAGGAAACGCTGCGTTAAGTTGCAAGTCCATAACCTTGATACGGTGCGTATCCATGGCCTTGATAACGTGGAACAGCGCAGTTGCCAACGCAAAACACATCTTGCCTTCTGCTTCCTGAAAATCTATTTCGCCACGGTGAACGATTTTGTTACGCCTGTCAAAAAGTTCCTGCCGAAAGAATTCCTTCCAGGATGTGAAATTCTTGGATGTCGGATATTCATTTTCTACTCCTTTTACAAGAGCGCCACTATCCAGTGAGAATAAATCGAAGTTCTTTCCCGTGAGCAGTTGCGATACTTCATCGAACCGGCGTGAAATGTATCTGAAGCTACGCCATTCTTCGGCGTATTCCTCCCTTTTCACAGGGTCATGAAAGTGCGTGTCGTTAGCCGTTGCAAAATCCCATGCCTTCCACTTGATATAAAAATATGCCAGCTCGCACTCAACAGCCATTGCGCTGAGAACGATGGTTAGAGTGAAGTCCTGCTGTCGGAGTTCATTCCATGCCCGATTCATAATTCGCAGACCGACCTCATTACCCAAGGGAGCCACAAACCAAATCGGGACTTTACAGGAAGGGCACTGAGTGTCGTTCAAAGGTTCCGTACCAGTGGTTTGCACTGTGATCGGTTCGCCGCATTGACACATTACTGAAAAGGCAGATTTCATTGGCTTGACCTACGGTTGCGCTGCTTTCCCGGCCTTCTCTGAAACCGGGGACAGACGGGACGTTTACCAATTTCAATTGTCGAAAGACGAAAAACATCCGGTCTGTGTCTAATTCTTTTTTGAGAATATTAAAACGAAGATCACCATTACAAAAATTGACTTTCGCTGCAATTTCGCTATGATGGCCCCTACTGGTTTTTTGTGTCAGTTGGCTGCTCTGGCTGTTCCCGCTCCACTGTTCATAATACATTCTGTTAGGAGTGGCCCCTGGATCAAATCTAATGTTCAAAGTTAAGAAAAAGACGAAAATCACCTCAATCCAATTTGAGCAGGAGGTTAAGACGTACCTGGAGTCGACCTCCAGTCAATTCGCTAGTATCACGGAAGTATGGTTGACATGTGATAAACATGAAAGTATGCTCAGCACATGTCAAAGATGATTCAGCTTCGTAACGTGCCTGATGCTTTGCATCGCACCCTGAAGTCGCGCGCGGCAATGGCCGGCATGTCGCTCTCGGATTATTTGCTGGCTGAGATCAGGGAAATCGCGGAGCGGCCAACGCTGGCGGAGTTGCGAGAGCGTTTGCATCAACGCAAGCCGGTTGCGGCGCAGTTCGATACTGCTCGCCTGGTGAGAGAAGAACGTGAGGTTCGATGATTGTTCTGGATGCGTCCGCCACGGTAGACTGGCTTCTTCAGACAACCGCGGGGCGGCACATCGAGCATCGGATGTATTCTGCCAGGGAATCCCTGCATGCTCCGCACCTCTTGGATCTTGAGGTCGCCCAGGTGCTGCGGCGCCTGGTACGGGAAGGAACGGTTCCAGCAACTCGCGCCGACGAGGCCTTGCGGGACTTGCTGGATCTCAGGCTTACAAGGTATCCCCATTTCATGCTGTTGCCCAGGGTTTGGCAACTCCGCCACAATTTTTCTGCCTATGACGCGGCCTACGTTGGACTTGCCGAAAAGCTCGGGGCTCCGTTGATTACGCGGGACGGTCGCCTCGCCGCTGCCCCCGGCCATGCGGCGATCATCGAGTTGTTCTAACAGAAACTGCCTAAAAGTGACATTCGAAACACCCTCTTCAACTTTCCTTACGAAAGCACATTTTCTCGAGATTTGACTTTCGTCGCAGATTCGCTATCATATGCGGATGCTCCCGCTCCACAGCGACCTCTCACCTGATTCGTGATACACATTCTGTCAGAGTGCGCTTGGACCAAATCGAATGTTCAATGTTAAGAAAAAGACGGAAATCACCTCGGTCCAATTTGAACTCCAGGTCAAGAGGTTCCTGGAGTCAACCGCCGGTAAACTCAAGGATTTTCAAACGGTACACCGGGAGTCCATGGACGGCCAGGATGGTACTTATGAGATCGACATAACGGCCAGGTTTAAAATTTTTGGAGCGGACTTTCTCGTCCTTGTGGAATGCAAGAACCACAAGAACCATATTAAGCGTGAGCAAGTACAAATGCTGCATGCCAAACAGGTGTCGCTTAGCGCGCAAAAAGCAATGCTGTTTGCCACAACTCCGTTTCAGGACGGCGCCGTTGAGTATGCGAACCAACATGGCATTGCTTTGGTCCAGCTTGCGTCCGGCGAAACTCTGTATTTTACAAAGAGTGGCAATCGTACTCCCCTGCCTGATTCCCCGCCCTCTTACGTTGGCTGGCTCATTGCCCAACACGACGGAGCAACTGGAGGCGTGAGTCATAGCCTCGTAGCTTCACATCATCCTGATGCCCTGAACAAGTTCCTCTTTGACTCCTCGCCAAGCTAGAGCATTTTCAGCGTTTAATGTGTACCAGAACGGGGTGGAGCAGGCATTCATGCCTGCGTTACTCTGGGCAATGCTGCGTCTCTCGCGTTGAAATGCGCGTTCGTTGAAAGGATGCAGGCCTCCCTTTGGCCTTACGTCTGGGGGCTTCTGGGGACGCAGGTATGGCTGAGATACTGCTCGGCGTCCTGGCAGAGCATTTGGCATTTGTGGCAGCGAATGGGGCCTTTAACAACAACTTTGGGCCGGGCAGACGGCGGAGTGTTCACGTTGGGCGGGGTCATAGCTTCAAGCTACGCTCTTGAAGGGCCGGCTGCAAGGTGAATCGACATGCGTAAGGTGCTTTTTCGTGGAGATCGGTGATCGCGATAAAGAACGGTCTTATCGGGCCCGAATAAACGCCCAAAATACCGGGGCAGCCGAGGAGGAGCATAATTCCTTGGCTCGGACCGCGGATTGATGGTATACTAAAACTTCCCGTTAAGTGATTCACCAACGGTTAGCGAGCTCGGTCCAGCCTTCAAGCGACAACCCACCTCACAAATACCAGTCAATCTTCTTCAGCAGGAAATATCAAAATACAAAAGGAACAACTACAAATGGAACAAGGAATTGTGAAATGGTTTAACGACGCAAAAGGATTTGGATTTATCACCCGGAACAGCGGCGATGGAGACGTGTTTGTGCACTTCTCCGCCATCCAGTCCAACGGTTTCCGCAGCTTGCCAGAAGGCCAGGCCGTGGAATTCACCGTGACCAAAGGCCCCAAGGGCTTGCAGGCCGAGAACGTAAAAGTTCTGTAAGAACCAGAGCAAGAACCAAAATCACTGCCCGGAGTTGCAAACCAGCGCTCCGGGCAGTTCTGCGTCTGGGCCTGATACCCTGGCATACGGCGACACGATCAAAGGTCCGCACCTGAAGGCGATCACAAATAAGGAAATGTCGAATTGCCCGATGGGGCCTTGAGAGTTCTGACTTTGCGAAAACTTTTTATTGCGTACGGAGTCAAAGATGGTTAAATCAACACGCTATTCTCTTCAAGGTTTAGGGCCTTGAATTCAACTTTCAAGAAACCAGCACCTGGATAAACCAAGCAGGTTAACGCCAGGAAGCGAGATTGCACATGAAAAGAAAACTTATTCCGTGGATCATAGTCGTCACCTTCGTAACGCTGTCAGCGAGCGCTCTTCATGCGCAGGACATTGCCGGCGACTGGCAGGGCACTCTCAAGGTGATGGGGCGGGATTCCCGGATTGTTTTGCACGTGGCCAGGGTTGAGAAGGGCGGTTGGAGCGGGCTGATTTATTACATTGACGATTCGCCGGAGGGTTCGCCGGTTACGTCCCTAACCTTGAAGGGCGCGGATTTCAGGTTTGCCATTGATTCAGATCACGTTGTGTACGAAGGAAAGCTGAGTCCGGACGGAAGCAAGATTATGGGGGCGTGGACGGAAGGCAAAGACTCGCCGCGAACCCTTGAACTCGATCGCGCCACGAAAGACACTGCGTGGCAACTTCCCGATCCGAATTGGGGACATAAAATCGTCAAGGTCGACCCCAAGATTTACGAAGGCTATGTTGGTCGCTACCAATTGACGCCCAGCATCACCGCCACTGTGATCCACGAAGACGAACATTTGTTTGTACAGATCAATGGGCAGCCGCGCTATGAAATGTACCCTGCCAGCAGCAAGAACTTCTTTCTGCGGGTAGCTCGAGCGGAAATCGCTTTTGACACTGACAGCCATGGCATTGCCAGCGGACTGGTCCTGCATCAGAACGGGCGTGATCTTCCCGGCAAGAAAATCAATGCGCCAACACCGGCTGAAATCGCTGCCCGCTGCGGCGCCGTTGATTCATTGGTTGCGGCGGAGTTCGCCAAACATGCGGTGGGCAGCGTAACCGTTGGCGTGGTATCTGGCAAAGAGTTGATCTGGACCAAGAGTTATGGCAACGCAGATATGGAGAAGAAGGTGCCGGCAGATAAGGACACCATCTATCGCATCGGCTCGATCACCAAGATGTTTACGGCCCTGATGCTTGAACAACTGGTGGATGCGAACAAGGTCCATCTCTCTGATCCTGTGGAGAAATATTTTCCTGAGATAAAAATCGTACCAACTCAGTTCCCCGGCGCTCCCCCGATCACTCTGATCCAACTTGCCAACCATACCTCAGGCATGGATCGCGAACCAGCGGACATGGAAAAGTATGTACAAGGGCCGGTCTCTGACTGGGAAAAGACGCTGATTGCTGCGCTTGCGCATACCCACTTTTCCATTGAGCCAGGCACTCAGTTTTCTTATTCCAACATCGGCTTTGCTACGCTGGGCGCGGCACTGGGGCGCGCCGCCGGCGAACCATATACGGAATACCTCCCGAAACATATCTTTGCGCCCCTGGGGATGACCCATACCACGCTTGATTACAGTCCAGACATGCAGGCGCATCTCTCGAAGGGGTATGACGTGGAAGGCGACGGCAAGATCGAATTCGAAACGCCCCTGCGAGAACACAAGACCGGTCGCGGATATAAAGTTCCGAACGGCGCCATCTACACCACGGTTGGCGACATGGCTCACTTCGCTTCATTCCTCTTGGGTCACGGGCCAGAGAGTGTTTTGAAGACAGCCGTACTGGAAAAGAACCTGACAAATTCAGCGGCACAAGCCGACTTTTCGCTTTCCACAGGTTATACGCTGGGCGGCCAACTCGAGCGCCGTGACGGTTATGTCGCGTTTGGACATGGCGGTGGCGTGGCTGGGTATCAGGCGGGCTTTGAGATGAACCGTGATCTATCCGTAGCCGTGATTGTGTTCGCGAACGTGATCGGTAGTGGTATCGATACTGGTGGCCTGGCGAACAAAGCTTTGGACATTCTTTCGAAGTGAGGGAGGTTTTCAACTCGCAGGACTACCCCCGGCGATATCATTTGCTTTAACCCCTGCCGGGGACTAACCTGAAAGAAGGCAGTCGCTTCTCTCCGTCGCATTCCTGGATGTATCACTCCACTTCTGGCGACGGTCCTCTGCGCAAGCGATATTCATAATTCGATTTCTTCATGGAAGTGGCCGAGTGCACTGGCTCGATCACAAATGGAAAGGTTTTTATGGATTTAAGTACGATTTGGATCAGCGCTTTTATCGCACTCATTTCGATGGTCGCGATGTACCGGATCTACAGAATGCGAACGGTCCGGATGCAAGTGGCGAGTTATAGATCGCAGACGATGTGTCCGTCCTGCGGTTCGATTACCGCCCGCTATAAAGCGAGCTGTCTGCACTGCGGGAAGCCATTGCGATCGGCATGAATCAAGGTTGTGCGGTTCCCGGTTTAGCTTTTCCTTCAGCGAGTCCTTCATGCGAGTGACCACAAAGACTTTTTCTCTATCCACAGGCGTGTTAATGCTGCTGGGCGGGGCCGCATGGCTATGTGCCAGGGCCATTCCAAAGTGTACCCACGGCGAGAAGAGCTACTCGTTTCCCATCACGGTCGCCGGCAAGACGACCCGGACTTGTTACAAGTGCGGGCACACTCGTGAATACGATATGACCACTATGCGCTTCCTGACCGGGCATTTTGTCAGCGCTTCCGATAAATGACCGTCCATTGCCAACCGTGTTCGGTAAAATAGCGGAAAAGCGCCTGGGACATTCATCTGCAAAAAAACTAAAAGGAGAAAAATATGAGCACCACAGCAGCCGATAATTCGGAGCCAAATTCAGGGTCTGAGACCAAGGGAAAGTCAGAAAAGAAGTCTGCCCAGCCGCAGGCGACCAACAAGTATGCTGAAGCCCGGCTGGCCAAGAAGAAGCAGAGACGCCGTGCGCATCGCCTTACGATCAAAAGATCGAATACCGGCGGTTAGATGAGCGTGTGCGGTGGTTTGGTGCCGGGAGGGGGACTCGAACCTAAGCTATTTTTACAGATGTCATGCAATTTACCCTGCGCCGGACGGTAGCTTGGAGGGCTGTCATCCGGTATCCTCCTGATATATCCGGATCCGGCCAAGCTCAATGATCCAGAGATGGCCATCAAGCGTATCTCGTGACAAGCCGCCAAGCACAGTACTGCACAAAAACTTCAGTTCATTCGGGGATGCAGGGCTTCGCGGACGTAGTACTGCGATTCCTCGGTTCGCGGAGGGTTTGAACAACAGGGGGTTAGCAAAATCAAGGTGTCCAACGTCACGAGTGCCCTGCCTTCAGCGCGGCAGTGCACGATCAGGGCGGAATCACTGGATCCGGAAAGTCCCTGGCTCAAAACGGTCGAACAGTCATGACCCGCCTCGACAAATAATTGGGCACAACGACGGCCGAGATTTTCATCGAGTTTAAATTTCAAGATCTACTTTCGAGTGGAATATCTACAAAACGCTCCCGCGACATCTCCGCACCGTATGCAATGCACGCCATGATGTCAGGCTCTTCAAGCTGCGGGTAGTCCTGCAAAATGTCTTCAACGGATGCTCCGTTCGCGAGAAAGTCAAGGATGAGCGAAACCCAAATCCGGTGTCCCCGGATGCATGGCTTTCCGAAGCAGATGTCAGGATTGATGCTGATTCGCTCCAGCAATTTCCCATGGCTCATGCATGTCTCCTGCAATTTCAGTCTTCAATTCTTATTGTATCCGCCGCCGATGTTCTGCGTATCTTATCAAAGCCTATCCTGTAAACGAAAAGCAAAGACCATAGGAATTGCGTAAACCGCAAGAAACGCAGGAACCGCTCAATACGCTTTAGTTGAGGTACGTAATGAGTACGCGGAGAAAAAATGCTGCTTTTAAGCCATTGAAAACACACTGGAAATTTTGGTGCCGAGAGGGGGACTCGAACCCCCACGGGCCGTTTAAGCCCTGCGGATTTTAAGTCCGCTGCGTCTGCCAGTTCCGCCATCCCGGCTTGGATGACCAAAGCACTTATACAATAGCAGTTTACTGAATTGATGAGGATTGATCGCCCTCGGGGCTGGCCGCCGCAGATTTTGTGCAACTAGTCGGCTCCCAGCGCGTCCAATGAGTCTATGCAGATCGTGGAGAGCCAAACCTTGGAAACCGAGTGTCTGCCATTTTCCAGTATTCCCCACACCAGCCGGCTGTTTGACGATTTTCTCCACAACTTTGAGCGAGTGAAACAGTTTTATGCCCGTCCTCCGCTGCGCGAGGATTGGTGGGCCGACGAGACAAAGAAAATCCAGTATCCAGCAGACAGGCGAAAGGCCGTGGCAGCGATTTTGGACCGGCAGAACCGTGAGTTCGGCGCCGGAGAAAAAACCCTGGCGAATATCGAACGGCTGCGGCAGGGCGCTCCGGCAGTGGTGACGGGCCAGCAGGTCGGGCTCTTTGGCGGGCCGGCATTTTGCATTCTGAAGGCTTTGACGGCGGCCATCATGGCAGAAAAAGCAGGCGCCGTACCGGTGTTCTGGCTGGCGACTGAAGATCACGATCTGGAAGAGATCAACACGGTGAATCTTCCCGCGGGCGATCACCTGCAAAAGTTCACGGTGAACGTGCCGCACCGCGAAGGCGCGCCCGTCGGAAATATCGAGTTTACGGATGAGATTACGGCGGCCGTGGCGCAGGTGGAAGGACTCTTTGGAAAATCGGAAATCAGCGAGTTTCTAGCGGCCAGCTATCGCAAAGGCGAGACGTTTGGGACGGCGTTCGCCAAGTTTTATGCCAAAGTATTTTTTGACTTTGGGATTGTGTTCCTCAATCCGCTCGACACAGAGTTGCACCGCATTGCGCAGCTGGTGTTCCGCGCGGCGTTGGAGAAATCGGACGAAATTAACCAGGCGTTGATCGCGCGGAACCACGAATTGGAAGCCGCGGGATACCACGCGCAAGTGAATGTAACGCCTTCGCACACGTTGTGTTTTTATTTTGAAGACGGCGTCAGAACGCCGGTAAAACACCACGACGGAGAGTTTTTTCTCGGTGCGCGCAAGGTGGCTGCGGCGGAGTTGTTGAAGGAAACCGAGCGATGTCCGGAGAAGTTCAGCGCCAATGTGCTGTTGCGGCCACTGATGCAGGATTATCTGCTGCCGACGCTGTGTTATATCGGCGGACCGGCGGAGGCCGCGTACTTCGCCCAGATTGAGGTGGTCTACCGCAAGCTGGCGGGCCGGGTCACACCCTTTGTTCCGCGCATTTTTGCCACACTGATTGAACCCCGCGCGGCCAAGCTGCTGGACCGCTACCAGTTGTCTCTTGCAGATCTCTTTAATACGCCGGAAAAAACCCGCGAACTCGTGGCTGCGCGCGCCTTGCCGGATAGCATTCTCAAAAGCTTTGATTCGGCTGCGGAACATCTGGAGAAAGCGCTGGCCCTGATCCAAGGTCCTCTGGAAAAACTGGACCGAACGTTGATAGACGCCGCCGAGAATGCGGGATCGAAGATGCGCTATCAACTGCAGGGCGTGCGGGACAAAGCCGCTCGCGCCGAAGCGCGAAAGAACACGGAGGTGCTGAGCCACGCCGACGAACTGATTACCGCGCTCTATCCCAACAAAGACTTGCAGGAACGGGGGATTGGCGGCGCATATTTCCTGCTGAAGTATGGACGAAGCGTGCTGGAACAAATCAAAGCGGCGGTGCGCACCGGCTGCGGTGAACATCAAGTGATCAGGATACAGGCTTAAGACAACCTTGCCGCAGATTTGCGCAAGATGAACGTCGATCAGGTTGCGCCGTTGGTGGTTTTTCTTTGTTTTCTACCTCTCCACCCTTACGGCTTCGCATTGTTGTGGGGTCCACGCTGAGGCGGTGAAAGGGTTAGGACTGAAGGCACGCGATCAGGAGCTGCTATCTGCAAAAGTCCGTAGCAGATTCCTGCCAGTCCGTTCATCAGGGCCGGCGACTCAACACTCAGGGGAACGCCGCACAACCATCCGTATTTCTTCATGCCGGCAATGATCTGGTTGGTCAGTTCATCCGCCTTTAGGCCCAGTTCCTGACCGCCTGTGGCTTGAGAGGCCTGAAGCAGAAAATCCAGGTTACCGAGATCGCCATGGCACAGCGAGTGGTTGGCGCCTAGCCCATAGCTCAATGTGGCTTGAATCGCAAGCTGTAGATCTTCGCGAACGATTGGATGATCGATATGTTTGATGGCCGCGACTCTGGCCAATCCGATGCCCGGCGCGCCATAGCACCATGCCATTGAAGGTCCGGTTTCTTTTTCGGTCCCTGGTTCCGATCCAGGAGCATTTTCAGCCCAGTTCCCTGCCGCAGAGGAATACTGACCATGCTCGTAGAGCATCGCTTCGAGCGCCGTGTCTCTGTATTTCGTGTTTCCTGTGCGCGCAGCCAACTCCAGCAGGGCCCAGGCGATGCCCGATGCTCCGTGAGCAAATCCGGTGATCGGTTTCACCGTCTCAATGTTCTTGATAAACCAACCAACTCCTCCTTCCACTGGATGGGCCTTGGCGATAAGCCGGTCTCCACACTGAGCAGCCGCGGCCAGAGCTTTGTCTGATGGCGATACTTGATTGAGGGCCAGCAGAGCGCCAATGCATCCGGCGCAGCCGCCTATCACATCCAGGCTCTCGTCCTTATCGATGAGCTCTGGCAAACGTTCGACCATGCTGTTTGCGTATGAGATGAGTTCCGCATCCTGCCACAGTGCGGCAAGGTGGGACAGCATATAGATGATTCCTCCCCAACCGTCGAAAGCGCCGATTGAGCGGATATTCTTGCCAGTATTCTCCAGGCGAGCTCTCAGGGTGTTCAGTGACCGGCGAGCCAGTTCGGTGTATCTATCAAAGCTGAATGAGCCCAGATAGGCCAGTGAAAGAATGATTCCGGACGATCCGGCATAGAGGTCTTCATAGAGCGCGTCTAGCGACCAGGACTTTTTCACGTAAGCGAATCCGATCCAGGTAGCATGATTTTCGTCCTGCAGGGAAAGTTCTTCCAGGCGGTCTCCGATTCGACGCGCCTCCTCAATCAGCAGCGGAGCCAGCTCTTTCCGGCTCAAAATGGAGGACGGCGATACAGGTTCATATGCGCTCCGCGTCAGGTTGTCCTCCTGAAGATCAAGGGTTGCCAGCGACGCCCTGATGAACCAGATTTGCCTGCGGCGATCCTCGGCACTTAGGCCTTCGATCTGTTCCTTGGAGAGCGCCATTCCCGTTTTTGAGAAAAAACCATCGATCTTCTCGCCGTCGCTGGTAAAAAGGTCGCGCGATGCGGGGCGAGTTGTGAAGATGGGAACGTCGCCTTCAATCAGGTCCCGGCGCTCTGCTTTGATCAATCGCAACAAATGAGAGTTGTTTTCCACCCCTACCCATAACCGGTCAAGCAGACGATCCAGGTCAAGGGCGTCGCGCAGATAATCCGGATGAAGGGTCTGTGAGAGCAGTACGCCATAGCCGCGGGTGGCTCGGGCTACTACGCGTACTTCATCTTCGGCAAAGCGGCTCAGAGGCCAGTCATCATGAAGGAGTTCGTCGCGATGGGAAAAAAGCAGGTCGTACATTCTGGTGAAGCCCGCAATGATCTGGCTGGCATATGTCCGAACGTCAATTTCTCCACCATCAATATTTGGGCGGTTGCGTGCGCCAGGCATACGGAAGGGCTGCTTGACCGCAGCCATTTCGTCAGTGCCTTCGCTTACCCACTGCAAGATGTTGTCCGCTGCCTGGCCCGGAGCCCCACCGAGTCCGCTGAGATCCATGCCTATGTAGTCGTCATGGGCCCAGGTTCGCCTTGGCAGCAAACCAACCCTGAGAACTGACCGGCCTTTGGCCAGAGCCACCATGCGGACATCAGGCTGTTTCACATCAATCTCGCGAAGCCATGGATGGAAGAGCGCTTCCAAATCCACCAGAACGGGATGCTCGCCGCAGGCCAAAAGATTTTCAAAGTGAAAATCGGTGGCCTGCAATACGTAAAGAATGGCCAGGTACTCTCCCTGCCTTTCATAGAAGCGGCCAACCTCTTCATGCGACCCGCAGCCTGCGGTGTTGACGAACTCCACCCAGCCATGAGTTTCCCGATTCAGCACCTTCAAGGTACGAAGCTGAGGATTTGCGCCTTTCTGGTTCACCCACCTGATGAAGTCTTGAAAATGTTCGTCAACGGCAATGGATCTGGGTTTATAAACAAGCTGCATTCCACTTTCAAATCGTGCGATGAGAACGGACCTGCCATGGCGGTGCGTGTCGCCTGCGCCAGCAGCGGCTTCCATCAGCAGGCCATTTTCCGGAGCAACTTTGAAGAGGTTTACTATGTCATTCCAATCGGCAGCGAGGCGTTCGAGAAACTCAGAGCTATAGCTGACCCAATTCTCAATACAGCTAGCCAGCTTGCGCGCCAGCACGGGATATTCCGAAAAAAGATTTAAAGCTATTTCTCTGCGAGACAAACGCTCTGCGAAGCTGGCAAAGCGCTCTTCCGAAGTCGCGCCCTCCAGCACTCCCTCAAGCCTGGCAACGTGTAATTCCAGCACCATGGTTTTGGCGACCATCATCAGAAGGCGCACGGGCAAGTTAGCAAACAGGGCGTCCACGGCGCGCTCCGGCGCAAAAGGCGCAGCAGGGTGGTCGTGTTTGATCCGTGCCACTCTTGCTTGTAACTGAAGCCGTGCATCGCGCAACAGCGGTTCCACCAGATGCAAAAAACCGGCTGCCGGAAGGCTCTCAGCCTCTCCCCAATTTTCACGTTGTTCGTTCGGAGGGCTTGCCGGTTCACAGTAGGCACGGGCCAGCATCTGCACCCATTGTGGGGCCGTGCCGTTGCTATCGAATGCTTCAACCGGCGTTCCCAAGAGGATGTTGAACTCGTCTTCACTGATGCCATCCATGGCGAGTCGATCAGCGAAGTATGAGTCCTTATCAAAGGGCGAAGTGGCTCGCCACAAGGCAAGCGTTTCCGCGGCAAGCTCACGGTCAATTGGGATTTGTGTCTTGTTCTCAGCGTGGCGGAATCGGTAGAGGCGCTCAGTCAGCGACCATGCCCGCCGCCACGCGCCATCCAACCACGCGAAAAGCGCGCGTGCTGGGGGCCCGTGATTATCGAGAATTGGCGCACCCATGCTGATATCTCTTGAGAACACAGGAAGAGGAGCAAAGCTGACATTTTACGCCTTTGCGAGCCCACTAAAGATCGCGGGCCCACAAAAGCGCAAAAACTACAGTCATATTATTTGAGGTGAATCGAGACCTTATGGGCAACAAGCAGCCCGCGTGTTCGCTGCGGTCAGCAGCCGCAGGACTTCCAACCGTGGAATGTAAAGTCCGTGCAACCCAGAGCAGTGGTTACGGGGACGGAAAAATCCTCGTCCAGCGCAAGTCCGCCCGCGACCTTCAATTCCTGGTCAGTCAACATAACGGATCCCGCAGGATGGTCCGGCAATGTTTGAAGTTGTTTTGCAGAGAGACTGCGCCGATATCTGGCGTCCTTCCAAGAGCGAACGATATCCGGGTTGACCATTGGAATCACGGCTGAGGTTTCTGTTGCAGCATTGAGAATATCTTGCATTGAGCTCTCCTTTCGGTATCTTGCGCAACTAAAATGTTGCGCTCCGCACAGAGCGTCGGTCAAGGATAATCCAGCTCAGCTTGTACATTGTTTGTGGATTTGCGTTCCATTTTGGAACGGTGGAATTTTTGCCACGGAGTCATCGTGACTCGCAGTGCGGCACTCAAGCGAGTATGAAAATATATTTTAGGTCCCGCAACCGCAGCGGATCGCAGCCAAATTTTACGGACCTCTCTGGATGAAGACTCTAAGGTAGGGGCATTTTCAAGAGAGACAAGGGAATGTGCGATGAATGAAAAATATGTTTACGCGTTGGGCACAAAATATCGGATGACCCAGAAGGTGATTGCGGCCACCGCACCGGAAGCGGGAATCGTAAGCACCCAGGCCCAGACAATGCGTTTCGCCACCCCCCAGCGCACCGCAGAAAGGCGCGTAGTAGATCCCACGCCGACGATGGCTCCTGTAATGGTGTGGGTTGTGCTGACTGGTATGCCGTGATAAGCCAGTATGAAGAGCGTGATGGCGCCGGCGCCCTCAGCGCAGAAGCCACCAACCGGACGCAGCTTGGTGATTTTTGATCCCATGGTGTGGACAATCCGCCAGCCTCCCATATACGTCCCCAGGGCGATGGCTGCGTTGGCGCCAAGGATGATGTACCACTTGTAATGTCCCCATCCGGACGAGAATTGTGCAGGCGTGAGGTAGCCGCCGGCGAGCAACGCTCCGGCAATGATGCCCATGGTTTTTTGCGCGTCATTACCGCCGTGGCCCAAACTGTAAGCAGCAGCGGAGAGAAGCTGTAATTTTCGGAAAAGCTTGTCCACGGTGCGCGGCGCGGTGTGCTGGAAGATCCAGGAAACAGCGACCATCAAAGCAAGCCCAATGACAAGGCCAATGATCGGCGCCAGCACAATAAAAATAAGCGTGGCCATCCACTTTTCACCCAGGCCGGGAACCGTGCCGATGATTGGCCAGTGCAATTTGGGTTCGCGTATCAGGACATGCCAGCCGGCGCGGGCGATGGCTGCACCTGCCAGACCGCCAATCAGCGCATGCGAGGATGAAGTCGGCAGGCCCCACCACCAAGTGAGCAGGTCCCAGATAATCGCGCCGGTGAGCGCCGCCAGAATTACATATTGAGTGGCTTGGTGCGGGTCCACGAGACCGCCGGCAATGGTCTTGGCGACAGCCGTCCCAAAGACGAAAGCAGCTACGAAATTGAAAAATGCTGCCCAGACCACTGCCAGGCGCGGTGAAAGCACGCGCGTGGAAACTACGGTGGCAATGCTGTTGGCGGCGTCATGGAAGCCGTTGATGAAGTCGAACGAAAGCGCGATCAGAATGGTAACAGCGACCAACAATCCGCTCAGGTGCACTTAGCTCGCCTCGTTTTAATGATGTCGCTTCGCTCCAAACCGCTTTAAGAATGTTCCAGGAGCACCTATCTTTCAGCCTTGACGCGAGCGGCTCGGCGCGTGGACGGCCTCGCCGCGTGTCTTTTATCACGAAATGTCGCTTCGCTCCATTTTTATGCGCTCTTCAAGACCACGCCTTCCAGAACGTTGGCCGCATCTTCAGCTTTGTCTGTGGCGGTCTCCAGGACTTCATATAGCTCTTTGAGCTTGATCAGGGAAATGGGGTCCTTTTCCTTTTCGAACAAAACGGCAATCGCCGCACGGGCCACACTGTCCGCCTCATTTTCCAATCGGTTGATTTCGACGCAGTTTTCCAGGACATTGTCATGCTTCTTGCCCAGCCGGGCCAGCGCGTCAGTAAGCTGATCGGCCTGCTTGACCACGATTCCAGCCAGCAGTGAGGCGGCCGCGGGAGCGCTGGTGATCTTATACATCACGAGCCGGACCCCGGCGGCATAGATGAAATCCAGGACGTCGTCGAGCGAGGAAGCGAGGCGATAGATGTCCTCGCGGTCGAAGGGCGTGATGAAGGTCTGATTGAGCTTGGTAAGAATATTGTGGGTCATGTCGTCGCCGCGGTGCTCAATATCCTTGAGCTGCTGCACGCGCGCATCGACGTCTTTGAAGTCTTCCAGCGTTTGTTTCAGCAAACGGGCGCCGTCGCCCAGGTTGCTGGCCATTTCGGCGAACATATCGAAGAATTTTGTGTCTCTGGGGACAAGGCGAACCATGTAAGACGGAAATCTCCTGGAACACTGTTAACAAATCGTTAAAGTCAACCGAAGAAATATCGCATGCGACGCACAATCCGGTCAAACGCGAACCGTTATAGCGCAGACAAGAAAGAGGCCGTCAGAGCGACGGCCTCTTTCTATCAACTTGGTTATTTTCAATTATTTACAGAGTGCTCTCAATTTCAAAACCCCAGGCTTCCAGCAATGGTTCGGGGATATACTTGCTGTTTTTATTTCGGCGTGCCCACTCGCGCAGACGAGTGGAACGGATGTATTGATCAGGTGTCAGCTTAAATTCCTTGACGGCCTGTTCAAATGAGGTGACAACGGGGATGACTGGCCCGATGGGCTCAGGCTTGCCCCAGTTAGGATTACCGCGTCGCCTTGCCATAGTCGGTTTTGCCCTGCCTTTTAGATAGAAGAGTGCTTACACTTTATGACTTACTTCTTTGGATTCCTGAAAGCTGCCTTTAGTTTCAACTTCCGATAAAAAAAGCTCTTAGGGATTGCGCCCAGTAGGAATCAAAGCTGCCCGCAAAAACCGTTTATTATAAGGGTATTTCTTCCGATTTGCAACGCTTTTTCTCCGCCTGTCAACTCCCTGTCTCCACCAGTTTTTCTCTCCCAGCCATCGCTTCTGACGTCCTAACCCTATTGCCATCTTTTAGATAGCTCCCATTCGCATCACATCTGGCTTCAATCCTTTATCCCATGGAATCACCAGCAATTGGGACGAGGCACTGCATACCAGGACTTCCCGATCATCAAAGACCTGGGCTTCGCTAAATAGAACGTTCTTCCCTGCTTTCAGGCAGCGTCCCACAGCCCTGAATCGGCCTTCCAGCACGGGCTTCAAATAAGAGACCTGGAGATTAATGGTAGTGGCATAATTCGCCGGATAAACCCGCGAGATCGCCGCCACCGCGCACGCTGAATCGGCAATCGACGCCAGCACGCCTCCGTGCAGCACGCCGTTCTGCAGCAGTTGCGGGCGCACATTCGCGGCAAAGACGGCGCGCCCTGGTTCCACCTCAAGCAGTTCCAGGCCCAGCGTCTGCCAATACGGGACCAACCCAGTCATAAATCTGCGTAACTCATCCATGCGTCTTTCACCTCAGACATCATAAGGCGGATATGGTTTCACACGATGTTCCCAAACCGCACACTCGTTCTTGCTCCGCTCAGGCGTGTTGTAAACGCGGATCGCAATCCTTGTCTTTACCGCGGAAGGATAATAACCTCCATGCCTGAGGTTGTTGTTCCGGTCCTATCGCTGCCTGCGGTCCGCTTCTTTTAGTATGATAGTGGGCCGAGTATTAAACCCACTCGCACAGGAGGCAAGAATGAGGTGTGTGGCGCGTGTTGTTGCTACAGTAATCCTGGGGTCCTTTCTTTTGACGCCGGCTTTTGCAGATGATGCTGCCAAAGCGGCCAACTCCACAACCGAAGTCAGCGCCGCAAACGCTAGCGACAGCTCTACCGGATATCTGGCGCCAGCCATTCCCATATTGCAACAGGCGGCGCCGCCGGCCAAGGCCAAGGCTGCCTCAACTGACAGCGAGTATCCCGCCGTTGACCTGTTCATCGGATACTCTTATGTGCGCTTCCGCACCGATGCCGGAACCAAGGAAGGTTTCAACTGGCATGGTTTAACCGCAGCCCTGGCGGGCAATATCAATCGCTGGTTCAGCCTGGTTGGAGACGTTGGGGCATATCGCATCAAAGGCTTACCCGCCGCAGTCAGCGGCAGCGCATACACGTTTATGGCCGGTCCGCAATTCTCGCGTCGCGGTGAACGCTTGACGCCGTTTGTGCACGCCTTATTTGGCGCCGCACGCCTTTCTGATATTCAGGTTTCCGCAATCCCCAGCGGCTCAGCATTTTTTAACCGGTCATTTTCCCAAAACTCATTTGCCACCGCTCTAGGTGGCGGCCTTGACGCCAACTTCAACAAGCACATCGGCTTCAGAATATTTCAGTTTGAATATCTGTTGACAAAGTTTACGGATGGCGGCGACAACAAGCAGAATAATCTGCGTGCTTCCACGGGACTGGTACTGCACTTCGGCGGCGCTCCGCCTCCGCCTCCGCCGAACCATCCGCCCACGGTTTCCGTCACCGCCAACCCGACCAAGGTTTTTGCCGGCTCCAATGACAGCATCGCTCTTCAATCCCAGGCCGCCGATCCGGATAATGACACGCTGACCTACAAGTGGACCGCCACCGGTGGCGCCATCGAGGGCACGGGCGCGGAGACCCGCTGGAATTCCAGCGGCGTCAAACCTGGCACATACACGATTACGGTTGCCGTTGACGATGGGCGTGGCGGCACAGCCAATGCGTCCACTGATGTGACCGTCGAGGAGAAACCCAACTCGCCGCCCACGATTTCTTGCGCGGCGAATCCAGCCACCATCACCGCGGGCCAGCGAGCCAGCATTACCGCGACTGCCAGTGACCCGGACAATGATCCGCTCACTTACAGTTACAAAGCCAGCGGCGGTACAGTCAGCGGAACCGGCGCCAACGCCCAGTTCGATTCCACCGGCCTGGCTCCTGGCAATTACACCGTGACCTGCCACGTGAGCGACGGCCGCGGCGGTGAAACTGATGCCCTGGCTCAAGTCGCAGTCCAGCCGGCAGTTGAACAGCGGCAGCTTGAGCAGCGCCTTTCGCTGCACAGCATCTACTTCCCCACTGCGCAGCCCACGGTCAACAGCCCGATTACCAGCGGACTGCTCTCCAGCCAGAAGCAGACCCTGCTCACCCTAGCCGGTGACTTCAAGAAGTATCTGGCTTTCAAGCCGGATGCTCACCTGATCCTGCAAGGCCACGCCGATCCGCGCGGTGGACCGGAATACAACAAGAAACTTTCTGAACGTCGCGTGGAGCGCACCAAGGCTTATCTAGTGACCCAGGGCGTTTCCGCCGATGCCATTGAAACGCAGGGACTCGGCATTGAAGAGCCGATGAGCGCCGAGCAGGTCAAGCAGGCCGTTGACCAGGAACAGAACCTCACGGCGGCCCAAAAAGCCCAGCTCAACCGCAACGCCAAGGTATTGGCCCTGGCCCAGAACCGTCGCGTTGACGTTACCCTGAGCACCACCGGACAAACGTCAGTACGCGCGTTCCCATTCAACGCTGAAGACGCTCTCAACCTGATCAACCCGCGCGGCGCTCCCGGAACAAAGAAAGCTCCGGCAAAAACCGGCGCAACCAAGAAGAAGGGCGCGGCCAAAAAGAAGTAGATCATCCTTTGATCTTCAACCAACATAGAGGCATAGCATGCTATGTCTCTTCTCAAAAATAAAATGCGGCAGGTCGAATAAGGCCTGCCGTATTGTTTAGACGAGTATGCGATTTTCCAGCGATGATCGTGTGGCACAGCCGCCCCCGGCTGTGTTCCCAGCGCTGCGAGGCAAGCCCCGCAGCGTTCGTCTGTCACTGATAGGTAATGCTCCACTGGTCGATCCAGGCGGAGTAAGGCACGCCGCTGAAGTTGCCGTCCAGCTGCATTGACGCGTTAAATTCATGGGCTTGCGTGCTGCCCAGGTTTTGCGGCGTCAGCGTCTGGTTTACTACCACATGGGTGTTGTTGACGTAAAAATCCACGTAATGCACGTGCCCAAGGTCCGGCCGCGTGAAATTGAAAATGAAGTGATTGAAGGAAGGGCCGTTCGGATTGGTGACCGAAAAGCGCACGCATCCTGCTCCGGTAGAGACCCAGGTCTTGGTTGAGCCGTCCCATATGCGCCAGAGTCCGTTCTGGAAATCGCATTGGAAACTGTAAATAAATCTCGTATAAGTGCCGCTGGGACACGCGCCCGACGTGCAGAAGGTCTGGTTCACGGTAAACTCAAGCGCCTGGCTGTTATTGATGCCCGCGCTGTCCATGCCTACATCCATGCTCATGGAAATATTGGTGGCCGCATCGGTCCCGGAATTGGGAACTCCGTAGGAAGCCAGCTGGTTCCAGAAAAGCACGTTGCTGTAGCAGTTTGAAGTGCAACCGTCCATGGCCAGATCAAAGCGGAGCGAACTTCCGTCCACCGTGAAGTTGAAAGGAGCGCTTTCCGTAATGTTGGCGACACCGGCGGAGGAGTGGCCATTGCCGCCGGCGCAGCTAGGTGTGGAGCAGTGTTGCCAGTTCAGCCGGCTGGTGTCGTCAATGTTGGAAAGAGTGTTTTGCGCCTGGGCGCCGAGCGATGTGAGCAGGAGCACGCCCAGGCACAGAAATCCGCCCAGGCACGAACAAACGAATCGTGACATGTCTAACCTCGTTCTTGAAATTGTTCTTGAAATTGAAGCCTCTGGGTAGCCAGATTCACAGTTGCAATCGCAATACCACCCCAGGTTGAGTCTGGTCTTTCCGCGTTCAGGGTAGAACCATGCTAAGAAGAAGCACACGATAATAGCCGTAGCGGTACTTGCAGTCTCTCTTGTGAGCAGATGCCGGATGAATTTTCCCCATTGTGGGAAGGGTTCAACCGGGAACGGGAAAGGAATTGCCAAGAGTTGGCAGCGTGGTTTTCCAGGTGGACTTCGGCCTTGCGAGGGCATCGCGCCGCCGGATTACGCTCTGAATCTCTCAGAAGGCCAACGTCATCTAACATGTTGACGAGTCTCTGCCTTCTGCTAAGGTAGATACAGCTCTTTTGACAGACGATCTTTGACAATCAGGACTGGCCACAGTCCTTTCCGTAACAAAATGGGGGCGTCACGGCTTCGACGGAAATGCTTGCGGCCAAGAGGCATACCGGGGCGCATTCCCCCGTAAGTGGTGCAAAAACAATAATTGCCAACTCTAACCAGTTTGCATACGCAGCTTAATTAAATAAGTTGCCGCTCTACACGGCTTTGTCTACGGGTTGTGCCAGGGCGTCACACAGTGGGCTGGTTCTTCAGGCTAAGCCAGGGCGGAAGGACGAGAAATACGGGCTAGCGTTTTGCGTTTCTTGTCCGTTCTAAGCGCAACACGCGAATCTGGCGGGGTAATTCCCGTCGGGTGAACTGGACTAAGTATGTAGGCTCTTGACCAGTGACGTTTTCGGACGTGGGTTCAACTCCCACCGCCT
>DASXCL010000152.1:0-89906 GCA_036491195.1 Candidatus Angelobacter sp.
GCTGCCACTACAAACCGCACACGTTGTTCTCTGACATCCATCGTTTTCCAAGCCATTCCTCTGCTGCTCCTGCGCTCAGCTCGCGCCGGAGTGTAAAGGATGTCCCGGTACATTTTGTAAAGGATGTCATGAATCTGAACACGCTTTTCGCGCGGCGGGGTGGAGGTCCGGGGTCCCCGACACCGGGGCCCCCGACGAGCCCGATTTTGGCTCGACGGGGTGGGAGACCCGCGCGCAGCGAAGCGGAGCGCGCTAGATCAGGCTGTGGCAGCGGCAGCAATGGCGTACAGAATCCCGCTTACAGGTTCGACGTCACTTGTGGCCTAACCCGTTGGGTCCCCACACTTGGCTTGAGATTCCAGTAGTAGCGACAGAATGCTTGACAAGTGTTAAGCGACAGGCTACACTCTGGATGGTGAAAATACGAAACTTCGTTCACAAGGGCCTGAAAAGGCTCTATGAGGAAGACGGCGCAAAAGGCGTTCCGCCCGGCACGGTGGACAAGCTCCGCAAAATGCTGGCGTTTCTCGACGACATGCAGGATCCCGAGGAATTACACTCACTTCCGGTGTGGAAGGCACACATCCTTACCGGCGACCGCAAGGGCGCCTGGAGTCTCAGCGTTACCCGCAACCGCCGTTTGACGTTTCGCGTTGACACCACGGAACGGGAAATCTGCGACATAAATCTGGAAGACTATCACTAGAGAGAGGGAGTCAACGACATGCCCATGAAGAACCCGCCCCACCCCGGAGATTTCATTCGCACCGAGATTATCCAGCCCGCGGGCCTCTCGGTAACGGCAGCGGCTGCGGCGCTTCAGGTGTCCCGCCCTGCGTTGTCCAGCCTGCTCAACGGAAAGGCAGACCTTTCCGGGGACATGGCCCTGCGCATCGAAAAAGCGTTCGGAGTGAAGATGGACACGCTCATGCGGATGCAAGCGTCTTACGATATCGTCCAGACCCGCAAGCGCGAAAAGAAAATCCATGTTCGCAGGATTCGCTCGCTTGCCAATGTTCACGCCTGAGGAGCGCAGCAAAGCTCCGGGCAGGGCAGACCCCACACCGAGCAAGACCAAATAGGGAGGGAATCGATGACGGCGCAAGCCGTTTTCCATGCGTCTCGGCTCGAGGCGCCAAACTTCCGGGCAGGTCGCTTGAGCCGTTCAGCGATGACCGGCCCAGAGGAATGACCGTCAACGGCAGCAATGCCGTACAGAATTCGGCTCACAGGTTCGATATGACTTGTGGCCCCTACGATCGGAAACGATTGTGGGGCTTTCAAATTCTTCTAGAAAGATCCTTCGCGCTGCTGCGCTCAGGATTTCGGGTGCTGGCGCCGACGCCAGCAAAACCCCGCGAATCAGTCCTCGTCATCATCGAAGTCATGACCGACCCAAACTTTTCCGTCTTCGAATTCGCCTACATACCGCTTTCGATGTTTATACTCAACCGAGCTGTTTGAGAACAGCCCAAAGCTCTTATCAACGTACTTCAAGGGGAAGCCTCCATCTTCATTTTGGAACAAGACGATGTTTTTTCCGCCAAATCGCTGAACGGACTTGTGGACCACTCCGTCGAACTTTGGGTCGTGAACGTGCCCCAAATACTCGGCCATAGTTTGGGTGATTAGGTAATCCATTTCTCTGCCGGGTACTACGGGCTGCGAAATGAGGTTTTGCAGGCGGCGGAGGAACGCCCCTCTCTCAACTTCTTCCGTGAAGTCCGCCTGAAAATAGCTCAAAAGTTTGTACGATTGCTCCAGTCGACCGAAATCGAGCAATCGCAAGGGCCTAGTTGTCCGCATCTTGACTACTGCGATGTCATTTCCGATCGCCGGTCGCGTTTCGGCCAAGCACGTCTGCTCGTCCAACGCTCCATAGAAAACGACCACGCCTTCAACGTTCATCCTGCCCGCCCGCGCAAACTCTGAAGGCGGAGGCCCGATATGTTTCATGGGGTCCTTGTATGCCTCCCTAACAAAGGACTCCGAATCGACAGATTCTGGCCCTGTACAAGTCGCAGCCCTCTGGCATCTCAAAAGCCACTTTTTCGTCCTCTCCGGTATCCAGGTTTCGTAACTTTTGAGTCTCGACATCCCCGAAGACTCGGCTGAAGAGGTCGGACGCTGCTGAACTAAAAAAACGCCGTCGGTGTTTCAGATCCTCCGAAACATGGTTCCACTCGGCGTAGTAGGCGTATGGGCGGATTTTGATGGGAACATAGTCCTGGGAGCTGGCATAAAAAGGAATTCCTCCGTCTCGCTGGTCCGCAGGATCGCCTTCTTCAAGGGCCGAAACAATCTCGCCTTCGAATCCGAGATATTGGCCGATCACCTCCTGCAGGTGGTGATTGAGAGGGTCCCCCTCTTGCTCCCACCATTCTTGATCGTCTTCTCCGAACTTCTTTACCGATTCCCCTTGCGCGAAATGCTCGCGCATAATACGGTCAACAGCCTTGGCGAGGTCTTCCGCAGTAAAAGCATTGCGCCTGTGCCCGCAAAGGTCACACTTTTGGGGCTCGCCGTTGTCTTTTATAATCGCCCTCAGATATTCATCCTCAATGCATTTCCAACATACCGCGCTCACTCTGCCTCCACTCCCGGACGACGTCTGAATTATTAGTTCTTCGAAGACCTCCGCAAACATTAACGCTGCTTCTGAAGATCGGATGATCCGGTGATCGGGGCGTCGGGTGATCTAGTGATTGGGCGATCCGATTGCCAGTCGCTCTTCCGCACCCAGCCGGCATCGCTCCAGCGCTTCCTGCATCTGCCGATGAAGAGCATCCATCTGCTGGTCCGAAGCGCCAGCCGGCACGGTCATTGGACTGCTCGCATAAATTGCCGCGCGGGAAAACGGTTTGGGAATAATCATCTGGTCCCAGGAATTTAAGATCCATGCCCGCTCCACCGCCACATAAAAGCAGCCGATGGGAATGCCGGTCTTTTTCGCCAGCAGGACCGGCCCCGGCTTGGCCACATAGCGCGGGCCACGCGGCCCGTCGATGGTAAAGACCACGCCATGGCCCTGCTCCAGTTGCTGGCGCAGGCCGATCAGCGCGCCCACGGCCCCGCGCGAACTCGATCCCCGCACGGCGCTGAAGCCCAGCTTCTGGATAATGCGGGCAATGTATTCGCCGTCAAAACTGCGGCTGGTCATCACCGCCAATCCTTTGTTGCGGAAGCGGTATGTCGCGGGAATCACCGACCGATGCCAGAAGCACCAGATCGCGGGCGCCACGGGACCGTGCTCGTCGGCTAGGCAGCCCGGCTCAGGAAAGAATTTATAGCGCAGCGTGGCCCCAATCAGCCGAATGAACAGGAATCCGCCCCAGGAGATCAGCCAGAGCTTGATTCGCTCACCGCTAGAGAAAGAGCGGACGCCGGAACCGCCTTCGCTCTTGATTTCGGCCTGGGCTGCGTCGCTCACGCTCTAATTGTATAAGGCTTCTTTTTGAGGCCAACTCTAAACGATAGCCACGACCGCGCTAACTACCTCATTCCGGATCAGTGTTTATCCGTGTTAATCAGTGGTAAGGGGTTCTTCCTTTAGGCGTATCTGATCCACTTCATGATTTCCGGCAGCGTGGGCTTTTTGCCGTACATCAGGATGCCGATGCGGTAAATCCGCCCGCAGAGCACCACCATTCCGTAAATTGTGGCCACCATGATGGCAATCGAGATCCAGATCTGCTGCCACGGAGCAGACTGCAGGGCAATCCGGGCGAACATCACCAGCGGCGCGGTAAAGGGAAAGAGGGAGCCGAAAAGCGCAATCGGCGACGACGGATGTTGAAAGATATTCACGATGAAGATCACGGACAGAATCAGCGGCATCATCACCAGGATCTGCATCTGCTGCGCTTCCTGTTCGGAATTCACCATGGAACCCACCGCGGCGCAAAGCGTGCTATAGAGCACGTAGCCCAGCAGGAAAAAGACCCCGAAATAGAGGAGCAGCTTGATGCTTAAAACCCCTTTGATGACTCCCGCGGTTGCCACAAGCACACCGGAAGAAAAGATTCCGGCCGTCAGCACCCATATGCCCACCTGCGTCAGGCCAACTGCGCCCACGCCCAGGATCTTCCCCGCCATCAGGTCTTTGGCGCTGGCGGTTGAAAGCATGACCTCCATGATGCGCGAAGTTTTTTCTTCCAGGATGGAGCGCATTACGTTCACTCCGTACAACAACACGGTCACATACATCACCATGACCATGCCCAGCGTGGCAAAAAACATGGTCCGCGGATCGGGAGCGCCTTTCCCCAGCGGGCTTTGCGGCGCAATCTCCACCGACTGCAGCGCAGATTCAATCTCGTCTTCCTTGAGCCCTTTGCTCTTGAGCGCGCTGCGGTGCAACGCTTCATTGACCGTCTCGTCGAGCACCCCGTTTTCAATGAAGCTGGAAACGTCGTTGGTGACAAAGTCGAGCTTGCCGGCCTTGATCGCGTCCGGCGTGGCCCAGAGGAAGGCGTCCAGCTGTTTTGTTTTGACCTTCTCCGTGAGCGCGGCCCGTTCTGTCTCCGCGGTATTCGTGCTCACCTCAACCGTGAAATTGGTCGGCGGCAGCTCTCTCTTCCCTCCCAGTTTGATTTCGGCCTTGTCGCCCGATTTCTCCGCTTCCTGCCTCTGCTCGACGCGGCTGCGGATCATCTCTCCCGTCCCGCGGTCCGCCGTTACCACCACCATGTGCTTGGTCTCATTGGATTTCCGATTGGCCAGCAGCGTGGGCAGCACGATAACGCCGAACAGCAGCACCGGAATAAACAGCGTCATGATCAGGAACGACCGCGTGCGCACGCGCTCCAGGTATTCACGCTTGGCGATGATGAAAATGTTATGCATTGGCTTTGCCCACCGTGTTGATGAATATTTCTTCCAGCGAGGGTTCCATCAGTTCAAACTTGTTGACCCTTGACCGCTCCGCCACCATGCGCAGCAACTGCTGCGCGTCCGCTCCCGGCGCCAGACGGACTTCAACATAATTGCCGTAGTTGTTATAAGCGCTTACCAGCGGGTTCTTTTCCAGGAAGTCTCCGTTGCCTTCGTATTCAATCTGCACATTGCGCTTGCCATAGCCCGCTTTGATGGTCTTGAGATCGCCCTGGAGCACGGCATTGCCCTTGTTGATGAGGCAAATGCTGTCACACAATTTCTCCACCTGGTCCATGCGATGGGTGGAAAACAGGATCGTCTTTCCCTGTTTCTTCAGGTCCAGCATCACGTCTTTCAGCAGCGTGGCGTTGACCGGATCAAGCCCGAAGAAAGGCTCATCCATGATGATGAAGTCCGGATCATGCAACAGCGCGGCGATGAACTGTATCTTCTGCTGCATGCCCTTGGAAAGCTCTTCCACTTTCTTCTGCAGCCACGCGTCGATCTCCAGCCGCTTGGTCCACTCCGCGGCCTTTAGCCTCGCTGCGCCGGCGGACATGCCATGCAATTCGCCCAGGAAAACCAACTGGTCCATCACCTTCATCTTCTTGTAAAGTCCGCGCTCTTCCGGCAGGTAGCCGACTTTGTTCAGGCTCTTGCGCTCAAACGGCTTGCCAAACAGGTTGATCTGGCCGGAATCGGGCGCCGTGATGCCAATCATCATGCGGATGGTGCTGGTCTTGCCCGCTCCGTTCGGCCCCAGCAGGCCGAAAACGCCCCCCTGCCCAATGCTGAAAGAGAGGTCATTCACAGCCACAAACTGGTCGTAAGATTTACGGACTTTATTGAGTTCAATGGTTTGCATGAAAGGAGGGTCCTGCCTCGGATGTTCTACGCTGGAAGCATCTCAAAGTTACACGATTTCCAGATATTGGTCGATCCAGCCGCGGACCCTCAACCGGCGTTCGTCGCTGGAGTCAAAACGCAGGCCGTAGATCTTGTCGGTGTCCCGGTACCAGCAGACATAGGCCCGGACATTCAATTTTTCCAGCCCGGGAAGAGAAAGGATGAGGCGGACAACGTCGGACTTGGGCAGCGGCGTCAGGCAGTGCACGGACATCCCCCCCGAACTCACCTCTACCGCTGTCGCCATGATGGGTGTCCGGTTGCCGGTGTCGATTTCGGTCTGCGAGTTGACCGGTATGCGCACGTAGCGCCGCAATTCGTGGATTACCAGAAGGTGCGTCGCCCGGACCACTTTCAGGACGCTTTGCCGGTCCAGGGGTTCATCCAGCACGGCATTGATTCCATAGCTGGAGTACCGCAGCGCCTCCGGTGTATTGCGTGCGATGCCGTAAATGACCAGGCGGCGGTTCGAGGGCGAGTTGCGCGCCGCCTTTAGTATCCTGTCGGCCTCCGGATCATAGAGCCGAAGCACGCACGCCTCAAATTTCTGCCGGTGCAGAAGCATAACCGGATCGCCGTCCGCCGGCACCACGCTGATCCCAAACTGCCTGAAACAGTCGTTCAGAAAAGTGTTGCAGGCGGGGTCAATATGGATGCTCGCGATCCTGGCAGTGATCTTGCCCGAAATGGCCGCGACAGTGGTGCTGCTCATGTCTCCCTGGGGTCCTGTTATCTGGATGTGGAAAATTCTTTTTTTACGCTGGCTGAAGCTACCCGGTTCCGTCCTGCCTGCTTGGCTTGATAAAGTGCGCCGTCTGCCGCGGCCACAATCTCATCCCGCGTCACGCCGTGGGCGGGATAGTCGGCTACGCCGCAGCTGATCGTGACCGGCCGGGGCACTCCCGGAAAGAAATGCGTTTCCACCTGACGGCGGAGTTTTTCCGCCACCCGGATCGCGCTATCTCCGGTGGTCTCCGGCACTACAATCGCAAACTCGTCACCGCCGTACCGGCACACCAGGTCCATCTTGCGCAGCTGCAGTTTCAGGATGCTGGAAACTGACCGCAGCATTTCGTCGCCCAGCAGGTGCCCGAATTCGTCGTTCATCTTCTTGAAGTGGTCAATGTCCACCATGATTACTGACATCCGGCCCTGGAAGCGGCCCGCGCGTTCCAGCTCTTCCATAATACGCATTTCAAAGTAGCGCCGGTTGTGAATGCCGGTAAGGCCGTCCACGTACGCCAGTTGCTTCATGCGATCAAAGTTGTGCGCGTTCTGGATGGCGGCCGCGCAAATGTCCGCAACCGACTCCAGGGGCTGAACGTCATCGTGATCGAAAGCGTCTTTATTCACGCTATCCAGCGCCAGCACTCCCAGTTTTTCTCCGAAGATGATGAGGGGTACGCACATTTCCGATTGCGTTTCCGCGAACCCGGCTATATAGCCCTCGACGTTGTTCACGTCGTTTTCAATCACGCTTCTTCCTGAAGCCAGGGAGCGCGCCGCAAGCCCAGTGCCGGGAGAAAGAATCGCTCCCATGTCCAGGTTGGGTGTGAGCCGCCCTTCATGCGCTCGTACCCGCAAGGTATCGCCCTCTGCCAGCAATACTGCGGCATGGTCGATTCCAAACAAATCCATCAGCAAACGGCAAACCACCGTCAGCAACTCGTCCAGGTCAAGCACGCGCGTAGTCTTCTTGGCCACCGCGTTGATCGCCTCAAGCTGTTTGGTCCGCCGGCGCTCCGTGGAATAAAGCCGCGCATTTTCCAGCGCCATGGAAGCCTGCGTGGAGAATAGCGTGAGCAGGTCAATCTTCTCCGAATCAAAATAGTCGGTCTGGTCGCTCTGAAAGTCCAGGACGCCTACCACCTCATTGCGCACCAACAGCGGAATCGCCACTTCAGACCTGGTTTCATCCACCTTCTTGATGTACCGCGGGTCTTTGATGACGTCCGGCGCGTATACGGGCCGTTTCATTTCGGCCGCCGCCCAGGTTAATCCCATGCCCTTGGGAATCCGGTAGCCTACATCCAGGTTGCTGCGGCCCAGATGCGCCCGTACCTGAAGCTCTTGTCCGGATTTGTCCAGCAGCAGCACGGCCCCGTTTTGCAGTTGAAAGAAATCGCGAATAATCGTAAGGATGCGGTTCAGCACCTCATCCAGGTCAAACGTGGAGAGGATCGCCTGACTGGCGTCATACAAAATAGCTATCTTTTGCATCGACTCAAGCAAAACGGATCCTTCTCCATTAATAAACTTTGAACCACGTGGCTCCCGGCGGAATGATGCCAGCCATTGCCGGAGGGGGATGTGAGCACGTTAAACCTGGGTTACTCAGGATGTATGAGATTTTATAGCGAAAAGCGAAACGGCGAAAGGTGATTTTAGTCACTCCGGCCAAGTCTTTGGTCATCAACAAGAAAGCAGGCTTAATTGACCTCCTTACCCCTGCAACAGTATTAACCAGTTTGCAAAACTTTACACTTTTTCAGCTTCTCTGCGGCGGTTTGAGTGCCATCGCAGACGGAGGCGATCTTAGGAACTCCAATCGCCACTAATACCAGTAGCCTAGCGTTTCAGCATATCAATGGGTTCCTTTACATTGGTAACCCGAAAGTACTTCGCCAGGGTTGGATGCTTCCTGGCTACCTCTTCATACATGGCAAAGGCCACATTGCGGTAAGAAAAATGCCCCGCTGGACCGCTGCGTAGTTCGGAGATATACAAGGCTTCGGCAAAATCCATCTTGAACAGAGTGCGCTTGCGGAAAGCCATCGGCAGCAGATATAGACCGGCGTGCGGATTGGCTGCGCCGAACTTGTCGCTCACATGGACGGCCTTCTGCATGGCCGCTTTGTAGCGGGCTTCCAGGCCGGCTTCCATCACGTCCGGGGATGTCTCATAGCCGTGGTGCCGGGTGAAACCCTGTTCAATCTGCGTGCAACGGCGGTGGCGATGCATGTCCCGGAATCCGCCAATGTCCATGAGAATGTCAAATTTGAACTGCTGGCCTGCATGGAACCCGCGCAGCAGTTCGTCATGCGGGCTGCGATGGCGCATGCCCAGATCGATAATTTCGCCCCGCTGGGCTGCCGTAAGCGCCTGCACCCGCCCCGTGACCTGCCGGTAAGAGTGGTGGCAGGCCGAATAAATCAACGTTGCCGCGATCTCCACTTCCAGCGGCCCATCTTCCACCAGGTCCACCATCTTCGGCGACTGTTCAAGAGGCACGCCGTCCATCAGCTCGGCTGCGGCATGTTCCATCTCAGTTCGCGTACGGCTTTCATATTCGTTGGCGTTCGCGTACTTCACCAGGGTTGGCGCCACCCGCGTCGGACGAAGAAGCTGTTGCTCGGCTTTCGCGCCCAGTTCAGGATTGGCCGCCTTGATCTCCTCCACCAGCGCCCGCAGCGATTCCGACTGCACGTTATACGCGGCGTCTTGGGCTGCGTCTTTCAGCAGCGCGCCCAGATGGCGAACTTCAGCATAGGGACTCGCCAGCAGCCGCGCAATCTGAGTCTCCAGCGTGCGCGCATTTATGATCTGGCCCAGCGACGTGTTGGTCGCCAGCGGCAGCAGGTAGCGTGAATTGTCGAAGGCACGCGCGCGGAGCGTTCGCGTGTAGTGGTCTTCCGCCATGCCTTCCGGCCGCGGAATCTTGCCGGTGTAATACCGCAGCATCTCCTGCGTGAACGCTTCATATTCGGCAAACAGGAAGTCCACGGTGGCGCAATACTCGGATTTGATCTCCTCATCGCCGCCAAAGTCGGGAATGAAGTAGCCGCTCTTCTTAAAATTCTGGTAGCGCGTAGAGCGCTCCTGCCCGTCCCAGCGCTGCTCGTCCACCAGCACGATCGCCGCCAGGATCGACAGCTTCTCGATCGCAAATGCCAAGTGCGCCAGGTCGGCAATGGACCGGTGACCGTACTGGAAGTAAAAGGTGTTGAGGAACTGCTCGGCTTTCTGCTCGCTGATCTGCTTGAGCGATTCCTTCATCGACAGCGCCGAGCGCGAATACTTGGCCATAGCATAGGCCTGCACTTCTGGTTCAACGCCGTGCACGGCAAACACATTGACCTGCGGGCCGGAACTGGCCCCATTCTTCTCGATCGCGGTCGGCTTGGCGGGGAGAGGATCGGGCATGAGAGGTTAATTTTATTCCATTTCAGCGGCGGAGAAGATTTCTTTTGGCGCGGTCGATTGCATCTGGACCCATGTTCAGTTGAGCAAGTTGGATTTTTGCGCCAGCGACGGAAAGGCTCGTCGTGAATTACCGGGCTTGCCCGGAGTGATTCGGCACCACGCAACGGACGCCAGGCGCGGAGACCTCCCAGATGGATGGAAGAAGCTGGGCAATGTCAGTGCATCCTCGGAGCCGGGTTAAACAGTCTGGGTTCAGCCCCAAAGCTGCGTCCCGGAGTTCAGGAGCAATGGCAACCCCCATTTCTACAATTCCATTCCAGCGTTCAGAGGTCGATGACTGGTTCCATGGATGCACATAAAACCAGTCGCACCGGTCGCACACATCCGCCTGAACATGGATCACCGGGCTGATTTGATTCGATTGAGCTGACCGGTAATCCACCATGACGAGAACAACCGACTTCCTCATCAAGTCGAATCGCGCGTTCAGCTCGGCGCGCGGGCTGCGAAGCAGCGTGGAAAGCAGTTGGTTGGACACCGTCAGTTCATACGAGCACTGATCTGCCGAACAGCCCTTGGAGGGTTTCAGCCGATTGCCATATTTCTGGCTCAGGGCTGCGAATGCGGCGTCATGGTTTGGCGCTGAAATAAAGACTTTGACGTCTTCTAGCACG
Source organism: Candidatus Angelobacter sp. (assembly GCA_036491195.1). GTDB lineage: Bacteria > Acidobacteriota > Terriglobia > Terriglobales > Acidobacteriaceae > Angelobacter. The sequence goes on from DASXCL010000152.1 coordinate 10,599, forward strand.
GACCGGGCTTCCCATCGCAAGTAGTGTCCATAGGCCAACAACACTGCCGTCAGCAGCGCGCCGCTTCCGAGCAACGCGCCAAGCCATTTCTTGCGCCGCAGTTTGTCCACTACCACTCTCCTCGGCCTCGGGCCAACAGACACCCGTTACAGCGTACAGTTTTTTCGGGGGACTGAGGCGAGCAAAGCTTATGCCGCCTTGCCTTCAGCTGGCGCAAAGCGGTCTTCGTGGCCATTTATTTTGTTTCCGGCCCTCTTATCCACAGCTGCTCGCCTTCTCTCGCATCAGTGAAGATGATAAAATCTTTAAAATCCACTCCTCGGAGTTCCGATGCAGGCTATCCTTGCGCTGGAAGATGGACGAATCTTCAGCGGCATAGGTCACGGCGCGAAAGGCGAATGCTACGGGGAAGTCGTTTTCAATACTTCCATCACCGGTTACCAGGAAATTTTCACCGATCCTTCTTACGCAGGGCAGATTGTTGTTCTGACCAACCCGCAGATCGGCAATTACGGCACCAATCCAGACGATAACGAAGCCACGCATCCCTATATCGAAGGCCTGGTCGTGCGTGAGTTTTCGCCCATCAGCTCCAACTGGCGATCGCAGCAGGTGACCGACGAGTACCTGGAAAAGTTCAAGATCCCCGTCATCGCCGATATCGATACGCGCGCTCTCGTCCGGCACCTGCGCACATACGGTGTGATGCGCGGGGTTATTTCTTCCATTGAAACCGACCCGGAGAAGCTCATCGCCAAGGCCCGCGCGCTTCCCAAGATGGACGGCACCGATCTGGCCAAGGTTGTAACCACCAAGCAGCGCTACCAGTGGCAGACCGGCACGCGCTCGCATGAGCCTACGGAAGTGGTCGGAGTAAAAGACCTGCCGCCCAGCAGGCACGTGGTCGCATACGATTTCGGCATCAAGCAGAATATTCTCCGCATGCTGGTTGATCAGGGCTGCCGCGTGACCGTGGTCCCGGCCATGACCAGCGCGGAAGACGTGATGTCGATGAACCCTGACGGCGTGTTTCTCTCCAATGGCCCTGGCGATCCCGAGCCTTGCACTTACGCCGCAGACAACATCCGCCGGCTTATGGGCAAGACTCCGATCTTTGGTATCTGCCTGGGACATCAACTTGTTGGTCTGGCGCTGGGCGGTAGGACTTACAAACTCAAGTTCGGCCACCACGGCGGCAACCATCCGGTAAAACAGCTGGAGACCGGCAAGATCGAGATCACGGCGCACAATCACAACTTCGCCGTCGATCCCGATTCGCTGAAGGAATCTGAAATCCTGAAAACGCACATCGACCTGAACGACAATACGCTGGAAGGTCTGCGCCATCGCACGCTGCCGCTGTTCACGGTGCAATATCACCCGGAGGCTTCGCCGGGACCGCATGACTCGCACTATCTGTTTAAGGATTTCATGGGGCTGATGGAGGAGTGGAAGGGATAATGAGACCAAGGCTGAACATCTCGCTCGGATGCCTTGCCGCTGGCGTTCTATTTTTCCTGGGATTCCCCGGGCTGGTGGGCGCGTGTTGGGTCTCGCTCGCAACGGTTCGCGTCACGCCAACTTTTCGGGTGTTCGTGCTACATGGATCAGATCCCGTCTCGGGAATCGAGGTAGAAGTCTTCGACAATGCAGATTTAGAGCGAACGCATGGAGAGGCGGAATGGAAACCAATTCTCACTCTCTTCACCGGCCCTGATGGCGCGGTAGACGTTCAAAAACTTCGGTCGGGCAGGTATTTGATCGAGACGAAAGGACCGGGCAAGGGCAGTGCCACGTACGCCGAAGTCTCAACTGGACATGGGAAAGCCAGCAACCGCATAACTCTTGCGTGGCCGTTTTCATCGGACGGAATTCTGAAGACAAAAGCCCTGGCCGGACAGTTGGCGAGCAACAATCCCTGGATACCGTTTCAAGATATACATGTAGAGCTCTGGACCGCAGGGGCGAAGACCCCGATAGCAGCGGAAAACACCGGAGCGGAAGGCCACTTTCATTTCGAGCAGACAGCCCCCGGAATTTACATTCTTCACGTCCGCGGCCAACAAAAAGGCGTTGGTGACAATTGGCAAGTGGACGGGGATATCCCTCTCGAACTCTCGCCGTCTGCCGTAAATGTGCCTGAGCTACTTTCCTTGCAACTTGCCGAGTCCAGTTGCGGCATTAGCTACAGCAGTTGTCCCGCCCCGAACATCGTGGCAATGACGTCAAGGCGGATCAGAGTTCGTGATCCCCTCGGCGCCGTTATAGCACACGCGGAATACGAACTGGATGATCGGTCCAGCGCGATAAAGGCGCATGGATCGACGGATTCCAACGGCATCGCCGAACTCCCGCCTGACTTGCTGGGCAACATGACTCTGGTGATTGCCAGTCCCGGCTTCACACTCTTAAAGCAACCTCTGGATCTGCGCGCTTTTGATGCGAACGCGGGTGATCTTCTTGTTTCAATGGCTGTCAATGGATTCGACAACCAGTGCAGCGCAGTGAGTTTGGAGAAACATGCCACGCCGCAATGACATCGCAAAGATCCTGATCATCGGTTCCGGGCCGATCGTGATTGGCCAGTCGGCGGAGTTTGATTACTCCGGCACGCAGGCCTGCAAGGCGCTCAAGGCCGAAGGCTACGAGGTCGTGTTGGCCAACTCCAACCCGGCCACCATCATGACCGATCCGGAGATGGCGGACCGAACCTACATTGAGCCGCTGACCAAGACGTATCTGGAAGAAATCATCCGGCAGGAATCGGAAATGCTGCGCGGACAGCCGGGCAAGTTCGCATTGCTGCCCACAGTCGGCGGACAGACTGCGCTTAACCTGGCCGTTGAACTGGCCGATTCCGGCATTCTGGAAAAATACAACGTTGAACTGATCGGCGCGCAGCTTCGCGCCATCAAGATGGCGGAAGACCGGCTGCTATTTAAAGACGCCATGACGCGCATCGGGCTCGACGTGCCCAAATCCGCGCTGATTAACAACCTCAAAGACGGTCTCGACTTTTCCGGCAAGATTGGCTTCCCGCTCATCATCCGTCCGTCATTCACGCTGGGCGGCAGCGGCGGCGGCATTGCGTATAACCGCGAAGAGATGCTGGAAATCCTGGCCCGCGGCCTTGATCTTTCTCCGGTGCATGAAGTCCTGATCGAAGAATCCGTGCTGGGCTGGAAGGAATACGAGCTTGAGGTGATGCGCGACCTGGCGGACAACGTAATCATTGTCTGCTCCATCGAAAATTTCGATCCCATGGGCGTGCATACCGGAGATTCCATCACCGTGGCCCCGGCGCAAACGCTGACAGATCGCGAATACCAGCATATGCGCGACGCCTCGATCAAAGTCATCCGTGAGATCGGTGTGGAGACCGGCGGCTCCAACATTCAGTATGCCGTGAATCCGGCGAACGGGCGCATGGTAGTGATTGAGATGAACCCGCGTGTCTCGCGCTCCTCGGCGCTGGCGTCCAAGGCCACGGGCTTCCCTATCGCGAAAATAGCCGCCAAGCTGGCCGTCGGCTATACGCTCGACGAAATTCCCAACGACATTACCAAGAAAACGCCGGCGTGCTTTGAGCCGACCATCGATTACGTGGTTGTAAAGATCCCGAAATGGCAGTTTGAGAAATTCCCAGGGGCTGACGAAGGGCTGGGACCGCAGATGAAGTCGGTGGGCGAGGCCATGGCCATTGGGCGCACATTCAAAGAAGCCCTGATGAAGGGCATACGCTCGCTGGAGACGGGTAAGAAAGTCGGGGCAGAAAAAATTGAGCCGCGTATCCTCACGCAGCGGTTGGTTACGCCGCATCCCGAGCGGCTCACGTATATCCGCTACGCGCTGCATCAGGGGATGACCGTAAAAGAGCTGCACAAGATGACCAGCATCGATCCATGGTTCCTGTACCAGCTCAAGGAAATCGCGGCGACGGAAATGGAGCTGCTCAAACTGTCGCCCGACTCGTTGACAAATGAAATCTTGCACAAGGCCGAGCGCCTGGGCATTGAAATCACGCCCACGGAAGCGGAGGAGTTCAGCCAGTCGCCACAACTGACGAAAGAAAAACTGCGCCAAGCCAAGCGTCTGGGTATCTCAGACGAGCGGATTGCGCTCTCAATTAAAACGGGGGTGCAAACGGTGCGCCGAATGCGCGAAACGCTGGGCATTCTGCCGGTCTACAAGCTGGTGGATACCTGCGCCGCGGAATTTGAAAGCTATACGCCATATCTTTATTCGACGTACGAAGAAGAAGACGAAGCGCCGCCGACTGACAAGAAGAAGATCCTGATCCTGGGCAGCGGCCCCAACAGGATCGGCCAGGGCATTGAGTTTGACTATTGCTGCTGCCATGCGGCTTTCGCGCTGCACGACGATGGCTTTGAAACCATCATGGTCAATTGCAATCCAGAGACGGTCTCCACCGACTATGACACCAGTGACCGCCTCTACTTTGAGCCGCTCACCTTTGAAGACGTGCTCGCCGTTTACCAGCATGAAACCAAGGGTGGCGCTCCTGTGGACATGATTGTGCAATTTGGCGGTCAGACGCCTCTGAACCTGGCTTTGCCGCTGAAAGGCGCCGGCGTCACCATCATCGGCACTTCGCCCGAATCGATTGACCTGGCGGAAGACCGCAAGCGTTTCGGCAAGCTGCTGGAAGAACTCGACATCCCGCAGCCGCCGGGCGCAATTGCCACCAGCGTGGAAGAAGCGGTGGCCGGGGCGCGCAAGGCTGAATATCCGGTGCTGGTGCGGCCATCCTACGTTCTGGGTGGGCGCGCCATGGTAATTGCCTATGACGATGATAGCGTTGTCCGCTATATGAAAGAAGCGGTCGAATACTCGCAGCGGCGGCCGGTGCTGGTCGATCATTTTCTGGAAGACGCGGTTGAAGTTGATGTAGACGCGCTTTCTGACGGCGAAGACGTCGTGATCGGCGGAATCATGCAGCACATCGAAGAAGCCGGCATACACTCCGGCGATTCTTCCTGCGTGCTGCCGTCTGTAGGGTTGCGCCAGCCTGTGCTGGACACTATTCGCGAATATACTTTCAAGCTGGCTCGCGCCTTGAAGGTGATTGGGTTGATGAATGTTCAGTTCGCTGTTCAGAACGAAAAAGTTTTTGTCATCGAGGTCAATCCTCGCGCTTCGCGTACCGTGCCTTATGTTTCGAAAGCCACGGGCGTGCCCCTGGCCAAGATTGCCGCACGGCTCATGACTGGACGCAAGCTGCGCGAGTTCCTGCCCGTGAACGTGGAGAAAGGAATCGACCTCGCAACGGGCGCCGGATACTTTGTGAAATCTCCGGTCTTTCCCTGGAACAAATTCCCCGGCGTGGACACGGTCCTTGGCCCGGAGATGAAATCCACCGGCGAGGTGATGGGGTCAGCGGACACATTCGGCGAGGCCTTTGCCAAGGCCCAGCTTTCCGCCGGACAGGCGTTGCCCACGCGAGGAACGGTCTTCATCAGCGTGATTGACCGCTACAAGCAGGAGTCGATCGAACTGGCGCGCCGTTTTGTTGAGATGGGCTTCAGTTTGGTCGCCACGCATGGCACTGCCGATCGCCTGGAAAAAGCCGGGCTGGGTGTGGATCGCGTTTACAAAGTGAAGGAAGGCCGTCCTAACGTGGTGGACCTGATCAAGGGAGATCGCGTGCAGCTTGTGGTCAATACACCGCACGGCGCCGAGCCCTGGTTCGACGAAAAAGCCATCCGCCGCGCCGCCGTTACTGGCCGCATTCCCACCATCACGACGATGGCCGCTGCCTGGGCCGCCGCCGATGGAATCGCCGCCCTGCAGCGGAATGAGGTGAACGTGCGCTCGCTCCAGCAGTGGCATGGGGAGCAGTCGGCACTCAGCACTCAGCACTCAGTCAAAAACAATTAAACCGCAAAGGTCGCGAAGGACTTGGAATTCGGATTTCTCCCTTGGCGTCCTTCGCGGCCTTTGCGGTAAATAATGGTTTGCAGGATTACCCGGCTTATCCCGTTGGCGGAATTGATGGCGTGCTCAAATTGTAAAAATTACGTCCGGATGCGCCATCGGGGCCTCCTTGTTTTGGTAATCGTAAATTGTGCGGCTTTCATTTCAGCCCGCAGCAGGATAGATTAATCTTCCCTAATTATTTCCTCGACCAGGAGATCGCAATGATACGCCGCGTCAATCTTTTTGGATGTTTGTCGGTTCTCTTACTGGCGTCAGCATTCGCGCAAGATAAACCGCTTCGTCCTGTTCACACCTTTTCCATCGTCGCATTTGATCCCGCCACGGGCGAGATGGGCGTCGCGGTGCAGTCGCACTGGTTTGCCGTGGGCGGAGAAGTGCCGTGGGCTGAAGCCGGCGTAGGCGCGGTGGCAACGCAGTCTTTCATCGATCCCAGCTACGGGCCGCTTGGACTGAATCTGATGCGCGCGGGTAAGAGCGCGCCGGATGCGCTGCACGGTTTGTTGATCGCCGATGAGGCTTGCAACGTGCGTCAGGTCGCGATGGTCGATACCCAGGGCCGCGTAGCCACTTTCACCGGCGCTAAAGATATTGAGCCTGCCGGCGGAATTGCTGGGGCATCGACGGGAAGCGCCACTCCCGTGCAGTGCGGCGGCCAGCCCGGCGGCTCCATACAAACCGGCAAGAACTATGCTGTCCAGGCCAATCTGATGAGCAATGACAGGATTTGGCCAGCCATGTCAAAGGCCTACGAATCCACAAAGGGCGAGCTGGCTGACCGCATGCTTGCCGCGCTGGACGCCGCACAGGCAGCAGGCGGCGATGTGCGGGGCAGACAATCCGCAGCCATCGTGATTGTGCCTGCTAAAGGCACCGGCAAGCCGTGGCAGGATTACGTTTTCAATCTGCGGGTGGATGACAGCCCTGAACCGTTGAAAGAACTGCGCCGCCTGGTAACTCTCCAGCGAGCCTACAACCACATGAATGCCGGCGACAAAGCAGTTGAGCTGCATGACAATCCCGGGGCGTTGCGCGAGTATGGCGCGGCCGAGCAACTCGTACCGGACAGCGCCGAGATGATCTACTGGCACGCGGTGGCGCTGGCCAACATGGGCCGCGTGGATGAGAGCCTGCCGCTGTTCAAGAAAGTATTCGCCATGGATCGCAACTGGCTGGACCTGACGCCGCGGCTGCCCAGGGCTGGACTACTGCCCGATAATCCACAGTTGATCCAGAGGATTGTGAGCCAGGCGAAGTAGAAGAATCCTATAGCTAGCGTTTTAGGTTATTGCCAAACTAATGATGCTGATAGGTTTAGTTGATTGTGTAAAGTTTTGCGGGAAGTCTCTCCTCCTGAAACCTTCCGATATGGGTGTAAAAAGGGTGCAAAACGTTTCAAGGAACTCGCAGATTAGAAGGAAATTAAAAAGGCTATTTCGAGCAGTCTGAGCTTGACAGGCGGAGGCCGGCGACGGAGAATCTTTGACACCTTAGCTGCGACTCCCCCGGTATGCAGTCCAGGTTAGCTGAAACAAAGAACGACTTCTGTAAGATTTGTCCGACGGAGCAGACATGGAAAAACTGGATCCCAGCGCGGTGGAAGAGCCCGGTAATTCGAGCGCCCGCGCTTTGCGCCACGAGCTTTATATCCCTGTGCGTTACAGGCTGGAGGGCCATGCGGATTGGTCAACCGGCGAAGCGATCAATATGAGCGAATCGGGGTTGTTGTTCTCCTCCGACGAGCTTTTGGAAATTGACACGAAAGTGCAGATCACCTTTCAGAGCATTGACACGCCGCAGGTAAAGTCCAGCACGCGCCTGGCTCGCGTGGTTCGCCGCACTCTCAGCAACTGGCCGGAAACCCGGATCAAATTCGGGGCGCGCTTCTGTTCGTAAATCATGAGACAGGGTTATTTTTGGTTTCTTGCCTGTAGCGGTAATCCGGCTTAGTGGCAGATTCAGTCCCAGAAATATAAGGCCGTTCGGAAAACTCCATAAGGGCCTCCTTCCGCTCGGGCAGTGTACAAAAAACCACACTTTGCCGGATGGGCAGGTATCATCTAAGGTACTGAGGCCGCGCACCGCTTTGCGGGTAACTTCGATTTGGAGGAACCGGGGCGAAACGCGAATCCAGAATCTCGGTTGGCCACCGTTCGGTTGCGATGGTAAAACAGAGCTATGACTTCACAAGACGATCCCCAGACGGGACCACGGTTCCAGAAATTTGGGCGCAAGCTGGACGCCGAATTCGGCGAAGCAGCGGAAAAGTTCGAGCGGGAAAAGGAGAAGGTCATCACCTACCTCAACAACGAGGTGGTGCCGGCAATCCGAACCCATTCCACCAAAGCGCTGCGAGTGGCCGCCGAGCAGCTCAACCGGCTGGCCGAGTACATGGACAAAAGCCGCTCCAGTTAGCTCTTCTTTTCTGTCTGCTGCTGGTGCTGGCCGGGTGCGCGGCTCATCGTGAGTCAGCGCCGGGCATGCCGGCTCCTCCGCCCTCCGTACCCCCGTCCCATCGGGCTACGCCCACGCCGACACCGGCTCCAACGCCGTCTCCCACTCCGGCAGTGAAGCCCAATGCCGAGATCAACTTTCCCAGGAATGCCAAGGTCCTGTACACGGAAGTTGGTTATGCCAGCTGGTATGGACCAGGGTTTCAAAAGCGCAACGCCGCCAATGGCCAACCCTATGACATGAACGCCATGACGGCGGCGCACCGCACCCTGCCCCTGAATACCATTGTGCGGGTAACCGACCTTAAGACGGGCGATTCCGTCCTGCTCCGCATTACGGACCGCGGACCTTTCGTCGGGGACCGAGTGATTGACCTCTCCCGCGCCGCTGCGCGCCAGCTGAGCGTCTACCAGAAAGGCACAGCACTCGTAAGAATTGAAGTGCTGGAAACGCCTTCTCCCATCAAAGACGGCGGCCGGTGGTGCGTGCAAATCGGCGCTTTCCCTGATTCCCGCGATGCCACAAAGCTCAAGCAGAAGCTGGCGCGCCGCTATCGCACGGCCAAGGTGCTTCAGTTCAGCAGCCCTGTAGGCGGAGAGTGGCTACGCATCCGCGTGGCGGAAGACGACAAGAAGCGCGCACAGGAAGTGGTGCGAGAGACCCATACTGAAGCAGGAGTTTTCCTGGTGAGGTTGGACTAACAATGGCGGGAATGATCTTCCCCAAGCCATCGCGCGATGGCAAAACCCCTCTCATACTTCAGGATTACGAATAGCAATGCGGAATACTAATAGCATTAAGGCAAAACAAATCAGCCAGGCCACAGCAAGCCATTTAATCATCGAGGCAGATCATAGCACACTCAAAGCTTCTTGCGCTGTTTAGCAACGGCAAACTATCAGAGCTATGAATTGTTATTGAATATAGGAAAAAGAAATGCTGGAGTAAGGCAGCAGCGCTTGATGGAACCCGTCCCTTCCGCTGTTACGCTTTCGGAGCGCCGTGAACTCTCGTGCGAGACAACGGAGGGGCCCAGCCTGAGGATTACGCGCGCTCCCGATTTTGCTAAGATTCTCGGATTATGACCGATTGTCTCTTCTGCAAGATCATTGCCGGCTCAATCCCTTCCAAAAAAGTTTATGAAGACGACAAGACTTTCGTCTTTGAAGATATCAAGCCGCAGGCGCCGACGCATGTGCTGATCGTCCCAAAGAAGCATATCGTCGGCATTGACCAGGCAACGGAAGCCGATGCCGAGATCATCGGCTATTGCCATCTGGTCGCGGCCAAGATCGCCCGCGAACGCAATCTTGAACACGGATTCCGAACGGTTTACAACGTGGGTCCGCACGCCGGACAGACAGTTTTCCATCTCCACTTGCATTTGCTGGGTGGAAGGCAGATGAGCTGGCCGCCGGGTTAGCACGCAGCCGTCAGCAATTAGCATTCAGCCAAAAACATCGCCGCAGATTTCCGCTGATGGCGCAGATCAAGAAGAGTTAGCCGCGAATTTCGCGAATACCACGAATCAGAAACCAAAAAGATTCGCGTGTTTCGCGTTGATTCGCGGCCGGGTTTTCCCTGCTAATTGCCATTTGCCAATTGCCAGGTGCTGTTCAGGCCGCCCCAATCAACCTTGACGCATTGGGAAATGATCTCTGCCATACCGAGGTCAGCAGTGTGAACTGCGGCAGCAACCGGGCAAAGCCATCGACAGTCTCTTCGATCTCCCGCCATTGCGCCGGATCCAGATCTTTCAGGATTGCGCGATGGTCCCTTACCGGCATTCCCGCCAGCAGGGCGCGGGCCCGGCGGTTCAACTCTTCGCGCGCTCTGATAAATGAAGTATCGGCCAACAGCCTCTTGCTGTCCAGCCATGCCGAAGCCAGATAGCTGGGGAACGGCGATAGAGCGCGATACAAGCTCATCACGCTCTTCGCGCCCGTCGATTTCTTGATGTCAGAGTAAATCAGCCAGACGCGCAGCCCGGCCTCGCGTTCATTGGGTACATGCACGCGCACCAACTGCGCCATGGCTGAGACTTGCTTCAACTTTGTGACTCTTCCCTTCTGGCCTCCGGAGAAACCACGCTGCATGAGCCGGGAAAACAATGCCATCTGGGCCGTGGCCCGGGCAAACAAGCCCACAATGCCGCCAATCACTCGAATATCGGCGTTGGAAAATTTATCGGCGGAGAGAACGGCTGGCTGATCGGAAAATGTCCAGCCACCGCTGATGGCCGCCGAGTGCGCAATTTCTTGATACGCCCGGGCCGCCGTCTCAAATTCGCGGGAGCATACCACGCTCTCCAGGTCTTTCCAGACCACTTTCAGGTATTGCGGGATTCCCGCGGAGAGCTTGAAAACGGTAGGGACAAACGGAAGGTCAAATGCGCCGCGGATGTTTGCGTACATCCGGCGTATTTCGGGCGTGACTTCATGTTCTTCATACGCGCGACTGAGGGCCATGGTTGTGCCTTTATGGGAGATTGGACGTCCTTAACAGCTACTCAGTTGCAAGAATGGAGAAAATAATCCGCCATCGCGCACAGATAGGCTTCTCACGGGCTGGCGGTTAGTGTCGTTTCCAACTGCGGCGGGCCCACGGAGTTGGCCAGGCGGTTAGACGGATCATCGTCGTCGCGGCCTCAGTATGCTTGCGAAGTTAGACGCGGTTGAAGGTATCGTCCGTGTCGTCGTCGGCGCCGTGGCGGCGAAGTATGCTGACAAGATTCTGCGAAAACGCCGAGCGCGGCATTACAACATCGCAACCCGCTTCCACCGCCTTGACCTTGAGATCACCCTGGACGTGGGAGACAAAGCCGACGATCGATGTTGCCTTCTTGTATTTCGAGCGCATCTTGGTAATCACCGGCAGCGGCTTGATGCCGTTGCTGTTCAGGTCCACGATGATCAAAGACGGCTTCTCTTCCACGTTCTCCGTCTTTTCCGCGATGTCTTTGTCCGTTTTCACGAACTCCACTTTCACGTTGAGTTTGCGCGACACTTCCTGGATTTTGGCGACAAAGAACAGATCGTCGACGAAGGCAAAAATGCGAGTGGGAGCATCCACGCGTTGCGTGAGGGGCTCCATGTTGGGCGCGGCCTGCGCGCCGTTGTGAAAACGCGCTCCCTGCATGCTATTGCCATTGCCCTGGTTGCGATAGCTATGGTCCATCGGGCCCACAAAGCCCGGTCCGCCGCGCCTTTGTCCGCCACCGCCGCGATTACTGCGGTTCTGGCGGTTCTGCCCGCCGGGGCGACCCTGGTTGCTGGATCCATTTTGGTTGTTCTGGCTGTTCTGGCCCGGGTTCTGCGAGCCAAAATTCCGTCTCCGCCGCCGCGACTTGCGATTGCGCGGGTTCTGCGGATTCTGCGGTTGGTTCAATCCTTCATTCATTCGTATACCTGTGAGCTTTGATCTATCTGCCGGACTTCCAAATGTGGTGACCCGCTATAAGCGAAATCCTCAGGGTCTGGCTGGAAAGTCAGTCGGCTAAGTTTCGGAAAATCTTCGTTATATCAGCGCTAGTCCAAAAATCTCTTTGCGCGAATCGTCGCACCGGAACGGGCGGCTACTGAAGACTCCGTGATGTTACCACGAACATGTCCTGAAGCAAGCAAAAACTTGTAAATTTCCACCCCGGGAATTCCACAACAGTAACTTCATCTCTGGCATTCTGGAGTGGTGGGCGCTATAGGATTCGAACCTATGACTTCCACCGTGTGAAGATGGCACTCTACCGCTGAGTTAAGCGCCCGATCCGCTGGGTCTTGCTGCATCGGGTGAAACCATTCTAACAGAAGGCTTTCCATGCTGTCTTCTTGCGGAAACAGCGCCCGAACTTAACGAAAACTTACAGATGCGCGGAAGCCGCCGGATGGAATAAACTCTTGTGTCGGGGCTCTGCCCCGCCCTCTCAAGACCTGCAACTTTTTGGTTGCTAAAGGGTTTAAGGGGGTGTGAGCAGCGTGGCCTTAAAATCGGGGTTGTTCATGCCCACAGCTACCGGCAGGATCCAGGGTGTTGCGGAGATGGCAGCAAGCCACGTTCCTTATGATTCGCTGAGCGATGCGGAGGTAATGCTCCGCGCCGGGACCGATGATAACGCGGCTTACGAGTATCTCGTAACCAAGTTTCACCGGCCCATGATCGCCTTTATGTACCGCATGTGCCACAACCAGGCGCTGGCTGAAGAACTGGCGCAGGAAGTTTTCCTGCGCGTTTATCGCTCACGCAAGACCTATGCGGCGGAAGCCAAGTTCACTACCTGGCTTTACCGCATCGCCACCAACTTGGCAGTGAACCACGCGCGCGACCACAAGGTTGAGCGCAGCGGAAAAGTAGTCAGCCTGGACGAGCCGAACGAAGAAACCGGCACGACCATGGACGTTGCCGATCCTACGTTGAATGCCGAACAGAACATTCTGCGCCGGGAACGGCTTCAGGCCATCAAGAAACACGTGATGGCGCTGCCGGAAAAACAGCGCGCCGCCGTATTAATGCATAAGTATCAGGGGATGGATTATCGCGACATTGCCGGTGTATTGAAATTGAGTGAGTCCGCCACCAAGTCTCTGCTGTTCCGCGCCTATGAAGTGTTGCGTGACCGGCTGAAGGAATTTGTATGAATTGCAATGATGTTCGGGAAAATTTGATCGAGCTTCTCACTGACGGTCCGGCCGACCCGCAGGTGGAAGCTCACGTAAGCCAGTGCAGCGCCTGCACAGAGGAGCTTGGCTCCCTGCGCAAGACCATGGCGTTGCTGGATGAATGGGAATCGCCGGAGCCTTCTCCTTACTTTCTTACGCGCCTGCGGGCGCACGTAAAGGAAGAACGGGAGAAGGCCCCTGCCACTATGTTTGGCTGGCTGCGCCGGCCTATGCTGGCTGCTGCGCTCGCCACTGTTTTGGCGGCAGGAGCGGTCGTGTTTCGCCTGGCGAGCGCGCCTCCGGTCGACATTAGCAGCGGACCACCTCCGGTTGGCACAGCCGTAGCCGATATTGAATCTTTGGACAAGAACCACGACTTGATTATCGACACCGACTTGGTAAATGAGCTTACCGGCGGTCCATCCGACGACGTGGCGGAGCCGTAAACTTACTGCTCGGGGGAGCAAATGGTCATCGGGCCCAATTTTGTTTCGGTCTTTTTACTCTTGGGGTTCATCACCCTGAATGCTCCCTCGCGCGTGACCCCGTCCGGCCCGCGTACCTCTCCGCTGGTTCTGGTGCAGGCTACTCAGCAGAAAAGCCCTAATTCCACCAGCCATCCTGCACAAAAAAGTGGACGGAAGATGGGTGACTGGCTCCAAGCCCACAAAGACCTTCCGCTCGATCAACAACTAAAACTTCTGGAAAACGATCCGCACTTCAAAAAGCTTCCACCGGCGCGGCAGAACGCATTGCGCGAACAGCTGAAAAGGTTCAACAGCCTGTCTCCGGAGAAGCGCGAGCAAGCCTTGCGTCGGATGGAGTTTCTGGCCAATCTCTCCCAACAACAGCGGGAGCAACTGCGCAACGCCAGCCAGGAACTTCGGGGCCTGCCACCGGAACGCCAGGTCGCAGTCCATACGGCGTTGCGACATCTCCGCAAGATGTCCCCGGCTGATCGACAGCAGGTCATCCAGTCAGACCGATTCCGCAGCACCTTCTCCGACCAGGAGCAGAAACTCATCAGCCAGCTTGCCGAGATAAATCCGCAAGAAGGTGGCAGCGCGCAGAGTCCACAGCCGAAATAATTTTTTGTGCAATCCCGCCATGGTTTTTGCATGGGTCTTTACGGGGCCAGTCGACAATACCAACGGAGAGGTTTTTCATCGTTAATACGTCATGCGGTAGCGACAGACTGCATCGCTACCGCATGATCGGTCCTAGAAGTGGAACCCCAACTGCGCGGAGTAAGACCGCGGCGTGACGAAATGGGTCCCTGTGAAGGTGGAAAGAAAGTTATAGAGCGCAGTCTTGTTGGTCAGGTTGATGACGTTGGCCTGCAGGCTCCATTTATACCGATCGCCGTGAAAGAGATTCTCGTGCCCTACTGCGGCGTCAAAAAGATTGCGTGACGCGATCCGGGGCGGGTTGTGATCGTCGTTCTCAGTTCCGGGAGCGGGAATTGAAACCCGGGTCGATCCAAACTGCGAGGGCGCGCATGACGTCAGCGGCGACGCCAGCGTTGGAAATACGTTGCCGCAGAAGAATCCAGCCTGGAGTTGCTGATCTGCCGTCAGGCCGGTCAGGTCGATGGGAGTAGTGGTATCCGTTGCAAATGGGACAGCGCCCGCCACCAGCCCGCTGTCATAACGCCAGTTGAAACCAACCCATGGGCCGCGCTTGCCGATTTGATACTGCAAGTGCGTGGTCTCATTAAATTTCTCGTCGTGGTCGATGCGGAATGCGCCAATCGACGAAGGAACCGCACCAGCTCCGCCGATCTGTGGCGTAAAGAAACGAGCATTCACGCTGGAGAAGACGAATAAAGCCGTAAAGCCATGGAAGTCAGGCACACTCACGCGTCCAGCAACGGCGGGAATCTTGGAGTTGTGCCATTCAATCGGAAAAGTAAGCGGCGTCGCCCCGAAGATCCCGAAATCGTAGGCGTTGTGAGTGTACTTCCACACGTACTCTCCAGAGAAGACCAGGTACCTCCCGAACGCCTGCTGCAGGCCGGCGTGGAACTCATTGCGCCATCCCGGAGTGAACGGAGTGGCCGCATTGGACGCACAAACCAGAAGAGGGTTCAGCACCGGATTGGCACATCCCGTGCTGGATAGAATCAGGTTCTCATTAAATGGCGTTTCCAGTACTCGTGCATATGAAGCGCGGAAAACGGTGTTGGTTCTCTTCACGCTGTAAGCAATGCCGAGACGCGGCTCAGCTTCACTGTGTGAAACAAATCCGTTGTAGATATCACCGCGAAGGCCAAGGTTAAAAGTCCAGGGTCCTGTCGTGATGGCATCCTGCAGGTACACAGAGAGCAGCTTAATGTCCGTATGGGCATTAAATGGGAACAGGCCGCCTCCCCGAGTCAGGTCAACTGGCAAAAGAAGACTGTTGAAATCCGGATTCGCCGATCCCCCGGGATTCACCGGCCCTCCGCATTGTCCCGGGTCAGTCACTGTTGGGTCGGTAGTGGGACTTCCATCGGCATTGAGGCAGACTGCGTTCAACGTGGGATCCACGATGCCAAAGCGGTCTTTCTCAGTGAGGAAAGTCTGCTGATACGTGGCGCCCGCCTTCAGGTTGTGAATACCCTTCACATAAGAAATATCGGAGCGTAGCCCCGTATTCGTGAGCCTTCGGTCCTGTATCAACGTCTCCTGCTGAAGACCCGGGGCTAGATCGGCAAAGGGATTACCGCTGGGATAATAGTTGAACTGGTCATGCCTCACGAAAGCGCCCAGCGTTAAGACTGTGTTGGAATTCAGTAAGTGGGTCCATGTTGGAGCAATGTTGAAAGTCCTGATCTGAGCGCGCTGGTCTGCCGGTCCGACGGGAAGGCCATCAGGACCAAGGCCGCCATTGCCAACCACCAGGCCCGACCATGCAGTAGCGTTTTGCTGATCGAAAGTGTTCGGCGTTTGAAACCACGAGCGGGTCAATCCCAGATTCAGGTGGAGAGAATTGGCCGGAGAGAGTTGAAAATCCACGCGATCGAATATATTTTCTTCATTTCCTTTGGCATGTATCACCGTAAGCTCTGGCGGATCAAGAAAGCGACCGCTGTTTAATCCGTTTATGGAGATGAAATTCCCCCATTTATCGTTTCCGTAAGCAAGATTAAATCCCACATTGGAAGTGCCAAAGCTTCCGTAAGAGGTCGTGAAAGCGCCGTGAGGCGTGGTCACGCCCTGGCCAGAACGAGTCGTGACGTTGATTACGACGCTCGCTTTCTCGCCAAATTCTGCCGGCGGCGCGCCGTCGATGACCTCCAGAGACTGTATGGAATCGGAAGGAATCTGATTGGAAAAAATCTTGCTCTGCTGATCGGTGATGGGTTGACCGTCGACCGAGAAAGAGTTTTCTGCGTGATCGCCAAGCCCATGGAAAAGTCCATTGGAGTCAGCGGCGATTCCAGGCGTAACCAGAGTGACCAGTGAACTCACCGACGAGGACCCGCCTAACGGCACCTTATCAAAAAGGCCACGATCTACGTCCGTGTGAAACGTAGTATCTGCCTCGATTAGGTCGGCCCCTCCGGCTTCAACCGTAACGGTTTCAGTGGAGCCCGTCACTTTCAAGCCAACGCTAAGGTTCATTGGCACCACGGAACGCACATCCACGTCCTGCGAGTACGGGGCAAATCCCTTGCCCGTAACCGAGAGATGGTAAGGATTGAACGGAATATTGGGGAGACTGAATCTCCCAGTGCCGTCCGTTGTGACGGTTCTGTCATAGCCGCTGACCGGATTGTGAATCTCGACTTGTGCGCCGGGAACGACCGCGTTGCTGGGATCGGTAACTGTTCCCTGAATCGTTCCGGCACTGCTCGTCTGGGCCGATAGCCGCAGGCAGAACAGGAACACGACTGCCATAAATGTAAGAGATGAGAACAGCAGAATGGCTTTCATAGAAATACGCATAGCTCCTCCAAATGGGTGGGCGATGAGATGTTGGTTTTCTAATTGGAAAAGGAGAGCAGCTATGCGACGGGCGGCGGGCGGGAAAAATGCCAGGACAACTCGAAGTTAGATTTGCGATCGGGATCAGGCGCAGTGCAGACGAAATCCGTGGTGGTTAGTACCCGATCCAACTCGACAACCAGTGCGACCTGCGCGGAAGAATGCGCTACATGACAAATCGGGCACGCGGTGGCGGCAAGATCATCCGCGTGGAGATGGGACTGGGATGCGGCTGAGATTGAAAGAAGCAGGAGACATACAATTACAACCCAACTCCGGGTTGGGCCTGCATGCGCGAAATTTGCTTGTGGTTTCACGCCAAATCTTACTGATTAGACAGCCGTTACCTGATTTCGTTTACAACATTTCAGATAAACCGCTGCGCGAATAATAACACAAAGTCGTATACTTAGGGGGAGTATGGGACACACCCGAGAATCAAAAGGTAAACTGCTGGCCCGCGTCCGGCGCATCAAGGGTCAGGTAGAAGCTATTGAAAACACATTAAATGCGGAGCATGAGTGTTCGGATCTGCTGCAATTGATCGCCGCGACACGCGGGGCTATTAACGGCTTAATGAATGAAGTCATCGAGGGGCACGTTCGCCACCATGTTCTCAGTCCTAAAGCGACAACGGATGAGCGGCAGGGTGCTGAAGAACTGATTGACCTTGTGCGTTCCTACCTCAAGTAGCGTTCTGGCGCGTGTGAAGCCCCGGAGTGAGTATTAGCAGGCGGTTCAATCTCACCCTTTTCACGCATCGTCAACCACCAACCCAGATACATGCCCAGCAGAATCGCAATCAGCATGAAGACTATAAAGACCAGCATGGTGTGAAGTTCACGCCTGCTGATTTTGGGAAGTCCCTTGGATCGCCCTGGGCGTTGGCGGCTGCCGCGCCAAGGATTGCTCGATGAAAGGTGCGCCATTGCAAGAGCCTCTAGAGTGCCTTGACTGTGCTACCTGGACTGGCTACTGATGGCTGTCGGGCTGGTAAGAGCCTGGTTGAATTCAGAATGAAGGCCAGCTCAGAGGTTACGTGGATAAGCGCGGCCAAAAGCGGCGTCAGGAATCCGAAGGCGGCAAGGATGATTCCGGCTAAGTCAACCGCCAGTGTGCCGTAAAAGTTCTGAAGAATGATGGCGCGGCAATTCCTGGCAATGCGCAATGCGTCCCGCAGCTTCAACAAATTGTTGCCGATGAGGACAACGTCAGCGCTTTCACGGGCCACATCCGTTCCCGAACCCATTGCGATGCCGACATCCGCCTGCGCGAGCGCGGGAGCATCGTTGATGCCATCTCCCACCATAGCGACTTTTCTCTTTGACTGCTGGAGTTTCTGGATGGCCGTCAGCTTGTCATGGGGCTGCAAGTTGGAGCGCACGTCGTTGATTTGCAACGGTGCGGCCACGCGCAGGGCTTGGCTAGCCGAGTCCCCGGTCAACAGGACCGTAACAACCCCCATGGAGTTTATTTCCCGCACGGCCTCCACCGCTTCGTTACGAAGCTGGTCATCAACCATAATTGCTCCCAGATATTTTCCGTTTCGGGCCACCAGCACACCTGACCTGCCGTTCTGCAGCGCGAACATGGGACCGTCAATGCGTCGTTCAGCCAGGTAACTCGCGTTACCGACGCAGATTTCGCAGCCTTCAACCTGGGCGATGACCCCTTTCCCTGGTTCATAGTGAAACTCTTCCGCTGCAGGAATCGGACCGAGGAGACACTTGGCATATTCCAGCACCGCACGGCCTAATGGATGTTCGGAATCTCGCTCAGCAATAGCCGTGTAGCGTAGAAGGTCCTGTGCAGTGATTCCTGGAGCGGGATGAACCGCGACCACCGTCGGAATACCAAAGGTCAGAGTTCCTGTCTTATCTAAAACTACTGTGTCGATCTTTGCGAGTTGTTCCAGATATAGGCCACCTTTGATGATCACGCCTGCCTGGGCCGAGCGCCCAATGGCGCCTAGAATCGCCAGCGGAGTACCCGCAGCAATTCCGCAAGCTCCGGCTACGATGATTACGGATATCGTGGAACGCAAGTTGTGGGTGATCAGGAAGGTAAGTACCGCGGATCCCAGCGCGAAATAGACCAGATAGCCGGCCAACTGATCGGCCATTCTCTGAATGGGAGCGCGAGAATGTTCTGCCTTTTCGACTGCCGCGATGATCTTTCCGAAGCTGCTGTCCGCGCCGACTCGGCTGACATTAACTTCGATGACTCCGGTTTGGTTGATTGTGCCCGCAAAAACTTGAGCGCCTTTGCCTTTTTCCACCGGCATGGATTCTCCGGTAATTGCCGCTTGATCGATATAGGAACTTCCGCGCCGAACCTCGCCATCCACAGGAATCCGCGTACCGGGTCGGACAAGGATGCGGTCGCCCCGTTCCACCATCGACAGAGGAACGTCACACGGCGTGCCTGCTTTCAGCACCTCCGCCGTCTGTGGCAGCAAGTTCAGCAGGTCCTTAATGGCTTTTCTGCCCCGGCTTACCGTCATGTCTTCCAGCACTTCCGCTACCAGAACAAAGAGGGTAATAATCAGGGCGGTAAAGAATTGCCGGATGAACAACGCCGCCAAGAGCGCGATCGTCATGGACAGTTCCATGGTCATGCGCCGTTCGAGCGCATTCTCAATAGCTTCCCGAAAGATGGGATAGCCGCCAATCAGCGTCGCCAAAACTCCGATCAGGCTGAAGGCCTGGAATGGTTCCCAGGCGCGAAACCATACGGCAGCGGCGGCGAGCGCCACGAAGCCAATCCGGTAAAGGTCCAGCCTGTCCCAGCTATGTTCGTGGGCGGGAACGTGCGTGGCCTCAATCTGGCCGGCCGCAGACGCGTCATGGGCATCGTTGGCATCGGCAGGCAGTTGTTTCGGTAAAGCTTGCCCGGAAGCGAGGGTTTTCATGAAGGGCTGCTCTCTACGCTGCCTTGATAATTGTTAAATACTATACTCCAGTATAGTAATATGAATTGGATATTTGTAAAGCGGAAAGACACACAGAAAGCCTAAGCGGTCTAGCGAGTCACCATTTCCAATGGCTGCCGTTCCTGCCGCACGCGAAAAACAGGGGCTTTACCGCACCTTCATGTGCACGTTTGAGCGCTGTATTGGTGGTCATGGCTGCGATCCAACGAGCGATGTTGCCTTGTTTGTGTTTCATAGCAAATAAAACCAATTCCAGAATCTCATCACACCTGCAGCACGTCTCCCTCCCGCGCCACGGTGCGATACAGCACCGGATTGATAAAGAACCCGAGGAAGAGCCGGGACACCAGTCCGGCCACAATCACGATGGCGAAGGGCTTCTGCGTGTCTGAGCCGATGCCCGTAGCAAGAGCCGCCGGCAGAAGCCCCAGGCAGGCCACCAGGGCGGTCATCATGATCGGACGCAGCCGCAGCAGGGCGGCTTCGCGCGTGGCGGTGCGTATGTCCATGCCTTCCAGCCGCAGCTTGTTGATGTAAGAGATCAGGATCACGCCGGTCTCCACCGATACGCCCATCAATGCCAGCAGCCCGAGCACGGAAGACACGCTAAACGGCGTGTGCGTAAGCTTGAGGGCGATCAGCGCGCCCACCGGCTCGGTCATGATCACGTCCAGGGCAATGGCCAGTGGGAATTTGAAATTGCCGTAGAGCGCAAACAGGATAAAGAAAATCAACAGGACGGCCAGCGGGCCTATGAGCGTGAGCTGCTGCTTTGCTACCAGGAACTGATCGTATTCACCGCCCCATGCAACCTGATATCCGCCGGGAAGCAAAACATTCTTCTTTACAGCTGCCTGTCCGTCTTCCACCGCGCGCTGCAGGTCGCGCTTCTCAATGCTGTACTGCACGCCGATATAGCGCGAGTTGTTTTCCCGGTAGATGAATGAAGCGCCATTTCCCTGCTTAATTTCCGCCATCTGGCTGATAGGAATCTGCTGGCCGTCGGGAGTGCCCACCAGAAGGTTGCCGATTTCCTGCGCGCTGGTGCGGAACTGCGGCTGCATGCGCACCACCAGATCAAAGAGTTTTTCTCCCTGCACAACCTGGGTGGCGGCCTGTCCGCCCACAGCGGCCTGGATCACGGCTTCCACGTCCGCCACATTGATTCCGTAGCGAGCAATTTTCTCGCGGTCCACATTGATGTTCAGGCTGGGCTGGCCGAGTTCATGCACCACCGTCAAGTCGGTAAAGCCGGGCACGTTTTCCAGCGTCTTCTTGATTTCCACGGCTTTCTTTTCCAGCACTTCAAGATCGGGACCGTAGATCTTTACCGCCAGCGAACTCTTGAGGCCGGTAAGCGCTTCATCCACCGCGTCCTCAGCCGGCTGCGTGTAGTTAAAGATAATGCCGGGAAAGGCCGCGAGCCTTTTGTCGATCGCGGCAATCAGCTTGTCCTTGGTATTGAACTCGCCTTTCCAGGAAGAATCGTTATAGGGTTTCAAGCCGACATAAAATTCGGCGTTGAAAAAACCTGTTGGATCGGTGCCATCGTCGGGGCGGCCGTGTTCCGAGCCCACCACGGTAACCTGGGGATAAGAAATCAGGATATTGCGAATCTGTGGGACGATCTTGCTCGATTCTTCAAAAGAAATCGTGTACGGCATGGTCGCCCGGACCCAGAGCGCGCCTTCATCGAGGCGCGGCATAAATTCGCCGCCAATAAAAGGCACCAGCAACATGGTGGCGGCGAAAATCAACACTGCAATCAGCAAAGTCAGCTTGCGATGGTCAAGACACCAGTCAAGTTGCCGCGTATAAACCTTCTTGATCCAGTCAAAGGCCCGGTTCTTTGGCTCCTTCACGCCGCCCTTGAACCAGTAGGAAGCCAGCACCGGAACCAGCGTGAGCGTGAGAATGAGCGCGCCGATCAGGGCGAAGGACATGGTGTCCGCCATGGGATGAAACAGCTTGCCGGACGGCCCGCTCAGCGCGTAAATAGGAAGGTAGCCGGCAATGATGACAGCGACGGAATAAAAAATGGGACGATCGACGTCCTTGGCGGCCGCCAGAATGACTTCATTGATCTTGTAAGGCTGCCCCTGCCGCAATGCCAGCTCGCGATAGATGTTCTCCACCATCACTACGGTGCCGTCAATGATGATGCCAAAATCAATGGCGCCTATGGACAACAGGTTGGCGGAGACGTCATGCGCGTGCAGAACGATGAATGCGAACAGCAGGCCCAGCGGAATGGTGAGAGCCACGATAATGGCGGCGCGTATGCTGACCAGAAAAAAAAGCAGGACCACCAGCACCAGGATCATTCCGCGAACAAGGTTATCCTCCACTGTGCGGGTGGTGACCTGGACCAGGTCACTGCGGTCATAAAAAGGCCGCACTTTGACGTCGCGCGGTAAAACGGAGCTGTTCAGATCCTGCGTCTTCTTTTCCACGGCCTTGAGCACGGTCTGTGTCTGCTCGTCGCGGCGCATCAGGATTACGCCTTCCACTGCATCGTCGTGGTTCTCCTGATGTGTCTGGAACCCAAAGCTCCCCAGCCGCGGAGCGTTCCCGATGGTGACCTCGCCAACGTCGCGAACGCGTATGGGAGTTCCCTTGTTGCTGGCAACCACAATATTGCCAATGTCGGCGGTGTTCTGCACCAGTCCCAGACCGCGCACGTAATAGAACTGCCCGCCCTGGGAGTAAAAACCGCCGCCGGCATTCGCGTTGTTGGCCGACAATGCTGCCATAACCTGCGGAACCGTCAGGTGATATCCGTAGAGTCGCGCCGGATCCAGCAAGACCTGGTACTGCATGACCGTGCCGCCCAGGCCGGAATCGTCCGCTACGCCGGGGACGGATTTGTAAGCACGCTCGACGACCCAGTCTTCAATTGTCTTCAGCTCCTGTGGAGAGCGGTCCGGGCTTTCCAGCACGTATCGGTACACCAGGCCGCTCGGACTGAACAGGGGGGCCATACTGGGTGCCACCCCCGAGGGAAGCTGGGCGTCACCAATTCTCTGGAAGATCACTTGACGGGAAAAATAATTGTCAGTGCCCTCTTCAAATGTCAGACGAATATCGGAAAGACCATAAAGCGAAATCGAGCGCATCACCACCATCTGGGGCGCGCCCGACATTTCCACTTCCAGCGGAAGGGTGATGAGGCGTTCGACTTCCTCCGCAGCGTGTCCCGGCCACTGCGTAATCAGTTCGACGGTAGGCGGCGCGAGATCAGGGTAGGCGTCCACCGGCATGCGCTGAAATGAAACGACGCCAGCAATCACCAGCAGGACGACCAGCATCAGCACCAGAAAGCGCTGTCGCAAAGCAACTTGGACAAGTTTATGGATCATTGGTTTTTGTCGCTGCGCTCCAAACCGCTGGAGACTTTCGTCTTTGTCGAGCTTTTTCTGCTCCTACGTCATGCCGCTCGGGCGAAACCGGCCCTCGCATCTTCAGCTTTTGTCGCTACGCTCCAGACCGCTTACAAATCGTCTTGCACTTAAATCTCTTCTGCCCTGTTGCACGCCGCTCGGGCGATCCGGGCCCTCGCGGCTACTGATCCTTGTAGACCCTCTTTCGCTACGCTCCAAACCGCTGTCCTCTACATCTACTGCGAGCTCGCAAACTGGAGAAACAGGCTGCCATCGCCGGCCACGCGTTCTCCGGGCTGCAATCCACTGATAATCTGCGTCTTGCCATCACTGCTTTGGCCGAGCTTTACCGGACGCCGGGCGAACTGATCCTGGCCGGTCGCAACGTAAACAAAAGGCTCATTCTCCGCGTCTCGCAATACCGCTGCGTCCGGGACAAGCAACGCATTGTCGATCTTGCCCGCAACCACCGTGGCGGTCACGTACATGTCTTTCTTGAGCCGCCCGGCAGGATTTTTGGTGTCGATTCGGGCTTGCAGCGTCCGCGAGGTCGCATCCAGCGCGGCGCCCATAAAAGAGATTCTTCCGTGAAACAAATCGGGATAAGCATCCGTCTTGATCGTGACCGGATCACCCACGTGCACATACGCGAGCTGGTTTTCATAGACATTGGCCAGCACCCAGACCGTACTCATATTGGAAATGGTGAAGCACTGGGTCTGTCCGGCCTGGATCACCTGTCCTGGTGAGCAAAGACGCTCAACGGCCTCGCCGGAGATAGGCGCAAGAAGCGGCACCTCGGGCGAAGTCGGATTTTCGATCAGGGTATCGGGACGCGGTATGCCCAGGATTTTCAGCGACTGCTCCGCGGCCTGCTGGTCGGCCTGCGCCTGTATCTCCGCCGATTCTGCAGCCTGCAAATCGCGCTCGGCGATCGCATGGTGGGCAAAAAGGTCCTGCGCCCGAAGATAGTTCTTGTGGGCCAATGAATGCGCGTCGCGGGCCTTCAGGTAATTGGCCCGCAGCTGGGAATAGTCCGGGCTGCTGACATACAACATCGGCTGCCTTTTCTTTACCTGCTGGCCGGGTGAAACAATGATCCTGCTGACCGGACCGCTGACCTGCGTAATCACGGGCGTTGTCAGGAAGCTGTTGTAGGCAACGGTCCCGGTCAGGCGCAGGATGCGCGGCCAGCTCGTCGGCTGGATCGTGACCACCTGGATGTGCGAGGCCTGTTCTTTGGGAACGGTAAACAGCCCCGTCTTGTTGGCGTCCGAAGCGTCACGGTATGTCTTGCCCGGATCGCCGCCGGAGCATGCTGCCAGCACCATTGCCAGAGTCATGACCAAAATCGCCGGCCACCGCGAAAGCGGCCTGGCAAAGCGTGGTTGACGACGGTGAAATGTCATGGGAGACTCCTGCTTCCCGTCGCCTGGCGCAGCTGTTCCAGGCTGAGCATATAGGCGGCCAGCGCCTGACGGTAAGCCAGTTGTGTGGAACGATAGCTGCGTTCGGCATCGAGAAAATCAAGCAAAGTAGCGGCGCCTCCTTTGTAGGCGTACTGGCTGATGTCACGCGAATCCTGCGCCTGCTTCAGGTATCCGGAAACATAGAGTTGCACCACGTCCTGATTGGAGGCTGCGGCCTCATAGGCGTTGGTGACATCGGTCATCACAGTGTCTTCAGCGGCTTTGGCCGTAAGTTCCGCCTGTGTCAGCGCAAAGCGGGTGCGCGCTATTTCACCCTGGTTGCGGTTGAAGAGCGGCAGTGGAACGTTGAAAAACAGCGAAGTGGAACTGACGCCGGAAACATGGGAAAAGCTCGCGGAGGCGTTCACATCCGCTTTTGCGTCGGCTTTGGCCAGGGAAATCTGGCTGGTGGCGGCCTTCACTCCCTTTTTCGCGGCCAAAAGATCAGGGCGCTCTGCCAGCGCCTTAGCCTGCAGGTCAGCCAGCCCGGACGTAAGCGGCAGGTAAGCCAGATCGCCGGCAACGTCGTAATCATGCGGCAGAGAAGCGTACCCGACAAGCTGGCGCAGGCTGCCCAGGGCCTGGACTTTGGCCACACGCGCTGAACTCACGTCCGTCTGAAATTGCAGCAACTGCAGCTTGATTTTCAAGTAGTCGCCTTCGCTGATGTCGCCGGCCCGGTAGCGCTGCTCGCTGATGTTCACGGTTTCCTGAAAGCTGCGCAGGTCTTCCAGCGCAAACTGCAAAGTAGAATTCGCCAGCAGGACATTGATGAATTGCTGGGCAACATTGAAGACCAGCGTGCGTTCCGTATCCGCCACCTGGGCCGCGGTAACGGCCGTCTGGTCGCGTGCGGCCTCTAGCCGGTTCTGGCGCTTGTGACCGCGCTCAAACAGGTATCCCAGGCCGATATCAAACTGTTGCAGGTTGTTCAGCGTGTCAGCGGAAAAGTCCGCGCTGAAAATCGGAATAAATTGCGAGTCCCATGACAGCACCGGATTGGGCCTCAGATTGGCCGTGACTTCCTGCGCCTGGTTTTGCTGGATTTGGGTGCGCGCCGCCTTGATGCTGGGACTGTTGGCCAAAGCCATGGCAATCGCCTGGTCCAGCGTAATTTGCGTGGCCGCAGGCCGATCCCGTTGCGTCGTATTCGCGACGGTCGGCGGCGCAGACTGGCTACCCTGAGGCCCAGCCGGACTGGGCGCAGTGGAAGAGCCTAACGGAATTGTCGCCTGCCCCAAAAAGATTTGAGGCAGCATGAAACATAATAGAAAGAGGGATACCCGAAACATCGTTCCCCTCCAAACACTGAATTTTATGGAGCTGACTTGGATGAATGGCCTGGATCAGGCAGCGGGAGGGGGACGGATGAAGAGACTAAGTTTGGAAACGACGCTCTTGCCTTCCGATTTATAGAACACGGCCACGGTTTCCACTGCATAAACGAGCGGCAGGAATTGGACTGTGATCGAAGGCGCCTTGGCGTGGGCGGAAAGACAAATGGCGCAGGGAGCGGAATTTCTTGCAACGGAAGCTTCAGAATGCGCGTGCATGGCTTCCACGCCGGTCATCAACAAGGCCAGCAACACGCAGATCACGGCAACCATGCGCATCAGCTTGCCGGTCTCGAGTTGTCCCGGGCGGACCACTTGCATCTGATCCTTAGCGGCGCCTGTGACACCGCAGACTTGCAACTCCAGCTTACAGCAATTTCCACAGCCGTGCCAGAGTCTCCCCGTGCATCAATGTGGAGGTGCCGCCTTAGGCACGGATCAGAAGTACTCGGCCTTTTAGGGAAGAGAGATATGAAATTGCAAGGCCAGAGCTGCTGTGCTAGCGTTGAAGGGTATTGAGAGGCGTTTTTGCGAACCATTCCTTCTGGGCTGGACCGAAAGGAAGCTGAACTCTACAGCCAGCTTGATCCTCACCAGTTCCCAAAACATGTCGCGATCATTATGGACGGCAATGGCCGCTGGGCCAAACGCCGCCACCTGCCGCGTATTGCCGGCCATCGCAAAGGCGTGGAAGCCGTCCGGCTGGTAGTGGAAACGGCATCGCGCATCGGTCTGCCCGCACTGACGCTCTATGCCTTTTCGGCAGAAAACTTTACCCGCCGCCCGGCTACGGAAATCCACTTCCTGATGAAGTTGCTGCACCGCTACCTGAAGAACGAGCTGCCGCTGATGCACCGCAACAATATCCGGCTGCAATTCATCGGGCGCAGCCATATGCTGCCGCAGGAAGTGCAGGAACGCATGGCCTGGGCCAAGGAGCAAACGGCCAGGAACACCGGCATGATCATGACGCTGGCGCTGAATTACGGATCGCGCTCGGAGATCGTGGATGCCTTCAAGTCGATGGTGCACGCGGCGACCAGCAATGGCGGCATCGAGCATTTACAGATCGATGAAGAAACGTTGAACCGCCACATGTACACCAGCCATCTGCCGGAACTTGACCTGGTCATCCGCACCAGCGGTGAGATGCGCCTAAGCAATTTCCTGCTATGGCAGGCTGCGTATGCTGAAATCTACGTAACCAAGACTCTATGGCCTGACTTCAGCGGCGTGCATCTGCTGGAATCCATCAAGGAATTTCAGTCGCGCGAGCGCCGTTATGGCGGCCTGAACGAACCTACTCCAGGCAGCTCCAACTAAATGAAGAGAGTCCTTACCGCGGTGGTGCTGATCCCGGTGGTGCTGGTGATTGTGTTCAAAGCGCCGCTGTGGCTGTTTGTGCCGGTCGTTGGTGTATTTACCGTTATTGGGCTGCGCGAATACCTGTCGATGGTGGAGGCGTCCGGCTTAAAAGCATTTCGATGGCCCACCTACGTGCTTGGACTTCTGCCGCTGGCCGCGTTGCTGGCGGTCTCTCTACCCGAAATCTGGCATCCGCACTATGTGCCACTTGATTTGCCGTATCAGTCCGATCTGTTGCCGCTCTGGCTG
Organism: Candidatus Angelobacter sp.; assembly: GCA_036491195.1. GTDB lineage: Bacteria > Acidobacteriota > Terriglobia > Terriglobales > Acidobacteriaceae > Angelobacter. Next base: position 38,357 of record DASXCL010000152.1, read on the forward strand.
GCAATCTGCTTCATTGCTCCCGCGACCTTTGGGGCCATGCTGGTATTTCGTAAGGAGCTGCGCACCGGCATGGCTTCAGTTTCAGCCTGCGTGTTTGGCATCTTCTATGTTGCCCTGCCTTTATCGCTAACGGTTGATCTCCGCGACAACCCTTCGCAACGGTTTCTGCTCATTTTTATTCTGTTCTCTGTATGGGCCGGCGATATTGCCGCGTATTACGTGGGAAAAAACTTCGGGCGGCGCAAGCTGGCGCCCATCGTCAGTCCGAACAAGAGCTGGGAAGGAGCGATTGCCTCAGTTGTCGCCAGCGTTGGCATGGCGGCCCTGGTTTTTCATTTTCAAAACCAGATTACTGAGCTCTTTTCCGGTGAGTCCGGCCTGTGGAAACCTACGTTTCCTGCTTCCCCGTATTTTCGAATTCCGTGGGGCCATGTGGTTGCGCTTGGGATTATCACCAACATTGCTGCGCAATTCGGCGATCTTTTCGAGTCGGCAGTGAAGCGCGGAGTAGGCGTAAAGGATTCTGGAACTCTCCTGCCGGGTCATGGAGGGCTGCTCGATCGCGTCGACGCGTTGCTCTTCGCCTTTCCGGTTGTGATGTTCTACGTCGATGTGGTGGAATTCCTTGGTAGGCTGATTTATTCATGAAACGCATTGCCATCCTCGGTTCCACCGGCTCTATTGGCCGCAGCACGCTCAACGTGATTGAAAATAATCCTGAGCGATTTCAGCTGCTGACGATGGCCGCGGGATCGAACACGGAAGCTGCTTTGAACGACGCGCGCCGCTGGAAGCCCAAAGTTCTCTCACTCGCCACAGAACAGGATGCGGAAAAAGTTCGTCGGCAACTTAAAGCTGAAGGGCTCGGCGGAATTGAAGTCGTGCACGGTCAGGCCGGAACAGTTCGCGTGGCCACGCATTCTGAAGTTGATTTTGTTGTGAGCGCGATTGTGGGCGTGGCAGGACTGAAAGCAACGTTTGAGGCCGTCCGCGCTGGCAAGGAAGTTGGGCTGGCCAACAAAGAATGTCTGGTTGCTGCGGGTGAATTGATTACCGCTGAAGCGCGCAGGCAGCGCAAGCCGCTCCTGCCCATCGACAGCGAGCACAATGCCGTGCATCAATGCATGCGCGGCGGCAGGATGAACGAAGTGGAACGCGTGTGGCTCACGGCCAGCGGCGGGCCGTTTCTGCACACGCCAAAATCTGACTTTGAAAAAATTACGGTCGAGCAGGCGCTGAACCATCCCACATGGAAGATGGGGCAGCGCATCACGATCGATTCCGCCACGCTGATGAACAAAGGATTTGAAGTGATTGAGGCCTGCCGGTTGTTTGACATGCCGCCGGAACGCGTGAAGGTTGTTGTGCATCCGCAGTCAACCATTCACTCTCTGGTCGAGTTCAATGATGGCAGCATTCTGGCGCAGCTTTCGGTTACGGACATGCGCCTCCCGATTCTCTATGCTTTGACTTATCCAGAGCGTATCTCGTCTGACCTGCGCTTCAACGTTCTGGATCTAAAGCGGCTGGATTTTGCGCCGCCGGACCTGATCAAGTTCCCCTGCCTTCGCCTGGCCTATGAAGCTGCCGAGGCCGGCGGCGCCAAGATTATCGCTCTGAACGCCGCGGATGAGGTAGCCGTCGCCGCGTTTCTAAAGCGGGAGATTGGTTTTGCCGATATTTCGAAAGTGGTGGAAAGCACAATTCATGAAATAAAAGACCGCCATCCTGAATCTATAGAAGAGGTACTGGCCACTGATGCCGAGGCACGCAGATTGGCGCATGATTGGCTGTCGCGCCCGGTAATCCGGTAGCGGCCTGCCCGGCTTTAAAGCTACAATATCGCATCTACTTTCATATGCAGTCATTTCCGCTTACTATCGCCGCTTTTATTTTTGTTTTAGGAGTTCTGGTTTTTGTTCATGAATTTGGCCACTATGCCGTGGCCAAGCTGTTCAAAGTCCGGGTTGAGGTCTTCAGCCTGGGCTTTGGCAAACGCCTGATCGGCTTCCGCCGGGGCGATACCGATTACCGCATCAGCCTTCTGCCCCTGGGCGGATATGTGAAAATGGCGGGCGAAAACCCCATGGAAGCCCGCACCGGCGATTCGGGCGAGTTTATGAGTCATCCACGGTGGCAACGCTTTCTAGTAGCGATTGCCGGGCCGGCGATGAACGTGATTCTGGCTGTTGCCGTGCTAACCGGCGTGTACATGTTTCGCCACGAGTATCCAGCATATTTTGACAGGCCCGCGGTGCTGGGCTGGGTGATGGACGATTCTGCAGCGCAGAAAGCCGGGTTTCAATCCGGAGATAGAATCACTGTTATCCAGGACAAGACCAATCCCACGTGGGATGACGTGCGGTACAAGATTTTTGGCAACATCAATCAAAATCTTGGAATGGATGTGCAGCGCGGGAGCCAAACTCTTCACCTTGACTTGATGGTCAAGGTGTCCGAAAAAGACGAAAGCGGAGACATTCTGAGTGAGCTGGGTTTGTTTGCTCAGGGACCGACCGTTGTTGGCACAGTGGAACGGGGTGCTCCTGCAGAAAAAGCTGGAATCCAGGTAGGCGATGAAATCCTTGCGGTAAATGGAATCAATGTCCAGTCCGGCAATGGCGTGGGCATGTATGAAGTTTTGCAGAAAAGCAAGGACACTTCAGTGATCGTTACGATCCGACGCAATGGGCAAATACAGACGGTCAAGCTGACCCCCCAGGTAATACCAGGTGGCTCACGAGACAGACAAGGCTACCGGATAGGAGTGGAAGTACTGCCGGATTTTCGCACCGAAAAGCTGCCCTTTCAGGCTGCCTTACAGACCGCCACTGACGATTGCAAAAAGAATTCGTCCCTGATTTTCCGCTTGCTGGGGCAGCTGTTTACCGTAAAAGGCACCCTGAAGCAGTTCGGCGGCCCAGTGATGATCATGCAGGAGTCAGGACGCGCAGCGCAGGCTGGCTTTGTAGTGCTGCTCCAGTTCATGGCCCTTATCAGCCTGAACCTGGCTATCTTCAACCTGCTGCCAATTCCAATCCTGGATGGCGGCCTGGTCTTGATGTTGCTGGTGGAATCGGTAATGCGCCGGGACATCAAGCAGGAAGTAAAAGAGCGCGTCTATCAGGCGGCTTTTGTGTTCCTGGTCCTGTTTGCCGCGGTGGTGATTTTTAACGACGTTTCCAAGACAATCCACTTTAAGTAAAACAGGTCGATCTCAATCAAGCGCAAAAAGCGTCTTGGTTTCGGGTTTCCAACGCCATTGCGGCTGCGCTCCAGTCAAATGCACCCCGCCCAGCCAGCGGTCGACACAGCCTTGCAATTGAATCCAGTCCGCTTTGCCGGCGAGAAGCTGACGGCCGACATCAGTGATGGCGAATTCATTCTTAGGCGATTCCACCAGTGCGGGGTTTGGTCCGGCCGCGAGCCACGCCAATCGTAGATAAACGGACACATCGCCCCAGGGCACATCCTCCTGCTTGCGCGATTCCATATAAATATCTGCCTTCTTGCGCTTGCCAGAAGAGGCCGCCTGCAAGACCTGGCGTTCTGTGCGCGAAAGCCCATCAGTCGTCCAGGGATACTCTTCAAAAAAGCGCATCAGGGCCACCGCGAGGAATGGCATTTCAGAAAGATTTTGCTGCGAGATGGCAAATAGATTCGTGGGGTCTTCGCTACGGAATGCGCGCCATGTTTCGGTGGCCACGCTTCGTTGTGTGCCGGTCACGCGTTTGCGCATGGGAAAAAGCCGGGCCAGTTGCGGGCCGCTAAGTTGTCCCAGTCCATAAAACGGTCGCACGCCGGGATAAGAATCGATCTGAACCAGATCAAGATTGATCCCTTCGAGGTCCTGCTGCTCAAACCAATCCAGCAACTGGAGAAGCTGCAATTGATCGTAGAGATCATGCTCGAACCAGAGGACAACATCCTGGTGTTTGCGGAAATCCTGAAGCGTCCGGTCACGCGAGGCAAAGCCGGCGCGGAGAGTCGCGTAATCACCCCAGCCAAAACCGGCAAAAGCTTGTGCGCGAATGTCGGATAGATCACTCAGGTTCGCGGTCTGGGGCACGGGACCGTCATGCAGGACATCATTCCAGGCGAGATAGGTTCCTGGAAACCTGACCTGCCGAAAGGTGCAGGTAACGGACTCGCCGTTGGTGATGTGCAACATCAGGAAAAGGCTACCACGGAAGGAATTACCAAAATCGCCGGAAATTGCCAAACACTGCCAAAATTGTAACGCAAAGCTTGATACTGGGAGCGAGTGTATCCCCATTCATCAGGGGTGTTGGCATTCAATTTCTGCGATTTTTGCCAATTTTGGCATTTCTGGCAATTCCCTCCGTCGGCTAAACTGGTTACCATCGGCAGATCATGGTCTTTGTGCTCGACAACTACGATTCCTTCACTTACAACCTGGTCCAGTATCTGGGAGAGCTGGGGCAGCAGGTTGAAGTGCGCCGCAATGACCAGGTTACGCCGGCGGAAATTGAAGCCATGAATCCCGACCATATCGTTGTCTCGCCGGGACCGTGCACGCCGCAGAAGGCGGGGATCAGCATCGACCTGATTAAGTACTTTGCCGGCAAGCGACCGGTATTGGGCGTATGCCTGGGACATCAGGCAATCGGCGCGGCTTTCGGCGGAAACGTGGTCCGGGCCCACCAGCTCATGCACGGCAAAACCAGCCAGATCAGGCACGACGGCAAGACGCTGTTCCAAAACGCGCCGCAGCCGATGACAGCAACTCGTTACCATTCGCTCATCGTGGCGGAAGCAGGACTGCCAAAAGAGTTAGAAATCAGCGCCGAGACCTTCGAAGCCGACGGAACTCGCGTGATCATGGGTCTGCGCCATCGCCATTTTCCGGTTGAAGGCGTGCAGTTCCATCCGGAGAGTGTGCTGACGGAATCGGGCCGGTTGCTGTTGAAGAACTTCTTAGCGTTGTGATTGGCTCAACACAACTACTCTCCAGAAAACAAAAACCTTGAAACACGGAGGAACTGAGGAAGCGGAGGGTGAGGAGACTTGGTGTCGCGCAGGAGAATTTTAATACTTCTGCCACCCATCCTAAGGGACGTTTAAATCCGCCAAATTTTTTCCCTCTGCTGCCTCCTTTCCTCTGTGTTCAGTGGTTTTAATAGGCACGCAGAATCGGTCATCAGCCAGAATATCCAGCAAAAATCCAGCTACATGGGCTAAAATCAGGCCAACGGTCTAAACATTTTTGGAGGCCAGTCATGGCGCAGCCGCAACCGGAAAAAAGGTCAACACGGCGGTTTTCGCTCGATTTGCCGATCTCGGTGAAATTTCTGGATAACGGCAGACGAGAGTTGGCCGGACGCACGCGAGACGTGAGTTCGCGGGGCGTTTTTATGTATCTGGATTCGGAAATCTCAGAAGGCGCGCCCATTGAGTTCGTCATGACTCTGCCGACGGAGATCACCCTGGCTGATCCCATCAGAGTGCGTTGCATCGGAAAGATTCTCAGAGTAACCAAAGCCGAGCAGGAACAAGGCATCGCCGTGGCCATTGAGAAGTATGATTTTGTTAGCGAGGAGTAGCCCGTTCTGTCCATCAAGCTGTCCGAAATCCTGAAAGGCACTGTCCGGCATCATTGGGCTGTTTTCCTTTTACTCAGCCCGCAGGCATTCGCACAAACCGTTCCACCCATTGGCGAACTGTTTGCTTCAGACACGAGCAGTTCCAGCGCCATCCAACCTGTCGGACCGGGGATGAGCGTGTATTCCGGCTCGGAGCTCTCGGCAGGGATCGCTCCGGCAACGCTCAAGCTGGTGCGCGGAGGCCGGGTACGTATCTGCCCGCACAGCGGATTGAATGTAACCTCCGGCAACCAGGGATTTATGCTGGCAACAGGCGCCGGAGCGGTTGAGATCGATTACCAACTGACCGAGCGGGCAGCCGACGTTTTGATTACGCCCGACTTCAACATAACGCTAGTGGGGCCAGGTACATTTCACTTTGCCCTTGGAGTGAATAAACGGGGCGACACATGCGTGAAACCGCTTCCGGGAAATACGACCGAAGTCACTTTTTCTGAACTGCTGGGAACAGGGAGCTACAAAACCCAACCGAACGAATCAACGGTATTCGCAGGAGGCAAGCTGGAGGCAAAAGCGGACCTCACGGGCGAATGCGGCTGTCCGCCCGCAGCCCCGGTGATCCGAACTGAAGCCCAGCCAGGCCCTACGCCCGTTCCGTCCAGGGAGGCTGCACCGCCTCCTACGACCACCGAACAGGTAGCGGTAGCCAGCAGTGCGCCGACTGCACCGTTGCCGCCGGACAAACCGGGCCAAGTTCACGTTGAGGTGGATGCACCCTTCGTGTTCAGCGCCCGGCCCGCAACTGGGCGGCCCTATTCGGTAGCGAAAGTGCAATTTTCCACCCTGCCGAACGTTTATTTTGCGCAAGAAAAGGTCGATCCGGTCGTTCTTATTGAAAAGCAGCCTGAAGTGTCTCTGAAAGCGAGCGCCCAACCGACGCCGCCCCAGGAGAAACCCAGGAAAGAGAAAAAGGGATTCATGGACCGGGTCAAGGGCTTTTTCGGCTCCATCTTTCATCGATAAGTTGTTGCCCCTGGAGGAATTAGGTAGACTGACTTTAGCCCAATACACCATTGAGAAACTTTTGTAGCCGCTTGGAGTCTATACTAGATAAAGTTGATTATGTCTTCGCCTGATGCCCAAAATCCGAACCCGGAAAAGCCAGCCGTCAGTGAACCCGAAGCCCCGCAGCAGTCGGTGGTGAAGTTTGCCAAGGAGCTGCCGCTGAACACCTCGGTCATGCCCACAATGCTGGGAGTTGGTTATGGCACCTATCAGCAACGCCCGGAAAACTTCTTATTGTCGTTTGTGACGCACACGGCAGGGATCGGGTTGATGCTGTGGCTGTTGCATCTGACCGTTCCCGCGAAGATCATTCCACCCACCACGGCGAACTCCGTGGAATTGGCGCCCTATGTTCCGATGAAAGTCGGCAAAGGCGGACCGAGCGGCGGCGGTGGCGGCGATGCCAGCAAACTGAAAGCATCTGCCGGCGTGCCACCGAAAGCGGCGAAACAGCAGTTCACTCCGCCTACAGTTCTGGTGCAGCAGAAGAGCAAGTTGATGATTGAGCCAACCGTGGTGGCGGATTTGAAGACACCACCTACTACGCAAATCGGAGATCCGCTTTCCAAGCTGATGACGCCTTCGAATGGGACGGCGGTGGGAGGCGGAATCGGCAGCGGCAGCGGCGGTGGCGTTGGATCAGGACATGGCGGACCGGGCGTGGGCCCGGGAATTTTCCATGTGGGCGAAGGAGTGAGCGCGCCGCGCGCCATCTACACTCCCGAACCTGAATTTTCTGAGGAAGCGCGCAAGGCCAAATATCAGGGCGTTGTGGTGCTGAGCATTATTGTAGGTACGGATGGCCGTGTGCACAATCCGCACGTGGTTCGCGCTCTGGGCATGGGCCTGGACGAAAAAGCCATTGAAGGCGTAAAGACCTGGAAATTCGATCCCTCCAAGAAAGATGGGCGCGCCGTGGCCGTTGAAATGAACATTGAAGTCGCGTTTAACCTGTACTAAAAACGATTTTGGATGAGAAAGGAGATGCGAAAGAGCATCTCCTTTTTGTTTGTCCGGCCGGTCAGTCTGGATTATTCGTGGGCTTCTTCCAGTTGGCCCTTTTCCAGCTTTTCCTGGCACTCAATGCAATAGCGCGTCCAGGGCACGGCTTCCAGCCGCTTGGCGTTGATCTCATTCCCGCAGCTGACGCACTCGCCGAAAGCGCCGTCACGGATGCGTTGCAGAGCGGTCTCCACCATCGCCAACAGCTGGCGCTCATTGTTGCTTTGCGAAAAGAGAAACTCTTTGGTGTAAGAGCTGGCCGCGCGATCGGCAATATCCTGCGCTGAATCCTGGTCGGCAATGCGACCGTCCTCTTCCGTACGGCTGACAGTTTTGCGCAGGATCTGCTGCCGCTCTTCCAATCGTTTTTTAAAGCCTTCCAGTTTTTTCTTGTCCATGTCTTTTGATAAGCGATTAATCTTAGTCGTCATAATTAGTACCGTCAAATTGCTCAGGAATCACGATTAGATGCATCAGAGACCCGACTTGTCGCTGATCTGACGTAATGAATATTTAAGGGGAAATAAAAAAGCGGCCTGCTCACAGGCCGCTTTTAGAAAGAGGCGAAGTAGGTAGGAAAATCTCTCAGGGAAGGCGATGCACGATGCAGTCCCGGCTTGCGCCAAGACACACGGATTGAAGAAGTCTCAATGCTTGGAAGAGGGTTGAAATCATTTTAGTTTTACGTGCCTCTTTATTTGCCTTTATATAAGCAACTCAAAAACCAAATATTTTCTGAGAGAAGCGTGGAATATCACCGAACGGTTAAGCTTTTTGTTTTCTTATAATTAGCAATAATCCAGGCAGACTCCTTTGTCGGGGATGAGGTCTGACAGGGAGGTATTAATATTATTTAATGTGGTATCAACGTACCACTTTTAGACCTCTTCATGCTTAGGCTGTGCTTTGGTCTGCTCCTCCATGGCTTTCAACTTATTGAGCAGAGCTTTGTAACTGATCTTGAGAATCTTTGCCGCCTGGCGCCGGTTCCAGCGGGTCTGAGCCAGCACACGTTCAATGGCTTCACGCTCAGCCTGCATGGCTGCGCGCCTGCCAATCTCCAGCAGGGATGGCATTTCCATCTCGGCGCCATTGCTGGCTTGCACAGCGGGAAGCGTGGCCGGGACAGCGATGGGTTGCGTCGTCATTCCGCCAAACGAGGTCACGATCGGTTTGTGCGTAGCCAGCTCGCGGATGATTTGCGCTTCGTTGCCAACGATGACATAACGCTTCACCATGTTTTCCAGCTCGCGTATGTTACCCGGCCAAGCATATTCCATCATGCGGGTGACCGCGTATTCGCTGAACATGGACGGTTTTTTGCCGTAGTGCTCGCTGTATTTTTCTAGAAAATATTTCAGGAAGACGGGTATCTCTTCGCGGCGCTCACGCAGTGGAGGAATATGGATGGTGACAACATTCAGGCGATAGAACAGGTCTTCGCGAAACACGCCCTCTTCTACCGCGCGCTCCAGCGGTTTGTTGGTCGCAGCCAGGACGCGCACATCCACTTGCACGTCACGCTTGCCGCCCAAGCGGGAGAATTCGTGGTCCTGCAGCACATGCAGCAGCTTGGCCTGAAGCGCGGGATGCATTTCACTGATTTCGTCGAGAAAAATCGTACCGCCGTTGGCCTGTTCAAATTTTCCCAGCTTTTGCCGGTTCGCGCCCGTAAACGCGCCGGCTTCATAGCCAAAGAGTTCGCTTTCCAGCAGCTCATGCGGGATGGCGGCGCAATTTACTTTCACAAACGGCTTATCGCAGCGCGAGGACTCTGAGTACACCATGCGCGCCACCACTTCTTTGCCGGTGCCGCTTTCGCCGCGGACAAGCACCGTGGCCGTGGTATCAGCCACCTGCTCGATGGTCATCTTCACTTCCATCATCTTGGGACTGCTGCCGAAGAGCATGGTGAAATCGCTTTGGCGGCGGACCTGCTCGCGCAGCTGCGTGACTTCAGAAAAAAGGCGCTGGTTGTCGAGCACTTTGCCGATACGGGCATCGAGTTCTTTGGGATCGACCGGCTTGCTGATGTAATCATCGGCGCCGAGTTTGGACGCCCGGAAAATCACTTCCGGATCTTTACTGGCGGACAACACCATGATGGAAACCGTGGGCTTGAGCTGTTTCAGGCGCTGGAGCGTATCGGCTCCCGCTTCGCCATCCATGGAGGTTTCCACCAGCACCAGGACCGGATCAAAGGAGCGAAAAACACGCAAGGCTTCCTGTTCGCTGGAGGCGACCGTAACTTCAAAATTACGGCGGGACAAATGCGAAGCCAGATACTTGGCCATGGCCACGTCATCGTCCACGATCAGGATACGTGTCTTCGGGTTCATTCCTGCTCCTGGCGGCAAATTACCGCTCCGATTGGAAAAGACACAATGGCGAAAACTGGAACGGAGATACTCATCGAGGGCGGTGAGCGCCCCTCAGACATTGTACTCCGATTCCATTTTCGGGCATTTGGATGCCCAAGTAGGCCTTTTTCTGGCTGCTGTATGCAGAAAAAGGGCGAAAGCCGGAGCTTTCAACCCTTGATTTGGAACAATTTGGATATTCTCATCCTGAAGCGATCAGGAAGACCTTTTGCCGGAAATAAAGTGGTAGGGTGGCCACGGGCCGCTCATTACGACTTCGATGCCGGGCAGGTGGCGCGTGGCCATCTGGTAACGGTTCTGATATTTTTCAACCTTTTTGTGATCAATCAGGTGAGCGATGTCGATGAGCATCCCGCCGGAATCAATCTTGCGGCAACAGACGTCCTGGTCAAGCGGAGAGAAAATTTTATGGACCTGGACGGAAAGGGCGCGGGCCTTGGTTTGTCGCTCGCGTTGCCGAACCGCCTTTTCTCGAAGCTTGCTCAGATACTCGCTGCCCACGGTGGCGGGAAGTTCAATCTCTTCCAGGGCCTCACGCAGCGAACCATCTTTGATGAGCAGTTTCAAATGCATTTCGGCCTTGCCCTTCAGCTTGGTCACGCTTTCCAGAAAGCCCTTGCGATTGATGCGGACGGCACGACGCAGCGCCTCATCGGTATCAAACACCGTGCCAAAGCGAAATGGCAGCACTGTGGTGCGTTTAAAGCATTCGCTGACTACATGCGCATGCTGGAGCAGGGCTTTCTGGCCGAGATCGCCTGTGGGAATGTACTCGCTGACCAGGACGGAAAAATCACCGCTGGGGTATGCGAATATCTGGGCATCGGCTATGCCTTTCAGACCTTCTACGGGAACGGGACGACGAGCGCGAATACCACCTTGAACAGCTTGTTGCTCAACGATGCAGTACGCGTACCATGCCATGAGGGAGCTTCTCCTGTCGGAAAAACGTTACGGGCCGGCGTGATTGTTAATAGTCGGGCGAAGTTTTACTGCGAAGAGCTTGTCTTTGTTCGGCGCCAGCGGGTTTTCTGACGCTATAGCTATCCTAAGCTGTGTCTGAAAGAAATGCAACAGAGACTGTGCATGAAAATGCAATAAACCACGGGTGCTGCGCCGGGATAGTAAACCTTACGCTGCCGATGCCGAATCAAGAAAAGGGACGAGAATGTGAACTCGTTTGTTTTCATCGATTTGATTTGCGTTTTTCAAAACCGCTGCGATGCGGGAAATCTCGGCTTCCGCCAGTTCAAGATAGCGCAGGGCCTCCGGGTCACTGCTTCGAAGGGCCGCGAGATACAGCGCATTGCGGATGGCAGCCAGCGGGCTGTTAATTTCATGCTGTAGTTCCTGGACCAGTTCCCTATTGGTAAGCGCCATCCTGCACCTCCGCAGTACCTCGGTAAGTGCAACCTGTCGGCCAAAGTGGCCGGTTGCCGCCGATTGTCCCAAATTGATACTAATCTGTGCAAACTTGCAGAATAAAGAGGCACTCCGGTTCCGCGGATTGGTCCAACAGTTCCACTCGGGCGTGGCGTCTGATCAGCCCCAAACCCCGGCCCAACCCTGTACATTTGGCCATCAATAAGTAAAAACGACAGAGGAACTTCCGTAAGTTTCCCCAAACCGGCCAACGGCATCTCACAAGTGGCTGGGCTAACCCCCGCGCCGCCATGAGTTCCGCCAGGAAAATGTTCCCGATGCCCGCCCCAGAATCCGCTGAGCCCGGATCATCTCCGCCAGAGAGATTTGTAGTGGAGGTGTTCTCCGAACTGCGTCCGGAAACCATCCAGAAACGCTGGGAGGACGTGAACGTGGTCCTGCGCATGAGCATGCTTACCGGCTTGCAGATGCAACTGGAAGCCACGCTCAACCTGCTGTGCGACATGACGGCCGATATCACCTCCTTTGACAAAGCCATGGTGTATTTCTGGGACGAAGGCCGCGAAGTGATGGACCTGAGGATTTCGCGAGGCATGGAAAAAAGCGGCATGGAGGAAATTGCCAACGGTAACATCCTGAATTTCTGGGCCATCAAGTACGGACGTCCGCTACTGGTGGAACGCAGCCACAATGACCAGTCTGACGCGCTGATGCAAGTGGTGGACGCTGCCTCAGCCCTGGTGATGCCCTTGTTTGTCAGCAATCGAGTCATGGGTTCCTTGCAGCTCTTCCGCTCCGCCGCCAACGCTTTCACCAAAGAAGACGCGCAACTTCTCTGGATCCTTTCCCTGGTGGCGGAGAACCTGCTTACGCGCGAATACGCCAATGAAGGTCTGCTGCGCTTTGCTTTTACCGACTACCTCACCGGCCTGCGAACGCGCGGTTATTTTGAACAGCAACTGGAACTGGAATTCAAGCGCGCTGAACGCAAGCAGCAGAAATTTGCTCTTCTCATGATCGATATTGACCACTTCAAGGTACTGAACGATACCCATGGCCACCACGTGGGCGACCAGATGCTGCGCGACGTCACTTCAATCCTGATGAAAGACATGCGCGAAGTGGATACGGTGGCCCGCTATGGCGGCGAAGAATTCGTCATCATCCTGCCTGAAACCACCGAAACCGGCGCCGTGTTTGTGGCCCAGCGCCTGCGCCGGGCCGTGGACCAGGCCAAATTTTTTGCCGGCTCGCCTCACTCCGTACAGCATCTTACAATCAGCATTGGCGTGGCCCTTTATGATATTGACGCGCAGTTCAAGCGCGACCTGATCGAATTTGCCGACGCTGCGCTCTATGCCGCCAAGCACGCAGGCCGTAACCGCGTGATATGTTATTCCGAAATCGCCAGCAAGCAGGGACGCGAAGTTTCGTAGTTGCCTTATGAGTTCCAACTTTTATGTGGCGCAACAGCGTGAGCAGTCCGACGGCCTGGGCAAGCTGCCACGCGCGATCCGGGCCAAAGTCTGGCGCGTGATCCATGCCTGCGAATATGCCCGTGACGTGCTGCCCGTGGTGGAAGGCCAGGTTGCGGTTGGCATGCGGCCCTTCATCGTCACGCCACAAGGCGCCGGCTCCGCTGAGCTTTATCTTTCCGGCGGCAACCAGTACCAGCCACGCTCGCTTTCCCTGCTGCGTTCCTGGCAGGACGTGCGCAACTGGCGCAAGTCCCTGCTCGACTGCGCGCCTGAAACCACCTCGGACCTTGTGCACGCGCATTGCTTTGCCGCCGGCATGGCCGCCGTGCGCAATTGCAGTTGCGTGGTCTATGACCTGAACGCCTGCATTGAAGAGCTGGCCATCTCCGCTGGACTATGCGAGCCGGGTAGCTGGATGGGACGCTCGTTCCGCGTGGCCGAACAGTTTGTCCTTTCCCGCGCCGCCGCTGTGATCGTTCACTCGCTGGGCCTGAAAGAAGCGGCGCTGGAACGCGGCGCGCCGCCCGACTCCGTCTTTCTTGTTCCCGAACCTATCAGCGAAGAGAACGAGCCGCCCGCGCTTTCCCAGGACATCGACTTTCTTTCGCGACGTTTCAGCTTCGCGCCCGACTCGGTCTCTTTCTTTGTTCCGCTATTCGCGTGTGAAACACAGGAACAGCTTTCGCCCGCCGCCATTTCTGTCCTGGAAGGCTTTGCCCTGGCGTCGAACGAGCTGCCGCAGTTCAACCTGCTGCTGGAAGCACCGGAGAGCGCGCGTCGCTCCATTAATGAACACGCCGGCAGGCTGGGAATCTCGGCGCACGTTGCGCTGGTCCACCAGTTTGACGTACCGGCAACCATGGGAAGCGCGCACATCATTATCGCCATGGGCGAAGTTCCCGCCGATCCCGTTGCCGCCCGCCAGCCCAATGAAATCTGCCTGCGGAGCCTGTGGCAAGGCAAAACCCTTCTGGCCGCCGACGTTCCCCGCAACCGCGACGCCAGCCCTGAAGGCCGCGGCTGCCTGTGGTTTGAACCCGATAATCCGCGCGATCTCGGCTACCGCATGGCGTTCGTCGGACGTAAGCCGGAATTTCGCGCCGCTCTGGGCGCAGCCGGCCGCATGTTCATCTATGAAACGCGCAACTCCACCGCCGTCGGCCAGAAATACGACGAAGCTTACCGCTTCGCCGCCAGCCGCAAAAAAACCAGCGGTATTGGCCCGAATACGATCCGGCTGGAAACGGCGGAAAACTGGGGATAGGATTCTTTGATCCACCGATATTGGGCTCATTTATGCCATTGCCAAATTCCCGTATACCAATTCTCGCAGCAAAATGCAGGCCGCCCACGTCATCTAGCGCATCGGACGGCCCGGCTGCAATGTCAACGCCGATGCGGGTTAAGGCACGGAAACGGTAATCGTCTTTTTGACCAGTTTGTCGTAGAGGTCGACGCCCACAACGGTGACGCTGTGGCTGCCGGCCGCCACGGCGACTTTGGCGTTCAACTGGTCACTGAAGGCCTGGGCGCGCTTGGAGCCGTCAATCCAAAGCTCCACGCGTTTTACGCCGTTGGGCGAGTTGCCGGCGGCCTTGAGGGTAAGCGAGTTGGTGGCGGTAGGCGCGGCGCAGATATGGACTGCCAGCGTGCTTGAGCCCGGAGGCGCGCAGTTGGTCGCCGCGTTCTGATTGAGCATCACCTCAGTGGCGGCAAAGCCTGCCGGACCGTTGTGCGCCGTAAAGGCAATATCGTGCCGGGAGTCAAGGTTAAGGTCTCGAATGGTAAGTCCGGTATACGGCCCGTCGCCCGCGATCACGACTGGCGTGTTGAACGTGCCATCGCCGCGGCCCAGGGCATACACCAGAAATCCGTCTTTAATACTGGCTCCCTCAATCAGCAGGTCCTCGATGCCGTCGCCGTTCAGGTCGCCGGCATGCAGCCTGTGCCCAAAGCCGCGCGCGCCCGGCACCTGGCTCTTCAAAAAGAACGAGCCTGAGCCGGTGTTCAGGTAAATGCGATCGGTGGTGGGGAAGTTCGTGTCGTTCACATTGTCAAATGATTCGATTGCCAGGTCTGGCGCGGCCCCGGCATTGAAGTGGCCTGAGGTGAGCCCGCAAATGGTGCGCGTGCTCGGCGGCGCGATGACGCTATGCAACTTGAGGGCGACATTACCTGTGCCATTGAAAGTGCTGGCGTTAGTGAACACCATGACTTGGTTGCCACTGGCCACGGCAATATCGGGTTTGTTATCCAGATTGAAATCGTCGCTGACAATCAAGCCGTTGGCAGCAGGGGCACCCGACAACGGTATGGTTTGGGAAAGCGAAAACAATGCATGGGCATCGCTCTGGTAAACGTTCAGACTGCATGGCGCGGTATTTGCGCTGGCACATTCCACGTCCACCAGTTGCGTCAATCCATTGTTGAGCAGATCGGCCGCGATCAGCGCTGCGGGAACTCCATGAATCCCGATCGTCCCGGTGACGAAGGTTCCATCTCCGCGGCCGAGAAGAATGGTAATGGTCTTATCCGAGTTCGCGACCGCCAGAGCTTGCTTGCCGCTGAGAGTGAACGTGCCTGTCACAATCTGCACGGGACCGACTCCAGTGGGCGTGCTGCTGCCCAGCGAGAAAAGGCCTCCGCCAGTGCCGACCAGAATGTTTACCTGGTTTGATTGGTTGTCGATCACCGCCAAGTCCGGTTTGCCGTCATTGTTGAAGTCGCCGCTCACAACGCCTTCGGGCAGAGGACCCGTGGTGTACTGTTGATCGCTGAAAGTGACGTTGGTGGGCGCTGTCGCCGTTGTCTGTCCGGACGAAGCCAGACTTAACACCGCCAGCGCGAACGCCGGCAGCAGCATGCTTGCTGTCTTGCGCAACATTGAAGCCATCCTTAGGGGAACGACTAGTTACAGGGACAATCGTCTTGGGGAACGATCATTGAGTGCTGCTGAATTCGGATGCTCTGCTTTTTGGCGAGGTTGTCGGATTCGTCCATCGCTTTCTGAGAGAGAAAAAATAAATTTTCCAGGCGAAGCGAAGGACACATCACCGCCGCTTTCTAGTAATCTATCTTTATGCGATCCAATTTGCTGTCTGCCTGTCCGGCGCGTTTGTAAACCATGGCAAAAGAATTTATCGAGCGTTGGACCAGGCTGCGTGAACAACGTGAAGACCAGATTTTTCTTGTTCTCACTCTTCTCATCGGTGCACTAGTCGGGCTGGCCGTGGTGGCCTTCATCGTCCTGACAGAGCGCCTGGGGATGCGGCTCTATCCCGTGGGCAGCGCTGCCTGGCGGCGCGTGCTGGTTCCCATCGGCGGCTCGCTGGCCATGGGCTATCTGCTCTATCGTTATTTTCCCAATGCCCGCGGCAGCGGCGTTCCGCAGACCAAGGCGGCGCTGTTTGCGCGCGGCGGCTTTATCTCCCTGCGCACCGTGCTGGGAAAGTTTGGCTGCACGGCCGCCACGCTGGCCAGCGGCATCCCTCTGGGCCGCGAAGGGCCGTCCGTGCAGGTTGGCGGCGGTATCGCTTCCGTGCTGGGACGCGCCTTGGGATTGCGTCCGGACAAAATAAAAGCCCTGCTGCCCGTGGGAGCTTCGGCCGCCATCGCCGCTGCGTTCAACACTCCCATGGCCGCCGTGGTGTTTTCTCTCGAAGAAGTGATGGGAGACCTCAACGCGCCGGTTCTGGGATCGGTAGTGATGGCCTCCGCCACCTCGTGGGTGGTATTGCGGATGATCCTGGGCAACAATCCGCTCTTTCACGTGCCGCAGTATGAACTTGTTCATCCGCTGGAATTTGGCATCTACGCCGTGCTGGGCGTGGCCGGCGGCTTTCTTTCCGTGGCCTTTACCAAGCTGCTGCTGCAAATGCGAAAGCGCTTTCTGCTGCTGCCCAGAAAAACCTGGTGGTGGCATCCCGTGGTGGGCGGCGTTACCGTGGGACTGATGGGATGGTTTGTGCCCCAGGTGCTGGGCGTCGGCTACGTTTATGTGGGCTCGGCGCTCAACAGCACCATGCCGCTCAAGCTGATGGCATTGCTGGTAGCGCTTAAACTTTTTGCCGTAACCACGAGCTATGCCTCCGGCAATGCCGGCGGCATCTTTGGTCCCAGCCTGTTTCTGGGCGCCATGCTGGGCGGCGCGATCGGCAGCGTGGCCCACCACTTCCTGCCCGGATACACCGCCTCGCCCGGCGCTTATGCGCTGGTGGGCATGGGCGCGCTCTTTGCCGGCATTGTGCGCGCGCCTATGACCTCGGTGCTGATGATTTTTGAAATGACGCGCGATTATTCCGTGATCGTGCCGTTGATGATCGCCAACCTGGCCAGCCTGTTCATCTCCGCGCATTTCCAGAAGCAGCCGATCTATGAAGCGCTGGCGCATCAGGACGGCATTCATCTGCCCAACGCCAAGGACCGGTCAGGGTCCGGCCAGCGCAGCGTTGCTTTGATCATGCGCAGCCCCACGGAGTTTCTGGGGGCGGAAATGAAAATTGGGGCGGCGGTAGAGAGCGTCCGCGCCAGCAAATTCCGCGCGTGGCCGGTGATGGACCAGGGAAACATTGTGGGCGTGCTGGCCCGCTCCAGTCTGGAAAGCGCCAATGACGACGGACGAAAGGAGCAGGCCGTGCAGGGCCTTCTGGAAACCTTGGAATTTCCCCACGTCCACGCCGATCATCCGCTGCATCTGGCGCTGGAACGAATGAGCCGCGCCCACATTGACATTCTGCCGGTCGTCAATCGCGCCGACGTCCATAAGCTCGAAGGCATCGTAACGCTGCGCGACGTGCTGGATTCCTACGGCGTGGACTCGCAGGGCTCGGCCTGATCTTCGACTATGGATCGTCGATCCTGGCTTGCGCCGGAAAGGGAAGCTATGCCTCCTCCTTGTAGCTAAGTTGCTACTACAGAAGAATCGTTGCGCCCACTATCCTTTACAACAGCCCCGTGCCCATGAATAGACATTTGATTCTCAACAAGAGATGCATCGCTCTGGTGTGTTTGCTGTTTGCGATCGGATGCAGGAAGCCGGCGCCGGAACCTGCAAAAGATGCGCCTCCGGCCAAGCCGGCAGCAAAACCCAGCCCCACGCCTTCCGCCGATGATATGGAAGCAGGCGCGGCCATGCTGCGTATCCTGAACGCTGCGCATCGTAACGGGGGAATCATGCTGCGCGGCGAGTGCGGCGTGCTTGGCGTGACCGAGTCCTACCGCATGAAAACGCCGGTCCTCTTTGAGCCCCTGGATAAAGCCTTGCAGCAGGTATCGGCCAGACACCAGAATATTTACTGGCGTGAATCGCCGGCCAGCGGCGTGCGCGTGGCGGACAGCGACATCAAAGCCAGATTGCTGCGGCTGAAGCTCAGAGAATTCCGCGTTATTGAAGACCGGGAGCCTGATACCGTAATGGCTGCCTTGTGGCACACGCCGGAAGTTGCAGCCTTTCTGCGCCGAAACCATGTTCACTTTGCCCGGCACGCAGGCACACCTAAAAAAGTGATTTCGCCGCCAATGATTGTCGAGTTAAGAAACGCCACGGTAGCTGACATTCTTGACCGCATTGCCGCCGGCTATCGGCAAGACCCACCGAAAGTCTGGATCTACCGTGAATGCGACGACAAGAAAACCACGCTGGTAGACGTGCAGATGAAGTGAAGACGATTGCCAACATCGCCGGAATTGCCAAAAATGCCAAGATTGGAAAGCAAGACCTCACCACGGATCACACGGATCGCACGGATCTCTAAACAAACCCGGTAAAGAATCCCGTGCAGATCAGTGTCATCAGTGGAATCAGCGGTAAAGGGCTCACCGTTTTCCTCGTGTTAACTACTTTGCTACTCCCCCGCGCGGCGGATTCCCGCTATGCTGCGTTCAGTGGCGATGCGCATGACAGTCCTGGCGAGCGGAAGCAGAGGAAACTCCACCGTGCTTTCCAGTTCCCGCGCCAGCATCCTGGTGGATGCGGGCATCTCCTGCCGGGAAACGCTCAAGCGCATGAGGACCGCGGGCGAAGATCCGCAAAATCTGAAGGCTATTATGATTTCGCACGAGCACCAGGACCATGTGGCGGGGTTGCAGGTGCTGGCGCGCAAACTGCAAATCCCGGTTTACATCACTGAAGCCACCTACCACAGCTGGCGGCGCGCGACCAAAGACCCTGAGGGCAAGCCGGCCAAACTGGAACGTCGCGAACACTTCCAGATCGGCCGCAGCTTTGAAATCGCCGATATCACCGTTACGGCCTTTACCATCCCGCATGATGCGGCCGATCCTTGCGGCTTTACCTTCAAGGCCGATGGCATCAAGATTGGCGTGGTCACTGACCTGGGCTACCTGCCATACAGCGTGAAAGACCATTTGCGGCGCTGCGACGGATTGATGATCGAATCGAACCACGACCTGGAAATGCTGCGCAATGGGCCTTATCCCTGGATGGTAAAACAGCGCGTGATGAGCCGCGTGGGACATCTTTCCAACGCGGCGCTGGCTGAATTCTTTGAAAAAGATTATGACGGCCAGGCGGCATTCCTGGTGCTGGCGCATCTATCGGAGAAGAATAATCACCCCGAAGTGGCCCGCGAGACCGCCCACAAGGCCCTGGGGGGGAAATTGAACCTGTTTCAGTGCTGTGCTCTGACCCTGGCCCAGCAGGACCACCCATTGCAGCCTCTCTGCCTGGGGTGAGAAGATACCTGTACAGAACCTTCTTATAGGATGAGAATAGGTTCATCAACTCCGCCTTTCGGGCGGTACGAGGCTTTTTGAGCAGCAGTCAGGCAAGGCGATGAGCAATCGATGAGCAATCTATGCAGTGATCGGGTCGTGGGAGACATACTCGCCGGGTGGCGGTACGATATCTCAGGCTTGGCGCCGGAGATGCGTGGCGACTACGAAGCGCATCTGGTCGAGTGCGCCCATTGCCGCTCCCGCCAGGTCCTGCACCGCACCATCGATATCGGCTTGATGATCGTCGCCGGGGTTTCAGCCGTGATGTTTCTGGTGGCCTTCGGAGCGGTCCGGCACTTTTCCCCGCGACACGCGCTGGTGCTGGAGCTGATCGCACTGGCCGGCTTCCTATTCTTCAGCGTAGTATGGCTCATCGTGGCCGTGGCGACTCCGGCGCCCGTGGTGGTAGCGGACGTGGCCCGCATCCAGGCCCGGCGCATCCATGACCGCCTGCCCAGCCAGATCCGCGAGAAGCTGCCGGAAATTACGCAGGAGTTTCTCCGTAAGGCCGAGAAAAGCAACTAGCCGCCTTTCTCCTTCGACTTTGCCCAATCGGACCTTGTGGCAGGGACCACGCGCTTCCAATTCCCGTTTGTTCAAAAAAACCAAGACCGCCAAGGCGGCGGCTCTGGGTCCGGTCTATGAGGTATATGTGGTTTCGCACAATTCCGCCAGCGGCCATTGTGCCTGCGCTTTGGGAGGTAAGCGAGTCAGCCGACGCCGAAATTGCATTTGCCGAGATTGTAGTTAACGCCGGTCGCGATCATGATCGCGGTCACGGTCGCGGTTGCCGTGACCGGCCGTCTGGAATTGTCCGGCCTTGCGCAGGTCGCCATCGCGGGTCAGTATTTCCCACTCATAGGTTCTACCCGGCTCCAGCCCAGTTAACTGAAGGGAGTGGTGGTTGCCTCCGCCCTGATGGTAGGCCGACTGCCAGGGTTGATTACTGCCCGCCACACGATAGCGGACGTGGTTGGCGCCGCTGGAATTGGTGGTCCAATCGATCGTTGCCGAGTGATCTGTAATGTTGTCGATCCTCGGGCCTTCAACAATGCGGACTTCTTTTTCGTTGGCCGAGTCCATGGGTCGTTGCGCGAAAGCCACTGCCGCCAGCAATATCAGCGGCAAACTTAGCAGCTTGAGTGTGCGTTTCATACTTTTCGTCTCCTATACTGAGGAAAATGCCTTTGTGAATGTTTGCTGACGAGGCGGCTTTGGCTCGTGTCAACCCGCTCGCTCACAAACCGGCGTGAAGGCGGACGAGCGCGGACTTAGTAAGTTCGAGTGGCGAACGTGAGCGCGGGTTGCACGTTCTGAGCTGAATCGGAATGGACGCCGCAAGGCATCTTTTAGCTCTTAGCTAAGGGCCAACGGCTAAGAGCTAAGATCCTCTCTTACGTTTCCAGCGTCCCGATAATGTCGGTGATCCGCTTCACGCGGTTCTCAAAGCACCAGCGCTGCAATCCATCGACGATCTTCTCGGTCGCGCAGGGGTCCCAGAAATTCGCCGTCCCCACCTCGACCGCGGCGGCGCCGGCCAGCATGAACTCCACTGCGTCTTCCGCAGTGGTGATCCCGCCAATACCGATGACGGGAATTTCCACCGTGTGCGCTGCTTCATAGACCATGCGCAAGGCAATCGGCTTGATGGCCGGCCCGCTCAGCCCAGCCGTCACGTTGGAAATGCGCGGCTTGCGCGTTTTGGAGTCAATGGCCATGCCCACAAACGTGTTGACCAGGGAAATAGCGTCGGCGCCGGCGTTTTCCGCCGACTTGGCCATGGCGGCGATGCTGGTAACGTTGGGAGAAAGCTTCACGATCAGCGGCCGGCGCGCAGCGGCCTTACAACTAGCGACAAGCTCTTCCAGCAGAGCGCGATCAGTGCCAAACACCATGCCACCGTGGCTGGTGTTGGGGCATGAGACGTTCAGCTCGTATGCGGCAATGCCTTCGGCTTCATTCAGGATGCGGATTGTTGCCTGATAGTCCTCACGCGAGTAGCCAAAGACATTGGCGATCACGACGACGTTCTTTTTCGCCGCCAGCTTGGGAAGTTTTTCTTCAATAAACGCCCGCGCGCCGATGTTCTGCAGGCCGATGGCATTGAGCATCCCGGCGGCGGTTTCAAACAGCCGCGGCGGCGGGTTGCCGACCATGGGCTCACGTGAGAGCCCTTTGGTGACAAAGCCGCCCAGCTTTTCCAGCGTGACAATGTCTTCAAACTCCACGCCATAGCCAAACGTGCCGCCGGCGGCGATGACCGGGTTCTTGAATGCGATGCCGGCAAAGCTCACGCTCAGGTCAGGCTTGCGCGAAGTCGCAGCGTCCGGAGGTGCAGTGGTGGTAGCCATCGCTTCTAGTGTAACCGTGCCCGGGCGTGGCCGAAAGTATGGGAAGGCTGCATCGGGGGAGCAAAGCGCAGGTGGCCTTTGCCCATGGTTCGGAAAAGTTCGGCAAAACCGGCCCTCGTCCAGGCAGCATCACACCATCGATGGGACAGAGAAGTTATGGGGAACAGAAGGTATGCGCACAGCGAACGATCATCGTTGGCGAAAAGGGGCTGAATGACCAGAATCAAACCTCCCCTCCGTCTCCGGGGAAAAACATTCCCTTGACATTTCCCTTTATGGAACCTGCCAAGTCCTGACATTTCCAAACTTCATTCGCGTTAACTCGCGGCCAATCCTCTTATTGAAATCCGCCGGATACCCGGATGACTTCGCCAGTCATCCATCCTGAGTCGGCCGAAGCCAGGAACACGGCCACCGGCGCGATATCTTCCGGTCGCCCAAAACGCCCAAGCGCAGTTCTCGCCACAAGCTGGTTTGCGAAGTCGCTTCCGACGATTCCCGCGCTGTGTGTGCCTTCGGTCTCTACTCCACCCGGATTGATGGAGTTGACCCGAATCTTTCGCGCGCCCAGCTCTTTTGACAGCACGCCCGTGATTGCGTCCACCGCGCCTTTGGTCGCTGAGTAGACTACTGACATCGCCGGCGTATTCTCACTCGCCACCGAGCCAATGTTGATCACGCTTCCGCCTTCCGGCCCAAAATGCTTTATCGCCTCCTGCGTTGCCAGAATCAGTCCAAGGACGTTGGTGTTGAACTCGCGATGGAACTCCGCTTCCGTGGCCGCCTCCAGCGGTTCGAACTGATAGACGCCTGCGTTGTTGACCAGCACATCCAGTTTGCCGAACGCCTTCTCGGTCTCCGTGAACAGCCGCTGCACGTCGGCTGCTTTGGCCACATCGCCCTGAACGGCAATCGCTTTGCCGCCTTTGCCGTTGATCTCGGCCACCACGCGGTCGGCTCCATCTTTGCTGGAAGCATAGTTCACCACCACTTGCGCCCCGGCCTCCCCCAGCGCCTTGGCGATGCCCGCGCCGATTCCCTTGGACGCTCCCGTTACCACTGCAACCTTGCCCTTTAAGTCGCTCATTTTTATTCCTCTCGTTTTTATCAATTAGATGCTTGTCTAATTATCTAAGCGATCAGATGTATCTGCCGGTGCGGAGGATTCGAAAAAGGTTGGGGGGTTAGATTTTGGACAGCCGATCCAGGTAGGCCTGCAGCACGTTGCGCTGAAGAACAAGGTTGGCGAACTTGCCTTCGCGGACAATCTGCACCAGGCCGGCAGTCTCCAGTTCTTTCACATGATGAGACAGGGTGGCCGCGCTCACGCGATGGGTCTTATGCAGTTTGGTGCAGGGCGTGGGCCGGCCGCAGGCGCCGATCTCTTTTAGCATCTGATAGCGTCGCGGCTCCGCCAGGGCGCGCGCGATCCGCGCAAACTGCCGGTCTGTGAGACGAGTAGCTTGGCTTGTTGCCATTGTTTCCAAGGTAGCTGGATCAAGCTGGAATGTCCAGATCAAGCCGTTCCATTGCAGCGTGCTGTGTAAAGGAGGTCGATCAGGAAGTGTTTATCGGCTAACCCGGGCCCGCTGTGCGCTTGCGCGCAACCTTCGCGCGTGACGGCACGCTCTCACGGCACTCGGCGTAGCAGGCAACGAAATGAAAGCGCACTGCGTCGCCACATGCATTGCACTGCGGAAAACGGTCCCCTTTCCGCACCACCACTTTGTGCGGCGAACGGTGGGCCGCATGCGTCGCCTGATAAACGCCGCTCTGGGCGCAGATCGTGCATGGCTGCAGCTCCGTTCCGCGACTCGCGCCTTCCATAATTCCCCCGGCATTGTTCTGCCGCCGGAAGAGGAGCGGGCGCGCGACGGCAGCAGTCCGAAATGGGATGGCAAACGTCGCCTTTCGGTTGCATGGGCCATGGAAATTGCGCGTAGTCCAGAGAGCCGAATCGCAATCCAACGCCCCGCCTTTTGGCCAATGCTCGACTGACCAATTTCGCGCCACCGCACCGGCGGCATTTTGCATATGATGTTTTGGCATTTTCATCCGCGCACGCTTCGATGGCGTTGCGTCGGTTAGAGCTTGGCTCCTGATTTTTTCGAAGAACAAGAATGTCTGTTGGATCCAAGCGACATCGCGTTGAGAATGGAGTGAAGTATGAAAAAACTGTTCGCTTTGCTAGTCTGCCTGACTTTTCTTGGCGTGGCTTCAGCCGCTAGCGGAAACAGCGGCGAGGACAATGGCCGGAACCTTTTTGAGTTTAACCAGCTTACGCCGGTTGTGCCGCCGTTTACCGGCCCCACCAATCCTATCCGCGGCATCGGCGGCGGCGGAGCGCCATGGCAGATTGCTTCCGGAAAAGCGGAACTGAACGCCAACGGCGAGATTGAAGTCCAGGTCCGCGGTCTTGTTCTGGTGGCGACTGGCGCCAACCCGATCCCGAACTTTGCCGTGATCCTGAGCTGCCAGAGTAAGGATGCCGTCGGCGCGCCGGCCGTCGTGAATCTGGTCGCTGGAATCGCCCCTGCCACAACCACCGGCGACGCGCGCTTTGAAGGGACCGTTACGCCGCCTTCGCCATGCATCGCACCGATTGTGTTTGTGGCCATCCCGGCGACAGCTACTGCACCGGCCCGCTGGCTGGCCGCAAGCGGCTTCTAGTTTTTCCAGTTTATTGCTGCCGCGTCGGATCAGGGCGCGGCAGTTTTCTTATTTTGAGGCGTGGCCGAAACCCTGAGCGAGCAAAGCGAGCCGAAGGGATCTCCGCAGGCCAGAGTCGACCACCTAAATTAAGAAGCATCACTTAGTACTTTTACGCTTCTTTACACAATCGCGCGCTAATCTGCGGCAGCCGCCGGGCAACCGTTCGCAGTTTCCGTAGTCTCTCAAAAAAGCATCCAAGAGAAGGCCGGTCGATTTCTGGTTGTGCATGAGGCTTAGTGTGCTTATGTGGCAAGCCCAAGGGAGCAGAGCGTGATGAGCGTCAGGGTGAAAAACTGGACTACAGCCCTGCTTTTCCTGGCCGTTACTTGTCTTGGGGGGCCAGGCAGGCAGGCCGAAGGACAGCTCCGTTGGGACTATCCTCCCAAGAAAGCGCTCATACGAGTGCGTCTGGTTGCCGTAGCTATATCTCTGCCGCGCTCTTCTTTCTTTAAAAGCGCTGAGGTGTTCGTTGCCGAAACCGAGATTGGCCACGAGGAGTGGAGTCTCATCAAGCTCGTCTTCACCTTCCTTCCCTATGAACCGCGGCTCTCGGAATCCGGCTTTGATTACTCCGTGGTTCACGAGATCTCAGCCCGGCGAGCTCCGGATTGCGATGAGACCATCGAGCAGTTAACAGCGCGGAGCATGCCCAATCGTCGTGAGCCGTTGATCTATTCCC
Source organism: Candidatus Angelobacter sp. (assembly GCA_036491195.1). Lineage (GTDB taxonomy): Bacteria > Acidobacteriota > Terriglobia > Terriglobales > Acidobacteriaceae > Angelobacter. The sequence goes on from DASXCL010000152.1 coordinate 63,707, forward strand.
GCAACGTGCCCAATGAATATCTGGAGCGCAGACGCAGTCCTCTGCGTTGCTATGAAACGAGTGCGGAAGAATACATAAAATCCAGCTTTGAGCCTATCGCTCCGCCCCAGAAGCCACCTGAACCTGTCCTTAAGGTGCGTCCAAACGCGAGATGACGCGCTGGTGCGCATTGCCAGGCCCGCCCAAGGATTCTTCGTTCCGCGGTTGCCGATGGTACGGCAGCCAGGTTTAGTTGTTGCCCGGTTTGCGCTTGATCACGGGACGATCGTCGTTTTGGTTTTTATCGTTTTGGTCAGGGTTCGTATCGCCGGGGTTCTTATCTCCAGCCGTCCGGCGCAAATCCGGTTTCTCGGCGTCCTTGCCGTCCTTCAGCAGCCGGTGTTTCATGATCATCGCCAGCCGCTTCTTGGCTTGCTCGAAATCCGAGGTGTCCACGATGTACTGCTCGCGCGGCGGCAGGATGGTGCCGATCTCATGCTGCGATTTCTCGATCCGGTCCGGCGTCTGGGGATGGTCTCCGTACAGCTTCATGGCAACGCCCGGGCGTTTCTTTTCCAGGACCTGCAACTTTTCAAAAAAGTCGATCATGCCGTTCGGATCGTAGCCACTCTTGTAGGCGTACTGTACGCCCAGGTAATCGGCCTGGGCTTCAAAGTTGCGGCCAAACTTGCTGAAAACGGCCGGTATCCCGAAGTTTGCGGCCTCGTTGACTCCAATCCCCGCAATCCCCCCGGTCAGGATCACTACCGGGATCATGGCCAGCTGGGCCAGGTTGCCGCGCGTGGCCCCGCGCGCCGCATGGCAGGCGGCGACGTGACCGATTTCATGCGCCATCACGCCCGCCAATTCGGACTCATTGTCGGCCAGCAGAAGGGTCCCGGCATTCACAAACATGTAGCCGCCGGGCAGCGCGAAGGCGTTGGGCTCTTCAATGTCCAGTACCTTGATGGTGAAGGGCAGGTGCGTATCGGAATTGCGAGAAAGGTTTTGCCCCAGGCGGTTTACGTATTCGTTCACCGCGGGATCGGTAATCAGGTGCGACGTTTGTTCCACCTGGCGGGCAAATTCCTGGCCCATTCTGACCTGAGAGTCCAACGTGTACCAGTTGCCCAGACCGCGATTGCAGCCCACATTGCGGTTGCCGATCGCATTCAGGTCGTTGATTCCCTTGCCTTGATAGAACTTGTCGTCGTCTCCGCTGTTCTTGTCTTTGTCCTTCTGCTGCGGTGGAGACGCAAAGGCCAATGCGGTGGATAGAAGAAGCGCCAAACCCAGGAGAAACCTTTTGCGGAACATAATTACCTTCCCTCGATACTGGCAGACGTTCGTTGCCAAGCGTCGGAGAAGACGATTATAACGCGGATGGTGGGCCAGTCAGAAACTGAGCCGGTATCTCTGAATCGGGCAGCAACCTTCCCACCCTGTTTCTTGGCCTGCTCTTCGTATTCGGCAGTCTTCTTCTTCAGGTCGGCTATGGCGTCATCGGCGGGAACTATTTTCATGGGTTTGACGTTATTGTGCCTCAGAGTAGAGCCGTGGTGAGAATATAATCGCGGCGATATTGCTTAAATGGCAAATGGGATTCCGCCTCAAAGCGAGCTTCACCACGATATCCACCGCGATATTGCTGTCAGCCGCTGCGCTCCTGGTTTCGGTGATTGCCTTCGCAGTTCTATACGCTGACAGTGACTCATTCTGGGCGGTACTTTGGTTGGGAGTTATTCTTCCCATAATCTGGGCCGCAGCAATTGTCCTTGGCATCATAGATGCGCTCAAGCGGCGTTCATGGCGGCAAATAGCTGGTGTTGTGGCGCTGCTCGCGCCAACCGCGCTTCTGGTCAACACCATGCTCAGTCCCCGATTTGCGTTCCACCAGCTTTTCACTTTTCGCGCCCTTGACCTGAACCTGCCGACCAACGGCTTCGCACTGATCCAGAAGTTTACGGTCTGTGGGCAGGACGCGCCGTGCAAACCGCATAGCGTGGTGACTGATACTCGAAATTTCAAACTCACAAAAATACCCGAAGGATGCTGCTCTCTCGTGGTGGTAAATGGCCGGGGCGACAAACACATGGTGGAGGCATTTCGCGTTGCCTTGAACGGAAAGGAAGTCAGGTTGCCGGTCGGCGGCCCAGTGCAATCCGCACCCGTGGAATTGAGCACTGACAATGAAATCAGCGTCCAAATGCGCGGCGCTTCCGACGCTTACATGTACGTCTTGGTGTCCTATACCGGTAAGAAACGCGCACCTCCGTCATAGGTCAAAGGACTAGAGTTGTCGGCGTTAAATCGCCATTCCACTCACAACCGTAGTTCATCGAGGGTCATAAACCCAAGGCCTCCACTTGTTCCTCGGTTTCGAAGCCGAGCCAGTGTGCAACCTCATGCCAGACCACCTGTTTCACTTCGGCCGGCAAATCTCCTCTTGAACAGCGCAGAATGGGGCCGCGAAAAACAAAGATCAAGTCGGGCGCATAGTTCAGCTGGGCGAAAGACCGCTTCGTCCTGAATGTGCCGCTGTAGAGTCCCAATAACTCAGTTCCATGACGCCATTTCTCTCGGTTTGACATCTCCTCTAATACCTCCGGAGGAGGCTCGTCCACCACTTGAATGCCGGGAAAGTCCGGCAATTTCCTGATCTTCTGGGGCAAGGTGCCGTAGGCCCACTCTACGATCTCTTCAAAGCTCCTGGGATTTGTGGCGTCGGCCATGAGGCCAACTTTACCACCACGGCAAGCAGTGAGACGCGCAAGAGCAAAACCTTACCGCGGATGAACACGGATGAACGCGGATCAGGAAAGGCAAAACCTACCACGGAGGCACGGAGACGCGGATGCATCATCCAGTCTGATACAAAGGAGGCATATATGCCCACTCCTATGGTCCGCCCATCCGACGTTGCCACGCTCGATGCCATTCTGCATGCCCTCTACGAAGCTATTTCCGGACCTGCTGGCCAGCCGCGAGACTGGGACCGATTCCGATCTCTTTTCCTGCCGGACGGACGCCTCATGCCGATAGCCTCCATGCCTGGTGAAAAGTCCGGCATGCGTTTCCTAAGCGCTGAAGATTACATTCACCGCGTCGAGCCGATATTCGCAATCGAGGATTTCTGGGAGCGGGAATCGCGCCGTCAGACCGAAATATTCAGCCACTTCGCACACGTATTGAGCTTCTATGATTCTCTCCGCAGCCCAAACGAACCACCGTTCGAACAAGGCGCGAACAGTATCCAATTATTCAATGACGGCTTCCGTTGGTGGATCGTCAGCGTAATGTGGAACACTTCCCGCACGGAGTAGGGACTTGAAAAACCATCATGCCGGCCCGGCACACCTAAACTTGTGAAAACAAAAGTGGCGGAAGCGTGTGAGAGTCGAACTCACCAGAGCCAGCGAAGCTAACTCTCGCCGGTTTTGAAGACCGGAAGGGTCACCGGACCCCATGCGCTTCCGCGTATGTGTAAATCTACCACGGAGGCACGGAGACACGGAGAACAGCATCGGGTGATCGCGCGTGATCGGGTGATCTGGTGATCGGAAAAGAAAAACCTACCGCGGAGGCGCGGAGACGCGGAGAACAGCATCGGGTGATCGCACGTGATCGGGTGATCTGGTGATCGGAAAAGAAAACCTAGAGTGCAAGATCGGGTGATCGCGGGTGATCGCGCGTGATCGGGTGACACGGAGAACAGCATCGGGTGATCGCGCGTGATCGGGTGATCTGGTGATCGGAAAAGGGGCAAGGTGCGCAGCGCGCAAGCATGGGCGCCTGATCGGAGGAACAGCTTCAATCAGGCCTTCTGCGTTTTGTGAGCGATCAAATTGCTCCGGGGAGGAAGCTCCGGGTTCCATTCAGCCAGACCCCATTTTTTGTCCACCTTGATGATGTCGAATTTGTCAGCCTCGCGCTGGCGCAGGATGGCATAGACGTTACGGTACTTGCTGGGCTTCAATCCGCCGGCCTGCAAGCCCTGCATGATTTCCCGGATGGTCATCCTGCGCTGCATCATTTCCAGCAACCTGCGCACCGCATTCGAGATGCTAAGGCCGACAAACGCCTGGGGAGGAACCTGATCCAGGCCGGTGATGCGCGGTAGCGGCGGCGCGGCGGCGGCCATGGACCCGGTTTGTTCGAGGATGACTTTGATGGCGGCGATGGCCGAGTCAAGTTGCACGCGCTTGGCTTCCAGGTCGGCGAGGACGGCGGCGTAGTTGATGGGAACGGCAGGAATTGCGATCTCGGGCATAATCCGTAAGAGTATCGTGTTTTATTCGCCATGTCAAATTGTTTTCTGCTTACTGTTTGATGAAAATACAAATGCTCCGTCTGTCATGCTGGAGCAAGCCCGAGCGAGCGGAGCGAGTGAAGGGGGGAGTCGAAGCATCCCGAGAATGTTTCCTTTGCCATGCTGCGTCAGGGAGTTCTCTTCCAGAATGCCTGTGTTACCATCTTTGGCCGTGCGTTACGGTTCTTATTACGAGTTCTGGGTTTACATCCTTACCAGCCGCACCCGTACGCTTATGCCGGCGTGACAGGCCACCTGGGCACCCGCATCATGCAGCACAAAATAGATTCCATGAAGGGTTCACCAAGAAGTACAAAGTGCACCGGCTCGTCTATTACGAGAGCTATGAGCACGTGATGACCGCCATTCGCCGCGAGAAGCAGTTGAAAGGCTGGCGTCGGGAGAAGAAGATAGCCCTGATCGAAAAGGTGAATCCACGATGGATGGACTTGGCAGAGAACTGGGGCCGGGAAATGCGGTTTCGGGGACAGTCCCTCAAGAGAACTCCCTGAATCAGCATGGTGTGGGAAGCATCCCGGGATGCTTCGACTCCCCCTCGCTCGCTCCGCTCGTTCGTAGTCGCTCAGCATGACAAGATGGAAACGGTTTTCATCAAATTGAGACATTACGCTGGCGACGTGGTGATGGCTGACTGCTGAACGACAGCGGACATTACAGCTATAGGGCTCCCTCGCTGCGCTCGGGACAAGGCACAATCCGCAGAATGTCGTACTTCACCTCTACGCTCCGTCGCGGGAACTCGGCTTCGATGCGCTGCTTGAGTTGCGGGACTGTGGGCGAGCCGTTCTGGCCGTTGAGGCCGCGGGCGTCGTCCATCAGGATTACGTGGGGGTAACGCGAATCCTTCAGGATGGCCTCAAGTTCGCTGGTGAGGCGCTGCTTATCGCCCTGAAGGCCGGCCCAGCCGTAATAACCGGCGTCGAGCCAGAAAAGCGCTGGCTGCCGCAGCGATTTCAGCAGCTCCGGCACCACCTGCTGGCTGTCTCCTTCATGAATATGAATGTGCGGCGAGCGGAAAAACTTTTTTGCGGCGCGCTGCGCCAACGCCGAATCGAATTCCACGGAATGAATTTCCGCAAAGCGATTTTTCATGGCCGCCACCATTTCGCCGTAATACGTTCCGGTTTCAACCAGGACGCGCAGGCGAAAACGCTGCGCATAATCGCGCACGGTGCGCTGCTTGAGCAGATGCGGAGAGCGTATGGGCTCGCCGCGCAGCTTCCAATACCAGTAATCGGGATGGTGGCCCAGCGCTTTGTAAACGCCGTAGAACGGAGTGCGAGCCAGGAATTTGCGGAATGCTTTCATGATTGGAAGAATTCAAGAATTTTAACCACAAAGGACACGAAGGAACACAGAGGAACAACAAATTGCCAAGAATGCCAAAAGTGCCAAAGATTGCCAAGATTGAAACCCCAAAACCTTGAAACACAGAGGAAAGGAGGAAACGGAGGGAATATGTCCAATATGTATGTTGATAGCCAGTAATTTTTCACTGCCGGCGATGTTGGGCAATTTTGGCATTGTTGGCAATCGCTCCTGTCTGGCATTTCTGGCAATCGTGTTCTCGATTAGCGGGTCTTTCATATTGAAATCTCAGGGTAGAGTCCAATGAATCCAATGTCAAACACCAAGCGCCGTTTGCCGTTTGTGCAGGTGGATGTATTCACTTCAGTTGCGCTGGAAGGAAACCAGCTCGCCGTATTTGCCGATGGCCGCAGCCTGAGCGACGCCGAGATGCAGGCGCTGGCCAGGGAGATGAACCTATCTGAGACCACGTTCATCCTGCCGCGCGACGCCGCCACCGAACGCGAACGCGGCGTGCGCGTCCGCATTTTTACCGTCGACGAGGAACTGCCTTTCGCGGGCCATCCCACGCTGGGCACGGCCATGGTGCTGAGAAATGAAGCGTTACGAAATGAAGCGTTAGGGAATGAAGCGCAGGGCGGCAACGGCACTGCCGCGGAAATTGTGCTGGACCTGAACGTGGGACGCATTCCGGTGCGCTTCTCCACCCATGAGGGCCTGCCCTTCGGCATGATGACGCAACGCGATCCGGAATTCGGCGACAAGCATTCGCGCGAGGACGTGGCGCGCGCCGCCGGGCTGGCCGCGGATGACATTGCCGACGATCTGCCCATTCAGACGGTAAGCACCGGGAACGCTTTTGCCATTGTCCCGCTAAAATCGCTGGCGACGCTGCAAAAGCTGGCGCCGGCCTGGCCCAGCATGAAAGCCTACCTGGAAAAGACCAGCGCCAAGTTCTTTTATTTTGTTTCCCGTGAAACGGTGAACCCGGAAGCCAGGCTGCAAGCGCGCATGATCTTTTATAACGGCGAAGATCCCGCCACCGGCTCCGCTGCCGGGCCATGTGCCGCATGGGCGGTGCAATATAGAGTGGTCCCGGCTGACCAGCAGGTATTGATGGAGCAAGGCGTGGAGATGAAGCGGCGCAGCAGGATTTTCTTCAGCGCCAGCCGCACGGGCAACAAGATCGTAAACGTGCGCGTGGGCGGCCACGTGGTTGAAGTGGTGCGCGGGGAAGTTTTTCTTTAGTAAAAAATTTTTTCTGACGAGCGAATACAGCAAACGGTTCTTTTTCCGCGTTTTGCGGCCACCAGCGAAGCCTGAATCAAAGTTCTCCACAGAGTTTTCCACCTGTTGGCGTTTCGGTTACTTGCTTCCGCCCCTGGGATGCCGTAGAGTTCTCGAACCCAAGTAAGAAACACCCAGCCGTAAAAAAATTCCGTTGAAGCCATTGCGCCGGCCAGCCGTGGAAAACGATCCCCAGGGGGCAGGATGAGACCGAAAAGAACGATTCTGTGCGTGGACGATAATGAGCAGGCGCTTTCCATACGAAAGCTGATGCTGGAAACCCGCGGCTACCGCGTGCTGGCCTGCAGTAACGGAGATCAGGCCCTGGAAGCATTCACGCGAGGCGGAGTTGACCTGGTGCTGAGCGATTTGCAGATGCCCGGCCTGGATGGCGCCGAGCTTGTGGGCAAGATCAAAGAGCTTTCCGCCAGCACGCCCGCCATCATCTTCTCCGGCAAGACCAGGTTTTATGAGAAAGAAACGCGGGCAGACCTCTTTCTACCCAAAGGCATGTATGCGCCGATTGAGTTGCTGGAGCGGATCAGGCTCATGCTGGTGAAGAAACGCGGACCGAAGCGCGTTACCGCGGTGGAACCGCCGCGGGTGGAACCGCCGCAGATGCCGATTGCCAGTTAGAAGGAGCTGAGCCGGGAGCTAAGCGGCGAGGCCGGAGCACGCCGAGCCGCTGGCATCAGGCGCAGAACCAAAGTTGCGAAAGAGCACACTCCCTGGCGGTTTGGAGCGCAAGCGACAATCTTATTTGGAGCTAAAGCGGTGAGGCCCAAACATGCCGAGCCGCTGGCATCAGGCGCAGAACCAAAGTCGCGAAAGAGCACGCTCCCTGGCGGTTTGGAGCGTAAGCGACAATCTTATTTGGAGCTAAGCGGCGAGGCCCGAGCACGCCGAGCCGCTGGCATCAGGCGCAGAACCAAAGTCGCGAAAGAGCACACTCCCTGGCGGTTTGGAGCGTAAGCGACAGAATAATTAGGATGTCGCGCTATGCCGCTGTTTGACTCGTTTCCCTCAACGGGCGGTCTGATAATATCGAGTGCGTGGCCCCGATCATCCAAGCTGAAAACGTCACCAAGGTTTACCGCATCGGCAAAGTCGATGTGCCCGCGCTGCGTGGCGTGAGCTTTCAAGTGGAGAAGGGCGAATTTGTCAGCATTGTAGGTCCTTCAGGAAGCGGTAAATCAACGCTGTTTTATATCCTGGGCGGACTCACGCGCGCGACATCGGGCCGCGTGACCATTGATGGCGACGATTTTGCCCAGCTGTCCGACGCGCAGCGCACGGAAATGCGCAAAAAGAAGATCGGCTTTGTCTTCCAGAAATTTAATCTTTTGCCGACACTCACCGCCAAGGGAAACATTGAGATTGCGCGAGAGATTGCCGGCAAAAACGGGCTGGACAAACCGCTGTTTGACCAGGTAACGCAGATGCTGGGCATTGCCGGGCGGCTCGACCATCGGCCAGCCGAGCTTTCCGGGGGCGAACAGCAGCGTGTGGCGCTGGCGCGCGCCGTGGTCAATGGGCCGGCGCTGATTCTGGCGGACGAACCTACTGGCAATCTGGATTCGAAGAATTCTGAAATCGTGCTGAAAATGCTGCGCGACGCCAACCAGAAATTCGGGCAAACCGTTCTGATGATCACGCATAACCCTGAGGCTGCTGGCGTGGGCGACCGCGTCATCCATATGCGCGATGGGTCGATTGTGACACCCGAACAAGACCCACAGTGGGCGAGCAGACATTAATTTTGTCGCTGCGCTCCAAACCGCTTCAGAGCCACGCTTAAGCCTATAAATCCCTCTCCTCCTGCTGCATACCGCTCACCGCGCTAGCCGGTCTCGCGGTTCGCCGCATGCCCGGAGACACTGATCAACGCCGGTTGCAGCGGCGAGACCCGCGTAGGCGAGCCGCCAGTCACAGGCGCACGGTAATCAATGCCCGAGGCGAAACTCTCGAGCGGTTTGGAGCGAAGCGACACGATCCGAAGATTGACCCTGATTTTTCAGCACGTTATAATGTGTTCATCCTCTGAGCGGGAGTAACTCAGTGGTAGAGTGCGACCTTGCCAAGGTCGAAGTCGCGGGTTCAACTCCCGTCTCCCGCTCCATTTTTTGCTCGTTGGTTGCCCCTCGCTGCGGCGAGGGTCAAATGCTCTCAGGGCCAGTACAAGACGGGCACTCCGTCAGGGCGCGGTACCCAAGTGGTAAGGGAGAGGTCTGCAAAACCTTTATGCGTCGGTTCGATTCCGACCCGCGCCTCCAAATTTTCAATCACTTTAATATCATCATCTCTTCAGCAGCTTTCTGCTTCAGAAGCCTTCTCCTGATTTCGTCGGATCCGCCTTCTGCTTCCGCTGATTAATTCGACGTCTGATCGATCTGCCACCTCGCTCACCAAAGAGGGGCCACCGGTTCTTCCTTGAACACCGGCCGACGGCCGGATCTGCGTCCGCATCCACTTGCTCTTCCCACCAACACTTGCCGTAAACATTCTGGGTCACGTCGATATTTGCGTGACCCAGAATGTCCCGCACAAGCTCCGGCCTTGCGCCTTGGCGCAGCGTACGGCCGGAATGCATGATGTGCGGAAGTCTCCGAAAATACCCGTTGCCGCCCGAAGCGGCCGAGTGTGAATCAATGCAAGAGCGGACTAGGAATATTTGCGGGCAAATTGGATTGCGGGTGTCCAGGTACGACGTCTGCAATCGACTTGCTTATGCTTGCTTCTACCGGAGTTGCCAGAAAAGCGTGGATTTCGCCCGCATGCGGTCCGCTGAGCACCGTTGCCATGCCCGAGATTTGTCCGCGCTCATTGATCGTGTTGCCCATGGTGGCAAAGAGGTTGGAATCTGCAGGAAACATCGTGTTAAGGTCCTTCATCACGCCGTCCTGATAGATGAAGGCATGCGACCAGTTGAAGCCGGAGTCGACGGTGCTTCCTACCACTTGGCCCCGGCTGTTGATGCCGGTGGCCAGGGCGGCAAAATCTCCCGGCAGAGTGCCGAGGTTTGTGATCACACGGTCCTGCCAAAGTACGGCAACGAAGGTTGTGCCGTCAGCGCTGCGACTTTCCCCGACGATTTGGCCCTGGTTGTTAATTGCCCAGGCGATGTTGGAACGCTCGGGCCCAAGGCCAGGAAGCGCGAAGGCCATGCCGTTTTCCCACAACATGGCGTGATGCGCTCTGATGCAGTCTCCCGAGTAGCCTACGGCCTGGCCCTGCTCGTTGATACCTTGTGCTTGCCCGTCTGGATCGCCAGCCACCGTCGCAAGAGCTTGGGCTTTGCCGCCTTCCCATACCACCGGTGAATCAGTCTTGGAAACCACGCCGGCTGGGCATGTGGAATCAGGAACAGCGGTTTCCGCAAATCCTGCGACTTGTCCGCGGTCATTGATGGCATTGGCCTGCCCGTTATTTCCGCCCACCGTCGGGAGAGCCCTCATGTGGCCGTCTCGCCAAAGAAACGGACGGCAGGTAAGTCCCGTGCCGAAGGCGCAAACGTCTTCACCGTCCGGGTCTGGAACACCTGTTTCGGAGAAACCGACCGCCTCCCCGTGGTCGTTGAGCCCGCTATAGCCTATGAAACTGTTTTTTCCTCCAAGCGTGCCGAGGTCGATCTTGAGCTCGTCGATCTTTATCACCGCGTGGCCCGCTAAAAGGGGCGCGAAAAGCGAATTGCTGGGCGGGTTCGCGATCCCATCCATGATCTCCGTCCAGCCCTGATTATTGACCGTCATGGCACAACTGAAATTGTCACCGTTCAGAGTGCCCAAATCGGTAACTTGGTAGCTGCCTTGCGCGCCTGCGTCGCTGAAGCAAGCAAGAACAATCGTCGTGACCCACGGTATGCATAAATTCCGTAACTGTCTAAGCGTGCTCATATCTTCTCTTTTCCTCCGATAAAGGTGCCGGGATAACTGGCGATTTACGTCAGGTACCACTCGGCGCTCTAACAGTGAGTGTGCAATTGAGAGCGGAATTGGCCCACAACTTCACAAATTCCTGCTTGAGCGACAACTGAGGAAGCATGTGGCGTTCCACATTCACGATCGATTACGTGATACAACAGGCCCCACACTTCAGAGCTCGAAAACGAGTGGCGGACTAACAACCTCCTGGGACGGTCCCACAACGATGAGAGCGACTGTTTCTCCAGCTTTTCATACATATACTGGCGAGAGGTTACGCAATTCGAGAAGACCGGGAGCCAGGAGTCAGGCAGATCATTTCGATTGACTTTTTGAATAGTTAACATACATACTTGTCGGTATGTTGGGTGGTCACGAGAAGAAACGAAGGTCCCGTGATCCGGAGCGTACACGGGAACGCTTGCTGCAAGCGGCCTTTCGGGAGATCCACAGATCGGGCTTTCAGAGTGCCGGCATCGATGCAATTCTCGCCGCCACCAACGTCACCAAGGGCGCGCTCTATTACCACTTCGACAGTAAGGAAACCCTGGGATATGCCGTCGTCGAAGAGATCGTCGCAAAATTTACCCGCGACCGGTGGCTGCGTCCTATGCTTAGCGAGGGGCAACCCATCGACATTTTGATCGGCGTTGTCCGGCGGATACCAGCTCGTCCCAAAGACGTTCGCGCCGGTTGTCCGCTGCTCAATTTGGCGCAGGAGATGTCTCCGCTGGACGAGCAATTCCGCAAGCGGCTGGAGACTATATTCCTCGACTGGCAGGAAGGAATTGCCACCCTTTTGCGGAAGGGGCAGTCCCAGGGAACGGTTCGCCGCGACTTGAATCCAGACGAGACTGCCAGCTTTCTGGTCGCGATGGTCGAGGGCTACGCCACGTTAGCAAAGAATGCTCAAGATCCGAAGGTGTGGAAAGCGGGAATCAGAAATATCGTGGAATGGCTGAGGTCTCTTCGCGCGCTGGACAAGCGCAAGCGGGGCTGATCGCCTATCAACCGGTTCGTGTGCTCAGGCATTCAGCATTGCGATCGGGCGAAGCGCTTCAAACTTCATCATGAAAAGGAGAACGAACAATGACAAGGATCGCAGTGTCGCGCAGGAATCTGCTCGCAACGGGAGCCTGCGCGCTGGTTGGCGCCGTAAACCTGCCGGTACCGGCAAGTGCCAGCGCATTGGGAGGGCAAAACTTAACCAACGAGGAGGTAGTCCGGAAGTGGTACGCAGCCTGGGAGAAGAAAGACTGGGGCCCCGTGGATAGCCTGCTCGCCGATAACTTCACCTTTACCAGCGCGGCCGGCGACGACCACATCAGCAAGAGCACTTTCAAAACGCGATGCTGGGAAACACAGATCGATTTCATTGGACATTTTGACCTGGAGCGAATCGCCACTGGCGCGGAGGATGCTTTTGTGAAGTATCTTTGCCACAACAAGGACGGTAAATCGTTCCGGAACGTGGAGTATCTCCGAATCAAGAACGGAAAGTTGCAATCCATTGAGTGTTATTTCGGCGAGCAATCCAGCTTTCCCTCGGCAGTGAGCGCTGGGCAGAAGTAACCTTCGAAACGAGAGAGCAAGGGGTTCCATCATGAGCGCCCGCGAGATTCAGGATCGGAAGGCCATTGCACGCGAGAGGTCTGCTCAACAAGCTGCTTACGCTAATAGGCGGGATTACACTCTTGAATCGACAGCGGACGGGTTCTGCGAAGCTGCAGATACATCATTGCTTCCGTTAACCCGAGTTGATGCCGCATACCTCATGCGAGTTTTGCGGCAGTTGGAGGTTATAGCAAAACGACAGGCGCCACGAATCGCGTTCAAGGCAAAGGGTAGCATCCTGCTCCTGGATTTAGCCGACATCTTGGCAGTGCAAGCCGAAGGTAATTACGTTTCCTTGCGACACCGAACTAATCCCTATGTGGTGCGCGAGTCCCTCTCGTTTATGGCGGAGATGCTCAAACCCTACGGTTTTATTCGCATCCACCGCTCGGTCGTCGTGAATATTTCGGCCGTGGAGGAGATCCAACCTTTACCGACGGGGGAGTACAGGCTGCGTGTAAAAGGTGGGAAGGAATACCTGGTAACGCGTACATACAAACACAACCTCAGAGATCTGGCTCAACTGTGGGTAGGCTCAGAGCGGTTTTGCGGCTAACAGGCAGCAAGAGGTTTTACCTCCTTATTCCGTCGTAGCATCCCCCGATTCGTCCCTTACGAAAAGTCAGCCCGTAAACAGCGCGGCAGAATGAAAGCGCAAGCAGCAAATCTTGCTGGGGTGGCTGCTGGGCGGTTGTTCCAACATGGGCTGTATTGCGCGAGGTCTTGTCCGCGGACTTTGACCACCTCAAGACCGCTTCGGTCGTCACCGACTCTGCGGGCGTGATCAAGGCCACCGGGCTATTTCCGTCTTTTTAATACCTCAATGTTCGCGACCAGCGCGTCACAGATGGCCAGACAGCTATCGATCATTTCCGTTTTCATTTTCCGGTCGCGCGTCACGATGAGCAGGTTGGCCGTGCCATGCACCAGCAGGAAGAGCGCGTAGTAATTGAGCACATAATCTCGCGGCTCGCCGCCAAAGCGGGCGGCAAACTGTTCCAGCAGCCAGTCTTTGATCGGCCTCGCCCGCCCCGGGCCCAGCAAATTCGCCCACGCCGGCCCCCAGAGCAGCTGGTATTCGTTGGGATGTTGCCCGGCAAAATTCAGGAAGCGGCGATAGGAATCTTCAATGGTCGCGGCGGATGTGGTCCGGGCCGTGATCTTGGCCTGGACCAGTTCGGCCAGCGCCAGCAGCAGCGCTTCCTTATTGTGAAAGCGTTTGTAAACGGTAGTGGTTGTGGTTCCGGCCGCGCGCGCAACTGAGCGCAGGGTCAGGCTTTTGGGGCCATGCGTTTTCCATAGGGTCCTTGCGGCTCTTACGATCCGGGCTTCCAGCTGTTCATCTGCTATCCGGGGCATTCTTTTTATCCCTCGTTAATAACTTGGACAATGTAACACTAACAGTGTATTATTAATAGTCATTTCCCCTGCATTGGGGTTTGGCCCCAGGCAGGTCCTGTTTTATCCCTTCGGCGCCGTCCGGGGAGGACTGCGTCAGTTGTTCACTTAGGCTTGTTCCTGCCCATTCGAGTTTCGGCCCCCGTCCCTTCGTCAAATCACGTTTGAGGTAAGTAAAAGTAAATGGAGTATCTGGAGTACACAGTCTTTACCAAGGCAAGCCCGTCGCTCGCCTGGGAAATGTTTTGCGACTACCGCCTTTGGCCCCGCTTTTCCAACGTCTACGGAGACATTCGCTGGAGCAAGGGCAAACCCTGGGCTGCCGGGAGCCGGCTCAAAATCGAAATCGTCCACCCGAAGAAAGTCACGGTCGATCACGTAATTACCGTTTGCTCTCCGGCGCGGCGGCAAATTGCCTGGATCGACCACGTGCTCGGCAATACAATGGAGCAGTGGGTGACGTTTGAAGTTGTTCCCGACGGCAGGACCCGCGTGCACACCTGGGCCGACATCACCAGTTCGGCGCCGTTTCCGTCGATAAACTTCAGCGATTTTGTTCGCGGGTTCATCCGGCAATGGTATGACAGCTTTTGTCTGGCATGCGATCAGTTGGTGGACGGAAGCAAAACCTACGCATAACTCCCCATGGGGATGGTATGAGCGATTGCATGGCAGCTTCTTTATGGAGCGCAGCCCGGGGTCCCCAGCTAGCCCGGTTTTGGCTTGCTGGGGTGGAGGTGCCCTCGGTATTTATGCCGGCGGCATGCGGCGGAATGACGCCAATTAATCCAAGCGCCGTAGGCGCGACCACAGGTTAGCCCATGCTGAAGGCGAGCAACGCGAAGCCGGAAGCGTGGGTAAGGTATAAAAGACAATCGAGCGCCGTAGGTGCGGCACAGACGAACTCAGCCGCCCCGCCTGCGGCGATCAATTTTTCGTGAGTCGAGAAGAATTTGATAAATGTGGCACAGACACTCCTGTCTGTGCCGGCCTCCTTCATAATTAAACAGAGCACAGGCAGCAGTGCGCGTGGCGGGTGGCCTAGGCTTTTGATCTCGCTGACATCACCAACACAGTGGGTGCCCCGTTCTTCGCGTCTTTTGCGAAGGGCGGGAGTCGGAAATGCCGGCGTCAAGGGGGTTTTGATCACGTGTCCACAACAAAATCAAATAGCACACGCAGCATCGACGCCCACTCTTGCAAAAAACGCAAGTATGGGGCACCCTCAGTGGGAATGATGCACGCAAAGATCGCTAAAGTTGGGCCAACCGCCAGTTGGTATTACTGACCGTAAACCACCCAGCGGGGATTTGGCCGCTGATTACGGAGCATGATCGATGAAAGGGCACAGCCATGAATGTAGGAGATTTAACCGAACATTACCGCAAGCTCAATGATAACGAGTTGCTACAACTCACCCTCGAATTCAACGACTTGACGGACGGTGCCCAGTTTGCGCTTGAGGCTGAGCTGCGTGCCAGGAACCTACCAACGCCAGAGCGGATGAGAAAGTTTGTATCCTTAGAAAACGAGACATTAATAGGGAAGAAAGCAGTACAGGACGGCGGTCCAGGCAGGTTTCGGCTGTGGTTGCCGTGGGGAATAGGGTACATGAACTTTGGGAAAGCAGATCGCCGCAGACATTTAAATTCTAAAACCCAGGAGTACACCACGACGATGTTTTTTCTTCTTCTCTGGTTCCCGCTGATCCCAGTAAAAACCTATCGTGTTGAAGACCGGGGTTGGAAGCTCATCTGGCTGGTAAGGCTGCCGTTGGACTGGCGACAAGTCAGGCGCGTGTGGGCGACGGCTGGAGGGCTTGTTCTGTCATTCATCCTTCTAGTGGCTGGGATGTGGGTAGTCGGGTATATTCATAGGATGTAGGTATCGGCGGTGCGCGCCAACGGACATCTTGTGGCCGAAGTGCCTCTTCAGCCTCGTAGAATTCCTAAAGCTTGCGCTCCAGAAAGTCCTTCACCACTACCGCAGCATCTTTTTTCTCGCCATCCACGGCATAGTTCATGCGGCGCATGTCGTCAGCGGTAATGCGGCCGGCCAGTCTTTGCAATGCGGCTGCAACTTCAGGATGACGCTCCAGCGTTTCCCGCCGCACGATCGGCACAGCGTCATAGGGCGGAAAATAGTGACGGTCATCTTCGAGCACCACCAGGTCGAGCGCGGCAATCAGCCCGTCAGTATTGGAACCGGCAACAATATCGACCTGATTGTTTTGTAATGCGCGATATAGCAGGCCCAGATCCATCACACGCGGCGCTTCGGCGAACTTGAGGCCATATTTGGCGGCCAGTCCTTTGAAGCCATCGGGCCGCTCTAGGAATTCATAGCCTACGCCCAACCGTAACCGCGAAGAGACGGCAGCGGCGTCGGAAAGAGTTTTCAGGCGCAGACGGCGCGCATCACTGCCGCGCATGACCATGGCAAAGGTGTTGTCGAAGCCGAGCGATGGCATCACTTCCAAACCGAACTTGCGGGCGTAAAGATCTTTTACCGTGTTGAAGACCGTGGCATGATCGGAAATCGGACGTTCTTTCAGGATGGCGACGAGCGCCGTTCCCGTATATTCCACGTACATGTCGATGCGTCCGGCGAGCAGCGCCTGATGGCAGATGTAACTGCCGGCAAGATAAAAGCGCCGGTCGATGGGCAAGGCGGTGAAGCGGCCGAGAAATTGCGCCAGCAGCTCGCCCAGGACCAGTTGTTCTGTGAAATTCTTGGAGCCAATGGAAAGCGCCGCGCTTTTCGGCATGCAGCCGGCCAGCAGCAGCGCAAATGCGGAAAGAAAGCCGCGGCGGTCCATCACTGGTGCGTCCGAACGCTTGTCCGAACTAGCGACCGTTGAATTGCGCCGAGCGCCAAGTCGGCGAAAAGCGCCATCAGCGCGGCAGGAATCGCTCCGGCAAGGATGACGTTGTTATCGACCATGGCGAGGCCCCGAAAAATAAATTCGCCCAGGCCGCCCGCTCCGATGGCGGCGGCAATCGTCGCCACGCCCACCGTGATGACCGTCGCGGTGCGGATACCGGCGACAATCACGTTCGAAGCCAGCGGCAGTTCCACCTGCCACAATAATTGCCGCTGCGTGAGTCCCATGCCCAGGGCGGCTTCGCGCACCGGCGGATCCACTCCGGCAATCCCGGTATAAGTATTGCGCACCACGGGAAGCAGAGCATACGCGGTGAGCGCGAGAATGGCCAGACGGTCCGCGCGCGCGCCGATCCACGGCACAGGCAGCAGCAGCCCAAACAAGGCCAGGCTGGGAATGGTCTGCATGATGTTGTTCGCGCCCAGGATGACTGTCTTCCACGCCGGCCGCCGGCTCAGGAAAATTCCCAGCGGCACGCCAATGGCGACGGCCAGCGCCATGGAAATCCCAACCAGCCAGAGATGCTCGCCGGTCAGCGTGAGCACTTCACGCTGGTGGGCGATAAAAAACTGGCGCAATGACATGGCGCTTAAGCTCCGGAGTTCAAGATTTGCTGCCCGGCCCGGAATGCGGTTACATACGGTTGAACAAAATCGTCGGCGGCGCGAAGAAATTCCGCCGGCGCAAAAATTCCCTTGAGCGTGCCCGAATCCATGAGCGCGATGCGGTCACCCAGCAGCAACGCTTCGGCAACGTCATGGGTGACGAAGACGACGGTCTTGCGCAGCGATTTGCGCAGCTCAAGAAATTCGTGCTGCAGCTCTGAGCGGGTAATGGGATCGAGCGCGCCAAAGGGTTCATCCATCAGAAGAATCTCGGGATCGGCCGCCAGCGCCCGCGCCAGCCCGACCCGCTGCCGCTGTCCGCCGGAAAGCTGGTCAGGATAGCGATCGGCGAACTGCTCATAGGGCAGCGCGACGAGCTGCAAGACTTCGCGCACACGCGCCGCAATGCGCGGGGCATCCCAGCGTTCCAAACGCGGAACCAGCGCGACGTTCTCTTTCACGCTGTAATGCGGGAAAAGGCCGGCTTCCTGGATGGCGTAACCGATGTGGCGGCGAAGCTGGATTACGTCCCACTCGTCGGTGGAGCGGCCATCGACCATGACCTTGCCTTCGCTTTGGGCGACAAGGCGGTTAATGAGCTTCAGCGTCGTCGTCTTGCCGGAACCGCTGCGGCCCAGAAGCATGAGCGTTTCGCCGCGACGGATAGAGAGATTGAGACCGGAGATCAGGACGCGATTACCGCCGATGCGGTAGGTGACGTTCACGAATTCAATGGCTGGCGCAGGGGAAGAGTTCATTTGCCAGCGAAAAGCGTAACAGATTGGACGGGGGAATTTGGGAA
The DNA here is from genome assembly GCA_036491195.1 of Candidatus Angelobacter sp. GTDB lineage: Bacteria > Acidobacteriota > Terriglobia > Terriglobales > Acidobacteriaceae > Angelobacter. The sequence continues at coordinate 81,834 of DASXCL010000152.1, forward strand.
ATGGGGCAATTCAGCCAAAACGAGACCTGCCCCAAAGCCGAGCTTTTTATTGACGTGCTTCGGACGAACACTCTGGCCGGCAAGTTCAAGCTGCACGAGTTCGTGGTGATGCCAGACCACTTCCATGTGCTCCTCACTGTTGACGGGCATACGAGCATTGAACGGGCCATTCAACTCATCAAAGGCGGGTATTCATTCCGGCGGAACAAAGAGCTGGGCCTGGTGGGAGAGATCTGGCCGCCCGGATTTTCCGAAGTCCGGGTCCTGGACCGAAAAAGTTATCTCGCCCATAAGAAATACATCGATGAGAATCCGGTAAAGGCTGGATTGGCGAAGAGCGCGGAAGAGTATCCCTATTGCTCCGCGTATTTCCGGAAGAAGAAAAAGGCCAGCGGCTAAAGCCGGGGATTTTAGGGCATCCTTCCGGCCCGGCTAAAGCCCGGGCCCCTGATACGAACCACCTTGTCGCGAATTCTATCTTTTGTTGCTCCTGAAAGTGTCATTACCAGGACTGAGAAGAAAGCAGGCGTCCCATCGAGGACGCCCTTTTGCTGTACTGAATTTGTCTGGCTACCGAACTGCCCTTACTGCTGCACGCCCACCGCCGGCTTTTCTGCCGGCGTGCCGCTGGCGGTGGTGGCGCGCTGCGCGAAGAAGTTATGGTCATACAGTGCGCGGTAGAATTTGCCGCTGATTTCGGCGGCCTTGGGGCCAAAGGTCGGGCGGCCGCCTTCAAGGAAAACCACGGTCACGATGTGTCCGTACTGCGTGTCAGCGTATGAGGCGAACCAGCCAAAGCGCGTGCCGTCTTTGGAGCAGGTTCCGGTTTTGCCCAGGATCTGCTCTTCACTGAAGTTCAGGCGCAGGCTGCGGGCGGTGCCATACTGCACGGCGCCGGTCATGCCCTCGGCAATTTCCGGGACGAGCGGGCCGATATCGAGCTGGCGTTTGACGCGCGGCTCAAAGCCGATAACCTGGTCCACCGACGTGGGATGCTGGAGATAATAGAGCGTCCCGCCGTTGGCCACGGCCGAAACCAGCGCGCCGAGTTGCAGCGGCGTCATGGAAATGCTTTCCCCAAAAGAGCACATCTTGCCGACGCCGCCGAGACTGGCGTCCAGCTCATGCGCGGGGAATGTGCCAAGATGTTCGCCTTCAATGCCGTAACCGGCGAGCTCGCCCAGACCGAACTTGTGCGCGTAATAGCTGACCTTTTCAAAACCGAGACGGCGTCCAACGGCTTCAAAGTAAGCGTTGTTGGAGTGGGCAAGAGCTTCCGTGAGCGTCATGTGCGAGCGAGCGCCCAACTGGACGGCTTCTTCACGGGTAATGACTTTTTCATTCAAACCGGCCAGCGCCACGGCAACCTTGATGGTGGAGCAGGGCTGCGCGCCTTCACTGAGCGCCAGCTTCTGGTTGACCATGGCAAGAATGCGTCCGCTGGTGGGATCAATGGCGACGACAGTGCCGTTCATGTTGCCCAGGGCGTCAATGGCGGCCTGGCGCACAACGGGATCTTCGCCTTCAACGATGTCTCCGTCGGTATTGTCGTCGGAAAACGAGTTGCCGGTAAAATGCTCAACCCAGCGATGGCGTGCGCGACGGCGATGGAGGCTGGCCGTCCTTAACGTGGCTCTTGCGCCGGTGGCCCGGGCCGTGGTGGCGCGGGCTGACGTGATGCGCGCGCTGTTGGCATGGGCCGCGGACTTAGCTGCCAGACGCCTTCTGGCGGCGCGCTTGTGACGCAGCCGGGCCAGGCGCTTCTGGGCGCGGGCGCTTTCCGTGACGTGTCCGGCGGACTTGGCCTTGGTGGTGGAAGGACCGTTGGCGCTGCTGCTGGACGCCAGCGCAAACGAGGCGCTGAACAAAACGAAAATCGAGACGAAGAAGACGAAGAGCCGAAGCCGAAATGTCATTGGAATCACTTGCCACCCGAATACCCGGGAAAATTCTTTGTCACCGTGGACTTCCGTGCCGTGCGACCATGATCATCGGCCAGCAAAATCGAGGACCAGAAAAAATCGGACGCTCGACGCGGAAATCTCAACTCTTATCGCGATAGTAAGTGAAATTTTCCATCGCGTGCAACGCTAAATTCGCCTAGTACCGAAGTAAGTACCCTTTCTCCGCTATTAATTAAAGATGCAGCTGCTCTGTGCTGTGTTGCGCGATAAACCGCGCGCATCTGGAATCCCGAACGCTGCGCGAGGTTGGCTGCATGGTTGTTTTATCGGCTATGGTGTTGAGAACTAAAGTCCTCACCAGTATTAACCCTAACCACATGCGATTGGTTCTGCCTTAAAGCGGCATTAACGTTATTAATTTCACTGCTTCGATTTTCGCAGCCCGTCGCCGGTTGAAAGCGACCGCTGCGGGCATTTGCTTGCGATCGGGATGCCGGCTTCGAGCCCGTCATCCCGGTAAGAGTTGCAGGCCGATAGGCTTGCAGTGGGCGATCCAGCTGCGCGCCAGCGATCAACAGCCGCAGTGGACTTTGCCCCGTCGACCCGGTTAGTTGATCTCCCCACGCTTGCGGATAAAGGCCGGCACATCCAGGTCGTCCTGTTCGACGGCGCTGCGGATGGAGTCGGTCATGGTGGCCAGATTGGGGTTTTCCCGCGCCGGCGCTACAACCCGTGTGGACGCCACAGCGTGCGTCGCGTGCGATACGTGGCCTCCGTTAACGTGACTTCCGTTAACGTGGCTTCCATTGACGGCGCGCGGCGCTCCAATGGCGGCCTGAACCTGGTAAGCCGAGGCCGTCCGGGCAGTGGAGATGGCCGCTTGCGCGGCATTGACCGTGCGCTCCTTGCGCGCCGGGACGTCGTTCTTGAATCCGGTGGCAATCACGGTGATTTTTAAATCATCTTGCATTTTCTCGTCTTGCACGGCGCCAAAGATGATATTAGCGTCTTCATGCGCCGCCGACTGAATAATGGTGGAAGCCTCATTGACCTCCGCCAGCTTGAGTGACGACGAGCCGGTAATATTGATCAGGATGCCCCGCGCTCCGTCGATGGCCCCCGCTTCCAGCAGCGGTGACGATATCGCCGCCTGCGCTGCGTCGGTTGCGCGACGCTCGCCTTTGGCCACGGCTGTTCCCATCACGGCGTAGCCCATGCCGGCCATGATGGTTTTTACGTCGGCAAAATCGCGGTTGATGATGCCGGGAATGGTGATGATGTCAGAAATGCCCTGCACAGCCTGGCGAAGGATGTCGTCGGCAATGCGGAACGACTCAAAGAAGCCGGCGTTCTGCGCCACCGCCAGCAGCTTCTCGTTGGGAATCACGATGGTAGTGTCAATCGAGTCAATCAGCTCGGCCAGGCCGCGCTCCGCCTGGGCCATGCGTCGACGGCCTTCAAACGCAAACGGCTTGGTCACCACCGCCACGGTCAAAGCGCCCATCTCACTAGCCAGTGAGGCGATGATCGGCGCAGCGCCTGTGCCGGTCCCGCCACCCAGTCCAGTCGTAACGAACACCATGTCCGCGCCTTCCAATGCCTCAATAATCTTGTCGGCATCCTCCAGCGCGCCACGCCGCCCCATTTCAGGGTTGGCCCCCGCGCCCAGGCCGTTGGTCAGCTTGGTGCCAAGCTGGATCTTCACCGGCGCGCGTGACATCTGCAACGCCTGCAAATCGGTGTTGGCTACAACAAACTCCACGCCCTCCACTCCGGCGCAGATCATCCGGTTGACCGCGTTTCCGCCTCCGCCGCCCACGCCGATCACCTTGATTTTGGCGTTTGTGCGAGGGTCTTCATTGAATTGGATTCTCACTTCTCCGTCCGCTTTTCTTTGCGCTTCGCTCATACATCACACTCCTGGTCCGTTTGATCCGCCGATCTTCGTCACCTTTGGTTCGCGCTTCTACGTGCCCGAAGCGCACAGTCTCCCCATCCCAACCCAAACTCTTTTCTGTAATCCCGAACCCGCGCCTTTTTTCGGGTGAGGGATCATTTTTCCCTTCCAGGCACTCACTACGCATTGCAAATCACTTTCGCCCGATGTTCCTTCGCAGCTATAGGGCTCCCTCGCTCCGCTCGGGATTTCAGAAAATTTCCCTACGTTCCCAGTTTTGCCAGCAGCGCGCGCAGCTTGTGGCCAAATCCCTGTTCCGGATTCATCTTCGCCATCGTCGTCCGATGCGCATACATCGCCAGCCCTACCACTGTGGCAAACTCCTGTTCCAGCAGTTGCGCGGGCATATCGGCAATCGGAGGCTCTGGCGCTCCCAGCCGGATCGGACGGTCCAGAATCTTCTGGCAAATTTCCGCCAGCCCCGTCATCCGCGATCCGCCGCCCGTCAGCACCACGCCCGCCGGACACAACTCCAGCACTCCGGCCTGCTTCAGGTGGTCGCGCATCAGTTCGCACAGCTCCTGCGCGCGCGGCTCCAGTATCTCTGCCAGAAAACGCTGCGGCATCAGCCGTGACGGCCTGTCTGCCACGGCCGGCACTTCAATCTCATTGCCTTCGGCCACCTGGCTGCTGATGGTATGGCCAAATTGTTTCTTGATCTTCTCCGCTGAAACCAGCGGCGTCCTCAGCCCAACCGCTACGTCATTGGTGAAATGGTCTCCGCCCACCGGTACCACGCCCGTATGCGCCACCATGCCGTCGGAATAAACGATCATGTCGGTCGAGCCCGCGCCGATATCGGCCAGGCAAACGCCCAGCTCTTTTTCGTCGGCCCGCAGCGTGCTGTCGGCGGACATCAGCGCTTCGTAAACCACGTTGTCCACATGCAGACCCGCGCGGTTCGCCGCCGTCACCACGTTTTGCGTCGCACTGGCTGAAGCTGTCACCATGTGCAGGTTGACCTCAAGCCTCCGCCCCATCATGCCTGCCGGATCTCGCACGCCAGCCTGGTCGTCCAGAATGAATTCCTGCGGCAACAGGTGCAGCACTTCGCGATCGTCGGGCAGCGTCACCGAGCGCGCCTTCTCCACCGCCGTGCGAATGTCTTCTCGCGTCACGTCTCTGGGGCGCGATCCCAGCGTCACGCCGCCGCGGCTCGTCACTCCTTTAATATGCGACCCGGCCACGGAAATCACCGCGTTCCCCACCTGAGCGCCGGCAAGCTTCTCCGCTTCTTCCACCGCTTTATGGATACTTTGCACCGCTTTATCCAGCTCCACGATGATGCCCTTGCGCGATCCCCGGCTCTCCACCATGCCGTGACCGCGATAGATCAGCCCAGCGTCCGTGGCTTCGCAGATCAGCGCCACCGTCTTTGCGCTGCCCGTATCCAGCACCGTGATCAAGTTCAAAGGATGTTTGCCGTTGCCGTTACTGCCCATGATTGCGTCCTTATAAAAAGCTGCTAGCTACTAGCCCCTGGCTCTTATCTTCCGATGATCGGATGTCCCGATGTCCCGATTTCTACCTTTGCGCTCTCTGCGTCCTTTGCGGTGAATTCTTCTTCATTTTCACCGTTTTCGGTTTTATTGCTTTGGTGCTCACCGGCTTCAACACCGGCTTTTTCCGATCAGTGTTATCCGTGTTCATCAGTGGTGAGGTTTTTTCTGGGGCCGTCTTGTCTGGATTCACAATCACCTGTCCTTCATAGCGCAGGTCCACTGACTGCACGTTCTGGAACTGCTGCCGCCATTCGCCAATGTGCGAGACGTAAAGCTTGTAGCGGGGTAGAAAGTCCTGGGCCCCCAGATGTACCACCATGGTTCCGCCCGGATCATTCGCCGTTACCTTCACGTTCTCCGGATCGGAAAGGTCAACTTCGCTCAGTTGCTTGACGTAATTAGTACCCCCATTGGGGCTGCCGCTCGCCCCAGCGCTGTCGCTGTCGGTCGAGCCTAGTTCGCTCACCAGCCGGTTATAGATCTTCATGGCTGCCGCGCGCGATGAAAGCGGCTCGGTCTCCGTGATCCCGCGAATTACCGGGAACGAATATTTAGTCTTGCGGTCGGCGGGCATGCCCATCACCACGCCATTGGCGTCAATCAGGCTAATGCGCGAACCGATCTGGGCAAACGCCACCGGCGTGCGCTCGTGGATGGCCACGGCAATGCGGTTGGGCAGCAGCCGCATCACTGAAGCCTGTTCCACCCAGGGAATCTGTTCCAGCTGTTTCTTGCGCTCGTCCAGCGGGACAAAGAAGATGTTGCGGCCAATGTCCGCTCCGGCCACTTCCATCACGTGCGTGCGCGATGCGTTCTTTACCCCGGCAATCTCCACCGCGTCACTCGACTGAATGCGGAACCGCCAGGAGGTCATGCCATAGCTGTAAGCCCACGCTGACAGCCCGCCACACGTGACGGCCACAGCGGCGACAATGCCGGCGATCTTCAATTGGCTTGCGGCTTTTTTGGGGATCGAACCGCGGCGCACCGGCACGCGCTTGTTCGTCCTGAGAAACTGCGCTTCTTCGCCGTCCAGTTCGTCCAGATCGAAATCTTCGCGATTGACCAGCAGTTCGGAGTCGTCCTCAAAATCGGTGGTGGAAGCCCCGGACTTTAGTCCGGGGTGAGCGGAGCGAATACGCGCCCTCGCATGTGTTCTGTCTTCGTTGTCGGTGGAAAGTCGGGAATTGGCTTGCGCTTCCACGCTATTCGTGGAAGCTCGGGGCTTCAGCCCCGAGGCGGAGCGATTCGCGCGCCCCTTGGAGACAACATCATCGTATTGTGTCAACTCGATAGAGTCGCGCGCCATTAAGTCGCGGTCGACGGAGTTGTGCGCCAGCACGAACCAATATATCCGGTTTCTTTCCTTTTTGTTACCAGAATTTTAGGGTCACACCGTTTTTTTTCGGGTTTGCAAGGCAGTGGCGAATTTTGGAGGAAGCGGCGGCGGCGAAGCGGAGCGCCTGAGGCGATGTTTGGCAATTTTGGCATTTCTGGCAAACTTCCCAATCGGCGATCATCCGCGTCTACGGCGCTAGGCTTTTCTCTTATTGCGTGCCGTCCCGTCCTGAGGCATGATATCCGCCCTATGCAAACCCTCAACGTCGGCGCAGGCCGTTCCGATCAAGAGTACAAAGCCGCAGAAGAACAGCGCCTTGCTGAACTTCGCGGTGACGTCCAGACCTACGCGATGTATTTCTTCGTGGCCGCCGGCCTGGCCGGCCTGGGCACGGGACTGCTCCCGATCAGGCTGTTTGGCTTCGTCAACATCGGATTCATTGACCTTCTGAGGTTTTATGGCGGCGAGTTAGTCCGGGCGAATCCCCTTTTGTTGCGTGCCGCGGCAGCCGCATGGGTGCTTGCCCTGGTTGGATTGGGTTTTGCGGGGCGCAAGGGCCAGCGCTGGGCCTTTTGGGCCGGCGTGATTCTCTACGCCGCAGATATGCTGCCCCTCATCGTCATGTTTTCACTTTGGTCCTTCGGCATTCATGGCTTCTTCCTCTTCCAATGGTTCAAGGGACAACGGGCCCTGGGAGAACTCAAGGCATCCGCCGTCTCCCGCGAAGACCTCAGCCATTCAGCGGTTAGCAGTTCTTAGTAATTTGCAAATGGCTTTTGGCTCTTGGCTTTTGCTTTCGAATGGGGCCCGGCAGCGGAGCGGAGCGCGCTGAGCAGGGTAAAAGAGGGGCCCTAAGCCCAGGGTCTTTAGCCCGGGGTGAGCGCAGCGAATCCGGGAAACAATCGAAAGAAAACCTTCCTCCCGGCAGGGCCGAGGCCCCGACGAGCCCGATTTTGGCTGGGTGGAGATTCCGTGCGCAGCAAAGCGGAGTGCGCGGAAATCAAAGCGCGCCCTTCGATTCGGGCATTTTGGAAACGGGAGATCTGGAGATTACCATCACCTCCGAGGACCAATTTGAGCGGGCAAAGGCGCTAATCGTGAAGAGCTATGAAAATAGTTAGTTTTCTTGCCTGAGGAAAGGTTTGTGCCGCACCTACGGCGCTCTGTTTTTTCTTCAACCCTTTCCCAGCGCTTACCCCTTCAGCGCGCTAAGCGCGCCTCGGCCCGCGCTGGGCTAACTGTGGTGTCTCAGGAGGTTGTTCCGATCGAGGCCAGAGCGGCTGATAGGTGGAACATGGTTAAGGCTACCATGAGGGCGGTGCCAGTTGTAATGGTGAAGCCATGGCAGGAGCTGATCATGGCGCTGCTGAG
>DASXCL010000153.1:0-6672 GCA_036491195.1 Candidatus Angelobacter sp.
TGTCGGAACAATCACTGAGATTTACGATTATTTACGCCTGCTGTATGCCTCCGTGGGCGTACCGCACTGCCCGCGCTGCGGCAAGCCCATCAGCCGCCAAACTTCTGACCAGATTGTGCAGCGCGTCATGCAGTTGAAGGCGGAAGATCGCGTGATGATCATGGCCCCGCTGGTCCGCGGGCGCAAAGGCGAATTCAAAGAAGAACTGGCCAAGCTGGCACAACATGGTTTTGTGCGCGCTCGGATCGATGGAGAACTTCGTCACCTCGACGAAGAACTGGACGATATCCAGCTCGATAAGCGCAAGAACCATACGATCGAGGTTGTGATTGACCGCTTGCTGGTCAAGCCCGGAATTGAAAAGCGGCTGGAACAGTCCATTGCCACTGCGATGAAGTTGGGCAAGGGTTTGGTGCAGGTGGCGATCGTCAATGGGGAAGAGCATCTATACTCGGCCCGGATGGCCTGCCCCGATTGCGGCATCAGCATTCCTTCACTGGAGCCTCGGTCGTTTTCGTTCAACAGCGTGTATGGCGCCTGCCCCGAATGTAACGGTCTGGGCAGCAAGTATGACTTTGATCCGGCCAAGATCATTGTGGACTGGTCCAAGCCGCTGCTGGATGGCGCGCTCGGTCCTGGCTCCGGCTCAACGTATCTCCGGCGGATGGTCGATATTGTGGCCTCAGCCTATAAGCTGGATATGGCGACGCCGTTTGAAAAGTTTGCGCCGAAGACCCAGAACCTGCTGCTCTACGGGCCGGAAGAAAAAGAAGCACCACGCCTGGGTTTTCGTGGGGTGCTCGGCTTCCTGAAGCAGAACCTGGAAGAATCAACTTCTGAGAGTTACCGCGAGTGGATGCTCGGCTACATGTCTGCCACGGCCTGTCCGGTGTGCCGCGGCAAGAGGCTGCGTCCTGAGAGCATTGGCGTGAAGGTCAATGGACTTTCTATCTCGGATTTCACCGCGCTCTCGGTCTCGCGCGCTGTGGATGTGGCCGCCAAAATTACTCTTAATGAGAGGGAGCGGTTGATCGCGGGCCGGGTGCTGCATGAGATCAGTGAGCGCCTTCAGTTTCTGCATGCCGTGGGACTTGGGTATATTTCGCTGGACCGCTCGGCGGCCACGCTCTCCGGAGGTGAAGGCCAGCGTATTCGATTGGCCACACAGATCGGTTCCAAGCTGCGCGGCGTGCTGTATGTTCTGGACGAGCCCTCGATCGGATTGCATCATCGTGACAATAACCGGCTGTTGCAGGCGCTGGAGCACTTGCGCGATCTGGGAAACACGGTTCTGGTGGTGGAGCACGACGAAGAAACGATCCGCCGGGCCGACTATGTGATTGACCTGGGCCCCGGCGCGGGACTGCTCGGCGGCGGCGTAGTGGCTTTCGGCACTCCACAGGAAATCATGGGCCAGGCAGGGTCGCTCACCGGGCAGTATATCTCTGGCGAAAAAACCATCGCTGCGCGTTTTGAGCCACGTGCGACCAATGGCAAAGCCGTCACTGTCCTGGGCGCGCGGGCCAATAACCTGCGTTCGATTGACGTGACATTTCCTCTGGGCGTGATCACCGTGGTTACAGGCGTTTCAGGATCGGGAAAGTCAACGCTGGTAAATGACATTCTTTATAAAGCGCTGGCCAAGGCGCTGTATCGATCGCGCGAAGAACCGGGAATGCACAAGGCTATCTCCGGGGCCGAGCATATTGATAAAGTCATCCGCATAGATCAATCGCCCATTGGGCGGACGCCCCGCTCCAACCCAGCGACGTACACCGGCGTATTCACGCATATCCGCGATCTCTACGCCATGCTGCCGGAATCGCGCGAGCGTGGCTACAAGGCGGGCCGTTTTTCTTTTAACGTCTCAGGCGGACGTTGTGAACATTGCCAGGGTGAAGGCGAGCGCCGCATTGAAATGAACTTCATGCCGGATGTGTATGTCCTCTGCGAAGTCTGCGGCGGGCATCGCTATAACCATGAAACGCTGGCGGTGAGGTTCAAAGGCAAATCCATCGCTGATCTGCTGGAGACATCGGTCGCAGACGCGCTGCCGATCCTTGAAGATATTCCCCAGATCCGGCAGAAGCTGCAAACGCTGGACGACGTAGGATTGGGCTATATCAAGCTGGGTCAATCGGCTGTCACTCTGTCCGGTGGCGAAGCCCAGCGCATGAAACTCGCCAAAGAACTTTCCAAGCGCCAGACGGGGCGCACGCTTTATCTGTTGGACGAACCCACTACAGGCCTGCACTTTGAAGACGTAAGTAAACTCCTCGAGGTCATCCATCGGCTTACCGATCTGGGAAATTCCGTGGTCATTATTGAGCACAATCTGGATGTCATCCGCAATGCCGATTGGCTTATTGATCTGGGGCCTGAAGGCGGGGAGGATGGCGGACGGCTCGTGGCACAGGGAACTCCAGACCAGATTTCGAAAATTAAGAAATCCTACACCGGGCAGGCATTAGCGGGATATCTGAACAGACAGCGTAAGTGATTGATGTATAAGGTGTTTCACAATGGTGTTCCAGATTCGTAACAAACTTTAATTTTTGTTTAGCAGTTCATTTCGTGAATTACATTGCCTTCAACCTTCTCCTTATACCTGGGCACAATCGAGGGGTAGCGACTTTGGCTTCCAATGCTTTAACGCTACCCCTTTAGTCTTTCCAAAGAGAACTCTCCATGGTGTACATTGAATTTTGAGACGTAGTTGTCTCATTTTGTGCATTCTCTGGATCCAATTTCGCAGCCCGAACCCGTCGAACCCGTTGAGGCCACTCCTGCCGTAGAGACGGCTGCGGCGCCTTTGGCGGCCAGCCAGCAGCCTGATCCTGTCATTGACTTCCTGGACGTATTACTGGTCGGAGTCATGTCAGCCGCTTCCTTTCTGGTTCTCGGAAGCATGGCGGCCGGCATTTTCATTTTTACGCATCGTGGCCCTGGCTTGAACCCGAAGGCGATGGAAGAAGCCGTTAACCGGAACGCATTTTTCATCGTGCCCACACAATTTGTTATTTATCTGGCGATCATAGGTTTCATGGCGCTTCTGGTTTGGGGAAGGCACAGGATTTCGCTTACTCAGGCCATTCACTGGAACCTGCCTGATCGAAGGCTCCTGGTGAACGCCATGATGCTGGGCGCAGGGCTGGCTCTGGTCTCGGATGTCGGCGACATCGTTTTGCATCAATGGATTCCAGACTCGCTTCCTATCACGGAATATTTCAAGGACCGGCCATCTGCCTTGCTGTTGGGCGGGTTTGGCGTTCTGGTGGCCCCTCTCATGGAAGAACTGGTGTTTCGCGGGTTCCTTTATCCGGCGCTCGCACGATGGACGGGGACTGTTGCATCCATTCTGGTTACCGCCTCCGCATTTACTCTGCTGCATGGAGCGCAATTGGGATATTCGTGGGCTCCATTGCTCCTGATTTTTATCGTGGGCATGGCGCTTACCGTAACGAGGGTGGTCACCAATTCGGTGGCAACCTGCGTGGTGGTTCACATGACTTATAATTTTGCGCTCCTGGCCCAGACATATATGGTGACCCACGGGTTCCGGCAAATGCAGGGAACCTGAGCCGCAACCGCGGCAAATCAGTTAATCTGAAATCCTATGTCCTCTGCTCGCGAACAACTTCTTGAATTGCTGGCAACCAACTCATTCCGGCTGGGAGAATTCACGCTCTCTTCCGGCGGCCAGAGCGATTACTACATCGATTGCCGCACCACCACGCTCCATGCCAAAGGCGCTGAACTTACAGGCCGCGTCTTCCTGGAGCTTATTCAGCAGCATGGCTGGCAGCCGCAAGCCGTGGGCGGACTCACCATGGGCGCGGACCCCATCGTGGTTGCCACTTCCGTGATCAGCGCGCAGGCAGGCGCTCCAATCCATGGCTTCCTGGTACGCAAAGCGGAAAAAGCCCACGGCATGGCACGCCGCGTGGAAGGCTTTCAGGAAAAAGGCGCTCGTGTGGTGATCGTGGACGATGTCTGCACCACCGGCGGATCCACCGTCCAGGCCATTGAAGCGGCGCGCGAATTCGGCTTCAACATTGCCGGTGTCGCGTGCCTGGTGGAGCGGCTTGAGGCTGGCGGACGTCCGGCGGTGGAGAAAGCAGCGGCGACGGTACCGTTCATCTCCGTTTTTACATCTGACGATGTGAAGGCTGCGCACTTAAAGCTGCGCTAAGCGTGTCATAGGTGTCTGGTTCACGGGGTGGAGCAAGGCATTCATGCCTGCGGCTCACGTTGGCAGAAAATTCTGGCTTCAGCCACTGAGGTAAATTTGCTTAAGACTACTTCGCCACAGATTTCGATGTCGGTACCGGCACCTGTTCAACAATTCTGATGCCGAAACCCTCCAGCGCTGCCACGCGTTTGGGATGGTTCGTCAGCAGTCGGATAGAACGAATGTTCAGGCTGGATAGAATCTGCGCACCCACGCCGATGTCCCGTTGCGTTTTCCTCTGGTGCGCGGGCGCTGAGCGCGGCTCACGATGAAACGCCAGGCGCTTTTCTTCGTCCACGTTGAAGCCTTTGGAACTCTGGTGCAGGTAAATCAGCGCGCCCGTTCCTTCGTGCGCGATCATTTCCAGTGAGCGGTCCAGCACCTGCTGGCAATCGCACAAAGATCCGCCAAACACGTCGCCGGCAAGGCAATGCGCGTGCATGCGCACCAGCACCGGCCCGGTAGCGCGTTCCACGTCGCCCCTGACCAGGGCAACATGGGATTCGCCGTCGAGCTGGCTTTCAAACGCGATCATGCGGAACTCGCCATGGCGCGTCGGCAGCATGGCTTCGCCGACCCTCGCCACGTGGCTCTCGGTCTCCATACGGTAGCGGATCAATTCCGCCACCGTGAGCATCTTCAAATTGTGCGTCTTGCAGAATTCGATGAGATCGGGGACGCGCGCCATGGTGCCGTCTTCATTCATGATCTCGCAAATCACGCCTGCTGGAATCATGTCGGCCATCCGCGCCAGATCGACGGAAGCTTCAGTCTGTCCGGCGCGCACCAGCACGCCGCCTTTGCGCGCGCAAAGTGGGAACACATGTCCCGGACGCACAAGGTCGGCCACTCGGCTCGCGGGATCAATTGCGACCTGGATTGTCCTTGCCCGGTCATGCGCTGAGATGCCGGTAGTTACGCCTTCGCGTGCCTCAACGCTCTCATAGAACGCCGTTCCGTAGGGCGAGGTGTTTTCGCGGGTCATGGGGCCGATGCGCAGGTAGTCGAGGCGCTCGGGCGTCATGGCCAGGCAGATCAGCCCGCGTCCGTATTTGGCCATGAAGTTGATCGCTTCCGGCGTGATCTTTTCGGCGGCCATCGTGAGGTCGCCTTCATTTTCGCGGTCTTCATCGTCCACCACCACGATCATGCGGCCGGCGCGGATCTCTTCGATGGCGGTAGGCACGTCGGTAAATACGGTTTCTAAAGGCATCGGTCTCAAACCAATCTAATGCTGGCAGATATTGAATTTTACACCTATCCGCTCTGGTTACGCCGGCCCAAACTGGCTTACAATCTCCCTATGGCAAAGTCTTCGTCTGAGCCCTTTGAAGTCGGCTGTCCGTGCTGCAATGCGGTGCTGAAAGTTGATCCTGAGACCAAGGCCGTAATCTCGCACGTCGCGGCGGTTAAGCCGAAAATGTTCAATGATTTTGAGGCTGCCGCCAAAGCCATGCGCGAGCAGGAAGGCCGCAAGGAATCCATCTTCCGCCAGGCCGTGGACGCCCAGAAGAACAACGCGAGCCTGCTCGAGAAAAAGTTTCAGGAAGCGGTAAAGAAGGCCAAAGAAACGCCCGACGAAGGCCGTCCCCTGCGCGACTTTGATCTGGACTAGCTGGACCGCTTTGCCCGCCAAACTCTTACTGCTCGGACATCGAGGAGCCCGGCTTTACTCACCGGAAAACACCCTCCCGGCTTTCGATCTCTCTCTCAGCCATGGTGTAGATGGCTTTGAGTTTGACGTTCGCTGCACCCGCAGCAGGCAATCCATTGTTTGCCATGACAATCGATTCAACCGCATGGTGGTTCGCAAGAGCACCCTGGAGCAGATCCGTGCAAAATGTTCGGTTGATGGCAGGCCACCTTGTCTGGAAGACGTGCTTGAACTCTACTCGCGCAAGGCCTTCCTGAATATTGAAGTGAAGGTACGCGGCATGGAACAGGTGGTTTTTGAGGCCGTCAAGCGCTTTCCTCCGCAGCGTGGCTACTTTATCTCATCTTTCCTGCCCAGTGTTGTGCGCAAGCTTTATGCGCTGGATCGCTCTTTGGTTCTAGGCGCGATTTCCAAATCTTATTGGCACCTGCGACGGTGGAAGGCGCTGCCTGTGAGCTATGTGGTCCCACACTTCGGATTAGTTACCCAAAAATTGGTGAATGAACTGCATGCTGCGGGTAAAACAGTGATTACCTGGACCGTCAATGATCGGCGCAAAATGCTGCAAGCTGCCGCAATGGGAGTGGACGGAATCATCTCTGACGATACGAAATTGCTGGTGGAAACGCTGGGACACAAGATTGCACGTTAATATCCAGACCGACTAAAAATTGCGGTGGTGCGATCAAAAAAATTAGCGGCGGCGGGGCCGAACTTGCGTACCGAGCCGCCTGCACCAAGAGCGGAAGAATCTTGCGATAGAGAATAAGCTGGAGCGGTTTGTCGC
>DASXCL010000154.1:0-10957 GCA_036491195.1 Candidatus Angelobacter sp.
TACGACAGTTATCTCACATGGTTTGACAAGCCCTTGCCGGCATTGCTCAAAGCCTGGGATGAAGCCCCGTCTTCAAGCCCCATGAAGGAGAAAGTCTCAGAACAAATCACAGCCCTGCGTACCTGGAACTACCGATGGGCCGTTAACTCTACCTCCACTTCTCTTGCAGTATTTTGGGCGGAGGACATTCAGCATCGGGTGCGCGCAGATGCTAAAAAGGAGGGCGTTTCAGTAGAAGATTATATTGCCAGTAAGGCGTCGCCGGAAATGCTTTTACAATCTCTAGCGGCTGCTTCCGACAAGCTCCAGGATTCTTTCGGAACCTGGAAAACTCCCTGGGGAGATATCAATCGCTTCCAGCGGCTGAACGACGATATTGCGCCAACATTCAATGACGCTGCTCCGAGTATCCCCGTCGGCTTCACTTCGGGCATCTGGGGATCGCTTGCCTCATTTGGTGCCCGTGCGTATCCCGGCACAAAGAAATGGTATGGCACTAGTGGAAACAGCTTTGTCGCAGTGGTCGAGTTTGGGGAACGAGTACGTGCTAAAGCCGTGACGGCCGGCGGTGAGAGCGGTTATCCCGGGTCCAATCATTTTGATGATGAAGCCGTGCGTTACAGCAAAGGAGATCTGCGCGACGTCTATTTCTATCGCGAACAACTCAAGGGGCATACGGAACGGGAGTACCATCCCGGAAGCTGACTGGCTTCATTGGCAAATCGCTACAATACAATAGGTGAGGATTTACGACGCTCGGGCAATGAACCTCGTCTCATCCCGCATAGTCAAAAAACTCATCCGCGCCTGTGTTCCGCGGATCACCACCACCAGTGTTGTCGAGCAACGTCGTGCGGTAAGGGGCCAGCTTGCTGGGAGAAGTGACGGTCAGTGAGGACTCGTACTCTCAGGTTGGCGCTCCAATCGCGGCGCGTATCGTGAAAATCAGCGCCGGTCCAGGGCAGCACTAGCATGAACAGGAAGAACGGCTTAAGATGTGACGTTACTCTGTTCCAGTCGTAAACTGGCATCGCATCCAATGGGTACGAGGTTCACGATGACGACGAATGCGAGTCCGATGCAAAATGTGGCCAATCAACTGCCCGCGGCAAATGGGCTGGCAATCGTTCGCCTCACGATCGGCGCATTGTTTGTGTGGGTCTTTTTCGAAAATCTGGGTAAGGGTCTCTATACTACAGCCGGCTACGCAAGCCTGATCAACTACTACATAAAGGCGAGTCACTCTCCGGCTGCGTGGAAGGCAATCATGGCCCTCGCAGCAAATCACGCCGCGATAGCCGCGCCGATGCAGGGGATGACGGAAATCTCTCTCGGGATACTGCTCGTCGCCGGTCTGCTGACACGCCCGGCCGGCTTTGTGGCGTTTTTGTTTCTAGGCAGCCTTTGGATATCTGAGTGGGGCACTTCGTGGATATGGGAGCTGCTGGTTCCAGTGCTTGCATCGCTAGGACTCGCGGTCGGCCGGGCTGGTCGAGCGTGGGGCGTCGACGCTTACTTAGCGCGGCGCTGGCCGTCCTCTCCGTGGTGGTGACTTGAGCCAAGATCGAGTACGAGTTTCGGTCGTTATTCCTACACACAACGAAGCGCAGTCCATCGGCCGCGTCTTAGCTGATCTCCCTGCCGATATAGTCACTGAGGTTCTGGTTGTAGACAGCAATTCAACCGATGGGACTCCCGAGATCGCCGCAAAAATGGGAGCCCGCGTCCTCCACGAGCCGCGTCGCGGCTACGGTCGCGCATGTTTGACCGGACTGGCGGGCGCAAGTAGCCCAGACATTGTGGTGTTCCTCGACGGCGATTACAGCGATCGCCCAGATGAGCTGCCACTCCTGCTGGCTCCAATCATTGATGGCCGTGCCGATATCACGCTGGGTTCGCGCCTGGGGAAGCCGAGCATTCGTGGGGCGTTGCCTTGGCACCAGGCGTTTGGTAACCGGCTGGCGGCTGTCCTGATCAGGCTTTTGTATGGTCTAAAGATAAGCGACCTCGGACCGTTCCGCGCCGGGCGAGCAGACGTCCTCCGCCGGCTTGAACTCGAAGAGAACACTTACGGCTGGGCTGTCGAAATAATTCTAAAAGGTGCGCTCGGTAGATTCCGCATCATTGAGGTGCCGGTGAGCTATTATCCGCGAATTGGGAAATCGAAGATTAGCGGTACGGTAAGGGGTACTGTAGGAGCGGCGTGGTTCATCCTCTCCTTAATAGTGCGTTATTATTTTCGGCATAGAAAGGCCGGAATACCACGGCCAGCGTGAATCTAAATCAGCGATCTCCTATGGAATCTTCCAGCGAAAATACAACACATTCGCCTGACAATGACCGCACGTTGGTTGTCATGGCAAAAGCACCGCGACCGGGCATGGTCAAGACTCGTTTAGCGCAGAGCCTTCCAGTTGATGCTGTCACTGAGCTCTATCGCTGTCTTTTGGATGACACAATGGCGCTAGCGCGCTCGTTGGTTACGGTAGAGGTTGCCATTATGTGTCCTGCTTCGGATGTCGATGAGCTTACGCGGTTGGCGCAAGGTGTGGTGAGTGTGGTGGCGCAGAAAGGGGAGGGCCTTGCTGCAGGCCTGACTTCGGTGTTTGCACACTTCACTGCCCCTGGCCGGCAACGCGTTATTGCCTTTAATAGTGACAGCCCGCATCTACCGGCTTCGGTTCTTGAGAGTGCGTTCGAGGCCCTCACCGCGCATGACATGGTTGTGGGGCCGACACATGATGGCGGCTACTATCTCGTGGGGGCCAAAGCCGCCCATCCAGCTCTTTTCCATGGAGACGGCATAGGCACGAAGAGCGCGCTTGAGACCCTGCTGGCTCGCGCTCACGGACTGCAGCTTTCCGTTGGCTTCACAGATCCCTTCTACGACATTGACATGGAGGGCGACTTAACTCGGCTTGCCGGGGAACTCAGGCACACTCCTGCGAGAGCGCCACGGACTGCGGCCTGGCTGAAACAATGGGAACAAGCCGCGCCACCGTCGCCAACAAATATTGGAGACCTGTGAAGCTTACGCGATCCCTCAGGCTATACGGGTGCGGCGCCATCTTGCTTGTCTCACTGACGCTCTGTTCACGCAAGCTCAGCAGCATCGGTGAACCCTCCTTTATTATTCCGCTGGCAGTTGCTGGCTTCGCGTACCTCCTCGCCATCCGTGAGATATTCTCCACGCAAAGGTTCGAGCGCCGCGTTGTCGTAATCGGGCTGGTGTTGGCTGCTCTGTGGCGTCTTCCATTTCTACTGATGCCGCCGGGGCCAGATGATGACGTTCATCGATATGTCTGGGATGGCCGGGTGCAGCGGCTCGGCTATAACCCTTATCTTGTCGTTCCCAGCGACCCAACGCTCAGCGGGTTGCACACATCTGAGACCCGCACTCTGAACAACCCGGATATGCCAAGCCCATATCCAGCGGGCGCTCAGCTTTTCTTCCGCGCCGTAACGGCGATTCATGAATCTGTCTTTGCGCTGAAAGTAACATTTGTACTTTGCGACTTCGCGATCATTTTCATTTTGCTCGATATATTGCGGCGTAGTGGGAAAGGAGCGCACTGGGTTCTGGCCTATGCCTGGCACCCACTGCTGGCGACGGAGGTGGCAGGCAGCGGTCACGTCGATATTGTTGGCGTGCTGCTGTTGTTGGTGTCTACCGCCGCGCTCGCACGGCGCTGGCGTGCGGTTGCAGCCCTGGCATTCGGGCTGGCTGTTGCGGTGAAATTCCTCCCGATTGTACTGCTGCCACTTTACTGGAAGCGAATTCGTATTCGCGACGGCGCGCTGGCGGCAGTCGTGGTCGCACTTCTCTACTTACCATTTGTTAACCACGGGCGGATTCCAATAGGCTCGCTCGGAACCTACGTGCAGAGTTTTCGTTTTAATGACCCGGTGTTTGCCACGCTGGAGCGCGTGGTAGCTCCGCAGCTTGTAGTTGTGCTGGCATTGCTTGTCGGTTTTCTAACCGCAATCTGGTTGAGAAGCAAGGCCCAGGCATTTTCTTCAGGCGCATTTGCATGGCCCATGGCGGCAACGCTTCTATGTGCACCGGTCGTCTACCCATGGTACCTTCTCTGGCTGTTACCGTTCGTGCGGTCGGCTTCAACGGTGCCGATCATCATCTGGACAGTCAGCATTATCCCGACTTACTACGTGTGGCATTTGCGCACGATTGGCCGTCCGTGGGTGGTTCCAGGCTGGATTATGCTGCTGGAATACGGATCTGTAGCAGTGGCTCTTGCAATGATCAAGTTTCGCTGGCTGACACAACCGGCTGTACAATTCAGCGAGGAGCGTACTCCATGACAAATGCAAGCCGTGTAACGGTAATTTGTGGAACCATAATTCGCTTTCTAGCTTTTGGGATGCTGTTCCTTGCGGCAACTGCCTCCTGGGCACAGAAAGCGCCAATCGCCGACAAAATTGCCAAAACATATGGTATCGATTCGTGGGGACAAATCGAGGCGATCCGCTACACCTTCAACATAGATATTCCCGGAATCAAAGCCTCCCGGACGTGGACCTGGGAGCCCAAAACCGGTAAGGTCACCTACGAGGGAAAGGATAAAGCAGGCAAGCCAGTGACGGCGACCTACCTGCGCTCTCAGCTCGATAGTCAGCCGGATAACGTCAAGAAGGAAATCGATCCGGGTTTCATCAACGATCAGTATTGGCTGATCTTTCCCTTTCATGCCATCTGGGACAGCGGCGCTAACGTGGAAGATAAAGGCATGCAAAAGCTGCCGTTAGGCAAGGGATCTGCCAGGCAGGTAGTGGTGAAATATCCTTCGGATCTTGGCTACACACCCGGAGATACGTGGGAACTTTATGTTGGCACTGACAATCGAGTGCAGCAAATGGAGTTCCACCACGGCGGCGCCGCAAAGCCAAATCTGGTTAAGGCGACGTGGGCGGGTTACAAGATGGCCGGCCCTCTTCTTATCTCTACGGAACACCACGGGACCGCGGACGGCAAGCCGCTGACCCTCACATTTTCAGATGTGGCTGTTAAGGTGCCGGGCTCAGACGCCTGGGTAAACGCAAAGTAATTAGTAAACGCAAAATAATGGGTAAACACAAAGATGAACGCGCAATAAATAATGGCTGGGCTGGTTCGAGAAAGAACGGTACCGAAGTAGACAGGACTTGGCATTTCCTGGCTACTTAGGTGCCGCGTTCAAGCGGAAGACAAGAAAATAATCCTGGCCATCTCCCTTCACAAAGTCGTACTGCTCCTGTAATTGATAACCGGCATGCACGGCTTCCTGTATTACCACATCACGAGAGACGCCGTGGTCATCGCCCTTGCCATTGCGATCAATGACGCCGACCCTTGCTCCGCTGCGGAGCGCGTTGCGCAAGTTCTCTAGCAGAAGCACGGGATGCGCGATCTCATGGTAGGTCTTCAACAGCAGCACTGCATCAATGCTGTTTTTCGGCAGCGTGGGATCATCCTCTTTGCTCAGGATCGCGTGAATGTTGCCAATGCTGTTCTGCTGAATACGCCGATTTATATATGCAATGGACTCTGGATTAATATCCACGGCGTAGACCATTCCAGTATTTCCCACACACTTTGCCGCGCGCACCGTAAACCATCCTGAACCAGCTCCGATATCAGCTACGTGGACACCTTCCTTGATGCCCAGAATGTCCATCACCCGTTGGACCTGTAGCTTTTCGTCGCGGTCTTTATTTTCAAAAATGGAGAGATCACCGGTGTAAGGCTGACTTGTCTTGCGCGGCTCAGGCTGTGAATTGGTATTCGCGCTGTTTTGCGCCGCCAAAATCGTCAAGATTCCAAACCGTGAAGCGGTGAGAGCCGCACCTACAAAAACCAACATGAGGGCGGCAAATAATAAGAGGCTCACCTTGCATGCAGGAACGAAACGTCGCATGCTCAACTCCTCGCGATTACGATTGTGGTGCAGGAACTCTCTCCCTTGGGAAGGTCCCGGGCCGCAGCCATGGTGATGTCCAACTTTTGCGTCTGCCCTCGCGTCACGGGACAATAGAAGTCAGGTTCATCGAGCGCATTTTGCAAGCGACGCCGTCCGGCGCAACCACCGTGACACGCATCGCGAAAATCGCAAGGCTGGCATGCGTCGGGCAGGGATCGCGCCTCCAGGAATGGATTCGTTTCGATCACCCGCAATCCTAAATTTGCCAATTCAGATAATGGCGCGCCGGTTCCCGGCCAATAGACGCACGGTTGAGTAGTGCCGCGTGGAGTCACGCGAACCGTGTTGATGCCGCATCCGCCAGTTCGCGGCGCTAGTCCGGCCATCGCCCGCACCAGCGGCTCGCCGATGGCAATCACATCCGTTTGCGCAAAGAGTCGCCTGAACCCCTCCCAATATTCATCGTAAGACAACGCATAGATATCGGATCGCACCGCCTGGTATACGTTTACACGCAAGGGCGCGTCAAATTTTTTAGCGATTCGCGCGACCGCCGCCAGACGCAGGTAGTTCGCCTTCATCATGACCGCGATGATGGTTACAGGCACGCCCAGCCTTCTGCAACGTTCTGCTTGCTGGTGAATCAGCTCCCAATTGCCGTTTCCGCGTTGGGCATCCTGCTCCGATTGTGTCGGGTAATCGAGAGAAAACTCAATATCGTGAAAGGCCCGCAGCTCGTTGTCTTCCAGCACAGCAACACTGTGTCCGTTAGAGGTAATCGTAAGCTTGATAGATTTTTGGCTCAGGTATTCCAAGATCGTTTTAAAGTCCGGATGCATGCCGTTCTCACCTGTGCCCAGATTCACCGAACGGATCGGCAGCAGTTCCATGATGGACTTCACGTGATCCAGAGAGAGGCGATCCGTGCGAGTTGGATCGCGGTAGCAGAAGGCGCAGGAGAGGTTACATTCGTTGGTAAGCCCGAGCCCGAGCGCAATTGTGGCATCAGCTGCATTCGCGCTGGATACGGTGCCCGAAACATGGAAAGGAACGTTGGTCACGCACCGTCCTCCGCCACCAAGCCTGGGCAACGTGCCAAGAAGTGTGCGTAGCGCGAGATTGCGGCATACTCTGGCCGGCTGCCAAGCTTCCGCTCCAGTTCAAAAATCCGTTGGTAGTCCGCGCTTCGAGAGATCTGTGGTGGCAAATAGTCTGCAAGAGCGCGTACGCCTCGCTCGGCAATCGCCGTTAGCGACGCCTCTCTCAGCATGGCTCGCAAGTTATCTGGCGTAAATAGACGCACCCTTCCTCCGTACAAGGATTCTTTTCCCCACTCAGCGATGAGGCTATTTTCCGCTGCAACCAAATCGCCCGCCTGGATAGCGGCCTTGAATACTTCGCCCGCCTGGTTGCGTACGAGAACCGACACTATCGCGGATGAATCCCGCAAGGCGCGAGCCGCACTGCGCAACACAGCACCCGGGTCCTCGCAATATTCCAGGATGTTGTGGCAAAGAATTACATCGAACGATCGCGGGTGGAACAAGTCCGCCAATTGAGTAGCGTCGCCGCGTTGCAGCACGACTTTGTCCGTGACTCCTGCTTCCTGCGCCGCGCGCATCGCGATATCCAGCATCGGTGGAGAGGAATCCAGCAGCGTGACGTGAATGCCGAGTCGCGCCAGACGAATGGCGGTTGCCCCAGTGCCGCACCCGAGATCAAGTGCACACATCGAAGGTTTGGCATGCGACAAAAGAAAATCCTGCAGGTTCGCAAAGGCCAAGTCGGAGCGCAACCGGCCTTCGGGCGTCTCAAGATAATCGGCGTACTGCTTCGCGCCGCTCTGGAAGCGCTCACTATCGACCTTGGCAGTCATTTTCATGCGACCGTCCAGTGCAGTCGTTTCCCAATCCAACAGCTCGGAACCAACGGGGCTCTTGCTGTTTTACACAACCGTATACAGTCCGAGTCGCGGGCGAACGTCACATGCGGCATTATGGCGACGTCGCGACCAAACCACATGCCACGAGCGCGATGCACTTCGCCCATGCCGCTTACAGATTGAATCTCGTAGAAACCGAGTCTGGTGCTAGAGGTCCGGGGCATTGGCAATCGTCATTATATTCGAGCTCCCCTAAACCATAACTCCCGCGTGGCCGGCAAACCGGGAATAATCCAGATTGGGTCTCCCGACAGGTCGCTTTTGATCATAGTGGATTCTCAATGCTCGGATTCTCCCTGAATCACAGCTAATCAGGTAAGCCCGATGGCCGGGGGCTGGAGAAGGCAACTGCAACTGCTACTTGAAGCGCGTAGGAAGATCGGCCATGCGATGAAGACACGCCGCGCAGATGGAGGAATGGCGGAAAGAACGCATTATCAATGGACCTCGTTCCTGAAAAGCCCTTTCACTCTATATCAAGCAGCCGTTACTCAGGAACTACTATAAACAAGCTCATCTCAAGCCCGCTCCTCAGACCAAGACCGCAGTGCTTGGTTCTTTCTTAGGCCGAATAGGGAATTATTGTGATCTGGACAGCATGGAAGAATGGCAAGCACAACCGTACAGGAACAGGATATGGGTTCGAGCTTTCTCCAGAAGATCGAGACGAGCATTTCAGCCGTGAGTGGCAAGCGGTTATTTTGGATCTACCCCATGGCGATGGCTTCATGACGGCGAGGCAAGCGTAGCCAGCGAGGCATTCTGGGAAAGGTGTTGTGAACTACGCAGTAAAGAAATACGTCACTGGCTTTATCATGAACATCATGCTCCCTGGCCAAATCGCGTACCACCAAAGTTCCAGGTCGTGCCACTCGGGAAGAGACGCTTCCGGGTCAAGCGGGCGATTTGAAGCGCTGGCATAGCCTACGACAAGTCTATTGAATATCTTTCTTATCGCCGGTGTGATGATCTTCAATCTGGAAACGCAGAAAGTCATGCACAGCCTTGAGCGCGTTCGTATCACTGGTTTTGATCCTCACTCTCGCCCCTGATGGCAGCTCTTCATAAATGTAGGAAATCTGACTGCTTTTTTCTTTCATTACAGGTACGCCGGGTGGCACCTGATCGTGGACGAACATCGGAATGGAAAAGTTGCCCTCGGAGAACATTCCGGCAATGTGCTTCAAGTGTGACTGCATCGCTTGAATGTTGGTTGAGTCCTTGCTGTCATTGGCAGTCACCTCGATTGCGCCGCCATCGGCATACAGACGGAAATGGTGAGTAGTCTTGTCATGAGGAAACCCCATGGCCTGATCCCCATGCTTCTCTACATCCGCCTGATGCTGTGACACGTTCTTCATGTGTTCTTCATGCATAGGGCAGTCTTGGGCCACCATCTGTATTGCACCTGTCAGCAAAAGCACCATCAACATCTTCATTTCCGTTTCCTCCGAATCCTATTTGATCTGTCGCCAGCGTCCTTGACCGCCTCAGTCAACGAATAGAGCAAATGCGACTTCTGCCCTGCACCCGCATCCTCAATCCTGTGTTCCCAATCTGACAAAACCTTCTTCAAGTAGCGGTGCATTGTCTTCAATGACTGAATGTCGGCTGCGATCTCATCCACCTTTTCTACTGCCAGCGCATAAACCCGCTTGCATGGTGTTCCGCCTGAATCCCTCGCCTTCAGAACTTCAGACAGCTCTGCCAAAGTGAATCCAATACGCAATGCTCTTTGCACCACAAGCACTCGCTCGACCGCAACAGCAGGATAGACACGGTACCCAGACTCTGTTCGTAAAGCGCGTGGCAGAACGCCGATCTTCTCGTAATAACGAATCGTGTCTGGACTCAACCCCGTGGCTTTCGCCAGGGCGCCGGAGCGTAGGACTTTAGGACCGCTTTGCACCATGAGCAGTATCAAGCCTTGAATGCGTTCCAGAGTCAACAGGTTTTTTAGATTAGATGAAATCCGGCTTGATTAGTGCTTTAACTCTCCGCTCAATCTCATCCCGAATCATTCTCACCTGTTCAACGCCTTGCCCTTTAGGATCAGGTAGCGGCCAATCATCACGGCGCAAGCCAGGAACAAATGGACATTCGTCCCCGCATCCCATTGTGACAAGCAGGTAAGCATCCTGAGCCAGTTCGGGAGTTAGCTTCTGCGGCTTCACGCCAGTCAAGTCTATGCCGGCCTCTTTCATTACTTCTACCACTTCAGGATGGACACCATCAGAAGGTTGCGTACCAGCAGAAACGGCATGAGCTTGGCAGGATCAGCATATCGGTTAAAGAAGGCAGCGGACATCTGAGAACGACCGGCATTGTGTACGCAAGCAAAGATCACTTTACGCATGGACTGAATCTTTATTCGCGGTATGTGGCACCAGAAGTCCTTCAGCAGATTTAGGACTCGCTGGAGCCAGCCAGCGGAATAGTGCGGTTGCCGCGAGTGCCCCAGCGACCTGCACCACAATAAAGCCTGGTGCATCAGCCGGTCGGATGCCAGCAAAGGTATTTGTGAAACATCGGGCAAGAGTTACTGCTGGATTGGCAAATGATGTTGATGCTGTAAACCAGTACGCCGCCGTGATGTATGCGCCCACTGCGAAAGGAATAGCGGAAAGACGTGCGCGCGAGCATCCCCATATAACAGCAAGCAAGCCGAACGTGGCAATGAACTCACTGAACAGTTGCGGGCCACCAGCTCGAATGTGAGTTGATGTTTGCAAAAGTCTCTGGCCGAACATTGCATGGGCAGCACAGACGCCCGCAATTCCACCAGCAAACTGAGCAAGCATGTACCCAGGCACCAGCCTCCACGGCAGTCCGCCCTGAGCTGCATCGGCCAGCGTTACAGCAGGGTTGAAGTGTGCGCCAGAGATGGGACCAAAGGTCAGAATGAGAGCGACTAATGCAGCGCCGGTCGCTATTGTATTTTCAAGAAGTGCAAGCGATACGTTTCCAGATGAGAGAGTGTCTGCCATGATCCCGGAGCCAACTACGGCCATGAGCAGGAAAGCTGTGCCGATACACTCCGCTACTAACTTCTTTGCCACATCAGTGTGAGCCACAGACACTCCTAGTTGCAGCAGGTAGG